>NZ_AYYT01000017.1 GCF_001435955.1 Ligilactobacillus salivarius DSM 20555 = ATCC 11741 | reverse complement strand
AAGTACCAGAAAATTATGAGGAAGTAGGAGGAAATCCAACGGATTACACCTTCCCAGAAAATGGTACTGATGAAAGTAATGTAGTAACAATTCATTTGAAACATAAACATGAAACAGTTACTAGAGACAACGTGGTAACAAGAACAATAGAGTATCGAGACGAAAAAGGTAATCTACTAGATACTAAGAGTCAAAGTCTAACGTTCACTCAACCAGGCAACAAAGATCTAGTAACAGGCCAAGTAACTTGGAGCACAGATGTTCCAAGTCAGAGCTTCGACGAAGTGAAGACACCAGAAAAGGCAGGCTACACTCCAGATAAAGCTGTTGTTCCAAGTGAAACAGTAACATTTGATACTAAAGATTACACAGAAACTGTAGTATATAAAGCAAATGAACAAACCGGTCGAGTAGTATATGTGGATGATGACAACGGTGGACAAGAAGTCAAGCAAGGTAGTATATCTGGCAAGACAGGAGAAACCGTAAAGGTTACCCCAGAAGTACCAGAAAATTATGAGGAAGTAGCAGGAAATCCAACGGATTACACTTTCCCAGATGATGGTACAGACGAAAGTAACGTAGTAACAATACATTTGAAGCATAAACATGAAGCAGTTACTAGAGACAACGTGGTAACTAGAACAATAGAGTACCGAGATGAAAAAGGTAATTTACTAGGTACCAAGAGTCAAAGTTTAACGTTCACTCAACCAGGCGATAAAGATCTAGTAACAGACCAAGTAATTTGGAACACAGACGTTCCAAGTCAAAGCTTCGACGAAGTGAAGACACCAGAAAAGGCTGGCTACACTCCAGATAAGACAAGCGTACCAGCTAAAGAAGTAACAATTAATGATAGCAATACGACAGAAGTTGTAATATATAAAGCTAATGTCGTAAATGTGGTAATTAATTATGAAGACAACATGGGAAATAAGCTTGCCGATACTGGAACTGTATCTGGTAAAGAAGGAAATGAGTTTACTACTCAAGCCTTAGAAATTGCTGGTTACCACTTAATTTCTGAGAGCAAATTGGTTCATGGTATTTTTGGTAAGACTTTAGAAATCACCTTTGTATATGAGAAAAATAGTACAGATTCTACAAAGAATACAAACCAAGTTGATAAGAACGATAACAATGGTAAAGAAAGTAAAGTAGAAACTGAAACTAAGAAGTCTAATGATTTCAAAAATACTATTAACTCTAAAGATAAGGTAAGCACTGAAGTATCAAGCCAAAAACTACCACAAACTGGTGATCAAAAAGATAATACTGCTAGTTTAGTAGGATTAATCTTAATGAGTTTAGCAGGTTTATTCGGATTTAAACGCAAGAATAAGCGTGATAACTAAATAATTATAAAAGACTAATTTATTGGAAAAATCACAAAGTTAATAAAATTATGTGATGATTAACAATAGGTTAGTCTTTTTTAATTTGATTAAATAGGCATGTTAAGCTTGTAATCATTTTTGTGATAACGATAACAAATATAGATCTTCATAAATTTTTTTGAACTTAATTTAAAGTTATAAATATTGATAAGTCGGCATTATATGCCATAAAATCTATTGTGCAAAAAAAAACAAAATTAACATTTTAAAAAAATAAGGTATAATAACATTGTAAGCGTTATATAAAATAAAAACGAGTTCGGAAAATATCGCTAATTATTAAGGAGGTTTTCAAGATGGCTGGTATTGATTTTGATAAATTAAAAAACATCGTTGATGACAAGTTTGAAACAGTGCGTGTTCTCGATAATGATGGAAATGTTGTTAACAAGGATCTATTTCCTGATTTAAGTGATGAACAAATTGTTGAATTATTTAAGAAAATGGTTTGGTCTCGTGTCCTAAACGAACGTTCAACTAAATTGAATCGTCAAGGACGTCTAGGTTTCTTTGCTCCTACTGCAGGTGAAGAAGCTTCTCAAATTGGATCAGAATTTGCAATGGAAAAAGAAGACTATATCCTTCCAGCATACCGTGATGTTCCACAATTGGTATTACATGGATTGCCTTTATACAAAGCATTCTTATGGTCACGTGGTCATGTTGATGGAAATAAATATCCTGAAAACTTCAATGCATTACCACCACAAATTATTATCGGTGCTCAATATGTTCAAGCTGCAGGAATTGCTTTAGGATTGAAGAAAAAGGGTTCTAAGAATGTAGCTTATACATACACAGGTGATGGTGGTACTTCCCAAGGTGATTTCTACGAAGGTATCAACTTCGCAGGTGCATTTAAAGCTCCAGCAATTTTTGTAGTACAAAATAATGGATACGCTATCTCAGTTCCTCGTGCAAAACAAACAGCTGCTAAAACATTAGCTCAAAAAGGTGTGGCAGCTGGAATTCCATTTGTTCAAGTAGATGGAATGGATGCACTAGCAATGTATTCAGTAATGAAGGCTGCACGTGAATATGCAGCAGCTGGTAACGGTCCAGTATTAATTGAAACATTAACATATCGTTTCGGACCACATACTTTATCTGGTGATGATCCTAAGCGTTATCGTACAGCTGAAGAAGAACAAGAATGGAAAGAAAAAGATCCATTAATTCGTATGCGTACTTACTTAGATAAGAAGGGTCTATGGTCTGAAGAAAAAGAAAAGGCATGGACAGAAGAAGTAAACAAAGAAATCGATGAAGCAATGGTTCTAACAGAAAAAGCACCTAAGCAAAAAGTTAGCGAATATCTAAAGAATGTCTTTGTTGATACACCTGCAACTATTCAAGAACAAATTGATAAATACACAAAGAAGGAGGCTGAATAACCATGGCTAAAACAACAATGATTAAAGCTATTACAGCGGCAATGGATGAAGAATTAAAGCGTGATGACAAGGTCTTAGTATTTGGGGAAGACGTTGGTAAAAACGGTGGTGTTTTCCGTGCAACTGATGGACTTCAAGAAATTTACGGAGAAGATAGAGTGTTTGATACACCACTTGCTGAATCTGGTATTGGTGGTTTAGCAGCAGGTTTAGCCTTCACTGGTTTTCGTCCAGTTCCTGAAATTCAATTCTTTGGTTTTGTTTTTGAAGTAATGGATTCAATTGCAGGACAAATCTCCCGTGAACGTTATCGTATGGGAGCAACTCGTAAGATGCCTGTTACATTTAGAGCTCCATTTGGTGGTGGGGTTCATACACCTGAACTTCACTCTGATAGTTTAGAAGGTTTGATGGCTCAAACACCAGGTTTACGTGTAGTTATTCCATCTGGTCCATATGATGCTAAGGGATTATTAATTTCAGCTATTCGTTCTGATGATCCAGTTGTATTCCTAGAACATATGAAATTATATCGTTCAGTTAAAGAAGAAGTTCCAGATGAAGCATACATCGTACCATTGGACAAAGCAGCAGTTAAGCGTGAAGGTAGCGATGTAAGCATCATAACATATGGTTACATGGTTCAAGAAAGTTTGAAAGCAGCTGAAGATTTAGCTAAAGAAGGAATTAACGCTGAAGTTGTTGATTTACGTACAGTATCTCCACTTGATGAAGAAACAATTTTAGCTTCTGTTAAGAAGACAGGCCGTGTTGTACTTGTCCAAGAAGCACAAGCACAAGCAGGAATTTCTCCAGCGGTAGCTTCATTAATTGCAGAAAAAGGTATTCTTTCATTAGAAGCACCAATTGGTCGTGTGAGTGCTCCTGACACACCATATCCATTTAGTGAAGCTGAAAGTACATGGTTACCAAACAAGAAAGATATCGTAGAGAAAGTTAAAGAAGTTGTGAACTTCTAATTTGGAGGGTGAAATAATGAGTAAATATCAATTTAAATTGCCAGATATCGGTGAAGGTATTGCAGAAGGTACAATTGGCGAATGGCATGTAAAACCTGGTGACAAGGTGGAAGTCGATGGAGATTTAGTTCAAATTGAAAATGATAAATCAGTTGAAGAAATTCCTTCTCCAGTTTCAGGTACAGTAACAAAAATATTAGTTGAAGAAGGCGAAACTGCTGAAGTTGGTCAACCATTGATCGAATTAGAAGTTGCAGAAGGAGAAGGTAATGTAGCTGACGATGCTCCTGCTGCAGAAACTGAAAAAGAAGAAAAAGTGGAAGCCGCACCAGCACCAAATACACAACCAACTCCACAAGTTGCAGATCATAGCTTACCAGTTCTTGCAATGCCAGCAGTTCGTCGTTATGCACGTGAACAAGGAATTGACTTAAAGTTAGTACCAGGTTCTGGTCGTCATGGTCAAGTATTGAGAAGTGACATTGATGCCTTTAAAGCTAATGGTGGTGCAGTTGCTGCTGCTCCTGAAGCAACACCAGCTGTGGAAGAAGCAGCACCACAACCAGCTCCTAAGTTACCTGCTGGAGATGCTCAATGGCCTGAAACACGTGAAAAGATGTCAGGCATTCGCAAAGCAACAGCAAATGCAATGGTACGTTCAGTATCTCAAATTCCACATGTGCATGTATTTGATGAAGTAATTGTTGATAAATTATGGGCACATCGCAAGAAGTACAAGGAACTTGCTGCAGAACGCGATGTCCGTCTAACATTCATGGCATATATGGTAAAAGCATTAGCCGTAGTTATGAAGGAATTCCCAATCTTCAACTCATCTGTAGATATGGATAAGCATGAAATTGTTTATAAAGATTACATCAATGTAGGAATTGCTACAGATACAGATAGAGGATTATTTGTTCCAAATGTAAAACATGCTGATAGCACAAGCCTATTTGGTATTGCTAAACAAATTACTGAAAACACAGCTAAAGCTAAAGATGGTAAATTAACAGCCGGTGATATGAGTCACACAGGTATGTCAATTACAAATATCGGTTCAGTAGGTGGCGGTCACTTTACACCAGTAATTAACTGGCCAGAAGTTGCTATCTTAGGTATGGGTCGTATTACTGATGAACCAGTTGTTGTTGAAGGTGAAGTAAAGATTGCTAAAGTCTTGAAGTTATCTTTGGCATTTGATCATCGCGTAATTGATGGTGCAACAGCTCAACGTGCAATGAATCGCTTGAAAGAATTATTAAGTGACCCAGAATTGTTATTAATGGAAGGATGATAGGCTAATGGTAGTTGGAGATTTTGCAATAGATTTAGATACAGTTGTTGTAGGTGCTGGACCTGGTGGATATGTAGCTGCAATTCATGCTGCAGAACTAGGTCAAAAAGTTACTGTAATTGAACGTGAATATATTGGTGGTGTATGTTTGAATGTTGGATGTATTCCTTCTAAAGCTTTGATTGAAGCTGCACATCATTACCAACATGCAATGGATTCTCAAGAAATGGGACTTCAAGTTACAGCTGCTAAGCTAGACTTCGATAAAACAATTGAATGGAAGAATAACGTTGTAGCTCGTCTAACAGGTGGGGTTGCTTCCTTATTCAAGAAACATAAGATTGATGTTATCTGGGGAAATGCATATTTGAAAGATAGTCATAGTTTACGAGTAATTTCTGATGATGATAAGGCTCAAACATATACATTCAATAATTTGATTATTGCAACAGGTAGTCATCCAATCGAAATTCCTAACTTCAAATTTGAAGGACGTGTACTTGATTCTACAGGTGCTTTGAACTTAACAGAAGTTCCTAAAGAATTAGTTGTTGTAGGTGGTGGCTACATTGGTTCTGAATTAGCATCTGCTTACGCTAACTTAGGCTCTCATGTAACCATCCTTGAAGGTGGAGATATGATTTTAGCTAACTATGAAAAAGATTTAGTTAAAGTTGTAGAACATCACTTCAGTGAACAGGGTGTAGATATTTATACTAATGCTATAGCTAAGAATGCAGAACAAACAGATAAAGATGTAACTGTTACTTTCGAAGTAGATGGCGAAGAAAAGAAAATTACAGCTGATTATGTCATTGTTTCTGTCGGTCGTCGTCCAAACACTTCAAATATGGGCTTAGAACAAGCTGGTGTAAGTGTTGATGAACGTGGTTTAATTCCTGTTGATGCACAAAGTCGTTCAAATATTCCTAACATTTACGCTATTGGTGACGTAACAAAGGGATACGCATTAGCTCATAAAGCTTCTTACGAAGGAAAGGTTGCAGCAGAAGCTATTTCTGGCAAACCAACAGTTATTGATTACCATGCAATGCCAGCTGTATGTTATACAGATACATCCATTGCAACAACAGGTTTGACATTAGCTGAAGCAAAGGAAAAAGGCTTTGACGCTAAGAAAGCACAATTCCCATTTGCAGCTAATGGTCGTGCAATTTCAATGGGTGAAACAGATGGATTTATCCGTTTAGTATTTGAAAAAGAAACAGGTGTCTTATTAGGTGCTCAAATGGTTGGTAGCAACGCTAGTGATTTAATTAGTGAATTAACTTTGGCTATTGAATGTGGTTCAACAGTTGAAGATGTTGCATTAACAATTCATCCACATCCTTCCTTAAGTGAAGCTGTTATGGATACTGCTGATGTTGCCATTGGATTCCCAACAAATATTTAATAATTAAAGTAAAGGACCGGTATTAGTGGATATCGGTTCTTTGTATAAAAGTAATTAGTAGAGGAAGATGAAAGTTATGGAAAAAATGCAATACGTTGTAATGAAAACAGATGATATTAGAACAAACTTGGCCACAGAACAATATTTAATGAATAGCGATAAGATAAAACCTCCGTTCATGTTATTCTACATTGAAAAGCCATGTATTATTGTTGGTCGTAACCAAAATACAATGGAAGAAATCAACCAAAAATATTGTGAAGAACATGGAATTACTATTACACGCCGTCTATCAGGTGGTGGAGCTATGTACCAAGATTTAGGTAACCTTTGCTTTAGTTTCGTAGTACCAGCAGAAAATCAAAAATTTGGTGACTTTAAATCTTTAGTACAACCTGTTGTAGATGCTTTGCATAAGATGGGTGTAACAGGTGCAGAAACAACCGGACGTAATGATATTGTGGTTGATGGTAAGAAATTCTCTGGTAATGCAATGTATACGCGTGGTGGCAAAACTTTCTCTCACGGTACACTAATGTTTGATGTTGATACTGATGCAGTTGCTGATGCTTTACGTGTTCCTAAGGATAAGATTGAATCTAAAGGAATTAAATCAGTACGTTCTCGTGTTACAAATCTAAAACCATATGTTAGTGAAGAATATAAAGACTTTGATACATTCCAATTTAGAGATGAATTAATCAAACTAATTTGGGGTGTTGACTCTTTAGAAGAAGCACAACAATATGAATACCAATTAGATGACGAAGATAAAAAAGGTATTGAAGCAATCGAACAAAAGCTTTATAAGAACTGGGACTGGGTATATGGCAAGTCTCCAGAATTCACAGTTAAGCGTCGCAAACACTTTACTAGCGGTACAATTGATGCACGTTTCTTAGTTGAAGATGGTAAGATCAAAGATATTAAGATTTACGGTGACTTCTTTGGTTCAGGCGATGTAAAAGATGTCGAAGATGCTTTACGTGGGTTGAAGTATGATGTGTCAACTATAAAAGAAGCATTAGGTAAACTTGACTTGAATAAATATTTTGTTGGAATTGATGCTGAAGATATTAAAGAATTAATCTCAACACAACAATAGTAATTAAAGTAAAACTCGTCGATTTGGCGAGTTTTATTTATACTAGGCTGATATGTTACAATAACTATGTAAGTATATTAATTATTGTATATGGGAAGGAAGTGTGGGACTAATGGCAACAAGAGCAGAACTAAAAAATGAAGTAAAAGATGCTTTTCGTGGAAATTGGAAAAAAGCGATAGGATTATCAATAATACCAATTGTATTCACAGTAATAACAGTTTTTACAGTTTCTATATTTTTACAAGTATTATTGTTAGTGATACGAAACAATCCAGCAACATTTAGTGATGTTCCCAATGATGTAGCTGCTAATTCAACTGGAAATGGTGGAACTTATAGTACCAATATTGTTTCAAGTATTATTGGAATTATGATTTATCTAGGGATTCAATATACCTTTTTAGATTGGCTTCGTGGCAAAAGCGTGGAAAGTATCAACAATTTTAGAAGTATGTTCCAAGTGTTTTCTAAAAGATATTTTATTCCAGTATTAGTGATGTATATTATCCAATGGGTATTACAATTCCTATGGTCATTACTTTTCATTATTCCTGGGATTATTAAGGGATATTCATACTCACAAACTTACTTTATCTACAAAGATATTGAAGCTAGTGGTGCAAAAGCCAATTACAAATATCCTGATTATGTAACTTTAAGTAGAGAATTGATGAATGGACATAAGTGGGAACTATTCCTATTAGATTTAAGCTTTATTGGCTGGCATATTGTATCAATTCTTACATTTGGATTAGGTTATATTTGGTTGATTCCATATATGAGCGCAACAAAGGCTGCATTTTATCGAAATTTAGCTGGAGATAAATTTTTGAAACAAGATAGAGTTTATGATGCTGAATTTAAGGAAATGTAAAAAAGAATAAGATACTGGCACCAATAAGATCAAAGCTTATTGGTGCTTTTTTGAAGGTAGGTGAAAGAAATGGTTGCTTGGCAAGCTGCTTGGTATTATGAGAATATTGATTTTTCGGCGATGCCATTTAAGATGAGAGAATTATCGCAATTAATAAAAATTACGTCTTTTTTATCAGGTAAAGAATTACGACTAAAATTAACTAATTACTATGGCAAAGAAGAACTCATTTTTGATGAAATTTATGTAGCTCTAACAGCTGATATGAAAGAAAAGCAAAGAGTAACAGCTTTGTATCAAGATACGATTGTAATTCCACAAGGAGAGGCAATTTGGACAGATTCAATAGACTTAGATATTAAAGTTGGACAAACAATCTATGTCTATATGAAGTCTTCACAGGAACAAGAATACTGTGACTTTAAGTGTACTTATGAAACATCATTAACCAATGCTTCTTTTGCCCGTAGTGCTAATTTCTTACCTAAATTAAGTGATACTTGGCAAAGTAGGAAAGGTTGGTTTTGTTTAGAAGAAGTAGACGTATGGACGAAAGCAAATCCTAAATACTTAGAAATTACAGGTGATTCTCTAATGGAAATGGGGATGATAACAGCTCCTCTAATGCAATATTTGATGACCGTACATCCTGACGAAGTAACAGTGTTAAATACCGCTATTTCTGGAAGTCGCTTAATTCATGATGCCCCTCATGATCAACCCATTTATGAAACTTTTGGAGAGAGTTTATTAAGTAGAATGGTTAGAAATAGGAGTGGCTTTAAACCTGAATTGACGATTGTTTCAATTGGGGCAAATGATTTGATGCTACCATTGATCAGTGAAGTAGCTGCAAGACAAAAAATAACTAAGGATAATTTTTTTAATGCTGTCCAGAGGCTAAATGAAATTTTAGAAAAGCGCAATAGTGAATTAATTTTGCTAGATATACCACCATTTACGCTTAGTCACACTGGTCGGCCAGATGATAAAGAGCTACAAGCACAAAAATTTAGAAAAGAATTAAATAGCAAACTTGCTACAATTCCTGAAACAGTGCCCACATCACTTCTTTTAGAAATGTTGCCATGTGGCGTACAAAGTGCATATGATTTTGGTGACCATATGCATATCAATCAGGCTGGTGGTAGGGTTGTAGCAACTAAATTAATTCCTAAAATAGAACAAGAACTATTTCATTAAAAAAATGGCAGCAAAGCCTAGTTTTAAAGACTTTGCTGCCGTTTTTGTTAATTAATCTGAGCCAATAAGTTTTTCTACTTGTTTAGATAGATTTTCCCAAGTTAGAGGAGAAGCTTCCTTAAAGTCATCAGAGAATGTAGAATGATTTTCTCTAGGAATGATATAGCCAACAATTTCGCTTGTGGCTCCACGTACGGCTAATTTTTTATTAGTATCATCCCAAATAACAGTCCAGTAAGGTCCTTCTAATGCATCGTCAAACATGTATTGAACACCATCAAGAATAGTTTTCTCGATAACTTCTTGTTCAGTTGCATCAGGATATCCATTAGCTTTAAGCCAAAATAATTTTTGTTGAACTTCGCCCATATCATCAGGAATGAAATTAAGCATGTTATACATTATTATCGTCCTTTCAAAATAGAAATGTTAAGTATATTTTATCAAAAATAAAAAGTAGCACCAACTAATAAAGTTGACAAAAAAGCAGATTTATAAGTTATAATAAGATTAATTAAATTAAGGATGGTGTTTTAAATGCGAGCAATCTTAACTACTATTGGAGCAGATAAGGCAGGTATAATTGCCGGCGTAAGTACATATTTAGCTAAAAACCAAATCAATATTCTTGATGTATCTCAAACTATTATGAATGGATACTTTACAATGATGATGATGGTAGAGATTCCAGATGATAAAGTAGATTTCGAAAAAATCACAACAGAACTCAATGAATTGGGTGAAAAGTTGGGTGTAGAAATTAAAATTAGAAACGAAAAGTTATATCAAGCGATGCATCAACTATAAGATGAGGTGATAGAGCATGGATACAGCGCAAATCCTTGAAACAATCAAGATGATTTCAGAAGAAAATTTGGATATTAGAACAATTACAATGGGAATTTCTTTGCTTGATTGTATTGATAGTGACAGTGATAAAGCATGTCAAAAAATTTATGACAAGATAACAACTAAAGCTAAAGATTTAGTGAAGGTTGGAAATCAAATTGCAACAGAATATGGAATTCCAGTTATTAATAAACGAGTTTCAGTGACACCAATTAGTTTGATTGCTGCAGCTTCTAAAGATAAAGATTATGTTAAATATGCTAAAGCTTTAGATAGAGCAGCGCAAACTTTAGGTATTGATTTTATTGGTGGTTACTCGGCTTTGGTGCAAAAAGGTTATCAAAATGGGGATCGTACTTTAATCAAATCATTACCTCAGGCTTTAGCTGAAACAAATCTAGTATGTGCTTCTGTAAATGTTGGTTCAACAAGAAGTGGAATCAATATGGATGCAGTTAAAGAAATGGGGCAAGTTGTTAAAGCAGCTTCAGAACTAGATTTTATGACAAATGCTAAGATGGTTATTTTCTGCAATGCAGTTGAAGATAATCCGTTTATGGCAGGGGGATTCCATGGAGTTGGTGAACCAGATGCTGTTATTAATGTGGGTGTTTCTGGACCTGGTGTTGTTAAATCAGCTCTAGAAAAAGTTAAGGGCGCTTCTATGGATGTGGTAGCAGAAACTATCAAGCAAACAGCGTTTAAAGTTACAAGAATGGGCCAATTAGTAGGTAGCATTGCCGCAGAAAAATTAAACGTACCATTTGGAATCGTTGACCTATCTTTAGCACCAACACCTGCCGTAGGTGATTCTGTTGCCCAAATTTTGGAAGAAATTGGCTTAGAACAAGTTGGAACACATGGAACAACTGCAGCTTTAGCGATGTTAAATGATGCAGTTAAAAAGGGTGGCATCATGGCATGTAGTCATGTAGGTGGTTTATCAGGTGCATTTATTCCAGTTTCTGAAGACGCTGGCATGATAGATGCAGTTAATGCTGGATCACTTAATATTGAAAAACTAGAAGCAATGACAGCTGTTTGTTCAGTAGGGTTAGACATGATTGCAATTCCAGGAAATACACCCGCTGAAACAATTAGTGCGATGATTGCAGATGAAGCTGCAATTGGTATGATTAATAATAAGACAACTGCCGTTAGAGTTGTTCCAGTTCCTGGAAAAGATGTTGGCGAAACAGTTGAATTTGGTGGCTTATTAGGACATGCTCCAATTATGGCAGTTAATAAGGTATCTTCAGCAGATATGATTAATCGTGGTGGACTTATTCCAGCACCTGTTCATAGTTTTAAAAACTAGAAATTGCATGATAATGGCTGATACTCTTTAGGATAATCAGGAAAATAATTTAAGAATACTATCGATTGAAATAAATATTTAAGATAAATTAAGAATAAAGCAGATAGATAAAATCTGTTTTATTCTTTTTTATTAAGTTTATTTGACTGTTTGTGATCGATAATGGTAAATTATTGAGTGTAAAGATAATATTTTGACGGTATATTACTATTATTTTAACTTTAATAATATAATTTTGACAAAGAAGTAAGTTCTTTATTTCTTTTATTAACAATAATGTAAACGGAAACATAAGTATAAAGAAGTATTTTGGTAAATTCTATAAATTTTATGAAAGAAAATGACTTTTTTTGACTATTTATGATTGAATTTAATCAAGAATAGTGGTACTATACTAGAGGAGGTTGTGAAAGTGCTTGCAGAAGAAAGACATAGAATAATTTTAGAACTGTTAAAAGAGCATAACGTGGTTAAGTTACAGGATATCTGTGAAAGAACACAGTGTTCAGAATCATCAGGAAGAAGAGACTTGCAGTTATTGGAAGAACGTGGATTGTTAGTTCGTGTCCATGGCGGTGCTAAGATGAAGCAACCTTTGCAACGAGAACTTGATGTAATGGGAAAATCTACTCAAAATACTCAAGAAAAAGAGAGTTTAGGAGCAAAGGCAGCAAGTTATATTCAAGATGATGACGTTATTTATTTAGATGCTGGAACTTCGACTATAGCAATCATTCCTTATTTATCTGAAGATCAGCATTTAACTGTTGTTACAAATGGAGTTGAGCATGCTTCATTATTAGCTGATAAGAATATTAGAACTTTCTTGTTAGGTGGTAGATTAAAAAATACTACTAAAGCAATTATTGGTGTTGAAGCAGCAAATGATTTGAAAAGATTTAGATTTAATAAAGCATTTTTAGGAATCAATGGTGTCCATGAAAAGTATGGATTGACAACTCCAGATCCTGATGAAGCTGAGATTAAAAGAACCGCACTTGAAAGAAGTGAAAAAGGCTATGTAATCGCTGATAAGTCTAAATTTGGTTATGTGTCTTTTGTGAAAGTTGCAGATGTTACAGATGCAACAATTATCACAAGTACTTTACCTGCTAGTGTAGCTAAGCAGTATAGTTCACAGGCAACAATACAGGAGGTTATATTATGATTTATACGGTAACAATCAATCCATCTATTGATTATATCGTGCAACTAGACAAGCTCACCTTGGGAGAAGTTAATCGTATGGACTACGATAACAAGCTTCCAGGTGGGAAAGGTATTAACGTTTCTCGTATCTTAAAGGAATTAGGTCATGACAATATTGCATGGGGCTTTCTTGGAGGATTTACCGGGAATTTTGTAAAAGAAGAACTTGAAAAAGTAGGTTTGAAGACAGATTTCACTCCAATTGCAGCTGATACTCGTATCAATGTTAAAATCAAAGCTCAAAATGAAACAGAAATCAATGGTCAAGGACCTAAGTTAACTGAAAAAGAAATCAGTGCTTTTACAGAAAAATTTGACCATTTAACATCAGATGACGTTGTTATTTTTGCTGGAAGTTTAGTACCTAGTTTGAATGATGATTTCTACTTTGATTTGATTAAGATCATTCGTTCAAAGGGAGCTCAATTTGTAATTGATACAACTGGTGAAAGTTTACGTAAGACCTTAGCTGAAAAGCCATTAGTTGTTAAACCAAATAATCATGAATTAGCTGATTTATTTGGTGTCGAATTTAACGGAATAGATGATATTGTTAAATATGGTCGTAAGTTGCTAGACATGGGTGCTCAAAATGTTTTAGTTTCCATGGCAGGCGATGGTGGCTTGATGATTACCAATGAAGGTGTATGGAGATCATTAGCTCCTAAGGGAACTGTTATTAACTCTGTTGGCGCAGGTGATTCTATGCTAGCAGGATTTGTTGGTACTTATGCAAGCACTAAAGATCCAATTGAAGCTTTCCATTATGGCTTAGCTTCTGGATCTGCAACAGCATTTTCTGAAGATTTAGCAACTCGTGAAAAGATCGATGAAATTTATGCTCAAATTACTATTGATGAATATAAATAGAATTGCTTAGGAAAGGAACGGTTTAATATGGATATTCGTAGTTTGTTAATGAAAGATATCATGATTATGGATCTTAAGGCTACTACTAAGTCTGAAGTAATTGATGAAATGGTACATAACTATTATGAACATGGAATCATTGATGATGAAGATCTTTATAAGAAAGATATCATTAAACGTGAAGAAGAAGGTTCAACTGGTATGGGCGATGGAATTGCTATCCCACACGCACATGACGCTGCAGTTAAGAAACCAGCTGTACAATTTGCTAGAAGTGTTGCAGGTGTTGACTATGACTCAATGGACGGCCAACCAGCTCACTTATTCTTCATGATTGCAGCTCCAGAAGGTGGAGATAATACTCACTTGCAAGCCTTAGCTGCTTTATCACAAGTATTGATGAACCCAGATGTTGTAACAGCATTGAAAGCTGCAGATACACCTGACAAAGTTCAAGATATTTTTGCAGAAGCTGTAGCTAAGAAGGAAGCTGAAAATAAAGCTGAAGAAGAAGCTGAAAAAGCAGCTGCAAATAGTAATAGTGATCGTCCATATATTGTTGCTGTTACTGCTTGTCCAAATGGTATTGCACATACTTACATGGCTGAAGAAAACTTAAAGAAGAAAGCTAAAGAATTAGGTGTTGATATCAAAGTTGAAACAAATGGTTCTGAAGGTATCAAACATCGTTTAACAGCAGATGAAATTTCAAGAGCTGTCGGTGTTGTTATCGCTGCTGATAAAAAAGTTGAAATGAACCGTTTCGATGGCAAGCCACTTGTAAATAAGCCTGTTAAATCTGGTATCCAAGAACCAGAAAAATTAATTCAACAAGTTTTAGATGGAAAAGCAGCTATTTATCACGCAACAGGTGATGATAGTAGTTCTTCTACTGAATCTGATGGAACTGTTTGGGGCAACATCTACAAGCAATTAATGAATGGTATTTCACACATGCTACCATTTGTTATTGGTGGTGGTATCTTAATGGCGATCTCATTTATTGTTGAACAATATATGGGTGGTGCCAAAGCTCCAGCATTTATTTTCTTAAATAGTGCAGGTAATTTAGCATTTGCATTTATGGTACCTGTATTGGCAGCTTACATTGCTGAATCAATCGGTGATACTCCTGCTTTAATGCCTGGTTTCGTTGGTGGATTCATGGCTTCTATCGCTAATGCTTCCTTAGGTGGATCATATCATGTTAACTTCCAAGCTAACTCAACTTCACCTGCTGGATTCTTAGGTGGTATTGCAGCTGGTTTTATTGCTGGATACTTGATTTTAGGTATGAAGAAGATGTTTGCAGGATTACCACGTTCAGTTGAAGGTATGAAACCAATGCTTCTTTATCCAGTATTTGGATTGCTATTCATTGCTTTGATTATGTACTTCATTGTTAACCCAATCTTCAGTACAATCAACCTATGGATTACTCACTTCTTGAATGGTATGGGTACTGGAAACTTAGTTCTATTAACATTGGTATTAGCTGGTATGATGTCTATTGATATGGGTGGTCCTTTCAACAAAGCCGCTTATGTATTTGCTTCAGGTGCTTTCGCTAATGATCCTAAGTCTACAACTGCTGCTATTTTAATGGCTGCCGTAATGGTTGGTGGTATGGTTCCTCCATTTGCAACAGCTATCGGTACTGCATTCTTCAAGAACAAGTATACTGAAGATGAACGTCGTGCAGGTGTTACAAACTGGATCTTAGGATTCTCATTCATTACAGAAGGTGCTATTCCATTTGCAACAGCTGATCCAGGTCGTGTAATTCCATCATGTATTATTGGTTCTGCTGTTTCTGGAGCAATCGTTGGTGCTATGAGAATTGGTATTCCTGCTCCTCACGGTGGTTTCTGGGTATCACCTCTAGCAACAAACATTTGGGGTTACTTCTTAGCTGTAATCGTTGGTTCTATCGTAGCAGCTTTGATTATGAGTTTCTGGAAAAAACCAGTTAATGAAAAATAATTATTAAGAAAAGTGGATGTAAAAGTCCACTTTTTTTAATTGTAAAAGATATTTAATTTGTCAGAGTTAATGATTTAGCATATCATTATATTTGTTAAATAATATTGAAGGAGCAATATTTTTATGCCGATAGATAATAAATTAATTGATGATGCCGGGAAAAAGTACCGTCAGTTAACAGAATGGTTTTATCTATGTTGTCTGGCAATATTTTTTATAACTATTTATATTAATGGCACAACAATGGTGGATCAAATTACATATTTTAATAAGTTGATTTTCCTTCGAATTGAGCAGGCAGTAACGTTTTTAGTGATGGGAAAGATAGTATTATTAGATAAATATCCACGAAAGCTAACAATAAAATTATTGTTAATTTTTATGCTGATAACCTATATTTGTTATCGAGCTCGTGCTTATGAGCCATTATTCTATACCGTATTTTTAATAGGTGCCAAAGATGTTGACTTCAGGAAAATTCTTAAATTGTACTTAACCTTTGGAATTCCAATTTTTATAGTAAGTGCCTGGTTAGCTCTGAATGATTATATACTGAATTTAACTCTTCAAAGACCAGGAGATAATACGGTTAGAATAGCTTTGGGAAACTATTCTCCATCAGATGCTGCAGCGCACGTCTTTTATTTTATGTTAGCATATGCTTTACTTAAACGATTTAAATGGAATATACCGGAGATCGTCTCAGGGATAGCCTTGTTGATATGTGTCTATACATTAACTGCAACTAAACTAGATGAAATTTTGATTATTTTGATACTACTCCTATGTGCAGGAGGATATAAGTATGCGGTAAAATTTATCCAAAGATTCAGTTTAAAACAAGTTAGATGGGGATTGTGGATATACGCAGTTATCAATGTTATGTTGCCTTTGATGTTTAATCCAAATAGCAGAATCTGGAGTATTATAAATACCTTGAGTTCTGCGCGTTTATTCTTCGGGCAAGTTGCATATCATGATTATGCAATTCCTTTGTTTGGTCAATTTGTTTATCAAAATGGGAATGGTAGCATTAAGCCAGGGGAAGCATACTTTTTCATTGATTCATCGTTTGTAAGGGCGTTATTAATGTATGGCTTAGTATTCTTTGTTGTTGCGATGTTCTACATAATTAGTAGTATCGAAAGTAACATTAAACAAAGAAATTATAATTTAGTTATAGCTTTGATCCTAGTTTTATTAAGTTCTGCAATTGATAATCATTTATGGGACATGGCATTTAACATTGTATTTTTAGGAATGTTTGCAGATGTACAGTCAGATAATGAGATAGTAGGGATAGAGAATGAAAGTAACACAAAATAGAAATTTAGAAACGACTTCAATGGGATTGTTATTAGGGTATTTTATCCTGTCAATATTTTTGAATAGTTTAGGCAATGCTTTGACGGTATCTTTGAATTTAGGAAGTGCATTGTGGACTGCAGCAGCAGTTAATATAGCTAAAATAACACCAATTTCTTTGAGTGCGATGCTATTTATTTCTGGTTTTATTGTAATAATTGTCAATCTAGTGATTTTGAAAAAGGTTAATGTAAAAAGAATATTGGGTAATCTAATTTTTATGACTCCTTTTTCAATTTTAGTAGGAATTTTTGCAACGGAATTAGTTAAATTAGGAATTCATAGTTTAAATTTACCTGTGCGTATCTTTTTGGATTGTTTAGGAGTAGTCCTAATTGCCATTGCTATATCACTTTATCAAAGAATAAATTGGATGTTGCATCCGGTTGATGATTTGATGCAAATTATTCGTTTTAAATACTTCAAGGGTAGTTCTACAATTGCCCAATTGGTAACTTTTACTCCACCAATTGTAGCGATTATTATTTCGGTAATTGTATCACATCATATATATGCAATAAATGTTGGAACGATATTTGCCTTATTATGTCAGGGACCAATCGTAGGGATAGCTGACAAGATAGTTTTTCCAAGTCTAAAGCATCGCAATTTAGACTAGAAAAAGTAAAGACATAGTTTTGTTTACAAAGCAAAGCTATGTCTTTTTCTATATATTAAAATGCCCTGTAACTAGGTCACTTACCTAATTACAGGACATTTATTTATTTTAATATTTTATTTTTTTGCAGCTCTCTTTAATTCTAGTTTGCGTAACCATGGTAATAAGAAACCAAGTACAACTAAGAATCCAACAGTTACAAAGTTCATAAATAATTGGTGATCAAATGCTTTAGTTCCAGGAGCAGCATCTTGAGGGATGAATCCCATTGTTGCGCAGACAAAGGTGAAGATGAAGCACCAGAAACCAACAATTAAAGCACCAGTTCTATTCTTAATATAAACGTAATCGGACTTAAATTGTTCTTCTTGCCAACGAATAGCTAGGAATGCAACGAATACTAAAGCTGTCTTATATGGTGAAACAATACCATTTAAGTTCAACAACCAGTTATAGATGGAGTTGATATTTGGTAAAGTACCACTTAAAAGAAGAAGTAACAAACTGATTCCAGCAGTTAAAGTATAACTGTGTACTGGACGTCCAGCTTTATTCTTCTTGATAAGCCAACTAGGCATGTATTTAGCAGCAGTATCACTAGCGAATACACGACTAGCAGCATCAATTAAAATAGCTAATTGAGCTAACATAAACATCAATTGAACTACAGCAAAGACATACATCAAGCTCTTACCCATACCAACTTGTTCACCTAAAAGTTTGAATGCATAGTATGGACCATTCATCTTAAAGTCATTAGGAATGTGGTTAGCGTTAAAGAAGACAGCCAATGATAAAGTACCAAAGATGGTTAAGAAAGCAGTCATTAAAGCTAACATCCACATAGCTTTAGGAAAATCTCGCTTAGGATTACGCATCTTGTTAATGTATGGAGCAGCTAATTCAGCACCAGACATAGCAAAGATCAATAAACCAGTTGTAGAGAAGTAGTGTAAACTAAAGTTTGGCTTAAATGCATGAAGATTAAATGGTTGTGTAGCAATATGTGCACCGTGTGTTAATGCCCATACAGTCATGAAAACAAAAAGCATTGAAATCAAGAACATCGCACCACCACCAATGATGGAAAGTACTTCTAAGGAATCACGGAAAACATTTTCGAAGATAATGAATAATAAAATAATAACAAAAGTTAACATTCCGAAAGTGAAGGTAGACATGTGATGTCCTAAAGTATTATTACCTAAAACAATCCAACTTATAGAAACAATAACAGAGTTTGAAACGTCCACTAAGTATGGAATTGTTTGTGTCCAATACATCCAGGAAGTAATGTATCCGAATAAATCACTATGAGTACCACGACGAATCCAAGAGGCAAGACCACCATCTTGATTATCAAAAGTTAAACCTAATTGTGTAGCAATTAATGCATAAGGAATAACATAAGTAAAAAGTAAGAAAATCCATGAAATAACAACAGACAATCCTTGATTTTGAAAAGGATAGAATATATTTTCAAAACTAATAATTGTAACAAAGTCGAGCAAAGCAATAACTGGCCAGCTCATATAATGTTTCTTTTGATCTAACATTTAAAATCTCCTCGTTAATAATGATTGTTGATATATGCATATTATTAATCATTTAAACAAGGTGGCTTATTTTTACGCCTGAGAAAGTTAGCAGGCAAAATTACCACAGCCTTCCTTAATATTTTCTTTAACTTTTAGTATTGTAGCGTAATTTTCAGAAAAATAATAGAATAAAAAATTGATTTTTCAAAATTTATGCAAATAAAAAATCAATAGACGCTATTATACGCCTATTGATTGAATATATATTAACTATTGTTCGTGAGAATAACGTGCCTTCAAAGCCCATAAAATTGAAACAGTATCAACAACTTCTTGGAACATCGCACCGATGAAAGCAGGGATGATACCAGTACTTGCGATTAACATTAATGCAGTACAAATTGCAATCCCTAATAAAACTGATTGACGAGCAACTTTAATGGTGTCACGTGAAATAGTAACAGCTTTAGAAACACGAGATAGATCATCCTTTAAAATAACAACATCAGCTGATTCACTAGCAGCAGTAGAACCATGTGCACCCATAGCAATACCAACATCAACAGTTGCAAGTGAAGGAGCATCATTTACACCGTCACCAACCATAAAAGTAGGGTGGCCAGATTTAGGGATATTTTGTAAAGCGGTGATCTTATCTTGAGGTAGTAAGTCAGCTTTTACTTCATCAATTCCTACTTCTTTAGCTACTCGTTGAGCAATCTTTTCTTGATCCCCAGTTAGCATCATTAATTTTTTGACTCCTAAAGCTTTCAAAGTATTCATAGTTTCTTTTGCTTCAGGACGAACATGATCGGTAAAAGTAACATAACCACAAAGTTCATCATCAACACTAACATAAATAGTAGTAGTTGCTAAAGGTTTCATTTCTGAGTTTGGAGCAACAAATTTAAGTTTACCTACTTTAACATTTTTATGATTAATAGTAGCTTCAATTCCCTTACCTGTTTTTTCCTCTAAAGAACTAACAGGTGCTAAATCGATATTTTGATTGTCAGTATATGCAACAAGTGAACGAGCTAAAATATGTGATGATTCTTGTTCAGCACTAGCAGCTAGTTGTAATAATTCTTCTACTTTCATAGAAGAGGTTGTAACAACATCTTGTACAGTTAATTGCCCACTAGTGATTGTACCGGTTTTATCAAAAGCACCAGTTTTAGCAGTGGCAAGTTTTTCTAAAACATCACCAGTTTTTACCACAATACCGTTGCGTGAGGCACGGCTCATACCTGAAACCATAGCAACAGGTGCTGCAAGGATTAAAGGACAAGGTGAGGCTACAACTAATACTTCAGCAAGGCGATGAGGGTCGCCTGAGAAGAACCAAGCTGCAAGTGAAATTAAAATGGCTGCCAAAGTAAATGGAACAGCGTATCTATCTGCCATTCTAACAAAATGAGCAGGAGTACTTTCAGCTTCCTTAACTAGCTTAACTAACTGTTGATATTGACTATCTTTAGCAAGTTTACTTACTTGTAAAGTAACGGAATTGTCCCCATTCAAAGAACCAGACATTACGTTGTCACGGAGATTTTTTTCAACAGGTTTTGATTCACCAGTTAAAGAAGATTCATCAAATAAGCCGCTACCTTTAATGATAAAACTGTCTACAGGAACGATTTCCCCAGGTTTAACTACAATTTTATCTCCAACTTTAACGTCATTGACACTAACATCATCTATGTCACCATCATCCATAATTTTATGTGCAATTTGAGGTGAATTATCTAGTAATGCTTTTAATTCTGTATTTGCTTTATGAGAGGCATAATCTTCTAATGTATCACCACCAGTGAGCATGATAAGAATAACCATACTTGCCCAATATTCACCTACGGATAAAGTGGCGACAACAGCTAAGATGGCTAATAGGTCGACGCCATATTTTCCAGAACGGAGTGTGTGAACCATTTCCTTAAACATAGATAAAGCAATGATAGCTCCGACTAAAGTAACGAGAATTTGTGCATATAATTTTAAATGTAATAAGTACTGTAAAACAACTGCGACTGCAGCGATACCAACAATAATATATAATTTTTGTTTATGACTTAGACGAGACATAATAAATCCCCCCATATCTAAAAAGAAATAAGTTTTATTTATAAACATATTATAACTGATAATTTTTAAAAAGTAAATTAGAAAAATTATAAATAAAAACAAAAAAGCAAGTCAAAACTTGCTTTTTGTCTCAATGTGTAGGTTTTTCGTTAAGTGTAATAACTCCAACAGCGTTTAAACCAGTGTGAGTCATAATAATAGGACTAGTTAAACGAGCAATATAGGGGATTTCTTGGATAGAGTTATTTTCCAATAAAGTATCCTTGATTTTTTGAAGTAGACTGTCATCTGTACCAACATTTGATAAGGATAGTGCTTGAATAGGGTTATGATTTTGTAGATATTCTTCAGCTAAAGTCTTGCAATGCTTGATAAAAGTCTTTTTGCTACGACCCTTGACAATAACATCCAAACTTTCCTCATTCAAGCGAATAATAAGCTTAAGGTTGATAAGTTTAGTTAAAGCACCAGCTAAACGACTTACACGACCACCGGCAACTAAACAGTCAAGGTTATCAATCAAAACATCAATAGTTGTACGATGATAGATGTCTTTAAGATGATCTTTAATCTCATCAATACTCTTACCGGTTTCTAAATCTTTAGCAGCAGCAAGAACTTGGAAGGCCAATCCTCTGTCAGTTGATTTACTGTTAATAACAGTTACTTTAGTATCTACCATATCAGCAGCGCTACTTGCAGTTTCGTAAGTTCCAGAAAGAACATCTGAAAGTACAATAGCTAATACTTCGCTGCCATCTTTACCTAGTTCATTATAAGCATCTATAAATCTGCCGATAGGTGGTTGACTTGTTTTAGGAATATTGCCATCTTTTAAAGCTTGGACTAATTCTTCACGAGAAATATCTTCACCATCAACATAATTTTTACCATCCACTTCAACAGAAAGGGGTACAATTGTAATATTATATTTTTCAATTTCTTCTGGTGTAAGTTGAACAGAAGAGTCTGTTAAAATTTTAATGTTTGCCATAGTTGAAACTCCTCTCGGCAAATTATTCATACTTTTATTATATCAGTAATAGTGTACACTTTCTATTATACTATGAATAATCTTTTAAACAAGGTAATCTAGACTTCAAGTTTAGATTGGCACGAATTTAATAAAAAAATCATATATTTTTTGTTATTAATGATATACTAATGAATGGATATCATTAGGACTAATTGATTTTGGTGAAGGGAATATGTAATATGACAAAAAAACTTTCAATTATAGTGCCTTGTTATTACGAAGAGGAAACTATACCTTTGTTCTATGAGGCTGTTGAAAAAGTTAAAAAAGAATTAAATGGAATTGAATTAGAATATTGGTTTGTGAATGATGGTTCACAAGATGGAACTTTAGATGAAATGCGTAAATTAAACGCTAAAGATAAAGAACATGTACACTATGTATCATTTTCTAGAAACTTTGGCAAAGAAGCTGCGTTATACTGTGGTTTACAACAAGCTACAGGAGATTATATAACTGTAATGGATGCTGATTTACAAGATCCGCCAGATATGTTGCCAGAAATGATAGAAATTCTTGAAAATGAAGACTATGATTGTGTGGGAACTAGAAGAACGAATAGAAAAGGTGAACCACCAATTCGTTCATTTTTTGCAAGAATGTTTTATAAGTTAATTAATAAAATTTCTGATACTGAAATTGTTGATGGTGCCAGAGATTTTAGAGTAATGACAAGACAAATGGTCGATGCAATCCTTTCAATGACAGAATACAATCGTTTTTCTAAAGGCATTTTTAGTTGGGTAGGTTTCAATACTAAATATTTAGAATATAAAAACCAAGAACGAGTAGCTGGGACAACAAGTTGGAATTTTTGGAGCTTGTTGAAATATTCAATTGATGGAATTGTCAATTTCTCTCAAGCACCTTTAGATATAGCTGTTTATTTCGGAATGTTGACATCATTCTTTTCAGGGATTGGAATTGTATGGATTATTATTCGTTACTTTTTAGAAGGTGGAGATCCAACGACTGGTTGGACATCAACTATTTGTTTATTGCTATTCTTTAGCGGAATTCAACTAATGTGTCTAGGAATTGTTGGTAAATACATTGGAAAGATCTTTTCTGAAGTTAAGAGAAGACCGGTGTATATTATAAAAGAAAAGAAGTAATCATCAGCTGTGAAAGAAGGAATTTAAGTTGAAGATGAATGTGTTACAACACTCAATTCATGAAGGAATAGGTTTAATTGGTGAATGGGCAGAAAATAATGGATATGAAGTAAATGTATATCAAGCTGCTAATAACAATGTGAAGTTACCAGAAGTTATTGATACTGATATGTTGGTAGTATTAGGTGGACCAATGAGTGTCAATGACGACGAAGAATGGATTGTTAAGGAACGAGAATTAATTAGAGGAATGTTGATGGCACATAAATCGTACTTAGGAATTTGTTTTGGAGCGCAACAACTTTCAAAAACTTTGGGCGGGGATGTGAGTTCTTGTCCTAAAGAAGTAGGTTGGGGAGAAGTGAAACGCCTGAGCAATATAATTCCAGGAGTTCCAGAAAAATTGGATGTGCTACATTGGCATGGTGAACAGTTTAGATTACCAACAGAAGCAACTCCACTTTTCTCGAGTCCACTTGTTGAAAATCAAGGATTTATTATTAATGAAAATGCAATTGGTCTACAATTTCATTTAGAAATGAATGAAGCAGGTGTGCGTGAAGTAGTAGAAAATGATAGTAAATTCATAAAAGGAAATAAGTTAAAGCAAAGTGCTGCTGATATTTTGAAACATAAGATTCCTGAAATGAATAAGCAAGCATTATTTGCAATGCTAGATTATATTAAAGACTAAAAAAATGTTTAACTGATATTTGTGTATATCGGTTAAACATTTTTTTTATTTATATTAGTCAAAGTAATTGTAGAATTACTGGTTAGATTATTTTTATCGTCAAAAGTATTAGCTTGCCATACTTGGATCTTTTTTCCAATTCTAAGCGGTGTAGCCTCAACCGTTAATTTTCCAGAAGTCACACTTTTTAAATGGTTAGTAGATATATTGACACCAACAGCATGACCATGAGAAAGATTGAGATTAGCTCCAATACTAGCAGCGGTTTCAGCTAAAACTGAATTAATTCCACCATGCAATACGCCAAAAGGTTGTTGTATTTTATCAGTAACATTTAAAGATAGGATTACTTTATCCTTGGATGAAATAATACTTTTAATTCCCAAATATTCGATTAAATCCATTATAATTTCTCCTAATCTGGTAAAGTGATATAATCAAGTTATATTTTATCATACATATTTAGATAAGGAGTCGTGATTCATTTGACAAGTGTAGAATGGGAAAAAGTTAAGGACTATTCTGAAATCATATTTGAAAGAGCAGGTCAAATTGCCAAAATAACAATGAATAGACCAGAAAAACATAATGCTTTCACTCCTGTGACTGTTGCTGAAATGATTGAAGCATTCACAATTTGTCGTGATGACAGTACAATTGGAGCAATTATTTTAACAGGAGCTGGTGATAAAGCATTTAGTTCAGGTGGAGATCAAACAGTTCGTGGAAATGGTGGTTATGTAGGACCGGATAAAATTGCAAGATTAAATGTACTAGATTTACAACATCTAATCAGAATTATCCCTAAGCCAGTTATTGCAATGGTTAAAGGTTGGTCTGTTGGTGGCGGTAACGTCTTACAGTTAGTTTGTGATTTAACAATTGCTGCTGATAATGCAATGTTTGGTCAAACAGGACCTAAAGTTGGTAGCTTTGATGCAGGTTATGGTTCAGGATATTTAGCACGCGTTATAGGACATAAACGTGCTAAAGAAGTATGGTTCTTAAATCATTTTTATACAGCACAAGAAGCATATGAAATGAACTGGATAAACAAGGTTGTTCCTTTGGATGAAGTTGAATCAGTAACTTTGGATTGGTGCAACGAGATTTTACAAAAGTCACCAACTGCAATTAGATTTATTAAAGCTGCAATGAACGCTGATACTGACGGTTTAGCTGGTTTACAACAATTTGCAGGTGATGCAACGATGCTTTACTATACAACAGACGAAGGAAAAGAAGGACGCGATGCCTTTAACGAAAAACGCAAACCAGATTTCCAGCAATTTCCTAAGTTCCCTTAATGGAAAATTGGTTAAAGAAACGAGTTCTACTTTCTCCAAATAAAATAGCCATTCAAGCTGGTAATATCAAATTAACTTTTAAAGAAGTAAGTGATAGGGTAGCAGTATTGACAGCACGTTTAGCTAATAAGTCTCGTAAAGGGATGAGAGTAGCATTACTTACCAATAACACGATTGATGGTTATTTGATGATTCTATCATTACAACAATTAGGGTGCGAAATTGTCTTTTTGAATAAAAGATTATCGCATGAAGAGCTACAATATCAGCTGGAAGATGCTGCAGTTTCATTGTTGATATATGATGAGTCATTGTTGCATGAAGAATTTGTAGGGATTGAAAGTTTAACTTTTAATCAAATAGAAAGTTTAGAGGAAAGTCGGGATTTTCAATTAGTATCAGAATTTAATGATGATGAAGTTACGACTATTATGTATACTTCAGGTACAACTGGTAAACCTAAAGGAGTACAGCAGTCCTTTAAAAATCATTTTTATTCTGCAATTAGTTCGGCCTTAAACCTAGGTTTAACAGATAAGGATAACTGGCTATGTGCAGTGCCTATTTTCCATATTAGTGGTTTATCAATCATTATGCGAGGATTGATTTATGGGATGACTGTAACTTTGATGGATAAATTTGATGCAGAAAAAGTTACATTCTTGTTAAAGGAAAGTAGTGTAAGTACAATGTCAGTAGTCCCCACAATGTTGCAACAACTTTTAGAAATCTTTCCCCAAGAAGGGTACAATTCTAATTTTCGTTGCTTCTTATTAGGTGGCGGACCAATAGATAAGGTTACATTAGAGCAATGCCAACAGCGAAACATACCAGTTATTCAGTCTTATGGAATGACGGAAACTGCTTCGCAAGTGATAGCTTTAAACTTTGAAGATGCTGAGAATAAGATTGGTTCAGTAGGAAAACCATTATTTTCTGTTGAATTAAAATTGGCTCATGACGGTGAAGTATTACTTAAAGCTCCTAATATTACGCCAGGTTACTTGAATAATCCCGAGAAAAATCAAGAAGTATTTGAAAATGGATGGTTTAAGGCGGGAGATATTGGTTATTTAGATGAAGATGGATTCTTATATCTGAAAGGTCGAAAGGGCGATATGATAATTTCTGGTGGAGAAAATATTTTTCCACATGAAGTAGAAGAAAGCTATTTAAAGTTAACAGGAGTTAAGGATATCGTTGTAGCAGGAATTACTGATAAAAAGTGGGGACAAGTGCCAGTTGCTTTTGTAATATTGGAAAGAAAACTTTCACAACAGGAATTAATTTCATATGGGCGTGAACATCTAGCGCATTACAAAGTACCAGTAAGATTTTATCAAGTTATGTCATATCCACAGACAGCTAGTGGAAAAGTAAAAAGACGAGAATTGATCCAAATTAAGGAATATCAAAAAAATCTCATTAAGTAATTTCAGCAAAATTTTTCGTAATAGTACTATATATGATAAAATAAGCTAGTATTACTAAATTGAGGGGATAACCAATGAAAAAAAATAATTTAATTTACTGGATCGTTGCGATTATCTTAGTGGGAATTGCTGGATGGAGTGCAGTACATATGCACCACTTGGAAAGTAAAAATGCTGTTAAGGTTAGTCGTGAAATGAAGATAAGTTCTAGTATTAGCCGACATATAAAGAAGATTACTAAAGAACAGAAAAAGGCTATGCGCAAAAAAGTTGATTGGAACAAGCCATCGATGACTAAGGCATATCCAGATGTTTCTAAGTATAAGAATGTGAAAAAATCTAACCGAATTAGATTGGTAGTATCTTCAGCTAAGCAAAGAGTATATGTTATGAGTGGACCTTATGTTTTATATACAATGTATGCATCTTTGGGTAAGAACTATAATTCTAAGACCCCTAACTATCAAGTAACACCTGTAGGAAAGTTTAAATTAGAAGAAACTCGTGGAGATAAATTCTATGATGCTACACGCCAATTAGGTGGGTTACATTGGACTTCTTTTAAGGGTAAAGGTATGTATCATTTTCAATCAGTACCTGTTGATGAAAATGGAAAAGTAATTGAAAAAGATGCTAAACATCTTGGTAATACAAAAATCACTAAGAAGAATAATATTAAAGCATATGGTTCTATATGGTTAACTGTACCAGATGCTGAATGGATTCAAAAGAATTTACCAGTTGGGACTAAAGTTTTAATCTATGGAGAAGATGCTAGTTCTGATAACTTTATAGCAGATAATGCTAAACATTAAAAATGAAAATGCCTTTTAGAAAATTTATTTTTTCTGAAAGGCATTTTTTTAATTGACATTTGGTTAGTGAACTAATTAAAATAAGTTTGGCAATTACATGCAAGTGAATGTTTTTTGAGAGAGGGGAATATAGGTGGCAAGAAATATCGCTGATACAATTAATCCTAAAACAAGATTAGCTGTATCAATAATTTTATTACTTTCAACATTTATTAGTTTGATGAGTCAAACGATGATGATTACAGCATTACCAGTAATTCAAAATCAAATGAATCAGTCATTAACAACAGTTCAATGGTTAACAACTGGATATACATTGCTGATAGGGATTGTGACTCCATTATCATCAAATATGTATGATAAATTTTCAAATCGTAGTGTTTTTTTGGGAACGATAGGAACTTTTGTCATTGGGACATTAATAGGATGTTTGGCAACTAATTTTTGGTTATTACTATTGGCACGTTTAGTTCAAGCTTGTGCCGGTGGGATTTTAATGTCTTTTCAGATGACAACAATGATTTCAATTTATCCTCCTGAAAAAAGAGGAACAATTATTGGAATGTCTGGATTGGTAATTGCTTTTGGCCCAGCAATTGGTCCTACTTTAGCAGGATTTATTTTAAACTTACTAGGTTGGAGATATTTATTTATTTTAATCCTACCAATCATGGTATTAATTTGGATAATAGGATACTTTGTTTTTCCAAATTACTCTGAACCTCTGGACATTAAGATTGATTACTTATCTGTAGTTTTATCTTTACTTGGTTCAAGTTTAGCTTTAATAGGAATAACTATTGTTCAAACACAGTGGATGCTAGGATTAGCAATGTTGGTAGTAGGTGCAATTATTTTATACTTTTTTGTAAAGAGACAGCTGAATTTAAAACAACCTATGCTTAATGTTAGAATAATCAAACTATACTCTTTTAGAATGATGGTTCTAGTGGGAATCTGTGCATTTATGGTATTGCTAGGTATGGAACAAATGGTATCAATTTATGCACAAAATGTCAGTCATGTAAGCAGTATGACTGCTGGTATGATTCTTTTGCCAGGGGCTATAGCTAATGCGTTGACAGCTTCTGTTGTAGGACGTGCATACGATCAATATGGTGCAAAATGGTTAGTAATTTCTGGTGGAATTTTGATGTTAATTTCAGCAATTCCATTTGTTATTATATCTAAAGGTACACCAATATGGATAATGACAGTCTTCTATATGATTCGTATGGTGGGAAATGCCTTAGTATTCTCACCAGCTATTTCTGAGTCATTCAGAGGAGTAGCACCACGTGAAATCAGTCATGCAACAGCACTGAATAATACTTTGCGTCAAGTATCAGGTGCTGTTTCAGTTACAATGTTGATTGTTATTAGTTCAATTCCACATTCTTTTGTTTTAGGTATGAGAATTTCCATGTGGGTAACAGTTGTTTTAGTCTTACTGATGTTAGCGATATTTATATCTTATATAAAAAATCGTAATAGTCGTAGATAATTAAATGGATAATATGAATAAGAGTACTATTGAATATTTAGTTGCAAAATTCAATCGTAAGATTAGATTGAGCTTAAATAGAGAGCTACTCAAATATGGCTTAAATGAAGCTAATTTTTATTATTTATTTGTAGTTATTAATAATCCAGGAATTAATCAAGTACAGATGATTAAGTTATTAGATCGTGAACAAAGTATTGTGACAAAGCAAATTTCTAATTTAGTCAAAAATGGCTGGTTAGAAAAGAGAAAGTCAACAACTGATCATCGTCAAACTGAATTATATCCTACAAGTAAGACATTAGATAATATAGATGATATTACTGAAATTACTGAAAAAGTTAGTGCTGAAGTAACATCTAATCTTAGTGAAAAAGAAAGTGCAACTTTGCAAAAATTATTGCAAAAAGTTTTATAAATTAGTATTGGAAAAGTATCCTGTTTAGGATGCTTTTTTTGTTAATAAGGCGTAAACTAGAAGGGAAAACTTCAAAGTAGGAGATGGATTGAATAATGATGGAACAAGCTTGTACATCAATTTTAGTAGGAAAGAAAGCAACTGTTGATGGTTCAACAATGATTGCGAGAAATGATGATACATTTCTACCAATCACTCCTCAACGATTTGTTATGCAACCAGCTGTATCTGGACGTAAAGAAACTTGGACCTCCAATAAAAATGGTTTTACTGCACCATTACCAAGTAAAGGATATAGAACAACTTTTACTCCCAATGCTGATGTAGAAAAAAATGGTGTCTTTGGTGAAACTTCAATTAACGAAAAAAATGTAGCAATGTCTGCTACAGAATCTGTATATGGGAATCCACGTGCTTTGGCATATGATCCATGGATAGAAAATGGATTGGCAGAAGATTCATTACAAGACATGGTGGCTCCATATATAGATTCTGCACGCGATGGTGTTAAGTACTTAGGAAATCTTATAAAGAAATACGGTTCTCCAGAAGGAAATGGTGTCTTGTTTGCGGATAAGGATGAAGTTTGGTACATGGAAATTGTAACAGGTCATCATTGGGCTGCTACAAGAATTCCAGATGATGCCTATGCAATTGCTGCTAACCAAGTAGCACAACAAAAAATAGATTTTAATGATCCTGAAAACTATATGTGGTCAGATGGATTATTGGAATTCGTAGAAGAACATCATTTGAATCCTAATAAAGATGACTTCAATTTCCGTAAAATTTTTGGTACGGATACTGAAAAAGATAGACATTACAATACTCCACGCGTTTGGTTTGGACAACGTTACTTCACCCCAGAAGTAGAACAAGAACCGACTTCTTCTGAATTGCCATTTATCTGTCGAGCTAATCGCTTATTGTCAGTAGAAGATTTAGAGTATGTATTAAGTTCACATTACAATGAAACTAAATATGATCCATTAGGTCATGGAAGTGAAGAAGATAAGAAACGTTTCCGTCCAATCTCATTGAATCGTACACAAAATTCCCATGTTCTTCAAATTAGAAATAATGTTCCTGAAGAACAAGCAGGATTAATGTGGATGTGCTTTGGGGTTCCTTCATTCACGCCATATGTTCCATTTTATGCAAATGCTAATGACACTGATCCTAGTTGGAGTAATACACCACTTGAATTTGATATGAATAGTGCATATTGGATGTATAGAGCTTTGTCAATGTTAGTAGAATCACACCATGCTCAATTTATTCAAGATGATTTAGATTATTTAACAGCTGCACGTGAACAACAACATAGATTGATTGATGAAAATGATAAAGCTGCTCAAGAGTTAAGTGGAGAAGATTTAACAAGATTTTTAACAGAAAAGAACTATGAAATGGTAGCAGACATGAAAGAAAGAACAATGGGAATGATAAATCATTTCTTTGTAGAAGGTTTGAAGCTATCTAAGTTAACATTTAATATGGACGCTAATTTATAATTTAATAAAATAAATAAGGTTTAAAGGACAACGATAATTGTTGAACTTTAAACCTTATTTTTTAATATTGTGAAGTGTTTATTTCATAATCAGTTCCATATGTAGAACCAGTTTTAGCCTTTTCTAAATCTAAAGCAGAGCGAACTTTGTTTGTAATTCTTTGTTTTTCAGATAAAGTAGGGACTTCAAAAGATTCACCCATTATCATCGTTGAAGTACCTTGTAAATGATCTGAATCCATACCATGAGTTGCAACACGATATTTAGTTCCAAGAGCTAATAAATCATCAAAAGATAAATCAGTCTGCATTTGTTTAGAAATAGTGTTCAAGAATTTTTGATTGAGTAAATTAGAAACGTGACTACTCTTCAGGGCAACTTTCATAAGGACTTGTCGTTGTCTAGTTTGACGACCATAATCCCCTAAAGGATCCTCATGTCTCATGCGAACGTAAGCTAAAGCTTTAGGTCCATTCATATGTGTTACTTTACCTTTCTTGAAAGAGTAACCACCATATGAGAATGAGATTGTAGGAGCTACATCAACTCCTCCAATAGCATTAATGATACTTTCTAAGCCGCCCATGTTAACTGTAACGTAAAAATCGATTGGAATATTTAAATCTTGTTGAACAGTTCTAACAGCGGCTTTAGATCCCCCGTAAAAATAAGCGGAGTTTAACTTGCTAGGATAGTATTCTTCATATCCTGAGATTGCAACTTTTTCATCTCGCGGAAGTGAAACAAGAGTCATCTTTTTATCTTTAGGGTTCATAACTAAGACAATCAATGTATCAGTACGTCCACGGAAATCTCTACCTAAAGCTCCAGTATCAGTTCCCATTAGTAGAATAGAAACAGGTTTACCTTTTTTTAAGGTAGAGCTAACATTACGTGATTTGCTAAAATTACTAGAACTATAGATGGTATTGGCAGCTTTTTGTGCATTATTCAGTTTCTTCTCCAGATATTTTCCACCAACGATAGCAAAAACCACTAAAGATAGTAGTAACCAAAAAAAGATAGTTTTACTAAGTCTATGTGGAGAATGATGATGTTCATGTTGTCGTTGTGGTACGTGTGAAGACGTGTCGTTTTGATAATTTTCAATGGAACGTCGACGTCTTCTATTGTCTTGTGGCATTAAAAACGCTCCTTTAATGATGTCCTAAAATGAATCCAAACATCAAAATGATGAACACTATAGTCGTAATCCAAACATATAAGACATCTTTTTCTTTATAGAATGCATATATTGAGACTAACACACGTAAGACTGGTGTCAAGATTAATAAAAAAATTCCTGCCATCATATATGCATATGGTTTAAAAGTAGTAATACCCTTTAGAATTTCTGATAAGGTTGTAGGAAATGTAGTACCAGGATAACCAGAACTTTGTTGGCAAACAAGCATAATAAAGCCTATTACCATAACAGAAGCAGCAATCAGTACTCCAATGCGCATGATTTTACCAATTAGGATTTCTACAGTTTCCATTTCATTTTTTGTCTTTTTATCCATATTATATTGTCACCCCAAACGCCTTAAAAATCATTTGTAATCCTAGATATAATAGAATAGGAATGAAAATCATTCTAATAACTCTTGAAGGAAGATGCTGCATAATTCTGCTTCCGATTGCAGCTCCAACTAAAATTCCTAAAGCAAGTGGAACAGCAATACCAGGCTTAATAGATCCATTGAAAAAGTATACAGAAGCACTGGCTGCAGCAGTTACTCCCATCATTAAATTGCTGGTAGCACTAGATGGTTTTAGGGGCATTTTCATAGCATTATCCATAGCCATAACTTTAAAAGCACCAGAACCGATTCCTAACATTCCAGAGGCAATACCTGCTCCAAACATAATGGATAAGCCACCAGGAATATTTTCAACTTGATAATCAATTTGTTTGTTTAAGTTCTTGTCAAAATATGAACTATTAAGATTAAATTTTTGTGCCCATTTGTCAGGCTTGGCTCTTTTTAAAATTTCTTTACCACTGCGGAGTTTTCTATACATATTCCAACTTGAAAAAATAAGTAAGGAACCAAATAAAAAATATAAGATTGCTGGATGGAAAATACCAGTTAGGACAGCTCCAACAATAGCTCCGATAGTAGTAGCAATTTCTAAGAACATTGCTACACGTAAGTTTAAGACATCATCTTTTAAAAATGCAATTGTAGAACCAGAACTAGTTGCAATAACGGCAATGATACTGGCACCGATAGCATATTTGATATCTAAACCTAAAGCTAAAGTGATGATAGGTGTAATAATCATACCGCCACCAATTCCCAGAATGGCACCCATAATACCGGCGAATAAACCGACTGCCAGCATTAATAATGTAGACGTAATCATTAATAAATTCTCCCTTCGCTTAATTACTTAATCATATTAACACTGAATATATTATAATAAAAATACCAAATTAAAATATGAGATATACAAAATTTATATATCTAAGGTGAGGGGAGTACTGATGAATTTAAAGCAACTACAGTATTTTATAGCGGTAGTGGAAGAAAAACAGATCACAGCTGCTGCAAAAAAGCTAAATATTGCTCAACCTCCATTGAGTTACCAATTAAAACAATTAGAAGCAGAATTAGAAACTAGATTATTTACTAGAACTGCTCATGGAATTGTATTGACGGATGCAGGTATGATGTTAGAAAAATATGCAAGAAAAATTCTGGATTTAACCACGGTAGCTGAAGAAAAAGTTAAGAAGACCACTAAAGGAGAATTGGGAAAAATTTCTTTAGGTACAGTTTCTTCTTCCGCAGCTGCTTTACCAATAGGAAAATTGAAAGAGTTTAGAAAGTACTATCCTGAAATAAACTTTGAAATATTTGAAAGCAATACGTATGGAATACTGGAAAAATTATTTAATGGTGAGATAGATTTAGGATTGGTTAGAACTCCTTTTAATCAAAGAGAACTTGAAACTAAAATTATGATGGAAGAGCCAATGGTAGCAGTGGTAAATAGCGATGATTATTTAAAAGGAAAAAAGAAGATAGGAATTGATGATTTAGAAGAAGTACCATTAATAATATATAGGAGATTTGAAAATATTTTCCGACAAACTTTTTCACAATTTGGAATAAATCCTTATATAGCAGTAAAATGTGATGATGCAAGAACAGCAATTTATTGGGCAAAGTTAGAAATGGGAGTAGCTTTGGTTCCAGCTTCTTGTGCCAAAAATTATACGAATGGTAGAATAATTCCTATAAATTACCCGGGATGGAATACCCAGTTAACATTAATATGGCTGAAAAATAGTAATAAATCACCACTAATATTGAAATTAATAGAGCTATTTAGTGTATAATTAAGCCTTAAGGGGGGATGTCCGTGATTATAAAAGAGAAGAAGAAAAGAGAGCCATTAGCGTACCTTTTTACAATACTATTCTTTATCAATTATTTTCTTGTATTTCAACAGGCTCAATGGCTACATAAAATAGATACAGCAGTTTATTTTAAATTAACTCGTAACTTAAATAATTTACAAGTGATGTTCTACAACGTTATTAGTGAACTATCTAGTTCCAGAATGGCAATTGTTTATACGATAGTACTACTAGGAATTTTATGGTTTATAAGATGGCAAATTCCTGGTGTGTGGATTACTTTTACAGTTGGAACAGGATTAGTTGTAGGATGGGTAGCACGATTGATATTGCGTTATGGAAGTAAAAGAGTTGAACCGGAAATGGGATATGCTTTCCCAGGTTTACACGTTTTAGGGATGACAATTCTAGTGGCTATTGTATATATCATCTTTTTACCATATTTTAAAGACAAGGCTTTGGCTTACTTAGTGGGATTCATTTTAGGAATTTGGTTAATTGCAACAAGTGTAGCTTGTATATATTTAGGTCAATTACATGTTAGTGATATTACAGGTGCATTAACATTAGGTTTTGCTTGGGTATATTACTGCAGTAATTTATACATAAGGTATGCTGCAAAGTTAAAGAAGATCAAGGGGTTTAGGAATTCGAATTATTAAGGTTGGTGCGATGATTGAAAGAAGTAGAAGATTTAATAATTAGAAAATTATCAAGTAATGATCTTAATGATTTTAGAGAAATTATCACACAAAAAGAAGTAGCTAGAATGGCAGGATTTGCTCCAGTCTCAAGTTTTGCTAGTTTTTATTTATCTCAAATGTTACAAAACGGTGCTTGGGGATTGGTAGTTAATAAAAAAGTAGTGGGAGTAATATGTATATATGATTTGCCTGTTAAAAATAGCAATAAAAAGACAGGTGAGATAGGCTTTATATTAAATCAAAATTATTGGTATCGTGGATATATGTCGAAAGCCATTAGAGAAATATGTAGCCATGTGAAAGAAGATTATAGTCAGATAAAAGCAATTACCTTAGTAGATAATATTGCTTCAAAAAAAGTTTTGGAAAGAAACGATTTTTATTTTTCTGAAACAATAATGGATAATGATGAAGAGAAAAACATATTTTTAAGAAATCTGTAAAGTTGTTATTTGCTCTAATTAAGAGATAAATAACAACTTTTTTGCATGATAAATCTTACACAATATTCACAAAGTTTAAATTTATATTTAAGCTTAATGCTATGGTATTAATCGTTTTCCAAAGAATATTTTTCACAAACTATATAAGCGCTGGTAAAGTGAATTTAGCAGTGATATTATAATTTTATACTGTAAATATTTAATGAAAAGAGGAATGAAAAAATGACTGAAGATAAAGGAAAACGTTATGGTGCAGATGCCATTATTGATAGTTTGGTAAACCATGATGTTAAATATGTTTTTGGGGTACCTGGTGCTAAGATTGATAGGGTATTTGAAAGATTGGAACATCCAACAAATGAAAAAGCACCTCAATTGATTATTACTCGTCATGAACAAAATGCTGCATTTATGGCTCAAGGTATTGGTAGAATTACTGGTAAGCCAGGTGTTGTATTAACTACATCTGGTCCTGGGGTGTCAAACTTAGCAACTGGATTAGTTACTGCAACTGCTGAAGGGGATCCAGTGTTGGCAATTTCTGGACAAGTTCAACGTACAGACTTATTAAGATTGACTCACCAAAGTATGGACAACGTTGCATTATTAGCTCCTGTAACTAAATATGCTGCTGAAGTTCAAGAACCAGAAAATATTTCTGAAGTAATTGCTAATGCTTATCAAGAAGCAGAAGCTGCAAAGCAAGGTGCAAGTTTTGTATCAGTACCACAAGACGTTACTGATTCAGAAGTTAAAACTGCTCCAATTGCTCCAATGCCAGCACCTGTTTTAGGACCAGCTAGTCCTGTAGAATCAACATTATTAGCCCAACGTATCAAAACTGCAAAACTACCTGTTCTTCTTTTAGGTATGAGAGCATCTGATCCAGAAACAACTAAATCTATCAGAAACTTAGTTGAAGAAACTCATTTACCAGTTGTTGAAACATTCCAAGGAGCAGGAATCATTCCTCGAGAATTAGAAGATGATTTCTTTGGTCGTGTAGGATTATTTAGAAACCAACCTGGTGACCAATTATTGAAACATGCTGACTTAGTTATCGCTGTTGGATACGATCCAATTGAATATGAACCACGTAACTGGAATAACGAAGGTGACGCAAATATCATCGTAATTGATTCTATGCGTGCAGAAGTAGATAAGAACTTCCAACCAGAACGTGAATTGGTAGGTGATATTTCTCAAACTCTTGACTTCTTATTACCATACATGAAAGGTTTCAAGTTGCCTGAAAGTTCACGCGAATATTTAGATGGACTACAAGAAAAATTAAAATTAAGAGATGAACCACCAGCAGTTACTGAAAATCAAGTTACTTCCCATCCTTTAAGCATTATTCAAGCTTTACAAGATAGAGTTACTGATGATATGACAGTTAGTGTTGATGTTGGTAGTTTCTACATTTGGATGGCTCGTCACTTTAGAAGCTATAATCCACGCCACTTACTATTTAGTAATGGTATGCAAACATTAGGTGTGGCATTACCATGGGCTATTTCCGCTGCTTTAGTAAGACCTAATACACAAATTGTTTCTGTTTCTGGTGATGGTGGTTTCTTATTCTCCAGTCAAGATTTAGAAACAGCTGTACGTTTGGGCTTAAACATCGTACACATTATTTGGAATGATGGACACTATGATATGGTTAAGTTCCAAGAAGAATTGAAGTATGGAAAGAGTGCAGGAGTAAACTTTGGTAGTGTAGACTTTGTTAAGTATGCAGAAAGTTTTGGTGCTACTGGTTTACGTGTGGAAAAAGCTCAAGACTTAGAAAAAGTATTAGACCAAGCTTTTGCAACTGAAGGTCCTGTAGTTGTTGACATTCCAGTTGACTACAGCGACAACAAAGAATTAGGTAAGCAAATTCTTGAAGATCAACTTCACTAATTGAAAAGAGGCATCTTAAAGATGAAAGACACAAAGAAGTTATTTCAACATGGTACATTAGCCTTACTTGTTCCAGGATTATTTGATGGTACATTACCTTTAAGTTCCTTACTAGAACATGGTGATACAGGAATAGGAACAGCTACAGGATTAGATGGCGAAATGATCATACTTGATGGAGTGCCATATCTTGTACGTAGCGATGGTAGTGTAAATGTATTAGATGCTAATGAAGTAAGGGTTCCATTTGCAAATTCCCATTTTGATAATCCAGAAATAGAATTTGATGTTACTGATGCAACTCCTGATCAATTAAAGGATATGATTTTCTCTAAGTATAATTTGAAGAATGTTTTCTTTGCTGTAAAAGTAAAGGGAAAATTTGATTATATAAAGACAAGAGCTGTTGAAGGACAAAAGAAGCCTTATCCAACATTGACAGAGGTGGCAGATAAGCAAGCTATTTTTGAAGAAAATAATGGGCAAGGAACAATTGTAGGATACTTTTCTCCAGAATTATTCCATGGGATGGCTTCAGCAGGTTTCCACTTACATTATTTAAATGATGCACATAATTTGGGTGGACATCTGTTGGATTACAAGATAAAAGAAGCAAAGGTTTATTTGCAAGTGTTTGAAAGTGTAGAAACACATTTTCCAGTTGAAAACTCAGATTTTATGAAAGAAGAATTTGATATTGATAGTTTACGTGCATCAATATCATCTGCTGAAAAGTAGATAATTAATTATTTCTTGCAATTTAAATTGTATTCTGTATAATAAAAAGCGTCGAACAGAGGTCGCAGTTTTTATCAGTAAATATTTAGAGCTGAAAAAGCAGCAATGAAAAATATTGAAAGGAAAAACTGCCGAAGTAAGATATTGCTTTTTCAATATTTTGCTGGGGCCTGGCTCAACAAGTCAGGAACTGTCGTAGTTTAATAGTTGACTACGGAGCGCTATCGAATGCTTTTTATTATAATTATGATATTTGATAGATAGAGCACATACCTCTTTAGTTAGGTGTGTGCTCTTTTATTATCCAGACCTCTGAGAATAAAAAGTTTGGAGGAAGACGTAATGTCTAAAAATAGTAATCAAGGAGAAATGAAAAGATCCTTGAAAACTCGTCATGTTTCTATGATTGCCCTTGGTGGTAGTATCGGAACAGGTTTGTTTGTTGCAAGTGGTTCTGCAATTTCTACAGCAGGACCTGGTGGAGCTTTGGTTGCTTATATAGCAATTGGATTGATGGTTTACTTCTTAATGACTTCTTTAGGTGAAATGGCAACATATTTGCCAGTCACAGGCTCTTTTGCAACATACGCAGGAAGATTTGTTGACCCTGCTTTAGGATTTGCGATGGGATGGAATTACTGGTTTAACTGGGCTATTACTGTTGCGGTTGACGTTTCTACAAGTGCAATAGTATTACGTTATTGGTTCCCTAATATTCCTAGTTGGGTTTTCAGTTTGATTGTATTATTAGTAATTTTTGCTATTAATGCCTTGTCTGTAAAATCTTTTGGTGAAACAGAATATTGGTTGGCTTTGATCAAGGTTATAACAGTTATTATCTTTTTGATTGTAGGTTTATTAACAATTATTGGAATTATTGGGGGTCATGCAACATATTTAGAAAACTTCACTTATAAAAAAGCTCCTTTTGTTGGTGGTATTCCGGCGGTCTTAAGTGTATTCGTAGTTGCTGGATTTTCTTTCCAAGGGACAGAATTGATAGGTATTACAGCTGGTGAATCTGCAACTCCAGAAAAAAGTATTCCTAAGGCTATCAAGCAAGTATTTTGGAGAATCTTATTATTCTATATTCTAGCTATTTTTGTTATAGCTTGTTTGATTCCTTACACAAGTCCTAATTTATTGGGATCAGAAGCTACTGATATTGCTATTAGTCCATTTACTTTGGTCTTTAAACGTGCAGGACTGGCTTCTGCTGCCGCTGTGATGAATGCTGTTATTTTAACTTCTGTTATTTCAGCAGCAAATTCAGGAATGTATGCTTCTACAAGAATGCTATTTTCTTTGAGTTTAACTAAAGATGCACCTAGAGTATTCTCACTCGTTAATAATCGTGGGATACCAATGCCAGCTTTATTAGGAACTACATTTGTTGCGTTACTAACATTTTTATCAAGTATTTTTGGTGATAAGATTTACACATTCTTGGTAAGTGCTAGTGGTTTAACAGGTTTTATAGCATGGGTAGGTATAGCCATTTCTCACTATCGTTTTCGTAGGGCATTTAAAAAACAAGGTCATGAACTTAGCGAATTACGTTACCATGCTAAGTGGTTCCCATTCGGTCCACTTTTAGCATTAGTATTATGTATCTTAGTAATTGTAGGCCAAGATTTGAAATCATTTGCTAATCTTGATTGGCAAGCTATAAGTGTTACTTACATGTCTGTACCGTTATTCTTGATTTTATACTGCTACTATAAGATAAAATATAAAACTAAAGTAATACCACTGGATGAAGTTGATTTAACACCTCATAAAGTAGAAAAATAATACTTGAATTTTATAATTCAATGTTTTAACATGTAGGTAAGTTAAACATCGGAGTTCGCCATAAGTAGGCAGTAAAGAGACATAGTGGTTGGTGAAAACTATGAGCCGAAACTCCAGCGTTCGTTGTATGGGCAGGTAATGCTGCACGGGAGATCGTTAAATCATTGAGTGTGATGGTTATTTACTGTCGAACTTGGGTGGTACCGCGTAAGAAGAAGTCCTTTCGTCCCAATTTTGGGGACGGGAGGGCTTTTTTTACGTCAAGATGTTAAAAAAATTTGGAGGACACAAAGATGCTAGATATTAAAGATATTCGATTAAATACAGAAGAATATAAACGTCGCTTGGGAACAAGAGGCGTAAAACCAGAAGAAATTGATGAATTAGTAGCTGAAGATAAGAAACGTAGAGAGTTACTTGTTGAAACTGAAAATTTAAAGAAAGAACGTAATGAAGTTTCTGAAGCTATTGCTCAAGCAAAACGAAACAAAGAAGATGCTAGTGAACAAATTCAAGCAATGCGTAAAGTTGGTACTAAGATCAAAGAACTTGATGAAAAACTAGCTAAAGTAGAAGAAAATGTAAAATCTATGGCTGCTCACTTGCCTAACTTACCAAATCCTACTATTCCAGTAGGACCAGACGAAGATTCAAATGTTGAACTTTATAAAGTAGGTACACCACGTAAATTTGATTTTGAACCTAAAGCACACTGGGATATTGGTGAAGATCTAGGAATTTTAGATTTCGATCGCGCAGCTAAAGTTTCTGGGGCAAGATTTGTTTTCTACAAAGGATTAGGAGCAAAGCTTGAACGTGCGGTTTATAACTTTATGTTAGATGAACATGCTAAAGAAGGTTATACAGAAGTAATTCCTCCATATATTGTTAAAGCTAAATCAATGTATGGAACTGGCCAATTCCCTAAATTTAAGGATCAAGTATACCAAGTTAATGGGGAAGATATGACTTTAATTCCAACAGCTGAAGTACCTCTAACTAACTATTATCGTGAAGAAGTAATCCCAACAGAAGACTTACCAGTTTACTTTACAGCTTTATCACCATCCTTCCGCTCTGAAGCAGGAAGTGCAGGTCGAGATACTCGTGGCTTGATACGTATGCACCAATTTAATAAAGTTGAAATGGTTAAATATACTAAGCCAGAAGATTCATATAATGAATTGGAAAAAATGACAAAAAATGCTGGTAACATTATGGAAAAACTAGGATTACCATATCATGTAATTACTCTATCTACTGGAGATATGGGATTCAGTGCAGCTATGACACATGACTTAGAAGTATGGATGCCAGCACAAGATACTTATAGAGAAATCTCAAGCTGTTCTAATTGTGAAGATTTCCAAGCTAGAAGAGCAAGAATTCAATATCGTGATGAAAATGGTAAACTACAATATGTTCATACATTAAATGGCTCTGGTTTAGCTGTAGGTAGAACTGTAGCTGCTATTTTAGAAAACTACCAAAATGAAGATGGATCAGTAACAATTCCAGAAGCATTACGTCCATATATGCAAGGTTTAGAAGTTATCAAGAAAGAAAAATAATAATATTTAAAAGGGAGATGGTTAATTATTAGCCATCTCTCTTTTTATGTGAATGAAGTTAACGAATATTATGAGTTATAAAAATTTGTAATAGAAATAAAAAACGAACGAAATAGAGAGGAAAGTAGTCATATTAATACATAAACGAAAATTTATTTTTTTATAAAAAAAACGTTGACGAAGACGATGGTACTTGGTATTATATTACTTGTCGTTGAGATGACGGCAAACAAAAAATAATTTTTTGTTGACAAATAACGGAGGCTTTGATATGATGATAAAGCTGACGTCAAAATAGTCAGTAAAAAGTAAATTTAAAAAGTTGTTGACAAATATATGACGACTTGATATGATATAAAAGTTGTCAG
>NZ_AYYT01000016.1 GCF_001435955.1 Ligilactobacillus salivarius DSM 20555 = ATCC 11741 | reverse complement strand
ATGTCTTTAGACTGGGGTAGTTGACAAGATGATTATACCATTTTAAAAATAAGTTGATTATTTATTAAGAAATTTATAAGTGTAATTTTTACTGATAAAAAAATGATATAGTATAACTGTAAAATATTTTAAGAAAGAAGGTTAAAGAAAGTAAAAAATTTAAATTTTGGTTTTGTGTATTGTAAGCGTGAATAATTTCCTAACTATTTTTGTTTTGCAAGATTTAAGACATAAATTAGGAAAGGAAAACTTATGAAAGAACCATATCAGATAAAGAAAGAAGAATTATCTAACGTTTATAAAAATAATAATTTCAAGCAAGGATTGACTTCAAAGGAAGCATTAGAGAGATTAAATGCAGATGGACCTAATACTTTAGAAGTGAAGCAGACTCCCAAATGGAAATTATTTTTACGACAATTCAATAATGTAGTTATATATATTCTATTGTTGTCGGCACTGTTGACACTTTTTATCAAACACTATACAGATGCAATCGTGATTATTGCGGTAGTGGTTATTAATTCCTTGATAGGATATTTCCAAGAGACTAGTGCTGCTAATGCTTTAGCTAAAATTAAGAATTTAATGGCTCAAAAAGCAACAGTTTATCGCGATGGAATACGTAAAGATATTGCAGCAGCTGATTTAGTTAAAGGGGATATCGTGTTTTTAGAAGCTGGAGATAATGTTCCAGCAGACTTGAGAATTGTAGAAGCAGATAATTTAAGGATAGAAGAGTCAGCTTTAACTGGTGAAACTAATTCTGTAACTAAAAGTGACGTTGCTTTAAGTGAAGAAAATATTCCACTAGCTGAACGTACTAATATGGCATATGCTTCAACTGCTGTAACAACAGGTAGTGGTCTAGGTATCGTTGTAGCAACAGCTAATGATACTGAAATTGGTAAAATCTCTCGTGAAGTTTCACAAATAAAATCAACTAAAACACCATTAATTAAGGAAATTGATGGCGTTGGTAAGGTTGTATCATATATTTCAATTATCGCATCGATCATCATCTTTGTAATAGGGTTCATGTTGAAGATATATGCCTTGCCAGCACTAGCTTTAGCAGTTGTAGCGATGTTAGTAGGTGCTATTCCAGAAGGGTTACCAGCAACTACTTCTGTGATTCTGGCTTTTGGTGTAAGTAAAATGGCTCGTGAACATAAGACTATTATTAAATCGATGCCAGCAGTTGAAACTCTAGGTTCAGTAGATATTATCGCCACAGATAAAACTGGTACTTTAACTAAAAATGAAATGACAGTTACCGATTTATGGGTAGGAAATCAGAAATATCAAGTAACAGGTAGTGGGTATGAGCCTTTAGGTAAACTTCTACAGGACAAGAAAGAAGTAACTATGACTGATAAGATTGAACAGTTTATTGAAGCTGGCTATCAAGCAAATGATACAATCTTATCTGAACATGATGGTAAGTGGCAGATAAATGGTGAAGCGACTGACGGAGCTTTCTTAACTTTATACCATAAATTAAAAGGTAAGAATGCCAAGAGTCCATACCATGAAGTAGATTTATTACCATTTGATTCAGACTATCGTTATATTGCGAAATTGGTAGAAAACGATGCTGGTCAACAAATGATATTTGTAAAAGGATCACCAGATAAATTATTGGAAATGGCGCAAATAGCTGATAATAATTTTGAGACAAAACTATGGATAGATCGAGCAGCAACTTGGTCTAAAGCAGGTAAACGAGTGATTGCTGTGGGTTACCAAGAAGTGAAAGGTAAGAAATTATCAGAAGTAACCCATCAAGATTTGTACCAAGGAATCACATGGCTAGGAATGGCAGCTTTACAAGATCCACCAAGAGAAGAAGTAGTGGTAGCTCTTCAAAAGATGAATCAAGCTGGTGTTGCAGTTAAGATGATAACTGGTGACCATCCTGAGACAGCTCGAGCGATTGGAAAGCAATTAGGTTTAACTAAAGGTAAGATTAAAGCAATAACTGGGCAACAATGGGATGCTTTAACTAAGGAAGAAAAGCAGAAGGCAGCACTTGAAAATCAAGTTTTTGCTAGAACTACTCCTCAAAATAAGCTAGAAATTATTACGTCTTTACAAGAAAAGAAGAAAGTAACCGCAATGACAGGTGATGGTGTAAATGACGCACCTGCCTTGAAAAAAGCAGATATTGGAATTGCGATGGGGATAAAAGGTACTGATGTGGCTAAAGATGCTGCTGATATGATTTTGGCAGATGACAACTTCGCAACAATGGCAACTGTTATCAAAGAAGGACGTAGGATTTACGATAATATCAAGAAAAGTATTCTCTTCCTATTACCAACGTCTTTTGCTGAAGGGTTAGTGGTAGCTTTTTCAATCCTGACAGGACAACAAGTACCGCTACAACCTGCACAATTACTGTGGATCAACTTGATTTCAGCAATTACAATTCAATTTGCTTTTGTTTTTGAAGAAGCAGAAAGTGATTTGATGGATAGAAAACCACGTTCATTGTCACAAAAGTTAATGAATATGAGTGAAATTAGACAAATGGGATTTGTTGCAGCTCTAATGGCAGGTTTTGCCTTAATTGCTTATGAGTGGTTCATCAGTATGGGAGTCAGTGAGATCAGTGCCTCTACAATGATGGTTAACATGATTGTCATAAGTAAGATTTTTTACTTCTTTAGCATTCGAACAGATGATTTTGCACTAGGTAAAGCTATCTTAGAAAATAAGCATGCTTGGTGGATAATTGGATTAATGATCTTATTCCAATTATTCCTAACATACACACCATTTATGCAAGTAGCATTTAAAGTGACGGCGATGTCACTATTAGAATGGGTAGTAGTAATTCTATTTTCTATTTTGATTTTGCTCATAGTAGAAGGTAAGAAACGATTAACTAAATAATACAAAAAGCAGTTTCTTGAGTAGATTAGGACTAAAAAATCCTAAAATCTCAAGCAAACTGCTTTTTAGCTATATAGCAAAACTTGTAATAATCTTTCAGCGTCGCTCCAATGTTGAGCTTCTTTAATGGCAACATGTAGTTGAGAAACATTATCAGTAACAATGCCATTGACACCTAAACTCAAAGCTTTATTAATGGCTAATCTGGAATTAGGGGTCCAAGCATAGACTAATTTATGTTTCTGCCGATTAATTGCCACAAAATCAGGTGATAAAGTTGAATAACGCATGCCATATGCATGAATGTTTTCTTCGGGAATAGTTAAGTTATATGGCATTAGATAATTTAAATTTCCCTTCGGAATATCATTTTGTAAAATCATCAAAGTTTGAAAATCTAAAGTGTGGAGTTGATGATGATTTTCAATGATATTAGCGTAGTATCTCTTAGCAAAAATATTAGCGAAATCAGTAGCGTTGTTAGGAGTAGTTTTTAACTCAATTAACAACTTTTGATGATGCTGATTTGCATATTTGAGATATGTGTCAAAATCAGTTAATTTCGTCTTGTGATTATTAGCTGTAACATTAAGCTTTTTAAGTTCAGCTAGAGTTAAATCTTCAGGATGAGCCTTAATACCAGCTAGTTTTTTTAAATTGTTATCGTGCAAGACAATGAATTTATTATCTTTAGTCATATGAACATCCATTTCGATGTAATCAGGATGATACTTAATCGTCTTTTTTAGTGATTCAAGTGTATTAGGCACACCGTTTTTCTGATTAACACCTCTATGAGCAATTGTCACAGGATTAATAGGGTGATTGAATAAAACCTTTCCTGTTGCAAAGCTCAAAGTGAAGGTGATAGCTATTAGTAAAAATTCTAATAAGAATGTTCTTCGCGGATTAGTAATCTGAACTTCTGTATAAGCCAGAGTTATACTTATGCCCAAACTAACGATGCCCCAAAGACTAAATAAAGCATAATTAATAGCTAGTAAATTATATGTTGGTAAAATCCAATCGGCTATAACTTGAAATAATAATATTACTAGATATCCACTCCAAGCAATAAGGAAAACTTTGATAAGAGCTAGCCAGAACTTTTTCCAGAAATTCTTAGTACTTGTGGTTTGCCAACTTATTTTTAAAGAGGAAAGAATACCTTCATTTTCCAAAACCATGAGGGGTAAGACAAGGTAAAATCTAATTAAAAAATACAGCAAACATATATAAAGTAGCTGCCCACCAACTAAAGTAATGGGATTCCTGGATACAAATTCAGTCACCATAGAAGTTAAAGTTAGATTGCTTAGCCAAGGTGTTTTAAATAAAAAGTGTAAAAATGGCAAAAAACCTAGTAAATAAACTCCAGTAATAATTCCACCTAACAAATGATATCTACCAAGTACTTCTAATGACTTTTGAAAAAGAGTATCCCAATTAAAACTCTCTGTAAGCAGCATTTTAAAGCCAATAATGGCAATAGTAGCTAGCCAAAAAGTTAATAGTAAGAAAACAATAAATTCTATTACTAACCCAGTGGCTACAAATGGATGTTTAATAATAATATTAGTTATATTGGTAAAAGAAATTAATGGAACAGCAGCCCGTTCTAAAAGAAAAGTTGAGAAGATTCTAAATAGAAACAAGCCTATCCAAGCAATTAAATTAATTAATAAACATAGCGTAAAAATACCATGCTTAAAGTTTTTAAATGAATGAAAGATAACTACCACAACCTTTAGACATTTTCTATAAATTATAGCATTTATATATAGAAATGAGATTGAAAAAGTTGTACTATATTGATAATAATAAAATTAAATAATGATTAGGAAGGATAGATTTCTATGAGGAAAATGGCAGTAATTGGTTTAGGACATGTAGGAGCAACAGTTGCTTATACTTTAGTTTCTCAAGGAATTGCTGATGAGCTTGTATTAATTGATACAAATGAGAAAAAAGTAGTTGCTGAAAAACTAGATTTTGAGGATGCAATGCCTCGTCTACCTTACCATGTAGAAATAAAGACACAAGATTATGCTGAATTAAAGGATGTTGATGTAATTATCACAGCCTTTGGTGACATTGATGCAAGTGTTAGAACTGGAAATCGTTTTGCAGAGTTCGAAATTAACACTAAGAATGCAGTAGAAGTAGGTAAGAAGATTAAGGAATCTGGTTTTAGTGGTGTTATTATTGATATTTCTAATCCTTGTGACGCAGTTACTTCTATCCTTCAAGAAACAACAGGATTACCACGTAACCAAGTGTTAGGTACAGGTACATTCTTAGATACAGCAAGAATGCAACATGTAGTTGGTGATGCTTTAGGACAAGATGGACGCAATGTAGAAGGTTTTGTCTTAGGTGAACACGGTAATTCTCAATTTGTAGCATGGTCAACAGTTAGAGTTAATAACAAGCCAATCACTGAATTCTTTACAGAAGAAGAATTAGAAGAATTAGGTAAGAAACCAGCAGAAGGTGGCTTTAAGGTAGCTAACGGAAAAGGATACACATCTTACGCAATTGCAACATGTGGCGTTAAGTTAGCACAAGCAGTATTATCAAATGCTCATTTCTTTGGACCTGTATCAACATATGTTGAAGAAGTTGGAACATACGTTGGATATCCAGCAATAGTTGGTGCTAAGGGTGTAGAAAAGGTAGTACCTTTAGTGCTTACTGATGAAGAAAAAGCAAAATTAGAACAATCCGCTAACTATATTAAAGAACATTTAGATAGCTTAAAATAAGAAAGAATGGTAGAGAATTATCGTGAAGATAGTTTTCTACTATTTTTTTGCAAGCATTTGCGATAACGGTTGTAATTTTAGAACAAATAAATTAAACTTAACTTGATATGTGAAACATGTCAGCGATGCTGTGTTTCACAAAATTTTGCAAGGAGTAATTTAATGACACCAGAAGAATTCCGTCAAAGTTTAGCAGAACAAGGATTGAATCTAACAGATGAACAAATGCAACAGTTTGAGCTGTATTATGAATTTTTAGTTGAAACCAACAAAAATTTGAATTTAACAGCAATCACTGAAAAAAATGAAGTGTATCTAAAACATTTCTATGATTCTTTATTATTAGCTTTGACAGTAAAGGATTTACAAACAGAAGAGTTGAGTTTATGCGATGTCGGAGCAGGAGCAGGGTTCCCATCTTTGCCAGTCAAAATAGCATTTCCACAATTGAAGATTACAATAGTTGATTCATTAAATAAGAGAATTAAATTTTTACAAGAATTAACTCAAAAACTAAATTTACAAGATGTTCATTTTCATCATGCACGTGCTGAAGAATTTGGTGGTAAACGAAGTGTTCACCGCGAACGCTATGATCTTGTAACAGCTAGAGCAGTGGCTAGAATGTCTGTATTATCAGAATTATGCTTACCACTAGCTAAAATTGGTGGAAGATTTATAGCTTTGAAAGCACAAAAATCAGATGAAGAGTTGAAGAATGCTCAAAAAGCAATCGAAGTTTTAGGTGGAAAAGTAATAGCAGATTACGCTACAGAATTACCACAAATTCATGATGAACGTCATATTATTGTTGTTGCAAAAGAGAAAGAAACCCCTAAAAAGTACCCTAGAAAAGCAGGAACACCAGCGAAATCTCCGATTGAATAAAGATTAATCGCAAAAAAGGAGTGATTTGGGATGGCATTTTCATTTTTTAAGTCTAAAAAAGAAGAGAAAGTAGAAGACGATACACAAGAAAAGGTTCAAGAATTACCAATTGAACAAGTAGAAGTTAATGAAGATCAGCCAAGACAAGTTTTTTCTGAAGAAAGTATCGCTGAATTAGCTGAAACTATCCAATCTCATGGCTTGTTACAACCAATTATTGTTAGGCCAGTTGGTGACAATAAGTATCAGATTATTGCGGGGGAAAGACGTTATCGTGCGATTAAAAAGTTAAATTGGCAAAAAATTCCAGCAATTGTGAAGAAAATGGACGAAAAAGAAGCTGCTTCAATGGCAGTTATTGAAAATCTACAACGTGAAGGGTTAACTGCAATTGAAGAAGCTGAATCCTATCGAAAATTGATGGATTTAAATCAACTTACACAGTTAGAATTGGCACGAGCAATTGGAAAGAGCCAAGCTTTTGTAGCTAATAAATTAAGGTTATTAAAGTTATCTCCATTAGTACAAAGAGCTATTTTACAAAGAAAAATCAGTGAACGACATGGTAGAAGTATTGTTTCTTTACCAGAAAAGAAGCAAGTAGAAATCCTAAAAAAGATTATAGATAAGAAATTATCTGTTAAAGAAACTGAAAAGATTGTAGCTCAGTTGAAGACTCCACCTGTTAAAAAAGAGAAAAAGAAGACTAATCGCAAAGGAACAGCATTAGATTGGCGCTTAGCCGAAAATACAATCAAAGAGTCAATTAAACTGGCAAGTGAAAATGGAATCGAATTAAAAACTAGTGAAGAAGATCATGGTGAATTTCACCGGATCATTATCGATATTCCAGTTAAATCAAAGAAGAAATAAGGAGGCACCAGAGTTTAATGGGAACAGTTATCGCAATTGCTAACCAAAAAGGTGGCGTTGGTAAAACAACCACAAGTGTTAACTTGGGTGCTTGTTTAGCTAGAGCAGGACAAAAAGTATTGTTAATTGATACTGATGCCCAGGGAAACGCAACAAGTGGTATTGGTGTAAGAAAACACAATATTGAAAATGATGTGTATGATGTGATTGTTAGTGAATTGCCGATTAGAGAAGCAATTATGCCTACTTATATCGATAATTTGGATGTTGTGCCGGCAACAATTCAGTTAGCCGGAGCAGAAATAGAGCTAACAGCACAAATGGCTCGTGAAAAGAAATTGTATGACGCAGTCCAAGATGTTAAAGAAGAGTATGACTTTATTTTAATTGATTGCCCACCTTCTTTAGGACTATTAACAATCAATGCTTTTACAGCCAGTGATTCAATTTTAATTCCAGTTCAAAGTGAATATTACGCTTTGGAAGGATTGAGCCAATTGATGAATACTATTCAACTTGTTCAAAAACACTTCAATCCTGATTTACAAATTGAAGGTGTATTAATGACAATGTTGGATGCAAGAACTAATCTAGGTAATCAAGTTGTTGAAGAAGTAAAGAAATTCTTCAAAGAAAAGGTATATAAAACAGTTATTCCAAGAAATGTTAGATTATCAGAAGCACCTAGTCATGGCATGTCAATCATTGATTATGATCCTAGATCACGAGGTGCGGAAGAATATGAAGCATTAGCCAAGGAGGTGTTAAAAGCTCATGGCAAGTAGATCTAAAGGACTAGGACGAGGAATCGATGCTTTATTCCAAGAATCTAAAGAAGAACAACAACCAGATGAACAAGTGGTAGAACTCGAAATTAGTGAGATTAGACCTAATCCCTATCAACCACGTAAGACTTTTAATGAAGAGGCATTAGAAGAACTAGCAAAATCGATCAAGAAATCTGGAGTTTTCCAACCAATTATTGTGCGTAAATCTTCAGTTAAAGGATATGAAATCATTGCTGGTGAACGTCGCTATCGTGCATCTAAGTTAGCTAAAAAGACAGAGATTCCAGCAATAATTCGTGAATTTAACGAAGAACAAATGATGGAAGTGGCAGTGTTAGAAAATCTTCAACGAGAAGACTTAACACCACTAGAAGAAGCAGAAGCCTATAACACTTTGATGGAAAAATTGAATTTAACTCAAACTCAAGTATCAGAGCGACTAGGAAAATCTCGTCCATATATTGCTAATTATTTGAGATTATTAGGTTTACCAGGTAAAGTAAAACTAATGCTACAAGATGGAAGCTTATCGATGGGACAAGCTCGTACTTTATTAGCAGTTAAAGATAAAGAAAAATTAATGGAATTGGCTGAAAAAACTGTTAAGGAAGGCCTAACTGTTAGACAATTAGAACAGTTAGTAGCACAAATTAATGGTAAAAAGCCAAAGAAAGCTAAGAAACAAACTAATCCATATGAACCTTACATTAAGCAAACAGAAAACTTACTTCAAGAAAAATTTGGAACTAAAGTTGCCGTTAAAGCTAATGCTAAGAGTGGTAAGGGAAAGATTGAAATTGATTATTTAAGTATTGATGACTTCAATCGAATTATGGATATTTTAAAAATTAAGTTAGACTAGTGAGAGGATGAGGGCGATGTACGATTTACATGATATTGTTGAAATGAAAAAGAAACATCCATGTGGGGTAAACCGCTGGGAAATTGTGCGAATGGGTGCAGATATTAAAATTAAGTGTACTGGTTGTGGTCGTCTGATTATGATGACTAGACGAGACTTTGAAAAACGTATGAAAAAAGTTCTAGAAAAAGCAGAACAAGAAAATAATTAGAAAGAGTGATTTAAGAAATGGCATTAACAGCAGGTATTGTTGGCTTACCTAACGTTGGTAAATCAACATTGTTTAACGCAATTACAAAAGCAGGAGCAGAAATGGCAAACTATCCATTTGCTACAATAGATCCTAATGTAGGGATGGTTGAAGTACCAGATAGTCGTTTAGCAAGAATTGACGAAATTATTCCTGCTAAGAAGATTGTACATACAACTTTTGAATTTACTGATATTGCGGGAATCGTAAAAGGTGCTAGCAAGGGTGAAGGTTTAGGAAACAAGTTCTTGGAAAATATCCGTCAAGTAGATGCGATTGTTCATGTGGTACGTGCTTTTGACGATGATAATATTACACACGTGGCAAACAAAGTTGATCCTTTGGAAGATATTGATACTATCAATATGGAATTAACTTTAGCTGACTTGGAATCTGTAAATAAACGTTATGCTAGAGTAGAAAAAGTTGCTCGTACTAAGGATAAAGATGCTGTGGCTGAATTTGCAGTTTTACAAAAAATTAAGCCAGTTCTTGAAGAAGGTAAGCCAGTTCGTAGTATTGAATTCAACGATGAAGAAAAGAAGATTGTTAAGGGCTTATTCTTATTGACTTCTAAGCCAGTATTATATGTGGCAAATATTGCCGAAGAAGATATGGCAGATCCAGAACAAAGCGAATACTACCAACAAGTTAAGAAGTTCGCAGAAGATGAAGGTTCTCAAGCATTAGCTGTATCTGCAAGAACTGAAGAAGAAATTGCTGAACTTCCTGATGATGAAAAGCAAGAATTCTTAGAAGCTGAAGGTGTAGAAGAATCAGGTTTAGACCGTTTAATTCGTGCTTCTTACAAGTTATTGGGTCTAGCAACATTCTTCACTGCTGGTGGTAAAGAAACTCGTGCATGGACATTTAAGCGTGGTATGAAAGCACCTCAAGTTGCAGGGGTTATCCACTCTGACTTTGAACGTGGATTTATTCGTGCAGAAACCGTTTCTTTCGATGATTTAGATAAGTACGGCAGTATGCAAGCTGTTAAAGAAGCTGGTAGATTGCGTCTTGAAGGTAAGGAATACGAAGTTCAAGACGGTGATATTATCGAATTTAGATTTAACGTCTAATAGCGTAAGAAGGGAAGATTTTTAAATAGATGGCTGAAGAAAAAACAGTTCGTGAAAAGAATCAAGAAGCTGCCAAGAAACAAGCTGAAGCAGTTTCTCAACAAAAGAATAAACAAATCATGGAATTCAATGAAAAATTTGAAGGTTTAACAAAGCGTAATCAAGACTACATGTTCCATTTAAATAAGGCGTTAGCTGAAAAGAATTATGCAGAACGTGAAAAAGTTGTTAGTGAAATGTACAATGAATTGATGGAAAAACAAAAGCAAGGCGTTGTAGCTAACAAGTTATATGGAACAGTTAATGAAAAGGTTGAAGCAATTCTTGCTGGTCCTAAGAAAGAACCTAAGATGCCTACTTTATGGGAATTATCACTTGATAATGGATTGATGATGTTAGCTTTATTCTGCATCATGTACGCTTTCTTAGGTATGTTCTCTAAGAGCAATCAAAATGCAGCAAATGGTGGAATAATCACATTGATTGTTACATCTATTGTTGCTGGTGTTGGTTTAGGTTATTTCTACCGTGCGATGATGCCAGGCCAAAGTAAACGTCGTGGTTGGTTAAACATTATCTTTATGATCGCAATCTTAATGGTAGTATGGGTAGCTGCATTCGGTATTGTTGCAATTATCCCACCAACAATTAACGTTGTTCTTCCACCACTAGCTTATGCAGTACTTGCAGTTGTTGCCTATGGTATTCGTTGGTACCTAAAGAAGAAGTTGAACTTTATTAGTCCAGCAGATTTTAGAAGAAATAGTCAAAATTAATATTAAAACTAAAAAATAATAAGATATTGTAAGATTATTTCAAGCAAAAAAGAGACATACTAGATGTAGTATGCCTCTTTTTTCATTATTTACTTTTACTATGCGAACGAATAAATATGTAAAGCCAAGAAATTGCTGCTAGTAGAAGCGAAAAATGGCTTAAAGTAGTTGGAAATCTTGGTCTGATGAGTACTCCAGTATAGGTAATTGTCGTAAACTGGGCACATGTCCATGAAATAAAAATACTCGCTCCCAAGAAAAGCAAAGGTATTTTATATTTTTTCATATGTACAGTGTAACACTAATTTTTGGTTTAAACATTAAGAATTATAAAAACTCTGTTAATAGTTTGCTTTAAAAATAGTTTCTGACAAGGTATCATAGATATTGAGAAGTCCTTTAAGGAAAAACGGGAGTGTTTTTTATGAAGAAAAGTATCAAAATATTCATGGCTATATTGGTGGCATTAACTTTAGCTGCTTGTGGCAATGAAAATAATAAAAAATCAAGTTCATCTGAGACGAAAACGACACAAAAGTCAAATGTGTCTAAAGAATCCAAAAAGACAGAACAAAGTAGTGAAAGTTCTTCATCTTCAAGCTCATCAAGCTCTGAAAGTTCTAGTAGTGAAGTTAGTTCTTCAAGTCAATCTGGTCCACAACAAGCCAAAGTTACAGGGGATAATAATACCCAAAGAATGGCTCAAATTGCTGGAGCATTGAAGTACTTTTTAGGAAAAGATGCCTTAGTGCCAACTAAAGCAGGGATTAGTAGTGGTGTGGTAAATGCCTACTATACTGGCGATGGTAATAATTTTACGGTTTACTATATCAAAGATACAGAAGGAAAGAATTTCAATGATCCTAGTTTAAAAGATAAAGTATCATATATAACATTTTCCAAGAAAACTTATGGTTCTGAAGAAGAAGCTGAACAAGCTGTAAATTACATTTCAGGCGAGTCAGAAATGGGTCTACCTAAGGTTCCATTAAGTGGAAATGTAAATGCTACATTGAATTCTGGTGCTGGACAAAGATATCTGCATTGGAATTCTGGTAAATGGTCAGTAACAATTCATGGTACAGCCGGTAAAGATCCTGTTCCTACAGGTCGAAAGGTAGTCGCTTTATTAAATAATGCTTACTTACCAGCTCCTGAGTCTAGAGGTGCAGCGAGCTTTACAGCAGGTTCTGGTTCTGGCAATCAAAAGATTGAATGGAACAGTGGTAAGGCAGTATATACTATAAAGGGTTCTAACATTAATTCTCTAATTGAATTAGCAGGATCAATTCAAAAATAATGATTAATTTAACAGCATTTGTAGTTAGTAAATAGCTATAAATGCTGTTTTTTATATATTTTTCAAAATTTTTAAATCGTAATGTAGAAATAAAAAATCCCCAAATAATAGTAAATTAGAATTTCTAAATCGTAATAAGCCGAAATGCTGCTATTTCAAGCAGTTGACAAGTTAATTTTATTTTATTAGGATATAAAAAGTAATGATTACTATATAAGAAAGAGTGATTTTTTTGAAAAAAATACTAAGTTTAAGTTTAGGAATAATTGCATTATGCTTATTCTTCCTACCTAGTAATGTTAGAGCAGATAAAATAAAAGTTGTAACAACGACAGATTTTTATGGACAAGTTGCAGAAGAAGTTTTGGGCAATAAAGGGAAAGTAACTTCAATTATTAATAACCCTAGTGTAGATCCACATGATTATGAGCCAACTACACAAACAGCTAAGCAAGTTTCAAATGCAAATATTGTTATTTATAATGGATTAGGATATGATTCATGGATAACAAAACTTAGTAATGGCAAAAAGAAGATAGATGTTGCGACAGACGTAATGCATGCTAAGGATGGGGATAACGAACATTTATGGTATAACTCAAAAACAATGGGTAAGCTTGCAGATTATTTAGTTAAGGAATATGCGAAGCTAGATCCTAAAAATGAAACTTACTATAAAAAGAATGCAGAAAAATATAAACAAAAATTAACTAAATTACAAACTTTAATTGCAAAGATTAAGAAAAATAGTGATAATAAGGAAGTTGCAGTAAGTGAACCTGTTTTTGATTATGCTTTAAAAGATATGGGATATAAGATTGCTAATAGACATTTTGCTAAAGCTACAGAAGATGGTAGCGATCCTTCCTATAGTGATATTAAGAAATTACAAAATGATATTAAACATAAAAAGATAGCATTTTTTGTAGAAAATACTCAATCTGATAGTAAAGTAATTTCAAGTATTGTTAGTCTATGTCAAAAGTATGATGTTCCAGTTATAAAAGTGACTGAAACAACACCTAAGGGAAAGGATTACTTACAGTGGATGAGTTCAGAATATGAACAAGTTCTAAAAATTCAAGAAGACAGGAAGTAATTATGGAAAATATAGTTTCAGTTGATGGTCTGAATATAGATTTGCCTGATCGTCGTTTATTTGAAAATTTAGCCTTTGATATTCCTAGAGGGGCTTTAACATGTATAACTGGAGAAAATGGTGTTGGAAAAACAACATTAGTTAAGCACTTATTACGTGATTTAAAAACTAATTCGCATAACCATTTTGTTAAATTTACTATTGAACGTGATGAAGCTTTCTATATGCCACAAATCAGAAATATTGATGAAGATTATCCTTTAGCAATTAAGGATTTTGTATCACTGGGTTTTAAGCATCGATTATTACCATGGAATACAGTAGTAATGAATGATAAATTAAAACAGATTTTAAAAGAAACAAAACTAGAAAATCTAGCTAAAAATCCACTAGGTAAATGTTCTGGTGGTGAAAAACAAAGAACATACTTAGCACAAGCGTTATGTTCAGATCCCAAATTATTGATCTTAGATGAGGCGACTGCTAATTTAGATCAATCATCTAAACATGAACTGATGCGACTTTTAAAAAAATTGATGCCAATTCATGGAATTACAGTATTATTTATTACACACGACGCAGAGTTAATAGAAGATTATGCAGATTATGAATTACATTTAGAAAATAAATCAGGTAAATTGATGAAGAGAGAGGCGAGATATCGTGTTTGATTATGATTTTATGCGTTATGCATTTATTGCAGGGATTTTTATTGCCTTAATTTCTTGTGTGATGGGAGTCTTTGTGGTTGCACGTCAAACTTCTTTTTTCACGCATACATTATCTGAAATCGGATTTTCAGGAGCAGCATTTGGAGTTTTTGCAGGTATTTCTCCATTGACAGGGATGCTAATATTTACGATGACATCTGCTATTTTTGTCGGATTATCTGGAGAAAAGGTAGGTAGACGAGAAGCATCTATTTCAGTGTTCTCCGGCCTATTCTTAGGGTTAGGTATCTTATTTTTATCTTTGTCCGATAAGCAAGCAAGTTATGCAACTAGCATCTTATTTGGAAGTATTGTAGGAATTGATATTAACAATTTGTACACTTTAATTGGACTAAGTGTCATTTTGTTAGTCGTCGTCAGTGCACTTTTCAGAAGACTAGCATATAATTCTTTTGATTCCCAAGGTGCTGAATATAATCAAAGATATAATCAGATTGTTTCGATTGTATTTTTGTTGTTATTAGCACTAACTATCAGTATCACAGCTCAAATCGTAGGAGCTTTGTTGATCTTTGTTTTATTAACAATTCCTGCTTCTGCCGCTAAGTACTTTGCACATACACTTTGGAAAATGATCGGTCTAACTTTTATTTTTGTATTAGTCGGAATCTGGTTAGGTTTATATCTAAGTTTTGTTACAGACTGGCCAGTAAGTTTCTTTATTACAGTTATCGAAGCACTATTTTATGGGGCTGCCATCGTTAAGGAAAGAATGTCCGCTTCTAGATTATAAAAATAAATTCATGTTTTTAGTAATGTTCGGATATAGATACTAGGAATTAGATGTATTTCGTGGTATAGTTAGGACCTAAGGGGTAGGAATCCTTGCGTAACGGACTAATGGAACGGAATGTGAACATTAGTAGATTAAGTCTGATATGACTTAGCGTTTGGTTTCCGCATTCACCATCAATAATTTAATATCAATGGTGCTTGTCTCTACCCTAAAAAATTATTAGGGAGATGTCTATTATGACACTATTATCATGGAAAAGTCCGAAATTAACCGCCCGGACGATAGCAATGGCGGCAATTTTAATTGCGATGCAGATTGTCTTATCTAAGCTTTCAATTGGACCTGACAATCTAGTTAAGTTTTCATTTGGCTTTATCGCTACAATGTTAATGGGTTACTATTTAGGCCCATGGTTGACAGGTGTAGCAATGGCAATAAGTGATATTCTTACTAACAGTGTTTTTTCAACGGGTGGTAATTTCTTTATCGGATTTACTTTTAGTGCAATTATTTCTGGAATAATCGCCGGAGCATTTTTGTATAACCAAGAGATAACATTGAGAAGATTGTTCATTTATGAGTTTGTTCAAACTCTAGTTACGAATATTTTCTTTACAACTCTTTGGATTCATATTATGTACAAAGCACCTATTATGGCTTTGTTAACTGTTCGAGTACCTAAGAATATTCTTACATGGATTGTATATTCAATCGTAGGATTCTTAGTTTTACGTGCAGTTTCAAGGTTAAACTTACGTAGTAATGATAATACGTATTAATAAGTGAAGTTGATGCCAATGAGAAGTAATTCTTGTTGGCTTTTCTTTTAGAGGAAAGGGGATTTTCCAATGGTAAATGAATATCCGCAAGTAATGACAATTGCTGGTTCTGATTCAGATGGATCTGCAGGAATGCAAGCAGACATGAATACTTTTTTGGCTCGTAAAGTATATGGTACTTCAATTTTAACAGCCGCAGTTGCGGGGAATTCTTATGGAATCCATGCTAGTCATGCTTTACCAGTTGATTTTATCAAAGCAGAGTTTAAGGCAATTGCAGATGATTTTAAAATTTTGGCGACTAAAACCGGCATGTTGACAGATACTAAGACGATTCATTCTGTAATTGAAAGTTATAAAAAATACGATTTTGGACCACTAATTGTTGATCCAGTTATTATTACCAAGCATGGAGCGATGTTACTGGAACAAGAAGCATATGAGACAGTGCGCGATGAATTGATTCCATTGGCAACTGTGATTACACCTAACTTCTATGAAGCACAAAAGTTAGTAGAGTCTGAACTCCAAAATGAAGATGAAATTATTGAAACAGCTAAAAAGTTACAAGCTATGGGTGCCAAAAATGTAGTTATTAAGGGTGAACATAATGGTGACTCTGAAATTGTTAAAGATTATGTTTTGCTCGAAGATGGTAAGAATTTCTGGTTAGAAGATGAGTATATCGATACAGAACATATCAATGGAACTGGCGATACTTACTCAGCATGTATAGCTGCAGAACTTGCCAAAGGAGCAAGCATTGAAGAAGCAATTAAAATAGCTAAAAAATATACTCATGATGCAATTAAAAATGAAATTGCAGTAGGTCATAAATTCGGACCAATCAATCATTGGGTATAGGATAAATTAAAAAGATCACGTCTAATTAGTGTTATAATGAAAAAAGTAACATTAATAGGACGTGATTTTTTTGAAAGTACTAGGTATTTTAGGCTCACACAAGAGTAATGGAGTTACTAGAATGATGCTAGATGCAGTTCTTAATGGAGTTGAAGCTTCAAATGAAGTAGAGTTACTTAACTTGAATGACTATCAAATTAAGCCACGTGTTCCAGGTGAAGATAATCCAACATTAGACTTAATAATTGAAAAGCTCAAGGCAGCTGATGTATGGGTTCTAGCAGCTCCTACTTACTGGGGTGGACTATCTGGAGTAATGAAGAACTTTTTAGACTGTATTAGACAAGAAGTTTTACGTTTTGATCGAAAAGGTGATCCACATCCTATTCCAGAATTCGCACACAAGCATTATGTTACATTGACGAACTGTTACGTAGGTAAAGCAGAAAATATGCTAACTGGAATGACAGACTCAGCTTTTAGAACAATGGATAAGGCGATGACAACAGCTGGCCTAATTAAATTAGGTGAAGGGGTTCAAACTGCGACTTATGGTTTAAAACAATTAACTGATAAAAAGCAGACAGAGCTAGAAAAATTAGGCAACAAGATTAATCGAACACAGAGAAAGGATGACCAAACCTTGAAACGTTATATTGAATTGTTCTTTATTGTAGCAGCGATGGCATTAATAACAATGGTAATTCAAGCAGGAATATTAAAATTATTAGGACAAGCACTTAGCTTTTGGACAAATTATATTTCCTTTGTCTTGATATTCTTTATTTTATTAGCAATCACACTCCACTTCTTCACAGTAGTAAAACATAAACGTAAATGATAGAGAAATACCCCATGGAATCGGCTGGATTTCATGGGGTATTTGTTACTCTTCCGATAGTTTCAAATCATTTGTTGCTTGGGTAAGTTGTGAGTCATAGACATTAATCTTATGTTGCAAATAGGCTCTAGTTTCTTGAAGACTAGCAATTCTTTCATCTAATTTTTCAGCTTCTTCTTCTAAGATTCTTTTACGTGCTGGAATGGTACGATCGTCATTCAACGAATAAAGATGCATGTATTCGTGGAGGCTTTCGATAGATAAACCAGCATGACGCATGCATTTGATGAAGTCTAGTCTTTGGATGTCTAAGTCGGTAAAATCACGTACACCATTTTTGTTGCGATTAATAGGTGGAACAAGTCCAATGCGTTCGTAATAGCGGATAGTATCAGGGGTGATCTCTAACTGTTCACTAACTTTTTTGATATTCATAGTAATTACCTCATCTATAATTCTTACTGTCTAAAGTTTACACCTTGGAGTAGACTCTAAGGCAAGGATTTTAAGCAAGAGAATTCCATTCATTTTTAAATTCTGTTAGAAAATCAAGCATGACTTGTTGGCGATGCTCCGCAATCTTCTTAGCAGTTGGAGTATTTAACATATCTTTTAACTTCAAGAGTTTTTCGTAGAAGTGGTTAATGATAGTTTCATCATCGAGGTTACGGTATTCTTCTCTAGTCATATTGGTGCGTGGAGCTAATACCGGATTATAGATTTTTTCGCCATGATGACCACCGTAATAAATTGCTCGAGTGATGCCAATTGCGCCAATCGCATCTAGCCAGTCAGCATCTTGTACAATTTGTCCGGATAGGGGAAGTTGGAAGTCATCATCTTGTAGTGAATGTGCAAAAGACATATGTGTGATGATAAAGCTAATTTCTTCAATTTGTGCTGAAGTAAATTCTAAAGATGCTAGAAATTCTTGAAGTTCGGCCAAAGCAGATTTTGGATCAGAGACAAGTTTATCATCAATCGTGTCATGTAAATAAGCTGCAGCTAGTGTAACTAACTTATCGGCAGATTCATTTTCTAGAATTTTTTTTGCCATAGTTACGACGCGTTTAATATGATCATAGCCATGTCCAGTTTTATCGGCTCCAAGCTTAGATTTAGTATATGCTTTAATTTTGGATAATTTAGTAAGTTCGTTCATATAGTAGATCACTTCTTTCTTAGAAGATAGTATAACAAAAAAGAAGTTGAATCTACATCCAACTTCCACGTGTTTATTATAATCTGAAAGAAAGCTTAGGTCTAGGAATAATAAGCAAGGCGATGATTAGAAGGATAATATCGATGTATTTTTTAGCATCGTACTCGCCCAGATAACCAGAAAATAGGACAAAAGCCATAATACCAACTGAAAATAATAATCGTAAAGTCTTACCGTTCATAATTATCACCATCCTTAAAAAGCTATTCTATTCATATAAATTATAGCATAAAATTATCGTCTTTGGGAACCGTTTACATTTAAAAATAAGAATAAAAAAGATTTTATTTACAAAATTACTAATTTACAAAATTTCTAAATAGAACTATGATAATAGTGTAAAATTTATTGAAGAGAGTTGAGAATGTATGATGACTAAAGCCCAAAGAAAAGCTTTTGTATTTACTTTATTGTTAGGAACTTTTACCATGTCGATTAGTCAGTCCTCTTTATCGACAGCTTATCCTACTTTAATGAAGTTTTTCAATGTAGATGCACCAACGATTCAATGGCTAACAACCGGTTTTATGCTGATTATGTGTATCATGATGCCGGTTAGTCCTTGGTTGTTGAAGAATCTATCTTTTAAGAAAATGTACTTAACGGTACTAGCAATCTTCGAATTAGGAACATTAATGATTATTTTAGCTCCTAATTTTCCAATCGCTCTATTAGGGAGAGGTCTAGAAGCAGTTGCGGTAGGTATTTTATTTCCATCTTATCAATCAGTCTTAATGACGATAACCGCTAAAGAAGGACGCGCCGAAGTCATGGGATTGGCTGGTTTAGTTATGGGATCAGCCTTAGCTTGTGGTCCAATTATTTCTGGTATTATTTTAAATTATATTAGTTGGCAAGGCTTATTCTGGTTCTTCTTGTTAGTAATTGCGTTAATCTTTGTCAGTGCGATCTTTAATATGCGCGATGTAATGGAACGTAAAGAAAGCCAGTTAGACTTCATCTCCGTTATCTATTCACTTAGCTTTATCGGATTGTTGTATTTTGTAAATGAATTAGGCACTAAGCAGTTAACTTTGCCATTATATTTGATTTTAATTGTTAGTGTAATCTTGTTTATAGCCTTTATTTTGCGTCAATTTAGAGTTAAGGATCCCTTGCTTCAATTACGAGTTTTGAAAGTAGCGAACTTTGATATTGGCGTTCTATTAACAGGTTTTGCTTACATTTCATTGATTGTAGTAACAATCGTATATCCATTGTATTATCAACGAATTTTGCATGTTAATCCGTTAGTGTCAGGTTTAGCATTAGTTCCACCAGCAGCTTTATTGAGTATTTTGAATCTAGTTTCCGGTCGTTTAGCTGACAAAGTAGGATTTAAAATTACACTGTTGATAGGTATGGTAATGCTAGTTGTAGGTTGGGCAATTCTATTTATCTTCAGCTACCATCTAAATGTACTGGGAATGATCCTAATTGCCTGTATCATTGAAGGAGGTAACGCCTTTGTCATGATGCCAGCTACAACTATGGGAGCCAACTCACTTCCTGAAAATATGATTCCTCATGGAACTGCGATAACTACGACTGTACGTCAGTTGTTAGGTAGTCTAGGGGTAGCTTTGGCGATGATTATTATAGTAGCTGGCGGACACACATTAAGTGAAATAATTGGTTATCACTATGCCTTTGGATTTTTCTGCATCTTGGAAATTGTAGGATTAATTTTGGCAATTATCTTGCGTGATGACAGTAAAAAATAACGAATAGAACATATCCTGCGACCTTTCTAGTGAAATTTGTTAGAATGATAATAGTAACTTTTAGATATTAATCATGGAAGGGTAGGACTATGAATTTGGATTTAGTAATATTTGACATGGACGGCGTTATTTTTGATTCAGAAAAGGTTTATTATGAAGCTAATCAAATAGCTGCTGATAAGCTTGGCATGGATTACTCATTGGCTTATTACAAGCAGTTTATTGGTGCTGGAACAGATGCGATGAGAGCACAAATGATTGAAGATTATGGTGGCGATGCTCAACTCATTGATGACTTTTTGCGTATTAGTGAAGAAAATGTTCATCCTTTAGTTGAAGCAGGAGAATTGAAATTAAAACCAGGTTTCGTAGAGCTATCACAATATCTTCAAGCAAATGACATTGCTTATACTTTAGCTTCAAGTAACTACAAGAGTGAAATCGAATTTTTCTTAGAACATACAGATGTTGATCCAGCTTCTTTTGAGACGATTATTTCTGCAGATGATGTAGCTGAGGCTAAACCAGCACCAGATATATTTAACAAGGCTTGGAAGAAGAGTGGGGCACCTGCCAAAGAAAAGACGATAGTAATAGAAGACTCATTTAATGGAATTAAGGCTGCTAATAACGCTGAAATTCCAGTAATCATGGTTCCTGATATCATCCAACCAACAGAAGAACAAAGAAAGACGACAGTGGCTGTTTTGGATGATTTGATTTCTGTGCGTGAATATCTAAAAAATAATTATTAGAAAAGGGAGTCAATTTTGAAGAAACCATATCTAACAATTAAAGAAAACGGCGAAGCAACGATTGAAATAAAAAAATCAGAGTTTATCTGTTCTTTGGCTCGAACTGAAACGGAAGAAGAGGCCAGAGCGTTTATAGATGAGATTAAGACCAAACACCGTAAGGCTACACATAATTGTTTTGCTTATATGATTGGATTGAATGATGAAATTCAACGTGAAAGTGATAATGGTGAGCCTTCTGGGACAGCAGGAGTACCAATTCTAGAAGTTTTGAAGAATCTTGAATTGCATAATGTCACAGCAGTAGTTACTCGCTATTTCGGTGGTATCAAGCTAGGTGCTGGTGGTCTAATCAGAGCTTATAGTAATGCGACTTCTAATGCAATCGAACATGTTGGAGTAGTAAGAAAAGTAGTTCAGACAGAATTATCATTAAAAGTTAGTTACTCTGCCTGGGGTAAATTGCAAAACTATCTTGAAAATAATCAGGTAAATGTAAGTGATACGGTATTTATGACTGATGTTACGGCAGTAGTTTATGTTGATACGCCAGAAGTTGAATCTTTTACTGCGACAATTGTTGATTTAATGAACGGACAAGTTGAAGTAGAAGAAGGTCAGGAAAAATATGTCGAAGTGCCATATGAACTATATAAATAAAAATGAGGTTGGGATTTGAGTCCCAGCCTCATTTTTAATTGAACAATACTGCAATAAACGGAGCGTTATTTAAAATATGAAGGGTTAAACTGTTAGAAAGATTTCGAGTATGTACATAGACATAAGCTAAAATCCATCCCATTGTAACGTAAACTAAAGCAGAGATGAAGTTTGTGCTAGAATGCATTAAACCAAAGATAACCCCACTCATAGCTACTTGCCAAAATGGCTGGTTTTTAAAGAAGAAACTCGTAAACACACCACGATAAAGCAATTCTTCAGTAATAGGAACCAAAACAACAACTAATATAGTCATTAATAAAGCAGTTCTATCAGTGACTAAAGCATTTAGAGCTTTATCATTAGCGCTTGTTGTTTGATGATAAACTTTTGTCATTAAAGTCAACAAAATACCCTTAGCGAGAATCATAACAACATAAGCTGCAAGAATGAATCTAACATTTTTCCCTGTGATTTTTTTAAACGGTGATTCACCTTTTACGCGTTTAACGATATAAAGCAGGATTCCAATTAATATTAGATAACAGAGGATAACGAGTGGCGCGATGATCCCCATTGAATAATGACTTTCAATAAGTAGCAATGGCAACTGTGATAACACGATAAAAACAATAAACAAGAAGATCTTACCAAGTAATGATAAAAAATTTCGCATAAAATACCTCACTTTCGTAATATCTATATACTACTAAATTTATGGAAATTAGTGAAATGGACTTTAATAAAGTTTAAAGAATAATACCCATGACAAAATTTTTTAAATACAATTTGCTAATATTATGATATAGTAGTGAAGGTAGTAATTAATTTTATGAAATTGATTACAGAATAGATTTCTTAGTGAAATTTTATTTAATTATTTGTATATCTAAGTGAGGAGAAATCTCTTGGAAAAAAAGGTAGAAGTAGTAATTGCTACTCACAAGAAATATAAAATGCCTACGGATGATTTGTATTTACCAATTCATGTAGGTGCCGAATTGAATAAAGATAAAGACTTAAGATATCAAAAAGACAATGTTGGAGATAATATTTCTGATAAAAATGATAGATATAGTGAATTAACAGCTTTATATTGGGCATGGAAGCATGTAGATGCTGAATATATCGGCTTAGCTCATTATAGACGTCATTTTGGTGGAAAGAATTATCATCATGGTAAGGATAGGCTTAATTGGCTTGTTACAAAAGCTGAATTAGAACCAATGCTAGATAAGTATGATGTGATATTACCTAGAAAGAGAAGATATTATATTGAAACTCTATATTCACATTATAAGCATACACATTATTCAAACCAGTTAGATGTAACTTCCGATATTATTAGGGAAAAATATCCAGAATATGCTGATACATATGAGAAGGTAATAAATAAGACTTCAGGATATATGTTTAATATGGTTATTATGAGAAAAGATTTGTTAGACGCCTATTGCACATGGTTATTTGATATCTTATTTGAACTTGAAAAACGTCTGGGAACGCAAAATTTGGATGCTTTCCAACAACGTTTCTATGGACGTGTAAGTGAAATTATCTTTAACGTTTGGCTAGAAAAACAATTTGAAAATGGTGTTATTGATAAGAAACGTGTCAAAGAGCTACCAATTGTATATGTAGAGGGAGTAAATTGGTGGAAGAAAGGCACAGCATTTTTAAAAGCTAAATTTTTTAATAAAAAATATGAAAATAGCTTTTAAGCATTACCAATAAGGGGAGAAGAGCTAGCAAATTTTGCTGGCTTTTTATTTTATCAGGGCAAAAGAATAGGATGTGGAAATATGGATATCACATTTTCGTTTATAATACCTACATATAATTCGAAAAAGACAATTATTAGGGCAATTGAAAGTGTTACGAAACAGCTAGATAAATCAGAATACGAAATCATCATAGTCGATGATGGTTCTCAAGATGGAACGGTTGAATTAGTCCATGATTTTATGAAAGACAATGGCAACATCCATTTTACTAGTACAATTGGTGGCGTATCTTTCGCAAGAAATAAGGGAATTAATCAAGCGCAAGGTGAGTATCTCTTATTTTTAGATTCTGATGATTATTATGTAGAAGGATCATTAAAGAATTTAAAAAATATAGTTGCACAAAGTAACAGTGATTTGGTGATATTCAACTTTGAACATGGTAATACTCCAGTATTACTAGCAGAAGTACCTAATACTAGGGTTGAAGCTTTATCTGTAATGTTGAGTAATCCAACCAAATATATGACGGTTTGGGGAAAAGCCTATCGAACTGAAACAGTACATGAGAACAATGTAAGGTTTAATGAAGACTTGAAATTATCAGAAGATAGTGAGTTTTTAGTAAGATATATGCAAAAATGTAAGAAGATAACCTCTGATAATACAATTCTATATCATTACTCAATAGATAATGTTTCAGTAATGAGAGGAAAAAATAAACAAAGTAAGATTCCTGGATATATAGAGTCTCTAGAGGTTGTACAAGAGGATATCTTCAATAATATTCCAGAATTAAAACAAGCATTTTATCAATACACAGTAATTCAAATGAATATCATGATGGTTAGAGAGATATTTAACTATGGTGATAATAGTGATTATGGCTCTAAAGTACGTAAATCTAACGAATTATTAAAAAATAAAACAATCAATGAAGCTATCAAGCAGATGAAATTAAAGGATTGCATGTCACCAAGATTTTTACCAGTATTTTTCATAAAACTGAAAATGCGAGCGCTAGCTAGATTGATGTTTAGGTTGCGAAGCTGGAGTAATTATAGGAAGGAATTAAAATAATTGAGGGGGGAAAAGATGAAAAGAAGTAACCTAATATCTAAAATAATGTTAGCACTATTTTTTTTAGTACTAGCTTTCATATCAACTTATCCAGCGTTTATAGGACATTTCTTTAAATTAACAATGGATGGTCAAATACATTTAATAAGATTTGAATCTGTCGCAGATGCTATAAAAAATAAGGAATTACCACCAATTGTAAACTTCATGGGTTATGGTAATGTGGGAGAGGTATTCAATGGAATGTATCCGTGGCTATCAGGATTAATATTTATTATCCCTAGAGTACTGTTAAATAGTCCTATGCATGCATTATTCATAGGTTTTTATCTATTGAACATATTAACAATTTTAAACACTTATTTGTTAGTGAGGAAGTTGAGTAATAATCATTATATAAGATTAATGGGTGTAATTCTTTATCAACTTAATGCTTATCATTTAACGTTGATGTACTCGAGAAATGCGCTAGGAGAGGCTTTAGCCTATGCTTTTTTACCATTGACGATGTTAGGGTGTTATCTAATTTGGAATAATAAAAAGATAGGAATATTATACTTAGCACTAGGTATGGGAATGATTATTAACTCACATATGATATCATCGATTTTGGCATTTTTATTAATTATTGTTGCTGAAATATATAGTATATTTACGAGAAAATTAAGTTTAAAAGAGATAGGTTATTTTACTAGTGCAGGAATATTAACAATACCAATAATTATATTCACAGTTGCCAATATTGCAAACATATCACTGCAAAATAGAATAGCAACAACTTGGCGTGGAATAAACTCTATTGATATGTGGGAGTCATTAAAGGCGATGTTGCAGAATAACATAGCTGATAAAAGCATAATTTTCAACATAGGAATTATATGTTTTGTATTACTATGTATCTTGTTAGTGACATCTATAGTATCTAAAGCTAATGGAAGCTGGAAAAAATATATTTTAGGAGCGGGGATTATATATATATTGACCTTAAATATAATTCCGTTGCCAGCTAGCTTACCACAAACTCCAGTAGGGATCATTCAATTTACAGGAAGATTGTTATCAATAGTAATGATTTTATTAACAGTAAGTTGTGTTTTATTTTTGAAAGAAAATTCTAACAAAGTAAATACAAAGTCAAGTTTTATTTTCCTATTCATGATTATGTCATTACTGACTGTAGGATCTGTTAGGACATATCATAATACTGTGAATGACGATCCAATCAGATATTATATAAACAATGACAATTATGTTGGAGAGATTTCAAAACTAACAGAAGGGGATATGGACTACGCTTTAATTGGGAAAAATAAACAAGTTATAATTGGCAAAATGAGTCATAGATACACTGTGTCTAAGACAAGTTATAATAGTATTATTTTAAAGGTAGATAAAAAAGCAAATCAAGTACCATTTTTTCTATATAAGGGTATTCCTTATGAAGTAAGGGTAAATGACAAAAATACAAAGATAAAAGTAGGTAGTATTTTAAAATTAAAAGTTGAACGCGGAGATATAATTCAAATTAATTCTAAGGCTACATGGTGGAACTATGTGACGTTCATAATAAGTACTATTGCAATACTTATTATTAGTATAAGTATTGTATTTTGTAGGGGGTTGGAATAGTGAAAAAATTAAACTTTTTATGTAGTGAATTATCCGGTACAGGTGGCACAGAAACCGTATTAATAAAAGTATTAAATCATTTAGTTAATAAATATGAAATTACACTCACACTAAGTAATATTCCTGAAGAAAAAGAATGGCTAGAGAAGATAGATACGAGAGTAAAAATAAATATGTTTAAAGGGAAGGGAAATATTTCTAAGTTACTTTTTATTTTAAGATTATTTTTATTTGAAAAAAATACAGACTATATATCACTGAGTCCCAAAATGGTTTTACTAGGTAGTAAAATCAAAAAATTCTTGAATAAAAAATATCAAGTTATATCATGGTTCCATTATTCATTAACTGATCAGGATATGTTTGATACTGAACATACTTTGCCTTATGCAGACGGGCATCTAGCCATTAGTAGAACAATTGAAAAACAACTAGAAGATTTAAAAATACCTAGAGAGAAGATTAAATTAATCTTCAATCCAATAGAAGAATATGATGTGTTACCGGAAACGAATAATAGTAAAAAAATTAATCTATTTTATGCGGGTAGAGTCATGTTAGACGGACAAAAGAATTTACGTGAAATGTTAATGGGAATTAAAGAGATAGATAATGTTCATCTAGATATTTATGGTACGGGTGAAGAACTTGAGTTTTGTCAAATTTATGCTGGAAAGATGGGAGTTTCAAAAAAAATCACTTGGCATGGTTGGACTCCAGATTTATGGGATAAGATAAAGGAAAGGCCATCAGCTTTAATAATGACTTCAAAGTATGAGGGACTTTCTATGGTAATGTTAGAAACTGTGGCTAGAGGTATACCTGTGATAACAAGTAAATTTAAGAGCTATGATGATATTGTAAAAGAAAATATAAATGGATATAGCTATCCACTAGGAAATATAAGAGAATTAACTAAAGCAATTGAGAAAGTAGCTAATAATAATTTAAACCCAATAGATGTAAAAAATAGTATTAGTGAGTATTATCCTGAAGAGTATTTTAAAAGATTAGATTCATCATTGGAATATTTTTTAGATAATTAGGAGAGAAAGAATGAAAAGAAAAAATTTAATACAGAAACTGATTTTACTAATGTTCTTTTTATTATTAGCTTTGATATCAACATACCCAGCTTTTATAGGGCATACATTTAGATTAACATGGGACGGTCAAATACATCTAATAAGATTTGAATCTATTGCAGATGCCATAAAAAATAAGGAATTACCACCAATTGTGAACTTTATGGGTTATGGTAACGTGGGGGAAGTATTCAATGGAATGTATCCATGGTTATCTGGATTAATGTTTATTATCCCTAGGGTACTACTGAATAGTCCTATGCACGCATTGTTTATAGGTTTTTATCTATTGAATATATTAACAATTTTGAATACATACTTACTAGTCAGAAAGTTAAGTAAAAATTATTACATAAGATTGATAGGTATAGTTCTTTATCAACTTAACGCCTATCATTTAACTTTGATGTATTCAAGGAATGCACTAGGCGAAGCTTTAGCCTATACTTTTTTACCATTAGTAATGTTGGGATGCTATTTAATTTGGAATAATGAAAAATTAGGAATATTATATCTAGCATTAGGAATGGGAATGGTTATTAATTCGCATATGATATCATCAATCTTAGCATTATTACTGATTGTTGTTGCTGAATTATATCGTATTATTTCTAGAAAAATAAGTTTAAAAGAAATATATCATATAGTTAGTGCAGGATTTTTATCAATTCCTCTTGTTGCGTTTACAATTATCAATATTGGCAATATAGCATTGAAAAATAGAATAGCAACAACTTGGCGTGGAATAGGTGCTATTGATATGTGGGAAACACTACAAGCAATGTTGCAGAATGATATAACTGAGAAAAGTACAATTTTTAATATAGGAATTATGTGTTTTATATTACTAAGCATCTTGCTAGTAATAGCTGTGACATCTAAAAATAATGGAAAATGGAAAGGATATATCTTAGGGGCAGGAATTGTATACATATTAACTTTGAATGTAATTCCATTACCAACTAAATTATCACAATCGCCAGTAGGTGTTATTCAATTTACAGGAAGGTTATTGTCAATAGTAATGCTTTTATTGACAATTGGTTGTGTTTTATTTTTGAAAGTAAATTTTGACAAAATAAATGTGAAATCAAGCTTGTTTTTTTTATTTATGATGATGTCAGTATTAGCTATAGGATCTGTTAGAACGTACCACAATGCTGTGAATGACAACTTAATAAACAATAGTAATTATATTAAGAAAATCTCTACTCCATATAGTGGTTGGGACGATTATATTTTGATTAATAAAAATAAACAACCTGTACTAAATCGAGGTATTCCAAAATCAAATATAGTTAAAGTAAGTTATGACAGCATAACTTTGAGAATGGATAAAAAAGCTAACCAAGTACCTTTCCTACTGTATAAAGGTATTCCTTACGAAGTAAAAGTGAATGGAAAAAATACAAAGATAAAAGTAGGTAGTATTTTAAAATTAAAAGTTAAACGCGGAGATATGATTCAAATTAGTTCTAAGGCAACATGGTGGAATTACCTCACATTTGGAATAAGTGTCTTAACGCTATTATTAATAGTCCTTGGAATAGTTGCAACCGAATTTGTAAATTCAGGGAAGGAGTATAAGAATGAAACTATCAATAGTAATGACGACATATAATGGAATAAGATATATAGAAGAACAACTTGAATCAATTGTTAATCAGGAAAGAAAAGCAGATGAAGTTTTAATATTTGATGATGGATCAAATGATGGAACTCCTGAATTCATAGAAAAATATATTATTAAGAACAACTTGAATAATACTTGGAAAGTAATAGTTAACGAAGAAAATAAGGGTTGGAGAAGAAACTTTGTAGAGGGGATATGGAGTTCTACCGGAGATTTAGTATTTCCTTGTGATCAGGATGATATATGGCATAAGGATAAATTAAAAGTCATGGAAGATATTATGATTAATAATCCTCAAATAAAAGTTTTAACAACAAATGTAACTAATTTATATGATAACAGTAAGCGAGAACAAAGTAGTGATCAAAACGAAAAATTAGAAAAAGTTTCATGGGGAAAACATATATTCAAAGTTGATGCACCAGGGTGTGTATTTTGTATTAGAAAAGAAATAGTAGAAAAAAGTAAGAATTATTATAATTTAGAATACGCACACGATGACTATTTTTGGAAATTAGGTCTATTTGCAGATGGACTATATAATTATAACAAAGATATGATAGATTATCGTAGACATGATGATAGTACTTTTTCAGTTGAAGTTAGGAAAAATAGAAACTCAGAAGCACGTATCAAGTGGATTAATATGGCATTGGATTATTGTAAAGATCTAATTGATTATGTAAAGGACGATGATACAATAACTGAAAAGGATAAGAAATTAAAAATTATAAAAAGAAATAGAAAATATCTAAACATAAGGAATAAATTTTATAAAACAGGTAATCCATTACTAATAGTACCTATGTCAATGTATAAGGATTGTTACCTTCAATCTAGACAGTTATTAGGGGATATATATATAAAGTATGTCTCTAGATAATTAGTACCTAGATTATAGAGTAACGGTATAGTATTATAAAAGTGTATTATATTATTAATTAGTTAGGGTAGGTAGTTATATGAAAGGTATAATTTTAGCTGGTGGTAGCGGTACACGTCTTTATCCTATAACTAAAGGTATTTCTAAGCAATTAATACCAATTTATGATAAACCGATGATTTATTATCCATTATCAACTTTGATGTTAGCAGGCATAAAAGATATTTTAATTATCTCTACTCCAGAATATACGCCATTATTTGAACAATTATTAGGTGATGGTTCTGAAATAGGAATATCATTAACTTATAAGGTTCAAGAAAAACCTAATGGATTGGCAGAAGCCTTTATTTTAGGAGCTGATTTTATCGGCAACGATTCAGTTTGTTTAATTTTAGGGGATAACATTTACTATGGATCTGGCTTATCTAAGCTTGTGCAAGAAGCTGCTCAAAAGACAGATGGGGCAACAGTCTTTGGCTACCATGTAAATGACCCAGAACGATTTGGTGTTGTAGATTTTGATAGTAATATGAGGGCTTTATCAATTGAAGAAAAGCCTGAAAATCCTAAGAGCAATTATGCAGTTACTGGTTTATACTTCTATGACAATACAGTCGTAGAAAAAGCCAAGAATTTAAAGCCTTCTGATCGTGGTGAGCTAGAGATTACAGATATTAATAAATTATATCTAGATGAAGGTAAACTAGATGTTAAGTTAATGGGACGTGGATATGCTTGGTTAGATACAGGTACTCACGATTCTATGATGGAAGCTGCTAGTTTTATTGCTACAATTCAAAAACGTCAAAATTTGAAAGTAGCTTGTTTAGAAGAAATTGCTTACCGTATGGGTTACATAAGTAAAGAAAAATTAGTTGAACTAGCACAACCAATGAAGAAAAATGATTATGGTCAATATCTATTAAGATTAGCTAAGGAGCAATAATAATGGGAAAATTAATTGTAAAAGAAACAAAATTACAAGATGTTAAATTAATTACACCGGCAGTGTTTGGAGATAACCGTGGATTCTTCACAGAAAGTTATTCAGATCGTGATTTCAAAGCAGCTGGAATTGATTTTGATTTTATTCAAGATAATCACTCTCTTTCTACTCAAGCAGGTGTCTTACGTGGTTTGCATTTTCAACGTGGTAAAGCTGCACAAACAAAGTTGATCCGAGTAGCAACTGGGGCAGTTTTAGATGTAATTGTTGATTTACGTAAGGGATCTCCTACATACAAACAGTGGGAAGGATACATCTTATCTGAAAGTAATCATCGTCAATTGCTAGTACCTAAAGGTTATGCTCATGGATTTGTTACTTTAACAGACAACGTTAACTTTCTTTATAAATGTGATAATTACTATGATGCAGAAGCTGATGGTGGTATTTCCTTCAAGACTCCTGAACTTAATATTGATTGGCCAATAGACTTAGACAAGGCCATTACATCTGAAAAAGATGCTAACCAACCTACTTTGACAGAATTTGAAAAAGACAATCCGTTTGTCTATGGCGAAATTTAGGAGGTATCTTGATGTTTAAGAATATTATTGTGACTGGTGGAGCTGGATTCATCGGTTCAAACTTTGTACATTATGTAGTTAATAATCATCCTGAAGTTCATGTGACAGTATTGGATAAGCTAACATATGCTGGAAATAAAGAAAATCTTGCTGGCTTGCCACAAGATCGTGTAGAGTTAGTTGTCGGAGATATTTGTGATAAGGAATTAGTAGATAAGTTAGTTCAAAATGCTGATGCGGTGGTACATTATGCTGCTGAAAGTCATAATGATAACTCACTTAGAAATCCTGATCCTTTTATTCAAACTAATATTGTTGGGACATCAGTTCTAATTGAAGCATGTACTAAGTACGATGTACGTTTCCATCATGTTTCTACTGATGAAGTTTATGGTGATTTACCATTACGTGAAGATTTACCAGGACATGGTGAAGGTCCAGGTGAAAAATTCACACCTGAATCTCCATATAAACCAAGTAGTCCTTACTCATCTTCAAAGGCAAGTTCAGATTTGTTAGTTAGAGCATGGGTACGTTCATTTGGATTAAAAGCAACTATTTCCAATTGTTCAAATAACTATGGTCCTTACCAGCATATCGAAAAATTTATTCCACGTCAGATAACAAATATTTTAAGTGGTATTCGTCCAAAATTATATGGAACAGGTAAGAATGTACGTGATTGGATCCATACTAATGATCATTCAAGTGCTGTTTGGAAGATTTTGAATGAAGGTAAGATTGGCGAAACATACCTAATCGGTGCTGACGGTGAAAAGAACAACAAAGAAGTTTTAGAATTAATCTTGAAATTAATGGGACAACCAGCAGACGCTTACGATCAAGTTAAAGATCGTCCAGGACATGATTTGCGCTATGCTATTGATGCAAGTAAATTACGCAATGAATTAGGTTGGGAACCTCAATACACTAATTTTGAAGAAGGCCTAAAAGCAACAATCGATTGGTATACTAACCATCGTGAATGGTGGCAAGATCAAAAGGCTGCAGTTGAAGCTAAATATGCTAAAAATGGGCAATAAAAATTTCCCCAGGTTTTCCTGGGGTTTTACTTTATCATTGGAAGGAAGATATTAAATGAAAATTTTAATTACTGGTGCAAATGGACAATTAGGTCAAGAAATGCAACATCTGTTAGATGGACGTGGGCAAGAATATCTAGCAGAAGATTCACAAGGATTAGATATAACAGACAAAGAGGCAGTAGATGCTTACTTTGAAAAGAATAAACCAGAAGTAGTTTATCATTGTGCAGCCTATACAGCGGTGGATAAGGCTGAAGGAGAAGGTAAAGAACTTAACTGGAAAGTTAACGTTGATGGAACAGAAAATATTGCTAAGGCATGTCAAAAAGTTGGGGCAACATTGCTTTATGTAAGTACTGATTATGTCTTTGATGGTAATCGTACAAGTGGTGAGTATTTACCAGATGACCCTAAAGGTCCACGCAATGAATATGGTAAAGCAAAGCTTGCTGGTGAAGAAGCAGTACAAAAATATTGCGATAAGTACTACATAATTAGAACGGCTTGGGTATATGGACAATGGGGACATAACTTCGTGTACACTATGTTAAATCTAGCAAAGAATCATGATAAGTTGACAGTTGTTGATGATCAGGTAGGACGTCCTACATGGACTAGAACATTAGCAGAATTTTTGACATACTTAGTAGATAATAAGGTTGAATATGGTGTATATCATTGCTGTAATGATGGTCAATGCTCATGGTATGAATTTGCTAAAGAGATATTGAAAGATACAGATGTGGATGTTCAACCTGTAACTTCAGATCAATATCCAACAGCTGCATTTAGACCACATTATAGTGTAATGAAGTTAGCTAAAGAAACTGGCTTTGTATTTTCGGATTGGAAAGAAGCGTTGGATGAATTTTTAAGTGAAGTTAAGTAAAATTAACAAGTAAATAATTTTTTTTGAGTCTATTATTACAACCATAAAGTAATGATAGGCTTATTTCAGTTATTTGCGTATTTAGACACCGAAGAAATATAAAAATTTATGCAAGTAAGCGTTAAATTTGCAGAAATTAGAAAATTGGTCCTGTGTCTAGATTGGCAAAATAGGATAACATTGGCATTTTTTTATAAAGATATTATTTAAGATACATATTTTGTTTAGTATATATAATCTTGTGTTACTATTATTTTTAGTTGTCGATGTAAAAGGAGAATTTACGTGAAAAAATTTTTATTAGTAGCTATGATATTCTTGTCATGTATAATAGTTTTTCAAGACAAGGCATTCGCTAAGAATATTTCTGATAAAAAAATTCAGAAAATTGTAAATGGAATGACATTAGATGAAAAGATAGGGCAATTGTATATGAGTCCTAGTTCTGGCGATACTAATAAGATGACAAATGATATAAAAAAATATAATTTAGGGGGAATTGTTCTATTTGGAGAAGATTTTAGTAATCAGAATGTAGATTTAATGAAACAGAAAGATATAAAATTTCAAGACGCTAGTAAGTACGGATTATTTATCGCTACTGATCAAGAAGGTGGGACTGTATCTAGATTGAGTATAAGTCCACAATTAACAAACGGAAGAAGTTTTCCTTCACCACAAGAGATATATAAATAATCCGGAATAACTGGAGTGGTAAAAGAATATAGTAGTGTGGCTAAAGTTTTACGAAGTTTAGGTATTAATTGGAACTTTGCACCAGTTGCTGATGTTTCGGATGATCCAAATAGCTTTATATATAACAGGACACTGGGACAGAATTATAAATTGACAGCACAATATGTATCAAAAGTTGTACCAGCAATTCAAAAGCAGCAAGTGGCTGCAACATTGAAACATTTTCCAGGATATGGCTCATCTGGAGATACTCATACAGGCTTTGCAAGTGATGAACGTAGTGCAGCAGAAGTTAAGAAAAATGATTTTTTGCCATTTAAAGCTGGAATAAGAGCTAAAGCCGATTCAGTACTAGTAGGCCATGTCGTTGTTAATAGTTTGGATGCAAGTAGACCAGTTTCTGTATCAAAACCAGTACATGAAATTTTAAGAAAAGAATTGAAATTTAAAGGTGTTATTATTACGGATGATATGGGAATGGGAGCATTGACTAGCTTTGCGCAGAAACAAAACACGAATATAGATGTGATGGCGATTGAAGCAGGAAATGATATGTTACTAAGCAATGGTTATGTAGATGGAATACCAGCTATCAAAGATGCAATAAAACGTGGAGATATATCACAAAAGTAAATTGACAATTCAGTGAAAAGAGTATTGAAACTAAAAGCTAAATTGAATGTTCTGAAATAAATTAAATTTTATAACAGCATAGTACAGACATATTTGTGTTAGGAAGATTTATCATGGATAAGTTTCAAAATTATGGTTCATCATAAAAGAAGACGCAAAATTTTGTATATTTGGTGGATATCAATTAGTAAGGAAAAATATTAATAACGGTTAATATTAACAGATACAAATAGACTTTAGATAGTAAAATGAAAGAAGTATTTATGAATTATTGGAATTGGTTGGTTACTTCATGGAAACATACATTTTAAATGTGAGATTAGTGAAAAATACTGGGATAATTTCATCTAGTATAAGCAATCCAGTAAATTTCAATGTATTTGTAGTATTCTTTCTAGTGTAAAGTGCAATAATTCGGTACTCAAATTGAAAAAGAAGATGGAGAATATAAGGTAAAATCCATTGGTAAAACAGGTTCCAGTCCAGAATGGGAACATAGATATGATGATTAAAATTTAATACTGTAATTTATGAGATATGGTATTCTTTCTTTGGTTAGAAAGATGTTTATTCTCTCTTTTATTTTTAAATCTATTACTGCTGCTATAAAGTAATAATAGGCTTATTTTGATTATTGGTATATTAAAATATAGAAGAAATATAAAAGTTTATGCAAGTAAGCGTTAAATTATAAAATTGGTCCTGTGTCTAGATTGGAATATCAGAAAAATCAAGAAAATAAGAAGCATAGATTAAATTTATATGAAACAGAAATATTATTATAGTTACAAGAATAACACTTGCTATATATTGAATAAGAAAAAAATATAAGATAGAATAAAACATGTTTCTAGTTATTTTAGTTGTAAATTATGATAACATAGAAGTTTTTTTAAATTTAGATTAGATAAGAAATTATAGGGGGAGTATATGTCTATAGACTTAAGTGTATGTATAATTGCCTATCATAATTTCGATGATATTAGAGTGGCTATTTCATCACTTGAAAAGTATACATCTAATAAAATTAGAAAGCAGATATATATTATCGACAATGGTAGTGAGAATGCGACTAAAAATGAAAAAGAAAAAATAGACAATATATTAAGTAGATACAATGATGTAATATATATAGATGCTAAGGAAAATTTAGGTTTTGGTAAAGGAAATAATTATATATTACCAATACTTACTTCTAAATATCACTGCATTATGAATCCTGATGTTATTTTTAACGAAGATGCTTTTTCACCTATAATAGAGTATTTAGACAATAATTCCTCTGTTGGAATGGTTATTCCTAATATAGTAGATGAAACAGGCAATAGAGTTGCTGTATATAGGCAAGAATTAACTATATTTGATATGTTTGTTAGAATGTTTTTTAAAAATAACTTCAAAAAACGACAAGAATGGCATACGATGCAGTATGAAGACTATTCAAAACCATTTCAAGTTCCCTTTGGGCAAGGAAGCTTTCTCGTAATCAAAACGGAATTATTTAAAAGAATTAACGGTTTTGATGAAAGATACTTTATGTATATGGAAGATGCTGATCTTTGCAAGAGGGTAAATCAAGTATCTAAATTAATGTATTTTCCAGGTGCAACTGTAGTCCATAAATGGCAAAGAGGTTCACATAAAAATAAGAAACTTTTTAAGTATCATATAGAATCAATGAGACATTACTTTAAAAAATGGGGCTACAAGTGGATCTAGACTTAATATTACTAGTTATATGATATGGTAAAAACTAAAAGAATGGGGGATTTAAAATGAAATATTTTGTGACTGGTGTTGCAGGTCAATTAGGCCATGACGTTATGAATGAGTTAAATAAGCGCGGGTATGTTGGGGTAGGAACTGACTTAGCTCCAGAATATGCAGGCATACAAGACGACAGTTACGTAACAACTGCTGAATATGTTTCACTAGATATTACAAATAATGACGAAGTGCAAAAGATAATTGAGATGGTTGATCCAGATGTTATCGTACATTGTGCAGCTTGGACGGCGGTAGATGCAGCAGAAGATGAGGACAAGCAAGCTAAAGTTCGTGCAATCAATGTAGATGGGACTCAAAACATTGCAAATGCGGCCAAGAAAATTGATGCAAAGATGGTATATCTATCTACTGATTATGTGTTTGATGGTCAAGGAAAAAAACCATGGAAACCTGATTGCAAGGACTATAAACCATTAAATGTATACGGTCAAACTAAATTAGATGGTGAATTAGCTGTGGCTAACACTTTAGACAAATATTTTATTGTCAGAATTGCTTGGGTCTTTGGTGTCAATGGTGCTAATTTCATTAAAACAATGTTGAAGTTAGCAGAAAACCATGATGAATTAACTGTTGTTTCTGATCAGATTGGAACCCCAACATACACTTATGATTTGGCTAGGCTTTTAGTTGACATGACAGAAACAGATAAGTATGGTTACTATCATGCAACTAATGAAGGTGGTTATATTTCTTGGGCAGACTTTGCAAAAGAAATCTTTAAACAATCAGGTAAAAATGTAAAGGTTACTCCAGTGACAACTGCTGAATATGGAGTCTCTAAAGCTGCACGACCATTTAATAGCCGTTTAGATAAATCTAAATTAGTTGAAAATGGCTTTGATCCACTTCCTACTTGGCAAGATGCGTTATCACGTTATTTGAAGATAATTAATGATTAATATTATTAGGCAAATTATGTTTGTAAGCTATAAATTATAAAATATTAGGAGAGAGCTTAAATAATGATATCTGTTTGTATGGCAACATATAATGGCCAAAAGTATATTTCAAAGCAATTAGAAAGCATTATCAAGAATCTTTCTAACAATGATGAAATTATTATTTCTGATGATGGTTCTAAAGATGAAACTTTGGAGATAATACAGGATTACAGGAAAAATTTCAAAAATATAAAAGTGTATGAAGGCCCCCATAAGGGAGTTAAAGCTAACTTTGAAAATGCACTACGTCATGCTTCAGGTGAATATATATATTTGACAGACCAAGACGATATTTGGATGGATAATAAAGTTGAAATGACACAACGATTTTTCAAAGATAGTAACGTAACACTTGTAATACATGATGCAGCTGTTATAGATAATAATATGGATATAGTGATTGGTTCTTTTTTTTCGACGAGAAATTCTAAAAGTGGAATTATAAAAAATATTGTTAAAAATTCATATATAGGTTGTTGTATGGCGTTTAGAAAAGAGATACTGGATTACATATTGCCAATACCAGATAATATACACATGCATGATCAATGGATAGGTATTATCTCTGAAGTAGTTGGAAAGAGTGTCTTTATTCCAGAAAAATTAATTTATTATAGAAGACATGGAGAGAACGTATCGACAATGCAGCATTTGCCGTTAAGAAAGATGATTCGTAACAGATTAGTTTTTGTTATAAATTTATTGAAATGGGAGGTGAGGATAAAACATGGTTAATGCTTTGAAAAAAAGTAAATTTTTAAGATATATAATTTGGATGAAACCAGCTAGACAATTACGTGATTCTATGTTACCAAGTATACTTAAGGCGTTACTGTTCCTACCACTAGTACTGTATGGATTTTTTAAGTATTTGACATTTTTTACACGTCCTAAAGAATTAGATAGCTATAAATATGATTATGCAATAGTAGCAATTGTTAAGAATGAGGCTCCATATATAAAAGAGTGGATTGATTATCATAAAAAAGTAGGGTTTCAAAAATTTTATATATATAACAATAATAGTACTGATAATATAGAGGCGATATTAAGTGGATATATTAAACAGGGTATAGTTGATTTAATTAACTATCCTGGTGAAAAAAGGCAGTGTTTTGCCTATAATGATGCTGTTGAAAAACATAGATATGATTGTAAATATATTGCAGCTTTAGATTTAGATGAATTTATTTTTCCAAGAGAAACTGGTAATATTTCTGATATAGATAAAATATTATCTAAGAACTATAGTTATGGGGGCATGGGAATTCATTGGTGCTGTTTTGGCAGTTCGGGACATATTCATAAACCCGCCGGAAACGTGTTAGATGAATATACTTATAGAGCAGCAGATAATTTTAAAAACCATATTGCTGTAAAAACTATTTTTAATCCTCGTAAAGTAATTGTGATTTCTAATCCACATTTTCCGTGTTATAGGCATGGAGTTTATAATATAAATGAAAATGAACATAAGTTTAATGGAGCAGTTGATTATGAAGTAACGTATTCAAAATTTAGAATTAATCATTATTTCTGTAAAAGTAGAGATGAAGCTATAAAGAAATTTAACCGTGGTATGGCTGATGTAGACGGAAAAAGAAATTGGGATTTCTTTATTGAATACGATAGAAATGAAGTATATGATGTTGGAATACAAAAAATTTTGAAAAAGGAGATGGAATAAGAAGTATGGGTAAAAAAGTTCTAGCAGTCCATTTACCGGCATTTCATGAGATTCCAGAGAATAATAAATGGTGGGGAGATGGTTTTACAGAGTGGACTAATGTAAAATCTGGAAAGCCCTTGTTTAAAGGACATTACCAACCTATGAAGCCTAAAGATGATTATTATTATGATCTTTCTAATGTTAATGATTTAAAATATCAAGCAGAAATAGCTAAAAAGTATAATGTTTATGGCTTTATTTTCTATCATTACTGGTTTGGAAATGGAAGAATGTTATTTGAAAAACCGGCAGAAATGCTTTTAAATAACCCAGATATTGATATTAATTATTGTTTTAGTTGGGCTAACCAAACTTGGATTACTACTTGGCATGGAAGAGATCCAGAAACTTTATTAGAGCAATTATATCCTGGAGAGCAAGATTGGAAACAACATTTTGATTATTGGGAAAAATTTTTTAAGGATGAAAGATATATAAAAGTAGATAATAAACCAATGTTATATATATATAATCCCTCGGAAATACCGAATTATGATAAAATGATTGAATATTTTGATATGCGTTGTAAAGAAGCAGGTTTTGCAGGAATATATACTGTTGAGTACATATATCCTAGAAATCCAAAATTATTTTCTAAAAAAAGTGATGCTGTTTACGAATTTGAACCAAGGTATTCTTTATTTTTTGATATTAGTAAGTTTAATTTACTAAAGAGATTTATCATAAAGAAGTTAAAGATGACGGATTATCAATCTTTCGACAAAATCTGGTCTTATATTTTGAATAGGAAAAGAACTTATGATTCAAAAACTATTATTTCTGGTGCTTTCAGTGGTTGGGATAATTCCGCGAGAAAAGGCAAAGAAAGTATGATAGTAAAGGGGAAAACAGTTCCTAAATTTAAAAAGTACTTTGAAAAATTTTACACCTCAGATAGAGAAAATATAAGTGAGGAATTTTGTGTGATTAATGCTTGGAATGAATGGAGTGAAGGCGCCTATCTCGAACCTGATGATAAAGATGGTTTTGGATATTTAGAGGCTATAAAAGAGGTTGTTGATAAATATAATGATTAGAAAAATCAAGTGTTTCTTTAAAAAAGCTTTTTCAAATACATTTTATTATGCTGTACGGTATAGAATGTTTGGAAGTAATTTGTTTGTTGGGGTGAGGTCGAGAGTTACAGGTAAGGGATTTATGAAACTTGGGGAAAACGTTACAGTGCATTCAGATTGTTTTATCGCAACATTCCCCAAAAATAAAGGTCTCATTATAGGAAATAACGTAATGATAGGTCAGTTTTCAAGAATAGGTTGCAAAAATAGTGTTATTATCGAAGATAATGTATTTACTGGCCCTAATGTTTTTATAGCTGACTACAATCATAATTATTCTAATATAAATATTCCAATTCTAGAGCAGGACGATGTTGTATACACCAAAGGTGTGGTAATTAGGAGAGATACATGGATAGGGACAAATGTATCTATTATAGGAAATGTTAATATTGGTAAACACTGTGTTATAGGGGCAAATAGTGTAGTCACTCATAATATTCCCGATTACTCGGTTGCGGTTGGCTGTCCTGCTAGAGTTATAAAAAGGTATGACTTTAATCAAAATAAATGGGTTAAAGTAAGATGAATATATTGAGTAACAAATGAATGGGAAGTAGATTTTTGATGAAGATATGTGTATTTAATGGTGATGCGTTCCTTTCAGGTGCTAATATGTCACTTGTTGATTGGATTAAAAATGATACTAGCAATGAATATTGGATTATATTACCAAAATCAGGTGTAAAAAGTCATGATTTTGATAATATAGCAAAGAATGTTCATGTAGTAAATGGTAATTATTTTGCTACTGCAAAACATTTACGAAAGAAAAGTGGTTTAGAAAATGTAAAGCTGACCATCAAAAGTTGTTATATGAAAGTGTGTTATAAACAAAGTATAAGGAAAAGACTCCTATCACTTATACAAGATATTTCCCCTGATGTTATATTATCTAATACATTTTCAGTTTGGATAGGTGCAGATATAGCAACTAGTTTAGATATTCCACATTTTTGGCATGTTAGAGAGTTTATGGATTTAGACCATGGACTAGAACATGAGAATCTTGAAATGATTCGTGATTTGGCTTCTAAGTCAAATGCTATTTTTATAAGTAAGGCAATAGAGAGTTATTATTTGAAAAAATACAAATTCAAAAGTAGTAAAGTTATATATAACCAGATTTCTTATAATAAGAACATTGTAAATGAAAATCCAAGATTTAATGATAAGAAAGTAAGAGCGATTTTTGTAGGACAATTACTTGAAAATAAGGGTGTAATGGATGCAGTAAAAGCTGCTTCCAAAGTTTATGAGGATGGATATGAATTTTCGTTAGATATATATGGTAAAGGATCTCTCGAAAATACTTTAAGAAAGTATATTAATGATAATAGTATTAGCAATGTCCACCTAAAGGGATTTACTAAAGATATAAGCACTATCCGTAGAAATTATGATATGGAATTAGTATGTTCAAAAATGGAAGCATTAGGTAGAGTGACTATTGAGGGAATGTATTATAGAAATTTAGTTATAGGTGCTGATAGTGGCGCAACTGCTGAACTTGTGAAAGATGGAATTACTGGATATTTATATAAAAGTGGAAATATAGACGATTTGGTCAAAAATATAGAAAAAGCGATTGCTAGCGATGATAGTAATAAGATTATTATTAATGCACATGAATGGTCAGTGAAGAATTTTTCTAATAATATAGCACCTAAAATTATTAGTTTTATAGAAGAAAATAGAGGTATCTGATGATAGTATATATATTACTATTTATGTCAATAATAGTTGGAAGAATTATTTTTACTAGAAGTAAGATTAAGGTTTATACATTGGATAGCGAGATTCCAATAACCAAAAATTTTGGAGTATTAGTCTATTGTATAGTTATAGGTATTCTATTATATCTATTGGTTGCACTGCGAAGTGTATATCTAGGAGTAAATGATACATTAAATGTGTATTATCCGGCATTTAATGTTGCAAATTTGGGTAGTTGGTCAAATGCTATTGATAATTTTAAGCAGATGGGGCATATTTTTGCACTGATAACCAAATTTTTAACCATTTTTACTGGTACGAACTATAGATACTATTTAATGATAATTAGCATACCATATATATATTCTGTTTGTTATGTGATTTATAAATATTCTGATGAGTATTTATTGAGTTTTATTGCCTTTGTGTCAATGTTCTATTTGTACTCATTCTATTTGATTCGGCAAATGGTAGCTGTATCTATTTTATTATTATCACTAAAATATGTATATAATAAAAAAATCGTGAAGTTTTTATTACTAGTTTTTATTGCTACGTTAATACATGAAACAGCGATCTGCTTTATAATTGCGTATCCTGCAGCACATTTGCTAAAGGCCGATAAAAAAAATTACATAATAATAATAAGTACATATTTTATTTCTAAATTAGCACCTAATGTAGCGTATTTTTTTATGTCTGATAGATTACGAGGATATACAGAAAATGGAATATACGATACAAGTGGTAGCATTTCAATTTTTCCAATGCTAATTTATATCGTTATTCTATTATTTACGTCGTATAGTAAGGCTAATAAAACTTATGAAGGAAAGATACTATTTAATATTGTCACTTTAGGAGCAGCTATTTATCCGTTTGCCAATGTTATTAGCGATACTTATAGATTAACTATATATTTTGGAATTTTTAGTATTCTTTTGATTTCAAAGGCAATTTCTAATATTAGTGATAGAAGAAATAAAGTGATTTCTTATAGTATGATTTTCTTATTCTATGTGATATATTTCTTTACACGTACAGTTATAAATATGAATGCAATACCATACGAATTTTTCTGGAACTCTGGATTTGTATAATTATTTATATTGGGAAGTAGCTATAAGAAAGAATACTATAACACTAACAGAAAGAGGTGATATTGCTAATTATGCAAAAATTAATTTCGACGTGTAGAAGATATATTTATGGCATAAGAAAAAGGTTAAAAATTCCATATGTCAAGTTTATGAGTATAAAAAAGATAGGTATTGAAACGAATAGTAAAAGAAATAAAAAAATTATTGTCTCATTAACAAGCTATCATAAGAGATTTTCAACTTTAGATTCATGTGTGAAGACTCTTTTATTACAAACTATGAAGCCTAATAAAATTATTTTGTACATAGTTGAGGATGATAAAAAATATCTTCCTGAAAAAGTTCTGAAACTACAAAAATACGGCTTGGAGATAAGGTATGTTAAGGATGATTTACGGCCACATAAGAAGTATTATTATGCTATGAAGGAATTTCCTAATGATATTGTTATAACTACAGATGATGACTGTCTCTACAGTAAATATCTTGTTGAGGAGTTATATAAAACTTATAAGAAATTTCCACATGCTATTACAGCCGGAAGAGCAAGAAATATTAGGGTAAAAAATGGAGAATTTTTATCATATAATACTTGGGATCTAACTGAAAAGTCTTTTAAACCATCACTTAGTTTATTGGCTACGGGTGTGGGAGGTGTTCTTTATCCGCCTCATTTATTAAAGTTATCTGAATTGTTAAATGTCAATGAAATTAATAAGTATATATCAGTTGATGATCTATGGCTTAAAGCTGTTGAATTAGTTGGAAGGGTACCTGTTGTCTTATGTGACTCTAAAGTAGATAGAGTACGTATTGAATTACCAGGCGCTGCAGAGAATGGGCTAACTAAGGTTAATGTTGAATTAAATCAGAATGATATGTATTGGTCTTTACTGAATAGAGAGTATAATCTTATTAGTAAATTTACTGATTAACATAGTTGAAAGGATTTTTATATGCAATCAGAAAGTTATTCAATTAAAAGGGCTGCCATGATTAATGCGATTGGTAAATATTCTAAGGTTTTACTTTCAATTGTTGTTGAGGTAGTCTTAGCTAGACTTTTAACTCCACATGACTATGGAATTGTAGCTGTTGTAACTGTTTTTACAACATTCTTCTCTATTTTCTCAGACATGGGGTTAGGAACTGCTATTATTCAAAGGAAAGATTTAACAAAAGAAGATATTAATCAAATATATACATTTTCTGTTTATCTTGGACTAATTTTAACAGTTGTTTTCTTTTTTGCTTCGTATGGAATTGCAAGTTTCTATAGAAGTAACGTCTATATCAGAGTCGGACAGTTATTGGGCTTTTCCTTGTTATTTAATACTTGGAATATGGTTCCTAATGGAATTTTAAATCGTGAAAAGAAATTTGTTGCGATTGCAGTTAGAACTTTAGTTGTCTATGTAATTTCTGTTGTAATCACGATTGTATTAGCATTTTTTGGTGCTAGATACTATGCATTGGTATTTCAAGCAATATTATCGGCATTTTTTACTTATCTGTGGAATTATTTAACTACTAAGCCTAAGTTTAAATTTAAATATAATAACTCGGCTGTGAGAAAAATTGCATCGTATTCAGGTTTTCAATTTTTGTTTAATTTACTCAATTATTTTTCAAGAAATTTGGATAATTTATTAGCTGGACGTTTTATTGGAAGTACACAGTTGGGTTACTATAATAAATCATATACTTTGATGCAATATCCAGTAAGTAATCTAGCTGGAGTGATTACCCCTGTATTGCATCCAATTTTATCAGACTATCAAGATAATAAAGATATTCTTTATCAAAAATATATGAGTATTTTAAAATTGTTGATGGCAGTAGGGGTTTGGGCAGAGGCAATATGCATTTTTGCTGCACCAGAAATTATAAACATCATGTATGGAAGTAATTGGAGTAATTCGATTATTTGCTTTAAGCTACTTGCCATATCGATTGCTACACAGATGATGAATTCAAGTTCAGGTGCTGCTTTTCAAGCTTTAGGAAATACGAAGATGTTATTTTTGCAAGGGTGTATAAATACAATAGTAACAGTTATTTCAATATTGATAGGTATATTTAGTGGTAGAACAATATATGCTTTGGCGCTGTGGGTATCACTATCTTTTATAGCTAATTTTGTGGTTAGTTATTTCTTCTTAATTGTATTTGCTTTTAAAAAGAGATTCAGTAAATTTCTGAAAGAACTATTACCATACATAATAATAGGAGTAATTTTATTTATAGCTGCTATTATGTATCCTGAAAAGTTAGTAAAAACTATATATATATCTGGACTTTTAAAAATAGTGTATATTACTTTAGTTTATATAATTAGTATAATACTGACTGGTCAAAAAAAATATATATTACGAATTATATCTAAATAGTTGTGGAGGCATTCATAATAGCGCCTTTTTATTGGGTGTCTGCAATTAGGGTTAGTGCTCACCCTGTTAAGTAGACAATAAAATATGGATTCTTTGTCAAAAAGAACTGATGCTAA
>NZ_AYYT01000015.1 GCF_001435955.1 Ligilactobacillus salivarius DSM 20555 = ATCC 11741 | reverse complement strand
ATCTTGACCTTTAGGGTCATTCTTGTCGGCATCTGTACGTGGATCTGTTACGTGAACCTTCACCGGTACTTCATCTTTTGTCCCATCTGGGTACGTTACTTCTACTGTACCTTCGGTTTCTCCTGGGGTTGATGTGTCTACCGGTGTTTTCCATTCATATGTTGTTCCTTTAGGTAAATCCTTTTCATTAGCAATTCCTTGTTTTGCTTCTGGCGTCTTACCTTTTTCTACTGTTACATCTTTTCCTTGTGGAGCTAATCGAACCAAATCACTTCCTGGAATAGTTTGTGTCGATTTATCAGGATATGTGATTGTAGCTGTTCCATCATTTTCAACCGTAACAGCTGTATTATCAGGATCTGGGAATACATCCTTATTCGCTTCTTTTACCTTGTTTTCAACTTCTCGCTTTTCTTTATCTGTTAATTCAGATACATTTGCAACTGGAGTCTTTTCAGGAATGACTACAACTGGAACATCAGCTGTAAATTCTCCTGTCTTAACCCCGTCTACATTAGTAATCATCGAAGGATCAGATACTGTAACTTTAATAGGACCCTTTGCTCCTTTAGTTGAAACATAGACTTCACCAGTCTTTTCATCCTTTTCAACCGGAACATCATTTCCATTAGCATCAGTAGCTGTAATAGTTGTTTTGTCTGTTGCATATTCAACTTTGATTCCAGTGTCTTGTTTATCACCTGTTGGTAAAACAGGTTTTACATTTGCATCAACATTTGTTGGTAACTCTTGTGCTAAAAGTCCACCCGTTGTATAAGTAGTTGGGAACATCCCACCATTATTGTCACTAAAGTAAAGTTCAACTGGTAAAATTGCTGAGTCTTTTGGAATTAAAAAGACTGGTTCACCGCTAGCATCTGTTGTCATTAAATCATATGCCGATTGTTTTAATTTCAAAACAGTTCTAACAATAATCGGGTTTTGTGCCCCATTAACATTCAAATATTCTTTTTTAGACGTTGTATTCCCTAATGAAGCAGTTGCATCTGGAATATCAAAGTACGCTTGTCCCTGATCATTAAATGATGTAGTGGCACGATAGTCTTCTTCAAAATAAGTTGGAATAAATCCAGGTCCACCAAAATCATAACGACCAATATAGTACTCTGGATTTTCAAATTTATCTACAAGTTCTGGGTCAATATTAATATGATATTGTGTATCATCTAAGTTATATTGCATAACTAGGGCTAAAGTACCATTTTTCAAAATAGTTTCATCTACAATAAATGCCCCATATTCACCCACTGTTGGGTCAAAGCGAACTTGACTTGATGCACTCAATTTTTTAAATTTGTTTAATCGAGTTGTATCATTTGAAATTTGAGGTTCAGGAAGTGTATTAAAATAGCCTTCTGTTATTGATGAACTAATTGGTGCTTGATTATGCTGATCATAGACATATGCACGATATGGAATATTATTATTATCGTTAGCAATGACATTTCCAACTGTATCCTTTAATTCAATTACACCATCTACTGTATATGCCCCTAAATCGGCACCACCAAAGATACCACCATTAGCACGAATGTATGGAGCTGCCCAAATATTTGTTCCCGCTTGTCTTTCAAAGTATACCCATTTATCAGGTCTATTAACTGGATGTGCCTTAATACTAGATACTTGCTCGGCAATTGTTGAATCAAGTTGTAAACGAATTTGCCAATTTGATCCTGAATTTGCACCCTTTTGATAAATGGAAATTCTAAAATTAATATCATTGCCAGCTTTTACACTTGCATCCGATAAATTATCAAAGTTAAAAGCTAAATTATCAAAAGTATAGTTTTTAACTGCACCTGTATCTGTTGTCCCCATTGAACGATTACCTGTAGCAACTAATGTTGGTGTAGTTGCTAATAAACTTGCACTCAATTGGTTTGTTGCAACTTCATCAGTAGCCGAAGTATCTACAGAAGTTGATAATTGTTTAGTGTTCAATTGAGTAAATGTAGATTCTTCGCTTGCATTTTGACTTGAAACTTCCTTGGTTGTAACCGAAGTTTCAGTATCTTGTGATACACTGTCAACAGATGTTTCCTCTTGAGTACTATTAACACTAGGTGTTTCTTTGGTTACTGTCGATGTTTCAGTCGAGGTTGCTTCTGGATTACCGGTTTCCGAACCACTATTTATCTGGTTATTGTCTTGAGTAACCACTGAAGATGCTTCGCCAGATTTTAGCGATGAAACTTGGTCAGCCGAAGCAGACCCATACATCATAAAAGCGGTTCCGATCAAAACAGACGCTACCCCTACACTAAAACGTTTGATTGTAAAGCGTTGCTTACGGTCACTATATTTTTGTAACCGTAACCCCCTATTATTTTTAGATAGCATAAAAATCATACCTTTCTACGAACTTATTCCTATAAAGAATATTTTCCTTTATGTATAGATGTAACTCCCTAGTTACAACTTTATAATACCCGTTTCAATAGTTTATTTCAACAACAAAGATTTCAAAAGTTTTTGTTATCCCCCCTAATATCCTCACTAAATTTTATGAATACCTCTCTATATTTTATATCCACAAAAGTTGTATGTACAAATAAAATTATGTTAGCAAAGTATAATAAAAGCCACTGGAAAATTTCACGACATGTTTTCTAGTGGTTATTAGGTCTTATACAATAATATCTTCCGATTTTCGGTTCTGTACCAACATTTCTTTTATAGAATATTAAAAAAAGTGCTGAACAATTATCCAGCACTCAAAAGTAATTTCTATGTCTACTTGATTATAACAAAACCAATATATTTTTTCTACTCTCCTATTTTTTTCTTTATAATTCCAAAACCACATAGATACGTTTGAAAACATTAAATAATATTATAACACGCTTTATAACATCAAATTGTTAATTACAAAATCAATTAATAACATTTAAAAACAGTTATATACATTTAACAAACATTTATTATTGATTTTAAATTTATTTTATGTATAATTAAAGGTGGATTGATATAGAAAGAGGTAATTTCTATGTCAAAAAATAATGTTGTAAAGATGAATGTCGCAAATGATTTAGGTTACGGTAGTGTAAAAGCTAAGGTTAATGATACTAAAATCCATTTTCCTTCAGTGCTAGCACTACAACGTGAACAAGATATAGCAAAGCCTGTTGAGTTTGATTCAGAGAAGGAAAAATTAAGTTATCTATCTGATATGATTAATCACATGGATATAACTGTTTCTAGTTCAGCTGTTAAAACTCAAGGCCGTTTCTTACTGGGAACTGCTGCTGTCAAAAGCTCATTACCTATGAGAGCTTTTGACGTTAATGATTTTACAGGCAAATCAGATAATGATTTATCTATTATTCTAACTTTAGGTATGATTGCAGCTCAACGTGTTGCTTTAGCTGTTGAAAATGGTGAAGATTTATCTGAACAACTTAATGCTGAAGTTAATATGACTACTGCTCTACCTGTATCTGAGGGTAAAAAGAATGGTATTGTTGATAGTTATATTAACAAATACGTTAATAGCAAGCATACTGTAGTCTTCCATAATCTAAAAGATCCTATCACTGTATCTCTAACCTTTAATAAAGTTTATGTTGCTCTAGAAGGCGAAGTAGCACAACTTTATATTCAAAACAGTGATATCAAACTAAAGGGATTAATTAAGAAAGATTTTGCTAAAAATTATCCCGAATTAGCTACAGAGATTGAAGTAACTGATTTAGTCAAAATCAAAAACTTATTAGGTATAGATATTGGCGAAGGAACAACAGACCTAGTTGTTATTAAAGATGGTAAAGCTAATGCTGTCTCATCAACTAGCTTACCTACTGGTTATGGAAATGCTCTACAAGATGCAATTGACGTCTTACAAACGCAAAATATGAATTTTGAGGCCCGTTCACAGTTACAGGATTACTTATCCCAAGACGTATCCCCTTTAGCTAAGAGAATGCAAAATAAGGTACGTCAGACTGTGTTTGAACAATTAGCACCCTTTGCAGATAAGATTGTTGAAGCCGCAAGTAAAACTATGAGAAAAGCTGGAGCAAATGTTGAAGTTCTATATGTTTATGGCGGAGGATCAATTCCTATGTTAGAACAGACTGAACTTCGTCAAAAATTGGCTCAGAAAATGAAAGACTTCTCTGGAGGTATTGACGTACCTGTAATTTGGATTGATAAGTCTTATGCACAAATTTTAAATGAAAAAGGACTAGAATTAGTCTTAAATGTACTTAAATAAAGATTAGGAAGTGATAATTTATGGCTAGACCAACAAAGGATCCTTCAACCAAATCATACACTATCACTGTTGATGGTATATATCGTGAATGGATGGATGCGCAAGATAATAAAAGTGTTTCAATTAGAAATTTGATTAAGCTAGCGCTTGAATTAGTTGGTGATGGTGATTTTACAGAAGCTTTGATTAAGAAAGCTGCTAGCACCTCTGCATATTCAGAGAAAGCCTCACAAGTAATATCCAACTTCAATGAAGAGAAAGTTGCTGATACTGCACATCAACAAAAGCTTGATGATGTGAATCAAAAATTAGCTGATCTACAAGCTGAACGTGAAGCGTTATTGAATGAAAAAGCAGATAATACTACTGGTATAGATTTATCTATGCTATCTACAAAATTTGATAAATAAGTAAGTCCTAGAGCCGTCTAGGGCTTTTTTATTGCAAAAAAATAACCTAGCTACTGCTAGGCTTTACCGAATTGAAAGGTTCCTATGTTTTTTTATCTAATTAATTGTTGTTTTTTTGTTAAATTCTGAGAATTTTGAGTTCTGATTAAGTTCTGAGTCAATAGTTATTAATTACTATTTTTTGAATTTACTATATACTGTTAAATCCTATCTTTTCCTTATTTGACAGTATTTGATCATTTTTGAGTTTAAATAATTAAAATCATATTTTTCCAGAAAGTTAAAATAACTTTTTATTTTATTGGGAATTAATTTCCTAATTTTGATTTTAATAATCTGTCTACGATCTGTTGTTTTTAAAGACAAATTTGTATACCATTAATTTATATAACTGATTCCATTCAATAATCCTTTATCAAAACAATTATATTAACATACCAATCCTTATATTATATGGATATTCAACTTTTTAAATAAGTAAAAACAATTATTTACTTATATTTTCAATTTTACCCTTGCTTTTATTCGTAAATAAGAGTAAAGTTATACTTGTAAGTTAGGGAAAGCATTTACATTTATTAAGGTGGTAATTATATATGAATAAAATTATTATTAGCAAGTTAAACAATGACGAAAATAAGATTGAATGGCGTATTTCTAACAGTGAAACTGGACATTACTTAAATATTTCAATTTCCCGTGCATTAGAAGATGCTATGAAGAAAAAGCGTAATTTATCCTTTAACCGCTTTGAATCTGAACAAATTAACAATTTGTCTCACTTAGTTACAAATATTCAAGAAGACTATGTTCTTAATATTGATGAATCCAATATTAGCTCTAGTTATTTACCATTAAGGGGTATCGACGCATTATCATATATGAAAACCGTCGAATAAGTGATTATAAGCATTAAATTAAGTTGTTATTTTAATACTTATCTTGGATATATTTAAGTATTCTTAATTGATTAAAGATTTGTCTGTCAACAACCTCTATCATTAAAATAGAGGTTGTTTTTTTGTTAAATATTTTACAGTTGCATTGTTTTTGACTAATTAAATATTTAAATTCTCTTATTATTCCTTTGTATTCTTGCTATCTCTACTTTTTAGGTTTATATTAATTCTAGTTATTTTTCGAAAGGAATGGTTACATGTATTACAATGCAGCTCTAGTTTTAGAAGGTGGTGCAATGCGTGGCCTCTATACTTCTGGCGTTCTAGATACCTTTTTGGAACATGATATTCAATTTGATTGTGTTATTGGAGTTTCTGCAGGGTCCCTAAATGGTGCTAATTTCGTTTCAAAACAATATCAAAGAACTTATAATGTAAATGTTAAATACCGTAAAGATCATGACTATATCTCTTTAGCACGCCCTTTTAAGCATGAAAGTATTATTAACTTAGATTTCTTATTTGATGATCATGGATTAGATTGGCATAATTTCGATAATAAAGCTTATTTAAAGTCTGAAACTGATTTTATTGTTGTAGCTACTTCTCTAGAAAGCGGAAAAGCTGTGACGCTACGTAATCCCCAACCTGGCCAAGACTTAATTGATGCTTTAGAAGCTTCTTCATCTATGCCTTTCATCTCAAAGCCACATAATACTTCTAAAGGACTTTGTCTAGATGGTGGTATTGCTAACTCTATCCCTTTTGATATCGCTCAAAAAATGGGTTTTCAAAAAATTGTAGTTGTTCGTACTCGCCCACGTGATTATCGCAAAAAGCCTACTAGTTTTGCTTTAAAACGCCTCTACAGTAATAGCTTCAAGGAATACCCAGAATTCGTTAAAACGGCTATCAGACGTCCTGAAATGTATAACCATTCTGTTGAAGTTTTAAATAAACTTGAACACAACGACGAAATTTTTTGTTTATCACCCAAGGATCCAGTTAAAGTTGGTAGGCTTGAACACAATACTAAAAAGATGACTGAACTCTATAATATAGGTAGAAATGATGCTGAAAGTAATCTTGAAGCAATGCTTAACTATCTTCAAAAAAGTGAACCCCTATATGACTAAAAATACATTTTAAAACCAAAAAACATGGTATCTACTTAGCAAAACTAAGCGATACCATGTTTTTATTTTATATTTGCCAATTTAGCTAGCTTGGTTGTTGATCCAAAGTATTAATGCCTGGATACCAATCTTTATATCCTTGATATCTATCTACTTCTAGCAGTTTTTCAGCATTTTTTACTCTTTCTGGCGTAGGAGGCTCAACACCTTCAAGACGATATCTGATACCCATTTCCTGATACTTATGAACGCCCATTGTATGATAAGGTAATACTTCAAATTTTTCGACATTATGAAGATTTTCCTTAACATACTCGCCCAATTGTTTCAAGTATTCATCATTATCCGTGATGCCTGGGATAAGGACATGACGAATCCAAACAGGTTTCCCTATGCTAGAAAGATATTCGCACATATCCAAAATATTATCATTTGGGAATCCGGTTAATCTCTTATGTTCGTCCGAATTAATATGCTTGATATCAACTAATAGAATATCGGTATAGTCCATTAACTCATTGAACTTACTAAACCAAGGTTCTCTTCTTGTAAATGGCTGTCCACAAGTGTCCAAACAAGTGCTAATACCTTCTTCCTTGCACATCTTGAATAACTCTAGTGCAAAATCTATTTGCAATAGAATTTCACCACCTGATAAAGTTATTCCACCTTTGTCGCCCCAAAAGCTACGATAAGGAAGTGCCTTATTTAGAACTTCTTCAGTCGTCATTTGTGAACCTACCCTTGTTTTCCAAGTGTCCGGATTGTGACAGAACTTACACCTCATATGGCAACCTTGCATAAAAACGACAAAACGTATACCTGGTCCATCGACAGCCCCAAAAGTTTCCAAAGAATGTACATAGCCTACGACATGACCGTCTTTAGTTGGAACTGGATTCAATAAAGGATTAGCACTCATTCTCTCCACCTACTCTCTTCTAAATATTACATTGAAGTATGGAAGGTTCTTGCAATAACGTCATCTTGTTGTTCTTTAGTTAGATCAGCAAAGTATACACAGTAACCTGAAACACGAATTGTTAATGTTGGATACTTCTCTGGATGTGCTTGAGCATCTAATAAAGTATCTCTATTGAATACATTAATATTCAAATGATGACCATCTTTTCTCATATAGCCTCCGATCATGTTTACTAATGTATCTTCTTGCATCTTTTCATCATGACCCAATGTTGTTGGTGTTACAGCAAATGTATTAGAAATACCATCTGTAGCATACTTGTATGGTAATTTAGCAACAGATAATAATGATGCTAAAGCACCTGTTGTATCTGCTCCGTATGCTGGGTTAGCACCTGGTGCAAATGGTTCACCCTTTTGACGACCATTTGGAGTAGTACCTGTGTTCTTACCATAAACAACATTTGAAGTAATTGTAAGAACGGATGTTGTTAACTTAGCTCCACGATATAGATGATGCTTGCTCATCTTAGTAAATAGTTCCTTAACAAGCCATGCAGCAATATCGTCAGCACGATCATCATCGTTACCATAACGAGGGAAGTCATGATCTGCTTTAAAGTCAACAGCAATACCATCTTCGTCACGAATTACTTTAACATGTCCGTACTTGATAGCTGAAATTGAGTCAGCAGCAACAGACAATCCAGAAATACCTGTAGCAAAGCTACGATCTACTAATGTATCTTTCAATGCCATTTGTGCTGATTCATAGTAATACTTGTCATGCATGTAATGAATTGTGTTCAAAGCATTTACATAAATATCAGCAATCCATTCCATCATGTCATCGAATTTCTTCATGAATTCATCGTAGTCAATGTATTCTGAGCTAATTGGTTCGTATGCAGGACCTACTTGTTGTTTTGTAAGTTCATCCTTACCACCATTGATAGCATACAATACAGCCTTAGCTAGATTTGCACGAGCTCCGAAGAATTGCATACCATTTGCAATTGGTTGTGCAGATACACAGCAAGCAATGCCATAGTAGTCTGTTCCCCATGTCTTCATCATTAAGTCATCGTTTTCGTATTGAATTGTAGAACTTGCAATAGATACACTTGCAGCATAGTGCTTAAATGATTCAGGCAAACGATCAGACCAAAGTAATGTGATATTTGGTTCTGGTGCGGCACCCATATTATGCAATGTATTTAAGAAACGATATGATGTCTTAGTTACATGGTGACGTCCATCTAAGCCCATACCAGCAATTGATAATGTTGCCCAGATAGGGTTACCTGAGAATAGTGAGTTGTAAGCTGGTGTACGAATGAAGCATACCATTCTCAATTTCATTGTGAATTGGTCAATTAATTCTTGTGCTTCTTTTTCAGTTAAAATACCACGCTTCATATCACGTTCAATGTAAATATCGATGAATGAATCGATACGACCAATAGACATAGCAGCACCATTTTGTTGTTTAATAGATGCTAAATATCCAAAGTATAACCATTGAATTGCTTCTTTAGCTGTTGTAGCTGGTTTGGAAATGTCATAGCCATAAGACTCAGCCATAATCTTCATATCATTTAAGGCTTTGATTTGGTCAGAAATCTCTTCACGCATTTGGATTATGTCGTTAGTCATCTCACCATCGCCACAATTTTCCAAATCTTTTTTCTTTTCTTCGATTAAACGATCAATACCATACAATGCAACACGTGGGAAGTCACCAATCAAACGGCCACGACCATATGCATCTGGTAGTCCAGTGATAATCTTGTTGTGGCGAGCTTTCATGATTTCGCTTGTGTATGCATCAAATACACCTTGGTTATGTGTCTTAGATAGATTTTCAAATACAAAGTCTGTTTCTGGATCAATCTTAAATCCATAAGCTTCCAAAGCACCTTTAGCCATTCTGATACCACCATATGGCATAAGTGCACGTTTCATAGGTTTATCTGTTTGTAAACCAACAATCTTTTCTAATGACTTGTCTAAATAACCTGGTTTATGAGATGTAATTGTTGATACTACTTTTGTATCAGCTTCAAGAGGTCCACCATGTGCACGTTCTTTTAATTTTAAGTCGATTAATTTATCGTTTAACTTCGTTGTAGCTTCGGTTGGTCCTTCAAGGAAAGATTGATCTCCATCATATGGAGTGAAGTTATCTTGAATAAATTCACGAATATCAATTTCTTCTTTCCATTCTTTTCCTCTAAATCCTTCCCAAGCATCTTTTACATCAACGTTTTGCATTTGAGTCTTTTCAACCATACTCAAAGCCTCCTTTGTGATTTTTAAGAAAACGTTTTCTACACTGTTAATACTACACCTTAGTTAAATTAAATTCAATGAAAAATCGTTCACAATGTTTTTTATTTTCAAAAAATCTTATAAACGCTATCATTTATTTTAATCATTAGAAATGTTAATATGACAACACTTTTGACAACAGTTTATAAACTTTAAAAATGTGATTTATGTATCAAAATATAAATTTCATTAATTTTATTTTAGAATTTCTTAAAATTACAAAAAAAGACCCTATACCCCAAAAAGTTTAGGCATAGAGTCTTTAGTCTTTAAAAGAATTTATACTGACGCTCCTAAAATAAAGGTAACTAACGTCGTCAACAATCCGGTTATAACATTTCGTAAAATTGTTTTGCCAGTTGAAACCTCAGAGTTGTGTGTACAAACTACTGCATTAATTGATAATGAGGCAATCATCGCAATTAATGTAAATACCACGCGATGTTCTGGTCTTGCTAGAATCATCGTCAATAATGGAATCATTGCCCCAATTATAAATGAGCAGAAAGAACTGGCTGCAGCATGAAACGGCATTAAGATATCATTCTTTTGCAATTTTATCGGACAATTTTCACAGTCTTCATTTTCCAACTGACTTTGTCTTTCCATTGTCTTTTCTTGAATATCTCTTTGGGTACTTACAGATATCCATTCTCCACCAGCCATTGAACAAGCTCCAGCTAGCATGCCAGACAAACCACTGATTAAAAGGGTCTTACTATCAAGATTAGCCCCTGCAGCACCTAACACGATTCCAGATACTGAAATAATCCCATCATTGGCCCCTAAAATACTAGCCCTTATAACATTTAAACTATCCCAAAAAAAATTAGTCTTAACTTTCAATACATGCGTAACTTTCAATTTGTACACTTCCTCACGAAATATAAAAATAATACCGTTTTTATATATATATTTAAATTATATAAATCGCTTTTATCCCGATTAAATTATACATCATATGAGTAATTAGTACTAATTTAGCAAAATTTATAATTATATACATATTTCACAATAATATAAAAAAGCATACTTAAAAAGCATGCTTTTTTATAATTAACCTACACTACCATCCATTTGATACTCAATCAATCTATTCAATTCGACTGCATATTCCATTGGTAGTTCTTTAGTAAATGGTTCAACAAATCCCATAATAATCATTTCAGTAGCCTTTTCTTCAGAAATACCTCTACTCATCAAATAGTAAAGCTGATCTTCTGAAATTTTTGAAACCTTAGCTTCATGTTCCATTGAGACATTACTATTTAATACTTCATTAAATGGAATTGTATCACTTGAAGACTCGTCGTCCATAATGATAGTGTCACATTCAACGTGTGCAAATGAGCCATCGCTATCTCTGTTAAATCTTACATATCCACGATAATCAGCAATTCCTCCATCTTTGCAGAGAGATTTAGATACAGTTGATGAATATGTATTTTTAGCATTATGAATCATTCTTGCTCCAGTATCAGAGTCAATACCTTTACCTGCAAATGCAATAGATAACATATTTCCATGTGCACCTTCACCATCTAAATAGATACTTGGATATTTCATAGTTACTTTAGAACCAAGGTTACCGTCTACCCATTCCATAGTAGCATTTTCCAAAGCTCTGGCACGTTTTGTTTCCAAACTATATACATTGTTGGACCAGTTTTGGATTGTTGTATAACGGCAATAAGCATCCTTCAAAACATTTACTTCAACAACTGCCGCATGTAAGGAATCTTGTGAATAATTAGGAGCAGTACAACCTTCTACATAGTTAACACTAGCACCTTCATCGACAATGATTAGTGTTCTTTCAAATTGTCCTGAATTTCCGGCATTAATTCGGAAGTAACTTTGAATAGGTGTTTCAACTTTCACTCCCTTAGGCACATAAATAAATGTTCCTCCAGACCAAACAGCAGTATTAAGCGCGGCCATCTTATTATCATCTGCTGGTATTAACTTTCCAAAATATTCTTTTACTAATTCCGGATATTCTTGAACTGCAGAATCTGTATCCATAAATATGATACCTTTTTTGGCAAAATCTTCTTTCATATTATGGTAAACAACTTCTGATTCATATTGAGCAGAAGAACCAGCTAAATATTTACGTTCAGCTTCTGGTACACCCAAACGATCAAATGTATCTTTAATTTCTTGTGGTACATCTTCCCACTTTCTAGCTACTGTATCAGTATCACGTCTAAAATAATTAATATGATCTAAATCCAATTCTGACAAATCTGGTCCAAAATTAGCCATCTTCAAAGTCTTGTACTTTTCATAAGCAGCCAATCTAATATCCAACATCCATTCAGGTTCATTTTTAGCTTTAGAAATATTTCTTACAACTTCTTCACTAAGACCTTCACCAGTTGTATATATTGGTTCAATATCATCTTTAAAGCCATATTTATATTGGCCACCAATGTCTTTTATATCTTCACTAATCATTCTTTTCACCCTTTCCTTCATACTTTTCAATAAGTTGATAAATTGCCTTCCATGATAACATTGCGCATTTAATTCGAGCTGGGAATTGTTTAACCCCTTCTAAAATTATTGCCTCACCTAAAACTTTTCTATCAGGTTTTACTTCTTTTGTAATCATATCGGAAAATGACAATACCATATTTTTTATTGTATCGAAGTCTTTATTTAATACTTCATTTGTCATAATACTTGCGGATGATTGAGAAATTGTGCAGCCGTAGCCATCAAAAGCAATATCCTTTATTTTATTATCCTCAATTAATGCAGTTAAGGTAATAACATCGCCACAAGTCGGATTTCTCAATTCAACTTCAACACTTTCATTTTCTAACTTACCTTTATGTCGTGGATGGTTAGCTTCTTCTAAAATTGCTTGTCGATATAAATTATTTAAATTACTCATATTTGGAAAAATTCCTCTACTTTCTTTAGAGAATCTACTAATTTGTCGATTTCTTCATAAGTATTATAAAAATAGAAACTTGCTCTCAACGTAGCACTAACACCTAACCAATCCATAAGTGGTTGTGCACAATGGTGACCAGCTCTAACTGCAATTCCATCAGCATCTAAAAAAGTTGCTACATCGTGGGGATGAATACCTTTCAAATTAAAGGATACTACTCCACATCTTTGATCAGGATCTTTGGGACCATAAATTTCAATAGTCTTAATATTAGCTAACTTTTCAAGTGCATACTTTTGTAAGTCTTCATCATTTTGAGCTACATTTCCCATTCCAACTTCTTCTAAATAATCAATCGCAGCACCAAGGCCTAGTACACCTTCAATATTTTGCGTTCCACCTTCAAAGTTCCAAGGAATCTCTTTGAATGTTGATTTTTCAGTTGTTACACTGTCAATCATTTCTCCACCATATTCTAAAGGATGCATTTTTTCTAAGAGTTCATACTTTCCCCATAGAACACCAATTCCAGTAGGTCCTAACATCTTATGTCCCGAAAATACATAGAAGTCTGCCTCTAAATCTTGCATGTCTACCGGCAAATGTGGTACAGATTGAGCACCATCAACTACTAAAATTGCATTACTTTGATGAACAATAGCTGCAATTTCTTTAATTGGATTAATTGTTCCTAAAACGTTAGAAACATGAGTAACTGCTACAATCTTTGTTTTATCAGTAACCTTTTGCTTTAAATCGTCTAAATCAAGTTTACCTTCTTCAGTTAAAGTTACATACTTTACCTTTAGATTCTTTTCTTGTGCAATTGCTTGCCATGGAACAATGTTACTGTGATGCTCCATATAGGTGGTAACAATTTCATCGCCTTCATGTAAGTTATATCTAACATAACCTTGTGCTATCCAGTTCAAACTTTGAGTTGTTCCCTTGGTAAAAAGTACTTCCTCATCGCGATAAGCATTAATAAAATTTGCCACTTTATGTCTTACATTTTCATATTTATCAGTTGTTTCGACTGCTAAATTGTAGACACCACGATGAATATTACTATTGTATTTATTATAGTAGTCAGCAATTTCGTTAATTACTTGCTTAGGCTTTTGCGAAGTAGCTGCACTATCTAAGTAAGTTAAAGGCTGATTGTTCATTTTAGTTTCTAAAAGAGGAAAATCTTTTCTTAAATCACTAGTTTTCTTCATCATAACTTACCTTTCTTTCAATCAATTCACTAAACTCATTGCGAATTTCTTTCAAAGGTATTTCATCTAAAACAGGAGCTAGGAAACCTCTAATTACTAATTTTTCAGCTAAACGTTTTTGTAAGCCACGACTCATTAAGTAATATAATTGTTCAGGATTTACACGACCAATACTTGCCGCATGTCCTGCAGTAACATCATTATCATCAATTAGCAAAATTGGATTAGCATCCCCTCTAGCTTGTGGAGATAACATTAAAATACGACTTTCTTGTTGTGCATCAGAGCCTTTACTTCTCTTCATTACATGTCCGATGCCGTTGAAAGTTAATTCGGATGCATCTAAAGCAACACCATGTTGTAAGATATGACCGATTGTATTCTTTCCAATATTTGTAACTCGTGTATCAATTCCTTGAATTTGATCACTTGTTGAAATACCTACGACTTTTAATTCAGCATGAGAGCCATCGCCAACTAAATCAGAATCAAAATCACCGATTGTTAAACCAGAATTCATCATACCCATTGCCCAGTCAATCTTGGAATCTCTTTGTAAGTATCCACGACGATTCATATAAGCAGTTGTGTTCTTACTTAAATTATCGACACTAGCAAAGTGAATTCGACTTCCATCACCAGCGATAACTTCAACTACGATGTTAGCTGTATTTTTCTTATCACCATCTGTTTTTAAACGTTCTACATAAGATAGTGAACTATTTGCTTCTGTAACAATTAGTACATGATGAACATAATCTTCCTCAACTCGTGAATTTTGAATATATTCGCATGTTAATGGTGTTTCTAAGTCTACATTTTTAGGTACATAAACTAAAACTCCACTTTGAAGATTTGCTACATGTTCTGCTAACAGGCGATTATCGTCCATTTTTAATCCTTTTTCCATAAAGTATTTCTTCATAATGTCTTCATGATTAATCAAAGCATCTTCAAAGTCTTCGACAATTACACCCTTATCAAGAAATTCTGATGGTAACTTAATTTGTGCCTTATTACTAGCATATTGATAGACATCAGCGTTAGTATCAAATTTAGGTTGATCATCAATTACACTCGTCCCATCAACATTTATATCCCAGTCATGATACTTAATTTTTTGGAAACTAGGCAATTTAGTAGTTTCAATTAATTGTTTAGCTTCATTTCGCTTAGCTCTAAACCATTCGGGCTCTTTTCGAAGTTCAATCAATTCATCTATGGATAATTGTTTCATTGTACAAGCCCCCTAAGCATTTTCATCAACTAATTTAATATCTAGTCCAAGTTCATCACGAAGTTTTGCGTATCCTTCTTTTTCCAAACGGATTGCCAAATCTGGGCCACCAGTTTTGACAAGTTGGCCATCCATCATAACATGTACATAATCTGGAACGATGTAGTTCAAGAGTCTTTGATAGTGAGTAATAATCAAAGATCCAAAATTATCGCCACGCATTTGGTTGACACCACGAGAAACGACTTTAAGTGCATCAATATCTAGTCCAGAGTCAATTTCATCTAATATTGCGAATTCGGGTCTGATCATCATCATCTGCATAATTTCATTACGTTTCTTTTCACCACCAGAAAAGCCTTCGTTTAAATATCTATCAGACATTTCTTCAGACATATCCAATGTTTCTAATGTTTCATCTAAACGTTTGATGAAATCCATTAAAGGAATCGGATCATCTTTGGGACGACGAGCATTGATCGCACTCTTAACAAATTCTGCATTAGTTACTCCTGGAATTTCTTGTGGATATTGCATCGCTAAAAATAGTCCCATTCTAGCACGTTCATCAACTGGTAAATCAATGATACTTTTGCCATTCAATAAAATATCTCCCTTTGTAATCTTGTAAGCAGGATCTCCCATAATAGTTGAAGAAAGTGTTGATTTCCCAGTACCATTCGGACCCATAATTGCATGAATCTCACCAGTTGACATCTTCAAATTAACACCCTTCAAAATTTCCTTTCCTTCAACAGTTACATGTAAATCTTTAACTTCTAATACTGACATTTAAATCACCACTATAAAATAGTTACCTTTCCTGGAATTTTCTTATCAATAACATTATAAGACAAATTACCTAACTTAACGATTGGATTTAAGTATTTTTACAATATATTCCCTTAAATTTATTTGTAATTAAGTAATAATCTTTATAATAAGTTTACAAATATAGAATAACGCTTACATACAACATAATCAATACTCTTATACAAATTATTTAGCACAACTTAAAAACTCGCCTAGAAATTCATTCTAGACGAGTTCTTACCTATTTAATATAAGCGTATTTGTAATTCCATTGTGTACCTGCAGTATTTTGAATAATACCCTTCACTTTTGTATTTTGCATATAAGATGTTGTTTGTTGATATAGAGGCGTTACACCTTGATCAGCATTAAAGATTCGAGCTGCTTTTACTAAATCTTCCCAACGCTTATTAACATCATTGGCATCTTCATTTTGCGCTTTTTCAATTAAAGCATCATATTCTTTATTAGAATATCTTCCATAATTGTACGAAGTTCCTGTAACTGGAATCTGCATGAATGTGATTGGATCTTTGAAGTCTCCACCCCAACCTGATACATAAATATCATAGTTACCTTTGCGAGCTTTAGATAACGCACTATTTCCAGGAATGTTTTGCACAGAAATCTTAATTCCCGGTAGTACCTTTGTATATTGTGATTGTAAATATTGAGTTAAGGCATCATTATTAGCCATTTCATTAGAAGCTAGAATTGTGAAATTTAAATTCTTTTCACCAATTTCTTGTAATCCCTTCTTCCAATATTTCTTAGCTAATCTTTCATTATAATCAACCGTATTATCTACTTTTTGTTCTTCTGCGAAATCTTTACCTGTGCTTGGATTAGAAGCTAAATCGGATGCTACAAATCCAGTTGGTACATTAGAGCCATCACCAAAAACTTTCTTTGTAAGTGTCTTTCTATCGATTGCTAATGATAGAGCTAACCTAATATTTTTATTATTTAGTGCTTTACGATTTACTTCATTAGAATCATTAAAGTTGTAGTCTAGATACGCAACGTAAGAATAAGAGTATTGTTTGAATTCTGGCTTGTTATGTAAATTCTTAACTTGTTCACTAGATAATGGTGTTAAATCTAACTTGCCTTGTTGGAATAATTGATAGCCTGTATTGGTATTCTTAACTACTTGATAATTAATCTTTTGTAGTTTCACTACTTTTTTATCCCAGTATTGATCGTTCTTTACAAATGACCACTTATCTGAGGTACCATTCCAATCTTTGACTTTAAATGGTCCTGAATACACCATATATTTAGAATTAGTTCCATATTTTTTACCGTATTTTTGTACCACTTTTTCATTTTGCGGTCCAAACAATGGATATGTCATTAAGACTTTAAAATATGATACAGGTCTATCTAATGTAATGACAACCTTATTATCCCCTTCGGCCTCTATCCCTAACTTATCAGTTGACATTTTACCCTCATTAATAGCTTGAGCATTCTTTACATCATAGAACAAATAAGCATATGGCGAAGCTGTCTTGGGATCAATTGTTCTTCTCCAGGAATATACAAAATCTTGAGCAGTAATCTTATCACCGTTACTCCACTTTGCATCTCTCAAAGTAAAAGTCCATGTTTTGCCATCTTGTGAAACCTGACCACTCTTAGCTAGTCCAGGGGTTACCTTACCATCTTTACCTAGTCGATAAAAGCTTTCAAAAACATTTCCTGTTTGACCATAGCCAGTAGACTTAGAAATATCAATAGTATCTAATGGTCCAGTTGTACTTAAATTTAAAACTTGTTTAGAATTTTCACTAGTAGATTTTCCACATGCAACTAACAAAACTGCGGTTAAACTTATAAATATTCCAGTAATAATTGCTTTAATTCTTTTCATCTTTATTTTCTCCTTTATGTAAGATGTGTTTTTAATCTATAAACAGTTCATCATCCATCCTTCCAGATAAACAAAAAGGACTTGCAACTCCTAAAAATTAGAATCACAAGTCCAGTTCAGTTATCTTCATCTTCTATAAACTAACTGATTAGATTAATTTGTATCGGTACCGATAATAAATATATACAGATTAATCCAATCTTGGAAGTGTGAGTCTAATTTTTTGCATGTCAAATTCCATGTTGCCTACTGGACAACATGTTACTAAACAACAACATTGTGTATTAATAAATTTTGACATAATATTCACACTCCTCTCATTTCATTAACCAAATCATATAACTTTACTATACTTTTGTCAATAAAATTTAATCATACTTGCAAAATATTCTTTTAGTAAAAAATAACATTCCCGTTAACAACGCGAATGTCTACATTTTTAATAATTGATAAATAGTTATATTCTACTAAATTTCATTTTTATTTTTCTCCCCAGAATTGTCAATCCAATTACAAGTAACGAAACTGGGAAAAGAGTAATTGGGAAAAATAAACTTATAAAGATACCTGCTAACCATTCTTTTTCAAGGAGAGTGATAGCTATAGACACACTAACAACTAAGACAACAAATAAACTATCTATTTGTGGAAAAAGTTGTGCCATTCCAAATCCTTGTAGAAAAGCTGCAAATGTTACTGGAAAAATGTCCCCTCCAGTCCATCCTGTCCATAAACATAAATCTAAGAACAATAACTTTATAAGAGATAAAATAAATAATATTACAACAGGTGTACTCATACCGAGTTTAGCAACAGTATGTAAACTATGTTGACCCGAAAATAGTAACGTTGGAATAAATAGTTTCATTAAGAAAATAACCATTGCACCTATACAAATTTTAAATGGTAAAGAGATCTTCAAATGATCTAAATTTATAAAAATTACTTTTTTTAACCAACTATAGCTTTTACCAAAAACAAATCCATACAAACAAAGAGGTAAAAATACTAATAAATCTACCATAGACCAATTAGTTTTTCCTAACTTAGTCACAAATGATGGCTGATCAGTTAATCTCATCATTAACCAAAAGGCAAGTAAGCCATTCGCAATTAATAAGTTTCGCCAAGTTTTTCCAATCTTCTTTTGATTAATTGAATAAGATAACAAATAATGACTAGGATGAAAAATATACTTTATCCACTTTATAGGATTAGATTTTTCCAACTGGTTCCAATTTGCTTCTAAATATCTAAGTTTATCTGCCTGCCAAATAGAGTAAGCAATAACTGCTCCCAATAAAGGAGCCTCAGGACCAACTCCAGCTCCTGAAATTAAAATCACTAAAGCTAGCAGCAAACTATGCCATGTCTTTCTATATGATGCTGTTCCTTTAGCTTTAAATTCGTGTAATAATTCATGACTAGTCTTAGGTAAATTACCCCATTTAATCTTTAAAAAAATAACCACACTACATAAAATGGTTAATACTAGTAACGAATACACAAAATTTACATGCAACCATTGAGAAACTGATTCCCACAAAATATGACTTAGTATCTTTTCAGTCATAATAAATGCATAGGAAATCAAAGCAAGCACACTACTATACATTAAACCTAGCAAAACTAAAAAAATTTTTTTCTTTCAAACATCCTTACCAACAATCACCCACTTGATACAATTTTTAAGAAATTTTTATTTCAATTTTAAATTTAAGTCTCTTTACCTATATTATCTTTTAAAAGATTACCATATTAAATGCTTCTAGGCTAGAACTATTGTAGAGTATGTATGAAATTCTTAATTATCGTAAATTATTTCTTATAAAAAATAAAAAAACAACATCCCCGTCAATAACGAGGATGTCTTCGATTGTGGTATGTAGAACCTTACTGAGAATGACTAAATTATCCAAACTAGGTAGTGATCTACCAGATAACCATTTATAAATGGATTGTGGGTTCTCAAATCCCATAACTAATTGAATATCACGTACACTGTACCCATTATTTTTGAATAAACTTTTTAGATTAGCACCAGTTTTTTCTGAATTTATCGAAACATACATTGGCTTCATGAAATCACCTCAATTTAATTATACATACCTCGAACATTTAATACCAAAAATAGCCAACGCAAAATTTGCATTGACTAAAAATTATGTAAACCGACGCGTATTGGCTTACGTGGGATACTCTTGTATCTGGACTTATTAGACTACTGAATCAGACTAGCACATCATGGCTAGCAACTTCCATGACCTAGTCCGCATTTCAAGTTCAGGGCATAGACCTTTTCCTATCCAATTTTCACCAAACATGTGTAATGTCCATATTTCTGTTAATATAAGATTGTCGATTTTGGCTACTCAAACCTTACTCGTCAGTTATAGTTGCATCACCACAACTTCACGACACGAATTCTTAATTGATATTCTTCGTTGGTTCCTAAGGTAATCAGCCTTAATTAACTAAAGATGGTATATTGCGAATCCCTGACGGCAAGTGTCTTAGTTTCAGATATGAGTCCCCTTGCTTCTCTCTACACAACTTTTTTTCGTTGCTCCCAATTAGTACTACCCAAGTGGAAATTAGAAAAAATAAACGTATCCGTATATTTCGTCATAGTAGTTATTAAGAGACGTATGGCTAGGCGGCTTGTCACACCTTATCCACTAGCTTCATCGGTACACTTATATACTAACAAAGCTTAGGTCATTAAACTATAAACTACTAGGTTAATTTGGGCGATTTCGCTACAATTACTAAAATAGAGATTCGTATTCTAACTATTATTTGAAGCCATTAATTCTGCTTGCTCTATTACAGTTTCTACTGCTTGCTTTTGAAAATCAGGTGGATAGCCGTATTTTCTAAGTAATCTTCGTACTTCTCTTCGCATCTTAGCTTGGACACTTTCTCGTTTTTCCCAATCTATTCCAGCTTCTCTCTGCACGACTTTTACTAGTTCTTTAGCAATAAGTTGTAGTGTTTCTTCACCTAACATTTCCACTGCTTTCTTATGGTCAGCTAGAGCATCATAAAAAGCTACTTCTTCTTGAGTTAATCCAAGGTCTTCACCTTTATTTTGTTGTTCTCTAATTTTCTTAGCAATTTCTATAAGTTGACGAATAACCAGTTCACTTGTTATACCACGATTATTGTAATCATCAATGGATTTCTTTAACATTTCAGTAAACTGTTTGGATGCAGTTTGATTAACTTTCAACATTGCTTTTACTTTACCTTTTAAAACATTTTCCAGTACAACAATTGCTAAATCTTTTTCAGGCTCTTTCTTCATAGCATCCAAGAATTCATCTGAAATTAATTCAATGCTTTCCTTATTTATTCCAAATTGTTCATAAATATCAACGTCTTTTTCAGAAATAACAGATTGATCTATAAATTGCTTAAGTCTATAGTCAACTTCTTTAGGATCTTTACCATTTCCCCCACCTGTAATTGGTTTTCTCTTTAACTTAACTATTAAGGCTTTTACAGACTTGAAAAATGCAATCTCTTCTCCATATACTTGAGCTTCTTCCTGAGTAGCAGTTATAGCATATACTTTTTGCAATTCAGTAACTACATCTATAAATTTTCTCCAACTATCATCTTTTTGTTTAAGAATTTCATTAGCTACACGATTAGTAACGCTAATTCGTACACTACTTTTTTCTGACTTAAAGTCTGAGTAATCTATACCATACAAGAAATCATTCGTAATAATATCGTATTTTTCCTTTAAAACTGCTATAGCTTTTTTCATGTTGATGCCAACTTGACTCTGATCTTTCTTTGAATATATATTCAAGGCTGATTTTAAGCTTTCAGCAATTCCAATATAGTCTACAATTAAACCACTGTCTTTATCTTTAAATACTCGATTTACACGTGCGATTGCTTGGATTAAATTATGGCCTTTCATCGGCTTATCAATATACATTGTATTCATAGATGGAACATCAAATCCAGTCAACCACATATCAACAACGATCACTATCTGAAGTTCATCATTGTTATCTTTCATCCTTTTTTGCAAGATTCTACGATCAGCTTTGCTTGTCTGATGTTTAGCTAATTCTGGTCCATCAGCTGCTGAAGATGTCATTACAATCTTAATTTTGCCCTTTTCTAAATCATCACTTGCCCAATTTGGACGCAATTTAATAATCTCATTATATAAATTAACAGCATTTCTTCTAGACATTTCAACAATCATTGATTTACCAAATGTCTCTTTTTGTCTTTTTTCAAAATGATTAACAAAATGCTTAGCAATGCTTTGTAATCTTGATTTTGCTCCAGCTAATGTTTCTAATCTTGAAAATTCACGATTTCGGCGTTTATTTTCTTCCAAATTAGGATCATCATCTAAATTAGCTTCCTTAATTAACTTTTGATACTCTTTTTCTGTTCCCTCTTTTAATTTTAGTGGGAAAACATTACTTTCGTAGTAAATTCTAACAGTAGCATCGTCATCTACAGCTTGAGTAATATCATAAATATCAATATAGTTACCAAAGACGTTGATTGTTGACTTATCTTCCGTTGAAATCGGTGTTCCTGTAAAGCCAATGAAAGAAGCATTAGGTAAAGCATCGCGTAAATACTTAGCATAACCATATCTAATACCATTTTTAGTTTGTTTAGCTGTTAATCCATATTGAGTACGGTGTGCTTCGTCAGCAATAACAATAATGTCACTTCTTTCAGATAGCACTGGCATTTCTTTTTCACCTTTTTCAAACTCTGGATAGAATTTATGAATCGTAGAAAATACAATTCCACCTGAATTTTTATCCATTGCAATTCTCAAATCATCTCTAGTTTCAACGTGCTCTGGTGTCTGTCGTAGAAACTCATGTGCTGCTGAAAAAGTATCAAACAACTGATCATCTAGATCATTGCGATCATTAATTACCAACATAGTTGGATTATTCAATTTACGAGCAGCTATACTTGCAAAAAATACCATTGATAAACTCTTACCAGAACCAGTAGTATGCCATACTACCCCTATACGCTTATCTTCTGAACTTTTAATTGCTCTTTTAGCAGCTTTTATTGCCTTATTCACCATGTAATATTGATGATAAGCACCTAGTATTTTAACCGTAGAATCTCCATTAGTTTCAAAAATAATGAAGTTTTCGATCAAATTCAATAAAACACTTGGTTCGAGCATATATTTGATTAATGTAACTAATTCTAATTCTGCAGTATCTGTTACATTTTTAGGTGCTCTCCACCTCATAAAACGATCAAATCCAGCTGTTATTGAACCAGCTCTAGCATTTATACCGTCAGAAATGATCAGAATCTCATTATATTTCATATAATCTGAAATTTCTTCTTTGTATGTTTCAAATTGATTATATGCATCACGAATACTTACATTAGGGTTTGAAATATCCTTAAACTCAAAAGTAATAAGTGGTAATCCATTAATAAATAGAGTTACATCTGGTCTACGCTCATGTCGCCCCTCAAATGTAAACTGATTAGTAGCAATAAATTCATTATTATTTACGTTATTAAAATCAATTGCATACAAAGTCACTGTACGACTTTCCCCGTTTACACTTGTTTTGATTCTTATTCCTTCAACCAATAACTTATGAAGATAATGATTATTAATCATCATATTAGGGTTATCAGCTAATCTAATAAAATTACGTACTGCTTCTTTGTATATTTCATCCTCATATCCTGGATTAAGTCTACGCAAAGCTTTATCTAAGTTAGTTAATAAAATAGCAACTGTATGATCTTTATTCCTAGCTGCATCTATTTGCTTATTAGGCGATGTATAACTTTCACTTTTAAATATTGAATACCCTAATTTTTCTAGTTCATCTAATGCTAAATCTTCTACTGCTTCTTCTGTTAGATAACCTTTTGGCATATGAGTCTCACTCCTTTTTTTGTGAAAACAGTATCTTATATTAAAATTATATCTCAAAAAAATTACTTTTTTAAATCACCTTATTTTTTAGATTTTATAATACAAATACCATCTCCTAAATGATAACTAATCACTTCATCTCCTCTATTTTTTATTGTTTCTAAATAGTCATATGAAAATTTTGAAATAATATGGTGAACTTGTGGAAAGCCAGAAACTTCGAAAATTTTAAACCCAAATATACCTAGTACCGGATTTAAATATGTTGCACTACTGCCTACATACATTAAGCCTATCAACAAAAATAAAGCTATATTCATAATAACAGATTTTATATCACTCAAGTCAAATGATACAAGAGGAGTTATATAAGTTACTATGTAATTCATTAAACCATCGCTTTCAGGAGTTGCCTCCATTTCTTTCGGTATTTTTTTTATCTCAGATCCACTACTTTTAAATAATTGGATTAACTCAACGATAGAAATAATAATAAATACTACCAGAACAAAATAAAATAATTTTTTAGTAGATATTTCTAAATCTTTTTTATTTAGTTTCAATAGTTCGACATAATTAATGTTACTTAGTAATAGCCATATATATAGTGGTAGATACGATGTAATAAACAAAAACCATTTTGAAATATAGTCATTTTTCATTTTTTACATCCTCGTTTCATCTACATTCTCTGTTTCTGAAATAACAGCTTGATAGAATGCATCCGATATTGCATCTAATAATTGAACTTCCTTCCCATCTGGTACAGATAATTTTCCATTTCTATAGTTTACATCTTTCACTTTTTCATGAAATTTGTGATTATTATTATCAATAATATCCTTTATTTTATCAATATTATCGATTGTCTTATTAAATCTATCAGTATCACTGACAATTTTTATAAGTCTCGTTGCCATTCTTTTACCAAGTTCTACCTTTTTACTTAACTTATCACATGTTTCAATATCAAAAATTTCTTTTATCCTATCATTTTCTCTTAAAATTTGGGTCGCTTGATTAGAAAATAAAATATTCATTTTAAATAATGATTCAAATTTCGATTCAGCTTGATTTATTAATATATATTTGTCATCTATGACAAATAATTCTATCTTCTTATTGAAACCAATAATATCATTTCTTTGATTTAATTTAATCTTTGAATCAGAAAAATTTCCAATTAAAAATTTTTTCTTAAGTGCAAAAGTATTTGTGAAACTTCCAATTATTTTATAATTATGCTTATTCGTTTTCAAGGTCATTGCATATAATCGAAATTTATCTTCTTTAAGACCTTTAGTACTAGATAAACTATTGTTAAACTCTTTCAATTTCTCATTAATATTTGGATAATCGTCAACTTTTACTAATTCATGAGTATTCTTTTTATTAGTGACTGCATCGTAATATACTACTTCTCTTTTTTTAAATCTTGATTCGTTTAATTTTTCTATCAAAGCGTCTAATAGTAATTTTTTACTATCATCACCGCTGTCTTGTTTATATATTTCGCTTACCTTCTTATCCAATTTAATTAAAAAGATTTCTGTTCTTTTAATAAATTCTTCTGTTTCATATACAGCATTTATGTCGTTTATGTATTCATCTAACCTAAAATCTTTCATACAAATTCATCTCCTTAAATTTGATAAATTAAATACTAATTTAGAAAAGATATCAACCGAATTTTTTCTAAATTGGTTAAGTAATACTCATAACGATAAGAAAAAATCTCTTGATAGTATCGCAAATTACAAAAATGGATTGGCAATGCAAAAATTTAGACCAGTTAATATTAAAGAATCTTTACCTGTAGTAAAAATCAGAGAATTAAATCAAGGGCATACAGATTCTAATTCAGATTTATGTAGAAAAGATATAGATGAATCTGTGCAAATCAATACTGGTGACATTATTTTTTCTTGGTCAGGTACTCTATTATTGGATTTATGGGCAGGAAATGAAGCTGGACTTAATCAGCATCTATTTAAAGTTACTTCTAACGATTACCCTAGTTGGTTTATTTATGAGTGGACTAAATATTATTTACAAGAATTTCAATTGATTGCAAAATCTAAAGCAACTACTATGGGTCATATAAAGCGTAGTAATCTAAAAGAATCATTTGCCATAATTCCTGATGATGATGAGTTGACCAAATTGAACAACTTATTAGGCCCAATATTTGATAATAAAATTAAGATTCGCAAACAAAATTTGATATTAAGACAAATAAAAAAACAATTACTAGCTAAGCTACTAAATTAGTATTTATTTTATTATTTAAATTGATTTTTCTTTCAAATACACTTATTTTATCTATTATATCTTTTTGTTTTTCTATACTTGGTACGTCTATTTGGATTTCATTTAATATTTTCTGTGTTAAACTTGGTACTGCACTACCTACATTTAATTTTTCAAAGTCTATTCTTTTCAAAAAGTAGAACAAGTATTTAGGGAGAACAATATTTTTATTAATTATAGTCCAGAAAATAGTATCAACAGTCCAAAATTTTCCAACAACATAATAAATATTATTCAATGATCCTTTTCTTGGTATTAATACACTCTCCCCATCATATAAGTAATTATCTACGTACCGCATTATTCCTCCAGTCCCATATACTGGAACTCTACCTGCATTTAATTTTTTATGATCTTTCCCATACTTTATGTCTACAATTTCTCCTAACTTATATCTCGTCACCCTACATACCTCCTATGTGCTATTTTTACATTTGTTTGTTTCACCATTGCATAATGCAAGGTTGTATCTATTCTTTCATGTCCTAATAATTTCTGTAATTGCTCAATTGGCATTCCCTTATCAATTGCATTAGTAGCTAATGTTCTTCTAAACTTATGTGGATGCGCCTTAGTGATACCTATCTCTCTACCTAATTGTCTAATTCTATTTTCAATTCCACCTATTGACATTCTTTTTTGAGGTTTTTTTAAAGACACAAACAGTGCGTTATTATCATCACTTCTACTTAATAAATAGTTTTTCAGGTGCAATTTACTTCTAGCATCAAAATATACTATTCGTTCCTTATTTCCTTTACCCAATACTACACATTCTCGTTCTTCAAAATCTATATCATCTCTATTTAATCGTACTAACTCCCCTACACGCATACCTGTGGAAGCTAGTAAATCAATTAGTGCTAAGTCTCTAATTTCTGTACAATTATCTCTAAGTTTTTCCAACTCTTCATCTGAGTATGTTTCTTTAATATTATTTGGTGTTTTTACTTTGTGTATACGTCTCACAGGACTTTTAATAATAATATCTTCATCTTCGAGCCACGAGAAGAAACTTGAAAATATTCGCCTAATATTATCAATTGTTACCTTACTTGAATTTCTTTTTTTCTGATAATCAGTTAGATATTTACGCAGGTCTTCTGTCGTAACTTGTTGAATATTTTTTTGAATCTCATTCATAAATGTATCAAGTGTCATTCTATAATACTTCTCTGTCCTATCAGAACAGCCCTCTACACGCTTCGCAGCTAGAAAATCTTGTAAATATTCCTCATTACTTTTTTGTCTGGTTTGCTTACTATTACTTGATAGCTTTTCTTTCAATACTTCCTTTAATTTAATTAATTGTTCATTTGTTAAATCCTTTAGCATCGCTTGTATAATTTCCTTAATTACTGTAGTCATACAATTGCACCTCGTTTTTAGTGAAATTATACATTACAAGTAGATTCTTTCAACAAATACTAATTTAGCAAGTTAAAAATATTTTTCTAAAAGAACATTTTTTATTGAATTCAAAGTATTATTCTCGTTTGAGTTATGTTCTATTTGTAAAACTATAGTATTTAGCTTTTCAATTAATTTAGCTGGAATATCTGATGATATTGGTATAGGCATTTTTCGTAAATTGGTTAAGGAAATAAACTGTTGTGTACTCCCAGAAAGATGTTTTCTTATATATGTTTGTCCATAATAACTTAATAAATAAAGATATAAAAATGGTGATAATAACTTTTTATCTGAAGATTTTATTAGTCCCACATTTTTTATTGCATATTTTACTGGATTTTCAGTAACTAAATGTACTATTCCTACGGTACCGATCATGCTAATCAAAATATCGTGATATTCAACTAAACTTCTTTTATTAATTTCAGTGAAGTCAGCTTCACTAATATTTTTTGTTTGTGAAAAGTCCACAGATGTTCCTTTAATAGCTTTAGATGTTACTAATGGATATCCATTTAAAGTACTAGCTGGTGAAGAATGTGTTCCATCTTTTACTTCCACAATCTTATTAAGAGACTGATAGTTTTCAAAGTTAATATTTGATATTAGTTCTAAACCTAGTTCAAGTAAATTAGTATTTATTTTATTATTTAAATCAATTTTTTGTTGAATTGAATGTATCTTCTGTGAAATTTGTTTTTGTTGTTTTAAAGATAATTCTGGTATCATTAATTCTTCAAAATCTCTTTGGTATAAATGCGGTATCACACTACCTGAAGTTCTAGAATAGATGAACTCTTTAAATTTAAAAGATTGTAAATAATAGAATAAATATAATGTATCCCATTTTTTTAGATTTATATTACGTAATATAAATAACCCTGAAGCAACTGTACTAGGTTTATCTAACTTGTTAACCATAGCCACCTTTCCTATTGTTCCATCCTTAGTTATTAAAATATCTCCTTCTTTTAGCTTTATCTCTTCAGATTCGTCATATCTTTCCTTAGATATATAACCACAATTTGACCAATCAATTTTATTATCAACTATATTTGATCCATTAATTATCCTATAACTTCCCTCCTGTAAATATTCCTTCTTTTTCAAACCTTTCCATCCTATTCTTCCTTTTATATACAGTGATTCCGAAATTTTACTATATCTCATACCCTAACTCCTTTAATACTTCTTTGATTTCAGCTTGTAATTTATTACTTTCTTCAAATTGTTCTTTTAATTCATTAGTTAATCTTTCCATTTTTACTTCATATGGTTCACCATCATCTTCTTTTTCAGCTAAACCTACATAACGACCTGGAGTTAGGACATAGTCATTTTTAGCAATGTCTTCAATCTTAGCTACCTTACAAAAACCAGCTATATCCTTATATTCTTTATCATTTGTACCACGATAAGCATGATAAGTATCAGCAATTTTCTTTATATCTTCGTCAGAGAATCCACGGTGAGTTCTGTCTAACATTTCCCCTAATTCACGAGCATCAATAAATAAGGTTTCACCATTTCTTTTTCTTTCATCATCTGAAGATTTATCCATATCAATAAACCATAGAGAAGCTGGAATACCAGTTGTATAGAACATTTTGTCAGGAATTGCAACAATAGCATCAATCTTATCATCCTCAATAATTGCTTTACGAATTGCATATTCTTCCTTAGTAGATGTAGACAATGCACCATTAGCAAGGACAAATCCTGCTTTTCCATCTGGAGTTAACTTACTAATAATATGTTGAATCCAAGCATAATTAGCATTTCCTACAGGTGGAACACCATATTTCCAACGAGCATCTTCTCTTAACTTTTCACCACTCCAGTCTTTAATGTTGAATGGTGGATTAGCTAAAATAAAATCAAATCTTTCACCTTTATGTAAGTCATTAGTAAAAGTATCACCTTGATATTGTCCAAGATTGTTGTCTATTCTACGAATTGCTAAGTTCATCTTAGCTAATTTCCAAGTAGTAGGATTGGATTCTTCCCCATAAATTGATAAATCTCCAATCCTTCCTTGATGTTCTTGAACAAATTTTCCTGATTGAACAAACATTCCACCAGAACCACAACATGGATCGTAAATTCTTCCTCTGTATGGTTCGATCATTTCTACTAAAGTTTTAACAATAGATTGTGGAGTATAGAATTCACCGCCAGTTTTCCCAGAACCGAATTTATTCAAGAAATACTCATAAACTCGACCTAGTAAATCTAACTTTCCATCACCTTTTAAACTAATATTTGAAACTAAATCAACTACACCACCTAATCTAGTTTTATCTATATCTGGAGAAGCATAATTTTTATTCAATACCCCACGGAGTGAATTGTTATTTTTTTCAATAGCATCCATCGCATTATCAATAATTTCACCGACTTGTGGTGTTTTAGCTGCTTTTTGAATTACACTCCAACGAGCTTCTTTAGGTACCCAGAAAATATTTTCAGCTAAATATGCATCTGGTTCTTCAACTTCTTCTGGATAATCAGAGTTTAAAATCTCATCTCTTTTTTCTTCAAATGAATCTGATACATATTTCAAGAAGATTAATCCTAATACAACATTACGATATTCTGATTCATCCATACTTCCACGTAATTTATCAGCAGCCTGCCACAAATCACGTTCAATATTTAATTCTTTTGTTTTTTCTACCATTGTCTTACTCCTTTATATGACTATCATAATTATTTTATCAGTAACTTTTTCCTTGTAAAACCTAAATTCGCGATTTCGACACAGGACCAATTTTCTAATTTATGCAAAATTATCTTTGATATCGCTTTATTTGCATAAATTTTATAATTTCTCCTGTGTCTAATATTCAAAAATTGACTTTTACTTAATTAATTTTTCTATTTCCTTTAATTTATCGTCAGTTACTAGTTCCCTCATTATTTTATTTAGTTTCTCATCAACATTGCCTATCTTATTATCAATCTTTGTCAAATTTTCAAATTCTTTTTGTTGATTTAGCTTTTCTTGAAATTGATATTGATTAATATAGCGAGCCATTATTAAATTAAAATCATTTTTTTGTATTTCTTCAAAAGATATTTTACGAGAGAAATTCTTTATTTCTTTTTGATTGTTAAATACATCTACAATCTTTCCAATATTATCATCTGTTAAAACGTTATTTGATTTTACTTTCTGATATTCCTTACTTGCATTAATGAAGAATACATCTCTGTCTTTAGATGACTTTTTAAGTACTAATAAACAGGTTGCTACGCTTGTTCCATAATAAAGTTTTTCTGGTAATAGGATAACTGCTTTTATCATTCCATCTTCTAAAAGTTTTCGTCTAACCTTATATTCTTTAGCAGCTCTAAATAAAATTCCTTGAGCTGATAGTGCTATCATCGTACCATCAGCTGATAATTTATCTAAACCTTCTAGAATAAATGGCCATTCATTTTTATTAGGGAGTTTTCCATAATTTTTATAGCGATTATCTTGTTCTAAGTCTTTACTTGGTCTCCAACTCATCGCTAATGGCATATCAGCTACTACGACATCAGCCTTGCCAAAATTCCAATTACTATTTAATGAATCCCCTAATTTCAATTCAATGTTCTTACTATTTATATCTTGTAAGATAGCATTCATTTTAGCAATTTCTAACACAAATTTATTAATATCTTGTCCATAATATTTATTCTTTTCGAAATTTTCACTATCTACATTTAATAATAAATTTGCTGTTCCTACAGCTGGATCATATACTGTAATATTTTCTTTAAAAGAACCAACTAGTTTTACCATTAATTTATTGATACTTAATGGTGTAATACTAAATTCAGATCTTGATCCAGAACTTCTTGCAATCCAGTCTAATAGTTCTTCAAAACTCGGTTCCTTTTTCAGATACATCATAGCGAATATCAAATCAGCTACACGTCCTGCCATATTGCTTCCTTTAATATCTTTAAACATATTTTTTAAAACAGGATTTTTCTTTTCTATTTTATAAAGTGATTTTATAAGATCTTCATACTTAAATTTTCTATCCTTATATAATAGATAATGATGATAGTATGTATCTTTAGGATCAATCACTAATTGTGTATTTCCAACTGTACCATCGCTCATTTCATATTGTTTTTGAGTTTCTAAAATATCTTCCGTAGAATCAAAAGCTCTTAATGCCTTTTTAGAAATTTCTAGATAGAAAGCTATTTTAATCATATATTCTTCGTTACTTATTTCAAAATTATTAACTGATAATCTCTTTTCCAATTCTTTATCCATTTTCAACTACACTCCTATTATTAAGATCTTTTTCCCCTAACATTTGTAAATACAAATTCTTTTCTAATTCTGCTTTCTCAGTTATTAAAGTATATTTTCTTAAAGTCTCTTTATACGCTTCACCTATTTTTCTTTGTTCATCAATAGTTGGTAAATTAACCTCTAAATTTTCAAGATTTACTTTAGTCAGCTTTTTAATGACTGATCCACCCATAATACTTGCTTCTTGATATTTGATATATTCCGATTCATTTAATAAGTAGCATAAATACCATGGATCTAATATTTCTTTATTATTAATACTTAACTTCATAAAAATTTGATTAAGCAATTTACCAGAATTTTTAGTATGTACAATACTAGTCATATTTCCTACTGTATTGGTTACAATGTCTCCTCTTGCTACAATATTTTTTCTATAACTCACTTCATGCTTATAATCCTCTCCATGACCTAAGTCATAATTCACATCTTCAAGTGTATATAGTTCATACTCATTATCTTTTAAGCGAACGGTATTCACTCCACTTTCAATTTTTATCAGTTCTTTTAATTTCATATTCTTCACTCCTTTTAGTAATTTTTTTTAATTACATATCAACTTACAAATTTATAATATCACCGTGCGATATTATTTACAACACTTTTTTTGTAATTTTTTTTAATTACTATAAAAACAGGTGATTATCAAAAATAAAAAAGACACCAGATTTCTCTAGTGTCTTCATCAATTATTCAATTCTAATATTTTCTAACCTAAAAATTCAAAAACATCTTTGCGGTCATATAACTTAAATACTTTTTCAAATAAGAATTGACCGACAAGTGACGCAATAACTGGGATAACTAACCATGCTAGCAATGCTGCGACAACACCTAAGCCTTTTTCAATTGATGCCAATGGTCCTACTAAACCTACTAAACCAAAACCACCGGAAGCAGGAGAACCTGAAATTGACATCAAAGCTACAGGAACTGCAGAAATTATTGCTGTAAAGAAACATGGTACTAAGATAATTGGACGTCTAAATAAGTTAGGCATCATCATCTTCATCGCACCTAAGGCAATCGCGATTGTTACCCCTGGCTTGTTAACTTTCCATGAGTTTACTACAAGTACAAGTGTTGTTGCAGCAACTCCCATTGCAGCAGCACCAGCAGCTAAACCGTTAACTTGGATAGCCATCGCAATCGCTACTGTTGAAATTGGAGAGATAATTAACACTGCAAAAGAGCAGGCAATTAAAATACACATTAAAACTGGTTGTAATTCTGTAAATGTGTTAATCACATTACCAATTGCAGAAGTTATCGCTGTAACATATGGATACATATAGAACCCAATTAATCCAGCACCGGTTCCTACTACAATTGGTGTTAGAACGATCGCTACTGATCCAAATTTATCGCCTATCAACAGAATTAATCCAACTGCAATCGATGCTGTTAACATGGTATTAATAATATCCCCTGTTCCAGCACCTACATAGGCACCTGTTTTATTCAACGCTGGGAAGTATTTAATTACGCCAGAACCTACAAATGCGGCTCCACCAACTACGGTCATCTTCATGCCATCAAAGCCAAACTTTTGAGCAATCAATGTACCAATAATTAAAGGTGTTCCTAATTGGAAAATAATTGCTGCTTGTCCTAAATGTACGGCAAAAGGATTAGTGCCGAACATCTTGAGGATAGCGGCAAGAACAGCATTAGGAATTAAACCAACTATAATCCCGATGGCAGTACCACCTAAAACACGATCAATGAAAACTTTGGGTGTAATCTTTGTTGTTTCCAAATTCGTCACCTTCTTTATGTAAAATATACACACTATTATAAGTGATATTGTGAGCAATGTAAATATATTTTTCTTTAGTTTCTTTCTTTTATTAGAAAAAAACGTAAAAAATTAATTAAATTTAACACTTATATTTAAGTATTCTGTTATAATGATGATATAATATATATTGTAAAGGTTATCATTTATATGAGGAGGAATTTTTAATGGTTTCAATCAAAATGTTTGGTGTTCGTGATGAAGAACGTCCAATGGCTGAAAACTGGGCAAAAGAACACAACGTTAAAATTGATATGACTAGTGACATCCTTACATCCGATACTATTGATGAAGTTAAGGGTTTTGACGGTCTAACTTTAATGCAAGTAGCGGAAGTTACTGATGATTTATATCCTAAATTAAAAGAATTTGGTATCAAACAAATCGCACAACGTAGTGCTGGTTATGATATGTACAATTTAGATGCTGCTAAAGAAAATGGCATTATTATTACTAACGTGCCTAGCTACTCCCCAGAATCAATTGCTGAATACACTGTAACTACAGCATTGAACTTAGTACGTAAATTCCCATTAATTGAAAAACGTGTTAAGGAACATAATTTCTCATGGGAACCTGAAATCAGAGGTCGTGTTATCGGCGACATGACAGTTGCTGTTATCGGAACTGGCCGTATTGGTTACCATGTAGCTAAAATCTTCCATGGTTTTGGTGCTAAAGTTGTCGGATATGATTTATATCCTAGTGACAAATTAGACGGTATCTTGGAATATCGTGATTCCGTAGAAGATGCTATCCGCGATGCAGACATTATTTCCTTACATATGCCTGCTTTCAAGGAAAACCATCACATGTTTAACTACGAAATGTTCAAGAAATTCAAATCTGACGCTGTATTAGTTAACATGGCTCGTGGTGCTTTAATTGATACAGAAGATTTATTGAAAGCTTTAGACGATGGCCTTTTAGCTGGAGCTGGTCTTGACGTTTATGAACACGAAGGTCCATTAGTTCCTATTGACCTAACTGGAAAGGATATTGAAGACAAAACATTCAAGAAAGTACTTGAATCTGATAAGATTATCTACTCACCACACATAGCATACTACACTGATGAAGCTGTTAGAAACTTAGTTGAAGGTGGTTTAAATGCTACTTTGGAAGTATTGGAAACTGGCGATGCTTCAACACGTGTAAACTAATTAGTTTATTCTTAATAAAAACCTCTGAGAATCCATCTTAGAGGCTTTTTTGTTATACTTACTATAAGTTATTTATATTTTTATCACCATATAGACTTTCCCAGTCATTTCTAAAATCTGCCACAGCTTGAGAAATAGATGGCATCTTAAAAGCAGATGCCACAATATCAGGACCAACTGTTACAGCTTGAGCACCATTGCTTAATGCTTCATTTACTTGTGCTACATTATGGAAACTTGCAGCTAAAATTTTAGTATTACTATTATCTAAGTTAATTCTTTTAGCTAGATTTCTAATAACCTCAGCTGAATCAATATTTTGATTTAACATTCTATTATAGTAAGGAGCCAAGTAGTCAACACCAACATTAATTGCTTGATAACCTTGAAATTCCGTATAAATTGCAGTTGCTGTTACTCTAATTCCTTCAGCCTTTAGTTTTTTCATGACTTCTAACCCATTTAAAGTAGTTGGAACTTTAATATATACATCCTTGCCTACTTCATCTACAATTTTGTGAGCTTCATCTATCATTCCAGATACAGAAGGTGCTACAACTTGTACGTGGAGTTCTCTTTCATCTCCAATAATTTCCTTTATTTTTTTTAGATGTGCGAATAAATTATCGCCTACTCCATCTTTTTTTAGAATCGTTGGATTAGAAGTTACTCCTTTAACATTTAATTTATCACAGTAATATTTAATCTTTTTCAAATCAACTGTATCTAATAAAAATTCCATATCTATTTTGTCCTTTCATGCTAGAAAAGCATAGAGAAACCTCAACGCTCCCTATGCTTCCCTAATTTATTTTATAATAGCAATTTTTGTACCTTCATTAATTTCAGGATATTCCTTTTCTTCTACGTACATTGATCCTGGTAATGTAGCAGTTTTATCTCCTGTGAAATTAATAGCTATATGACCTAAGTTCTTCAAGTTAGTTTGAACTTCGTTACCTACTGCTGTTATTTTATATTTTTCATCGTCAATTTGTAAAGTCATGCCTGCCTTTATTTCGCCAGATAATTCATTTACTTTAATGATGTAGCAAGATGGTCTAAGCGCATCTGGAGCACCTTCACCAAATAAGATAACCATTTTAATTTCCTTGAAATTCTTAGCTTCTTCACCAATTTCTATAACTTCTGTTTCGTAAAGTTTAGTCTTTTTCTTTTGTAAGAACATAACAAATCACACCTCATCATCAATTCATTTTTACTTTTATTTTCCTGAATATAATCCGAAACTAGCTAACCATGCTACAAATACTCGAGGTAAACCGTTTAAGAAACGTGAGTACAATACAGATGTAACCCCAACTTCAACTGTTTCTGGCTTAGCTTCTTCAAGACCTAAACCAACAGGAATGAAGTCACAAGCATTTTGAGTATTGATAGCGAACAATGCTGGTAATGCATATTGTGGAGGAATATGACCTTTACCAATTTCAACACCAATTAGAGTACCGATAACTTGGGCAATTACAGCACCTGGTCCAAGTAATGGTGATAAGAATGGCAATGAACAAATGAAACCTAAAATCATCAATCCCCAAACGTTACCTGCAAGAGGTACCATGATTTTAGCAAACCAGTTACCAATACCGGAACCCATGATAATACCGATTAGCAAAGCAACGAATGCCATAAATGGAATAATTGTATTCAAAACTGTTTGTACTGATTCCTTAGCAGCTTGGTTAAATGTAGCAACAACTTTACCTACACCAATACCAATCTTAGCGATAAATCCACCACCATGACCTTGTTGTGTCAATGTTTTAGAAGTATCTATTCCATCTTCTTTATCAGCTGCAGTTTCTTCTTTGGTAGCCTTTTCATTTTGTTGTTTAACAATTGCTTCTGCATCTTCAGCATTTACTAATGAAATTTGTTTTGGAGTTACAGCAGATACATATAATTCTGGAGTAATGTATTTAGCTAACGGACCACTCTTACCTGTTGGAAGAACATTTACTGTCAAAATATTTTTACTTGGGTAAATACCACAACGTAAAGTACCACCACAGTCAACAATTGCTAATGCGATTTCTTCATCAGGAATTGCTGTCTTAAACCCATCAATAGCTTCCATACCTGTTAATTCAACAATTGTATCAACAATATCTGGTCTGTTACCACCTGTTACATAAACTACTTTATGTTTTTCTTCTGTTGGTGTTACAACGATTGGACCACCCCAACCACCTGAGCCTTTTACGATTTTAATACTGTTCCATTTACTCATAGTTCATTACCTCCAATTAATCCACTGTCTTAGATAACTTAATTCCAGTTGTGCGACATACATAAGCAGTTGTAAAGTCAGTTACCCAACCACCAATGAAGTTCATAACCAAACCTACTAATAAGTATCTAATAGCTAAGTCCATACTATTCAAACCTAATTTTTGTACACCTTGTGCGATACCCATCCATACAAACAATTCACCTGGATTGATGTGAGGGAATACCCCATTACTTGTATGACAGAATTGAGCTTGTGCAGCGTAGTAACTTGGCTTGTAGTATTCAGGTAAGAAACGAGCCATTGTAAAGGACATTGGATTACCTAACATAAATGCTGATAAGAATGGCAAAATTAGATAACGTGTAAAGATGTTCTTAGATGCTCCTCTAGCAATCTTATCCATCTTTTCTTCACCTAAGAATGCAATAATTGTATTCATTAAAACCAATAATAGCAATACAACTGGTACGATTGTCTTCATCCAACCAATGAATGTTTTTCCACCTGTTTCAAAGAGGTTCATAAAACCTGATGCAAGATTTACAACTATATCCATGAGATCATCTCCTAATTAAATTTCTTTGACATATTTGCCTTCAAATTGTTTGCCATTAAACCAATCTTCGTAAATAATGGCATGTTGAACACATTTACACTTGTATCGTAAGCACTTGCTGACAATTTTTGTGTCTTAAAATCAACAAAAGTTTTGTAAGCATTCAATAAACATTGTCTAGTCAATTTATTCATTCTCTTTAACTCTTGATAATCTGCGGCTAAAACCGCGATATTTTTGCCTTCGAGTTTCTTCAATGTTCTAAATTTAGCAAACACTGTAACCCCCTGCATTAAACGGGCTTCTTTTATATTTCCATCATTATCTATCGCTATCAACATCAATGAACCTGAAAAGAAACGTTTAGGATTTTTACCAATCAGAATGCGATAAGGTCCTAGTAATCTTAGTTCACGATAATTTCTGGAAAAATTTTTAATTTGAAAGATTCCAAACAATCCTTGTAAGAGAAACGCCCCTACAACAATCAATCCTATTAAAATAATCATCTATATTCCCTCCGTTATCTGCGTTAATGGTAAATCCATGTCATATTCCAACAAATTATTATAAATTTCATCATATCCTGAAATCATAAAGATTAAGTCGTATACGTGAGACAGAATCTTACTCAATTTAGAGTTTAGATTTTGCGGTATACCTATTAAGAAAATGATTCTTACTTCTTTTCCTTGATATTTTACAGCTTTTGATAAGATGCCAACCGTCAATAATATTCTAGAATGATTAGATTTATCAACCATATGCGGAATTGCAATCCCATTTTGGAAGACATTACTCATTTTTTCTTCTCTTTTCTTCCAATCTAGCTTAAATCCTGGTAATAATTCACCTGTTGAAATTTCTGTATCAATTAAATTCTCAACAGCTTTCAAATAGGAAATTCTTTCTTCAAATCTTTGAATTCTAAATTTTACTTGTTGGCTACTAATTCCCGCCATAACTTGCGATAGAGTTACTTTGCTAACTAATTCGTCATTCTTAAAGATACTCTGAATTCTAACAATTGGAGTTGTAACATCTTTACTTTCAAGTGGTAAAGTTGAAAATACAATCAAGTAACGTTCAGATGATTTCTTGAAACTTTCACTACTCTTGAAAATATCCGCTTCAGTTGTTCCTTGAAAAGTTTCATTTAACCTACTAATAATCAAATTTTGAATACTTTTACTTACTTCACCAACAATCGCAACTTTATGATATTGAGGATTCCCTCTTTTTTCATCTTCTATTTCCATTTGATAATACAGTGCTAAATAACCCAATTCTTTATCTGAAATCTTAATATGCAGTTTACTTTCTAATAAATTAACTGTCATAATAGCTAAATCTACTGCCACTGGATATTTTTCAACAATTTCTCGACTAAATAGATCATCATTTCTCATATATGTGGCACTTCTATTTATCATGAAAATTGAATGATATTTTATCTGTTCAAAGACTCGATTGTAATCAATATCTAGACTGATATTTTCCTTAACTTGACTAAAAATTTCTGCAAATAATTCATCTATCCACATCAAGCGTTTATTTATTCGTTCAGTATTTCTATTACTATAATTGATATTCAGTGGTATTAATAGGAAGCTTTTTTCTGCTTCTGTTATTTCCTTTGAATGTAAATACTTCTTTAATATAGATAGAATTTCGTCATTTACTTCAGAACTAGTCAATTCATAATAACAATCTGGCGTCGTTGAAATTTTTCTACCATGCTCATGTAAGAAGTTAAGTATTTTCAAATGTCTTATTATTAAATTACGTACTGTTTTACTTTTATCGTACTTTCTAACTAATTTGGTTATTTCCTGCTTTTCTTCAATTGCTAGTTTCTCACCCAAATCATAGTAGTCACAAACAAAGTTACGTAGAATGAAAGCAATTTGACAATCTGCCTTACTTTCTAACATTACCCCGTTGTTACTTACCGATCGAATAGTAGTATCGTAATCTTTTAATAGAAGTTTTATTTCTTTAATATCACGATTGATTGTACCTTTACTTACCATCAAATATTCAGATAAATCATCAAGTAACATATATCCTTTAGATTTAATCAGCATCAATAATATGTACGCTTGACGTTTTAAAGGATTATTGAAATCCAAAGTTGTCTTTAAATAATGTGTCTGAAATTTAGCTAATCTAGCATAATCTTCGACTTTCAAATAATATTTTTGATTTTTTTCTTGAATCTCAGCTATTTCGCCTAATTCTTCATTCAAACTCGTTATATACTTTTGTAAAGTTTTTTTAGATACCTGTAACTCACTAACTAACCTATCTACTGTAATCGAATCATTTGTCGTAAGAATCTTAAACAATTGATAGTTTAATACATTCATAACCTATCCCACTTTCTATCCGCGAGATTTTCCTCCGGCAACGTTTGTTGTAACACCTGTTATATAACTTGATCTGTCTGATAAGTAGTAGGCAACTAAATCAGCAACTTCTGATAATTTACCACTTCTTCCTAGTGGTGTAGTACTCTTACTCTTGTATCCTGCACGGACATCTTCAACCGTTTTGTGTCTTGTATATGCTAAAGCTTCTTCATAAGCTAGTGTTCTTAAACCTGTTGCTTCCATAATTCCAGGAGCTACACCTACTACACGAACATTGAATTCACCTAATTCTTTTGCCCATGAACGTGTTAAACCTACAATCGCTGCTTTAGTTCCTGAATAGATGCTTTGTCCTTGTGAACCTTCCAAACCAGCTTCAGAAGCCATATTAACAATTACACCTGATTTTTGTTTTACTAATTGACGAGCAACAGCTTGTGACATTAAAAATACACTCTTTACATTGACATTGAACATCTTGTCAAAATCATTTTCAGTTAATTCATATTTACTATTACTTTCCTTAGCATCTACTAATAACCTAGGCAAGTTAATACCTGCATTATTTACAACCCCATCAATATGTCCATGTTCTTCAACAACTCTAGCAACTAATGCATCAACTTGTTCTTTATTTGTTACATCTGTCTCTACAAATGTTAAATGATCATGTTCTTCCTTAGCTGGTTGCAAATCTGCATCATATACATATGCGCCGTCATTTAATAATTCTTTTACAATTGCTTCCCCAATACCAGAAGAACCACCTGTTACAATGTACACCTTTTCATTTAAGTTCAACCAGTTCTCGCTCATAAGAATTCCTCCAATAACTTTATATCTTTATTACAATTCTTATTTTAGTGTTAACGGTTACAACAATTAATACAAAGAATTTCTAAAATCTGAGAAAAATATTGCACGAATTAAATATTTAAATAAAATTATATAGATAATATAAATTCAAATCAATACTGTGTATGAATTTATTTAAATGAAATACTTCATTAATATATTTAGTATTTGTCGCCATCTTCTTTGTTATATCTACTTTCTCCAAAAACTTCTAATGCCGCAGTAGAATTATGTACAACGTCATTAAAATCTTCACTTGACGCTACACTGGCTGTAGCATTGTTTTCATTGAACCGAGTGCTTGTGAAGATGAATAACCACCGTCAGCAATCTTTTGTTGACTGACACCATACTGTACAGACATTTCTTTGCCTTCTGCCTGCATTTTAGCTACATTTTTAGTAGCCTCTGCAGCCTTTTCGCCACCAGTAGTTAGCAAATTAAAAGTCTTAACATAAGCATTTTGTAAATCACTAGCTTTTTGAACTCCGTCAACTGCAGCAGCTCCTATACCTTTGATAATAGGCGTTACTCCTGATAAAACAGTAGAGAATTTAACTGTATAATCAATTAACTTTTTTCTACTAGATTTTATTTTCTCACTCAACTTATTATTAAATGACACTATTCTCTGTATTCCTCTAGGATTTAATTTATCCATTTCATCTTGGAGTTTTTTAGTTTCTGATTTAGCTTTAGCAATTGCTGTGGCAGTTTCATTTAATCTAATTTGCTGTTTCTTGTAGGCTTCACTAGCTTTAATAGTTTTTTCGGTAGTTTCATTAGTTTTATCAACTAATTCATCTAATTCTTTCTTTTGTTTCTCATACTGCTTATTCAAGTTCTTTAGCGAATCTTCAAGCCCTTTTTGTTGTGCTTCATAACTAGCTAATTGACGTGTAGCATTTTGAATATCTTTCTCTAACTTTAACCAAGTATTAGCTTGATCTTTATTAGTTCTATCAAGTCCTTCTTGTCTATTTTTCAACTCGTCAATTTTTTGTTTCTGAAGTTCAATAACATTACCAATACCTTCATATCTTGACTTTAAAGCATTCAAACTATCGCCAGCTGTTCGATATGCCATTTCGTTGGCTTTCCATGAGTTAGTTAAGACTGTAATACCGTTTCTGAATGCCGAAACACTCTCAGCAGCCTGGACTGTATCCACAGTAATCTTTATCGTCATCTCATTTTGAACTTTCACTTAAATTTAACCTCCTTTCTTCCAAAATAAAAAAGCAACCTTTTTCAGTTGACTTTTAATAATCTAAAAATATAGTTTACTTATCTTCGCCAATATGGTCTCACATTACCTATTATACTTAGGCTAATATAAAGAAAAATCCAAATATAAATATGCTTCCACATCCAGTCCCAGAAGAACATCGTGCCAATAATTATAGCTAGTGTTACTGTAATTATTAGTATCTACCAAAAACGATCGTCTTTTTTTAACCAGTTATACATTTTCTTCATATCTCACCTCCGGGACTTTCTCATATGGTTATTATACCATATTTTACTTTCCCCATAAGCATCTTAATGCTTCTCTTGATGAGACTGGTCTATCTTCTTTAACCTTAGCGGACATTACTTCGACCAATGTTTCAAATTCTTCTTCATCTGCTTCACGTAATGCTGTTTCGATTTTAAAATTCTTGGTTTGAGTAGCTAATTTATTTTGCCATTCTTCATTAGCTTTCTTATTGTCAGATTGTAATTGTTTGATTTGCTCGTTTAAATCATCAACGTCTTTGGATGATTTTTGTAATCTATCTAATTGCTTATCACGTTCATTAGTTAAACTACTTACTTTTTCTTGTAAATTAGTTATATCTTTATCGTGTTCAGCCATCACTTTTTCAATCTGTTCATCAGTCAAACCTAAATTTTTCAAATCTTCACGTTTCATGTCAATCTCTCCTATCGTTTTTATTTTACGTGGAACGCTCCACGCTGATTGATTGCATACAAAAAAAGCAGTTTAACGACTTACTCAGGTCGGATGATATGTTATACAACTTCTATTTTCTTTATTTCACTTTCTGAGATGATAAGACCCGTCTCAAAACCAGGTTTATTCACATTAACTACGTCTAACCACCATTGATTATCTTCAGAATCTGCTGGTGTTTCAACACTTCTTACAAAGCCTTTCCATTCAACACCTTCATCATCAATAATTCTAACATTTTTCCCCAAAATTTACCTAGCATTATTATCATCTCCATCTTTAGGCTTGATTAGAACAATATGTGTACGTTTCTTTGAATGATGAATTTTAATCCATCTTGTTTTCATACCTGAATTATAATCTACACCTACAATATGATCAATTTCAATAACCTCTCCATTATCCCAAAGACCTTTTTTATTTTTATTAATATGTCCCTTACCGGCATACTTATCTAATAATTCTTGTGGATCTTCGCTATCGTATAAATAACTCTTGCCTTCTAATTTTGTAGATTCCATATGCGACGCTTGTTTTTCTGGATTAATTTTAGTTCCCCATTGACCACTCTTTATTTTAGCTTCTACATGTTTTTGAGATTCTGTTTTATTACTTTGATCAAGATTTTTCTTTTTATAAGTTATTTGCTCCCTATCATAATCCCTAATCAAAATATCATGATTTTTACCGTACAGCTTATTAGTTTCCTTGATGTACTCTCTTAACTTCTTTTGACGTGCTGCAATTAGTGTTTTGGTGCGAGTTATCATTTGCTCGTCTTCTAATTCTTCAGCAATTTTTAAGCGTTTCTTAGCGTCTCTGATTGAGCGTTCATAGTAGCGTTGTTTTTGACGTAAATTACCATTCCTAATTGCTTCTTTAGGATTATACTGGGTCATGTTATTCACGTTGACGCCTGGAGTAAATGGAAATAATTTGTGTCTGCAATTAATTCCTAATGTTCCAGCAGGTTCACCGTAACCATGATTATAGATTGAATCGTACTTGTCATTGTAATTGGGATCATTAGTTGGAACTATATTGACTACCTTGCCTTGAATATAAGCACACGCTTCACGGCTGTTAGGGTAGCTAGACATTAAACTATTCTTGTAACAAATAATCTCTATAAAAAAATTGTTAAGGACAAAATTTATCCTTAACAATTCTTCAATTTCAATATTATTTTTAGCTTACCTACTACCTCATTAAATCAGAAATAATTTCTGCAGCACTCTTGCTCTCATGAATCATTCCAGCGACTGAACCAGCAAATATTATTCCATCTTCTACATCATCTTGATAAACAGCTTTCCGATATGCCTCATCTAATAATTGATTGAATTTTAACTTATCAGTCATTTTGTCTTCTAACCCATATAGCTCTTTAGCTTTCTTATTTACAACTGTTCGGCTAGCTACTCCCATTTTTGTACCAATTACACCAATAGAAGTGTCCTTTGATTCAATAATCACTTTCTTCCAATTGCCACCAACGGGACTTTCCTTAGAAATTGAGAAAATTGTACCACATTGTACACCTTCAGCTCCCATCGCCATCGCTGCTTTCACTCCACGATTATCAGCAATTCCCCCAGCTGCAATAACCGGAATTTTTACAGCGTCAACAACTTGAGGCCAGAGTGTTTGTGATGTCATAGTTCCAATATGACCTCCACTCTCCATACCTTCAGCAATAACAGCATCTACACCTAGCTCTTCCATCTTTTTAGCAATTTTTACGTTTGGAATTACAGGCATTACTTTTATTCCTGCTTCCTTTAGTTTAGGCATGTACAATTTAGGTGTACCAGCACCAGTTGTTACAATTTTTACTCCTTCTTCAATGACAACATCAACGATTTCTGGAACTTTCTTATTTAAAAACATCAAGTTGACAGCAAATGGCTTATCAGTTAATTCTTTTACTTTATGGATTTCTTCGCGTACCTGTTCAGGTGTATCTTGACCTGAAGCTAATACACCTAGCCCACCAGCATTAGAAACAGCTGCCACCAATCTGGCTTTGGCTACATCTTGCATCGCTCCTTGAATAATTGGATATTTAATTCCTAACATTTCTGTAATTCGATTCATGATTTCTCACCTCAATTATTTAAAATATAAAAAGGATATCTTACAACCATATAGTTATAAGATATCCCAATTGATATTAATGGTAATTACAATTTACTAAATAATTAGAATTGATCGATCAACAATTGACGAATTTCTTCCAAGTATGGTTGACGAGGATTTGCAGTTGTGCATTGATCATCGTAAACACGATCAACCATCTTATCAAGAGCTTTTTCAAATTGTTCTTTAGTTACACCATTTGCAGATAACTTAGGTTCAACGTCTAATTTCTTCATTAAATTGTTAATCTTGTTGCATAATGCATCTACTAATTCAGCATCTGAGTTACCTTTCAAGCCTAATGCACGAGCAATATCTGCATAGTCTTTTTGAGCACGATATACTTCATAACGTGGGAATGGTGTACGTTTTACACGACCAGAAGCACCGTTAAATTTAATTACGTGTTGCATAGCAATGGAAATTGCCAAGCCATGTGGTAATCCAAATTCCCCACCAGTCTTGTGAGCGATTGAGTGGTTAATACCCAAGAATGCGTTAGCAAATGCCATACCAGCTAATGTTGCAGCATAGTGCATGTTTTCACGAGCCTTTTCCCCTTCCAATGTAGGATGTTTTGGATCGTAGTTGTATGAAGCTTCCAAGTTTTCAAATACTAACTTGATAGCTTGCATTGACCATGGACGTGTGAAGTCAGACGCCATAACTGATACATATGATTCAAGAGCATGTGATAAACTATCTAATCCAGATAATGCTACAGTTCTCTTAGGAACAGTCATAACAAATTCTGGGTCTACGATTGATACTTGTGGTGTCAATTCGTAGTCTGTTAATGGGTACTTAACATGTGTATTGTCATCTGTAATAACAGCATATGGTGTTACTTCAGAACCTGTACCAGATGTTGTTGGAATTGCAAACATTCTTGTCTTCTTAGCGTGATGGAACTTAACAATTCTCTTACGGATATCAACGAATTTTTGTTGTAATTCTTTAAATACTTCACTAACTTTTTCGTAGCTATCTAAGAATCCTGGTTCTTGATCTAAGGAGTATTCATAGATGTAACGAGCAATCTTTGTAGCATCCAATGCGGAACCACCACCGATAGCAATAACTGTATCTGGTTCGAATTGTGCCATTTGTTGAGCAATTTCAATTGTTTGTCCTAACATTGGGTCAGGTCTTACAGTTCCATAAAGAGCTGTCTTAACTTCATTTTCTCTTGCTGCTAATTGATCGTAAACTTTGTCTACAAATCCAAACTTAACCATTCCTGGGTCAGCTACGATGAATGCACGGTTGATATCTTCAGTTTCATCTTGTAGATAGCTGATAGCATTCTTTTCGTAGTAGATCTTTTCTGGTAAACGAACCCATTGAGGTCTGTTACGTCTCTTAGCAACTGTCTTAACATTTAATAGGTCTGATGTTGATAAATTATGTGACAATGAATTCTTCCCCCATGATCCTGTTCCAAGTGTCAAACTTGCACGTAAGCCATCTGTGTAAATATCACCAATACCACCAATGGAATCAGGTTGATTTACCAAGATACGAGCTGCTTTAGTTCTATCACCAAATTCTTTTACAAATGGATCGGATTGAGAACCAATTTGGATAGCAGCGTTATGGCCTGCACCTTGATAATCTAACAATGCAGCAACGGTCTTAATACCATCTTCACGATCTTTTGCTTTATATACTGACAATAATGGAGAAAGTTTTTCAGATGATAACTTTTCACCGATGTTCTTAGCAGAAAGTTCAAATAACATTACATCTTTACCTTCTGGAAGTTCTACACCAGCTTGTTCAGCAATCCAGCGAGCTGGCTTACCAGCAACTGGACCATTTACACCATGTCTATCATTGAATACGAAATCTTCAATCTTCTTATAGTCTTTCTTAGGAACAACGTATGCTCCTTTTTCTTCCATCTTCTTTAGCCATTCATCATAGATAGGAGCTTCAACAACTGCAGAGTTTTCAGTAGCACAAATCATACCGTTATCAAATCTCTTAGATAGAAGTAAATCTTCAACAGCTCTGTCAAGGTGTGCTGTATGATCAACGTAGATAGCACCATTACCAGCACCTACACCCATTGATGGATTACCAGACTTCAAAGCTGCATTAACCATTCCTGGACCACCAGTAGCCAAAATAGAAGCAATCTTTGGATTTTGAATAAGAGCTGTTGTCTTTTCTAGACTTGGTTCTTCAATCCATTGAATAATGTTCTTTGGAGCACCAGCTTTTACAGCTGCATCATAAACGATCTTTGCAGCATGTGCTGAACTCTTTTGAGCTTGTGGGTGGAAAGCGAATACAATTGCGTTTCTAGTCTTCAATGCTAATAATGACTTAAACATTGCTGTTGATGTTGGGTTTGTTGTAGGTACAATACCTGCTAAAACACCAAGTGGAGCTGCAATTTTTACTTCGCCTTTAATCTTATCTTCTTCAATTACACCAACTGTTTTATCATTCTTAATAGTATTATAGACATTTTCAGTTGCGAAACGGTTCTTTGTATCCTTATCTTCTACAACCCCACGTCCAGTTTCATCTACTGCTTCATGAGCTAAAATCAAAGCAGCCTCTGAGCCAGCCAAAGCAGCTGCTGCAACAATCTTATCTACTTGTTCTTGTGAGAAAGTAGAATATTCTTGTTCAGCTTTTAATGCTTTTTCTACTAAACCATCAGTGTATACACGAGCATCTTCTTCTTTGTTGTTTGTCTTGTTAACCATTACTTTAGCCTCCTACTATAGCTAAATAAACTATAAGTTAATATTTAACCATTAATAAACGATATAAATATAATTGTGTTATCGTGAATTAATTCACAAATATTACACTTATAAAATAACATCATATCTACAATAAATCAATACTATTTTTAAATTTAATTTTATTTTTTCTCAGATTTTGTTAAATAAGTCACTTATATCAATCGATCAAAAATACAAAATAAAGCGTAAAAAAAAACTTAAAAAATATTTTTTGTAAACGTTTTCTATTATAATTTAATCATATCTCATATGGTACACTTTTACAATATATTCCGAGAATTTTATCAACAAAAAAATAACTTAATATTGATTAGAAAACGGGCGCAAACCTCT
>NZ_AYYT01000014.1 GCF_001435955.1 Ligilactobacillus salivarius DSM 20555 = ATCC 11741 | reverse complement strand
ACCAACACCAGAAAAGAAGAAAGGCTCTGTAGACGTTAAGTATGTAACAACAGATGGCAAAGTCTTAGAAGATGTAACAAAAGTTAAGGATAACGTACCGGTAGGTGAAGCATATACAACGGAAGAAAAGAGCTTTGATGGCTACCACTTCGTAGGAATGGATAAGACATCCGATTCTGCAAATGGTAAGGTAACCGAAGGTGACAAACATATCGTTTACGTATATGAAAAAGACCCAGAAGTACCAACAACACCGGTAGAAAAGAAAGGTTCCGTATATGTTAAATATGTGGATGAAAATGGAAATGAACTACCAGGTGGCGAAAAGATAACTGTTGTTAAAGATGGTAAAGTAGGTAGTTACTACTTCACTACAGAAAAAGACTTTGATGGTTATACATTTAGTCATATGGCTGAAGGTTCTTCAGATCCAACAGGTAAGGTTGTTGAAGGAGACCAACAAGTTGTTTATGTATATACAAAGAACAATACTCCACAACCAGAACCTAACAAACCAGAAGTACCAACAACACCTGAAACTCCAGCAGTTCCACAAGAAGAAAAGACTACAACAGATACTCCTGTTAAGACTTCAACTTCAAAAGTGAATGCTGAAAAAGTAACTGTGAATAAAGCTACAGTTTTACCACAAACTGGAGATAAGAAAGAAAATAACAGTTCAGTTATGGGCTTAGTCTCTCTAGGATTAGCAGGTCTTTTAGGTTTAGGTATTAAACGTAAAGAAGAAAAAGATAATCATTAATAAATAAAAAAGAAGCTTTGATTTACGAGAAAAAATTCGTAAAATCAAAGCTTCTTTATTTTGCTTATTTTTTAGTGATATAACCTTGAGCCTTTAATAATTCAGCACATTCAACAGCGCCACCAGCAGCACCACGAGCAGTGTTGTGTGATAGACCGATGAATTTCCAGTCATATACTTTATCTTCACGTAAACGACCGATGGAAACACCCATACCATTTTCGTAGTTTACATCTAATGCAACTTGAGGACGGTCATCTTCAGTCATATAACGAATGAATTGTTTAGGAGCACTAGGAAGTTCTAATTCTTGTGGGACACCACGATAATCTTCAAGTGCTTTAATTAATTCTTCCTTAGTAGCAGGTTTTCTGAATTTAACAAAAGCAGCTGCAGTATGTCCGTAAAGCACTGGTACACGAACACATTGAGTAGTAATAACTGTATCATCAGCTGGGACAATAGACTTACTTTCAGCATCTACATGACCCCAAATACGAAGAGGTTCTTTTTCTGATTTTTCTTCTTCTCCACTAATAAATGGAATGATGTTACCTTCCATTTCTGGCCATTCTTTGAAAGTCTTTCCGGCACCGGAGATAGCTTGATATGTAGTAGCAACTACTTCATAAGGTTCAAATTTCTTCCAAGCAGATAATGCTGGTGTGTAGCTTTGGATAGAGCAATTTGGTTTAACTGCGATAAAGCCACGTTTTGTACCTAAACGTTCACGTTGGTATTTGATAACTTCAGTATGTTCAGGATTAATTTCAGGGATAATCATAGGAACATCTGGAGTCCAACGGTGAGCACTATTATTAGAAACAACAGGAGTTTCAGTTTTAGCATATCTTTCTTCAAGTGCTTTAATTTCATCTTTAGACATGCTGACAGCTGAAAATACAAAGTCTACATTAGAAGTAACTTTTTCTACATCATTAGCATCTAAAACAACCATATCCTTAACACGTTCAGGAATAGGTGTTTCCATACGCCAGCGACCGTTAAGAGCTTCTTCGTAAGTTTTACCAGCACTACGAGGGCTAGCTGCTAATTCTGTAACTTCAAACCAGGGATGGTTATCCAAAATCGCAATAAATCTTTGTCCAACCATACCAGTAGCACCAATAACTGCTACTTTTAATTTTTGACTCATTTTAAAACCTCATTTCTTATAATTATTGATATTAAACCTATCATAAGTTAATTTTATACAAATTACAAGTAAAGAGAATGCGATTCTATAAAGAATAAATGCAACTAATTATTTTATTAAATGGTGAAAAATCTTTTTAAGAAATTATTTATATTTCTTGGGGATAAGCAACTTGACTTTGAGCTAGCTCCAAGTGATATTCTGATAATTGAAATGGAGGGGGATGGATATGAACTTAACAATTACCCAAGTGTCAGAAAAGTATAATCTTACACCAGATACACTAAGATATTATGAACGTATAGGACTGTTACCTAAAGTTCCACGTCAAAGTAATGGAAATCGTTATTACGATGATAGTGTGCAAGAATGGATTGAAATGATTGTTTGCTTGCGTCATTCGGGTGTACCTGTTGAAAAATTAATCGACTATGCTGAAATGATTCAGAAAGGCGATTCAACGTTACAAGCACGTGAAGATTTGTTGAAAGAGCAACTAGCTAATCTAAAAGAAAAACAACACAATCTTAACCGTTCAATTGCACGTTTGGAACATAAGATTAGCTTATACGAATCAGGAGAGATTAAACAACATAAAAGATATTTTACAGAATATAAGATTATGGAAGATAAGTAAGGAGATTTTGAATAATGTTTTTACTAACAGTTAGATTAAAAAGAACAAATAACTGATGATAGATTAGGAAAGCATCGCCAATGGTTTAAAAAATATTTTGAAATTGGAAAATTTACTCCTAAATTAATTGCTGAAGATATAAAATAAAATTACCTTAATCTTTTTCTTAGATTAGTACCTCTAAATTTCTATTTTATTAAAAAACGAACTTTATTATAAAAAATAATAAAAAAACTAGGAAAATACCGTAAAATGACGTATAATATCTAAGTATTATAAAATAGAAATATGATGGATATTTTAGGAGGTATTAGTTTGAAAACAAGACGAAGCGACAGATTAATTGATATGACGCGTTATTTTATGGAGCGACCACATACATTAGTGTCATTAACTTTTTTTGCCGAACGTTATGAATCTGCTAAATCATCAATCAGTGAAGACTTGGCTATTATAAAACGTACTGTTAAGTTAAGAGGTATAGGAATTTTAGAAACAATACCAGGTGCTACAGGGGGAGCTATTTTTATCCCATCTATTGATGAAGATGAAGCACGTGCATTTATCGAAGATATGACTGAACAACTTTCACATCAAGATAGATTATTACCTGGGGGATATGTGTATTTATCTGACTTACTTGGTAGACCAGACGTTTTGAGATACGTTGGTCGTGTGATTGCACGTCAATATATAGATAAGCAAATTGATGCAGTAATGACAGTAGCTACTAAAGGTGTTCCAATTGCACAAAGTGTAGCTTCATATTTAAATGTTCCATTTGTAATTGTACGTCGTGATTCTAAGATTACAGAAGGTTCTACAGTATCAGTAAATTATGTATCTGGATCTAGTGAACGCATTGAAAAAATGGAATTATCCAAGCGTAGTTTGAAACGTGGTTCTCATGTATTAGTAGTAGATGATTTCATGAAGGGCGGCGGTACTGTTAACGGTATGAAGTCCATGATTGAAGAATTTGAATCTGAACTTGTGGGAATTACAGTTTTTGCAGAAGGTGCATTTGATGGTCGTCGAATGGTTGAAGATTACACATCATTATTAAAAGTTGATAGTGTTAATACAATTGATAAAACTATTCACGTAAGTCCAGGAAATTATTTAGAAAAAGTCTTTGGCAAAAAAGAAGATTAAAATATAAAAGATAGGAATGAATTATTTACGGTACATGTGTACTTAGTAAATAATTCATTTTTTTAATGAAACTTTCCAAAAAAATGATAAAATAATTATAAATTAATTATAATATGTGAAGAGTGGATTGTATGGGGGATAAAAGATTTAATTTATTTCAGTTACTAAAAGCTGGAACGACAACAATCATTAATGCGTTAGGTGCAGCGATATTTACTTATGCTTTGTCATTAAAACTATTGGAAATAACAGGTTCAGCTTTGGGTTATGGAGTGAATATATTTATTGGACCAATCATTGGCCTAATTCTATCGCCAGTTATTAGTAAAGTTGTAGATAAATATCCACGCAAAAATGTCGCGATTGTAGCAGAGATAGCTTTGGTAATCTGCTTGGCAATTTTCTTAATCATTTACCCACTAGCAGTGAAAACTAATTTACTAGTTGTATCAGTAGTATTTGTAAGTATTAGTAATATTTGTGCTAGATTTTTCTCAATTTCATATCTTTCATCAACTCCAGACATAGTTTCTAAAGATTATTTGCAAAAACTAAATGCGATTCAAACGACAGGGGTTGCGATTGCAGGGATTGCTGCACTACCATTAGCAGGGTATATTTACGGGAAAATCGCATTTGAATACATAATTTTAATTGAAATTATAACTGAAATTTTGACTATCTTTTTGACAGTAATAACTAAATTTAAAGCTCATAGAAATGAAGAAAAAGCACATGAAACGGGTAGAAAGTTAATTGAAATTTTGCAAGGTAATATGGAATTAACTAGATTAACAATGATAGCTATGCTTTTGAATTTAGCAGTAACTTCTTTAACGATTGGTGTTCCATATGTTGTTATTCATGTTTTAAAATACAGCTCAGTAGTCAGTGGAGATATTCAAAGTTTGTATTCTATTGGAGTAGTTCTAGGAGGAGCAGTAATAGCTGCAATTAATATAAAGAATATTACTAGATTTATCATAAGACTATATTCTTCTTTTGCGGTAGCATTATTGATCTTAGGGATCTCATTATCATTCTTTAAACATGAGACTTTGATAATCTTCATCGTATTTGAACTAATTTTAGGAATTTCAACTGCATTATCCGATCCTCCATTATTTACCTATGTTCAAGAAGTAATTCCTAAAGAAAATTTAGGAAAAGTTATGACATTCTTGTATACATTAGCACAACTTCTCACACCAGTTGGAGTGCTGATTTACAGTACTTTATTCGCTAAAATTGATTATCCAACAGTCTTTCTAATTAGTGGAATTGTAGTTAACATCATCGTTATCGTTGTACTACTTTTCTTAGGGAAAAAGTCTAAGAATTTAGCATAATTGTTAGAAATTAAAGAGAATACTAAGAACGCAATCTAATCTTGATTAAGATTTATTTTGACTTCAGTTTCAAACCTTGTTATCAGTGGTAAAAATAGAGTATGATACAGTAGTAAATATTAATTTGACAAGGAGAAATATTATGACTTCTAAATATGCTATCATCTTGGCTGCTGGTCAAGGAACACGCATGAAATCAAAGCTATATAAAGTACTACATCCAGTATGTGGAAAGCCAATGGTAGATCATGTATTAACTGAAATTGAAAAGAATAACATGGATGAAATTGTGACAGTTGTAGGTCACGGTGCTGAAATGGTTGAAAAGACTTTAGGTGATCGTACAAAATACGCTTTACAAGCAGAACAATTAGGAACAGGACATGCTGTTTTACAAGCTGAAAAGTTACTTGGTGATAAAGATGGTATGACTTTAATTGCTTGTGGAGATACACCTCTTTTCACAGCAAAGACATTTGAAGAATTATTTGAATATCACAAATCTAAAGGTGCGGTAGCTACAGTTTTAACAGCTCATGCTGAAAATCCATTTGGCTATGGTCGTATCATCCGTAATGAAATTGGAATTGTGGAAAAAATTGTTGAACAAAAAGACGCAACAGCTGAGGAAGCTGCAGTAAAAGAAATCAATACTGGTGTGTATTGTTTTGATAATAAAGAATTATTTGCGGCATTACACCAAATTAAAAATGATAATGCACAAGGTGAATATTACCTTCCAGATGTAATGGAAATCTTCCAAAAACAAGGTAAAGTTGTTGCTGCTTACCAAATGAAGAACTTTGAAGAATCAATGGGTGTTAATGATCGTATTGCTTTATCTAATGCAACCAAAGTAATGCGTCGTCGTATTAATGAAAACTTGATGCGTCAAGGTGTAACTTTAATTGATCCTGATACAACTTATATTGATATCGATGTAAAAGTAGGATCAGATACAGTTATCGAACCTGGAGTACAATTAAAAGGTAAGACAGAAATTGGTGCTGATTGCTATATTGGTGCTCATTCTGAAATTATAGACAGTGTAATTGAAGATGGCGTAAAGGTTACAAGTTCTTATATCGAAGATGCTATAATGCATAAGAATTCCAATATTGGTCCATACAGTCATTTACGACCTAAAGCTGAAATTGGCGAAAATGCTCATATCGGAAACTTTGTAGAAGTTAAGAAAGCTACAATTGGAAAGAATACTAAAGTTGGTCATTTAACATATGTTGGCGATGCAACATTAGGTAGAGATATTAATGTTGGTTGTGGCACAGTATTCGTTAACTACGATGGAATTAACAAGCACCATACAACAGTTGGAGATTACTCCTTCATTGGTAGTGCTTCAAATATTATCGCACCTGTAAATATTGCTGATCATGCTTATGTAGCAGCAGGTTCAACAATTACAGATGATATTGATGCACATGATATGGGAATTGCTCGTGGACGTCAAGTTAACAAAAAAGGTTATTTTGACCGTTATCCAGTAGCTGAAGCTGCACGTATTGCTGAAGAAAAAGCTAAAGAAGAGTAAGAAAAAAACTAAATTTGCTTGATTTTAGACTATATTTTGACGTACTATTGTAGTAGGTAAAATAATAGGTATAAATAATTGGAGGCCGTTATGTCTGGACAATATTCTGATCCAAAGCTTAAAATTTTTGCTTTAAATTCAAATAAGCCTTTAGCAGAAAAAATTGCTGAAGCTGTTGGGGTACCTTTGGGAAAAATCTCTGTTGATCGTTTCAGTGATGGTGAAATTCGTATCAACATTGAAGAAAGTATTCGTGGCGATGAAGTATTTATCGTTCAATCAACATCTGCTCCTGTTAATGATAATTTGATGGAACTATTAATTATGATTGATGCTCTTCGTCGTGCTAGTGCAGCAACTATCAACGTTGTAATTCCTTACTATGGATATGCACGTCAAGATCGTAAGGTTCGTTCACGTGAACCAATTACAGCTAAATTAGTTGCAGATATGTTAGAAAAAGCTGGTGCAACTCGTGTGGTAGCTCTTGATTTACATGCTGCTCAAATTCAAGGATTCTTTGACATTCCTGTTGACCACTTAATGGGTGCACCATTATTGGCTGATTACTTCTTAACTAATGGTTTGGAAAAAGACGCAGTTGTTGTTTCTCCTGACCATGGTGGTGTTACACGTGCTAGAAAATTAGCAGAATTCTTGAAAGCACCGATCGCTATTATTGATAAGCGTCGTCCTAAGGCTAATGTAGCTGAAGTTATGAACATTATTGGTTCTGTTGATGGTAAACGTTGTATCTTAATTGATGATATGATTGATACAGCTGGAACAATTACTTTAGCAGCTCAAGCATTGAAAGATGCTGGTGCAGTAGAAGTATATGTTTGTGCTACACACCCTGTATTCTCAGGTCCAGCCATTGAACGTATTGAAAAATCTCCAATTAAGGAAATGGTTATTACAGATTCTATTAATCTTCCAGAAGACAAGAAGATTGACAAAGTTGTTCAAGTTTCTGTAGGTCCACTTATTGGTGATGCTATTAAACGTATTCATGAACACAAGCCAGTTAGTCCATTGTTCAAGAATCGTTTCCACAAGGAAGATTAATAATAAACATGTTGATAAGTCAGTTACTTTATGTAGCTGGCTTATTTTTTGCACAAAAAAGGGGGAATTTAGGTGGATAATGTAAGAATTAGGTTAATAACTGAAGCTGATAGTGGAGAATTATATCAATTGATTGTGGATAATCGTAATAATTTGGAAAAATGGATTGAGTGGATAAGAGATATTCACAATGAAGATGAGATGCATACATATATTCAAAAAATTATCCACACTGAACGTAAAGAAGCAACAATAACTTTTGTAATTTTACTGAATGAAAAAGTTATTGGAATGGCAGATATTAGCGATATATCACCAGATGGCAAAATGGGTGAGGTTGGACTTTGGCTAAGTGAAGAGTATCAGGGAAAAGGAATTGCAGGTGCTGTTATAAGTGAGATTGAAAAGTACTCTAAATCAAAAACAAAGATAAATACTCTGAAAATGTTAATTAAAGCTAATAATGTTAATAGTTTGAAAATGGCACATAAATTAGGATATCAAGAGGTTGAAAAATTAACATCTTGGAAAAATGGAGAAGTTAAATGGATAGTATTGTGCAAAAAAATTCTAAAAAAGTCAAAATGTCAAATCTAGACATAGGACCAATTCAAAAATTGACGCAAAAATTGTAGAATTTGCAGAAATTAAAAAATTGGTCCTGTGTCTAAAACGTAAATTAGACAAATTCGTATAATAAAAAAGCATCTATTATTTTCTAGATGCCTTTTTATTTGGATCTTAATTTTAAAATTCTTGGTAAACAGCAGGATCTTGATTCTTAGTTCTGCCATTAGGTTTATCCAAATTAGTAATAGCTGCGACTTCATCAGCTGATAATTCAAAATCAAAAATATCCAAATTGGATAATTGGTGTTTTGTAGAGTTAGCTTTAGGAATAATACCTACACCTAATTGGAATTCCCAACGCAAAATTACTTGAGCAACAGATTTATGATGCTTCTTGGCAATTTCAACGATTACAGGATCTTGTAATACTGAATTAGCTCTACCTAGTGGGCTCCAAGCTTGTGTGAAAATACCATGTTCTTTATCATATTCTCTTTGAACAGCTTGAGACCAATATGGATGTAATTCAATTTGGTTTACAGCTGGCATCACACCTGTTTCATTAGCTAAACGATCAAGATGTTCAGGTAAGAAGTTGCAGACCCCAATTGAACGAACAAGACCGAATTTTTGTGCATCAATTAAAGCTTGCCATGCTTCAACATAATGATCTTCTTTAGGATTAGGCCAATGGATGAGATATAGATCATAATAATCTAAGCCTGCACGATAAAGTGATTCTTGAATAGTAGGGATAGCTTCTTCGTATACTTGATGTCTTCCTGGAAGTTTAGATGTTACGAAGATATCTTCACGCTTAAGAGATGAACGTCTGATTGCTTCGCCGACTGCACCTTCATTTTCATAATTAAAAGCAGAGTCTAATAATGAATAACCATTATTTAAAGCACTATTAATAGCGTTAACTCCTGTAGCACCATTCAATTTATAAGTACCAAATCCAAGTACAGGAATTTGATTACCATCATTTAAAGTATAGTTAGGAATTTTTGCCAAAATAATCACTCCTTATCATGGGACACACGTTTGATTACAGAATACTTCTTGCCTTCAGCTGCTTCTTGTTGTAGAGCTTTAGCTTCATCAAAGATGACATAAGGTTGACCATCTTTTTCTTGAACGATCAGAACAGAATTATCAGCTTTCATATGATAGATTTTAGCTGCAGTATAAGCTTTATCGAAATCATAAGAGCTGGAAATTGATTGTCCTGGATTGAAAAATACATTTTCACTCATAAGATCACTTCCTTATAAATTGTGTAAATGATTTCATACTATAATTGTACCATTATTGTCAAAAATTTCTATATTCCAAACTTGTGAGAGTGATACTGATATGCTAAGATTGTGTAAATTAATTTTGAAATGAGATGATAGAATGGACTATCAAAAATTGCCATTATTTATACATGATTATCCACAGGACGCAGTAATCAATCCAGACCATGAGAGTTTGAATTATAAGCTGCCAAAAAAATTAATTTATGCTTTTGTAACTAAAGAAAATATTGATAAATTTTTAGCAAGATATTCTTATCGAATTGTAGGGAGCATGGAGACAATTTCTTTTAATCCTAATGTCTATGAAATTGATTATGAAGGACAAAAAATAGGATTATGCCAAGCTCCACTTGGGGCACCTGCAGCTACACAACTATTAGATTGGCTAATTGGTTATGGAGTAAAACAGGTATTAGCTGTTGGTTCTTGTGGTTCACTAGAAGATTTTGAAGAAAATGAGTTTGTTATTCCAACAAAAGCAATTAGAGATGAAGGAACATCGTTGCACTATTTACCAGCTAGTGAAAGTATTGAATTAAATTCAAAGTTTGTACAGCGAGTAGAACAAATACTACAAGATTTTAATTATCGAATTCATGAAGTTACAACATGGACAACCGATGGATTTTATCGAGAAACTATAGAGTTAGTCAATCGTTATCGTAAACAAGGAGTCGCTACAGTCGAGATGGAATGTGCTGCTTTAGCTGCATGTGCACAATTTAGAAATGTGGATTTTGCGCAGATTTTATTCACAGCGGACTCACTGAAAGATGTTGATAATTATGATGAACGAGATTTTGGAATTAATTCACATCTAAAAGTATTAAAAATAGCGACAAAAGTTATGGCGAAATTAAAAAACTAATAATTTAGCTTGTCTTTAACAATAGAATTATGCTAAATTGAACTTATTACTTTTAATGAAACGAGGAAATTTATTTGATTACTGTAAGTGATTTAAGTTTAAACTTTTCTGGACGTTTACTCTATGATGATGTTAATTTGAAATTCACTCCAGGAAACTGCTACGGTATTATTGGTGCTAATGGTGCTGGAAAGTCTACTTTCTTAAAGTTACTTGAAGGAAAGTTAGAACCAACAACTGGAAATATTTCAATTGGTAGTAATGAACGTATTTCAAGCTTGAACCAAGACCACTTTGGTTTTGAAGAATTCACAGTAATGGAAACTGTCATTCAAGGCCATAAAAAGCTCTATCAAATTATGAAAGAGAAAGATGCAATTTATGCTAAGCCTGACTTTTCTGAAGAAGATGGGATTAAGGCTGCAGAACTTGAAGCTGAATTTGCAGAGATGGATGGTTGGAATGCAGAAGCAGAAGCATCACAACTTCTACAATCTTTAGGCATACCAGAATCCTTGCATGATGCTAAGATGAGCGAATTACCTGAAAGTGATAAGGTTAAAGTTTTATTAGCACAGGCTTTATTTGGTGAACCTGATATTTTACTATTAGACGAGCCAACAAACGGTTTAGATGTACATACAATTTCATGGCTAGAAGACTTTTTAGCAGATTATCAAAATATTGTAATTGTGGTATCTCATGACCGTCATTTCTTAAACCAAGTATGTACACATATGTGTGATGTGGACTATGGCAAGATTAAGTTATATGTTGGTAACTATGACTTCTGGTTAGAATCTAGTCAGTTAGCTGCTAAACTTCAAGCAAATGCAAATGCTAAGAAAGAAGAAAAAATCAAGGAATTGCAAGAATTTATTGCACGTTTCTCTGCTAATGCTTCTAAATCTAAACAAGCTACATCACGTAAGAAACAACTTGAAAAAATTACTTTGGATGACATTAAGCCATCATCAAGAAAGTATCCATTTATCAAATTTGAAATGGAACGTGAATTAGGAAATGACTTAGTTAAGGTTGAAAATGTTAGCCATACTATTGATGGTGAGAAGATTCTTGATAACGTAAGTTTTATTATTCGTCCTGGCGAAAAAGTAGCTTTATTATCACGTAATGACTTAGCAACCACAACTTTAATGCAAATCTTAGCTGGTGAAATTGAACCCGATGAAGGTACTGTAACTTGGGGACAAACAACAAGTCAAAGTTACATGTCAAAAGACTTAAATGCTAGTTTTGATAATGATGAATTAAGCATTTTAGATTGGTTACGTCAATTTGCTACTAAAGAACAAAATGATAATACTTTCTTACGTGGATTCTTAGGTAAAATGTTATTCTCAGGCGATGATATTGATAAGCAAATCAAAGTGTTATCTGGTGGCGAAAAGGTTCGTTGTATTCTAGCTAAAATGATGTTAGAGCGTGCTAATGTGCTATTGATGGATGATCCAACTAACCATTTAGACTTAGAATCAATTACTTCACTTAATAATTCCATGATTGATTTCAAAGGTTCGATTATTTTTACATCTCATGATCATGAGTATATTCAAACAATCGCAAATCATATTATCGAAGTAGGGCCTAAAGGAATTGTTGATCGTTTTGACACTACTTACGATGAATTCTTGGCATTAGATTCAGTTCAAGAACAAGTTGAAAAATTATATTAAGAAAATACAAGGTCATGCCCTTCTGTTGGAAGTGCATGACTTTTTTCTTATAATAGTTTTGAGGTGATAATATGAAAATTACTTGGCATGGACATGCTTTTATTGAAATTCAAGTTGATGGAAAGCAAATTCTAATTGATCCTTTTATTACTGGAAATCCATTTACTAAGACTAAACCAGAAGATTTTAATCCAGATTATATTCTATTAACTCATTCACATCATGATCATGTGGGAGATACGGAAGAATTAGCTAAAAAGTCAGGTGCGACAATTGTAACAGAAATGGATATGGCTAATGATTACGCACAAAAAGGTTTCAAAGTTGAAGGTCCTAATTATGGTGGAACAGTGCATTTTGATTGGGGCGATGTTAAGATCATCCCAGCTTGGCATACTACTGCTAATGTGCCTTTAGGTATGGCAACAGGCTTAGCTTTAAAAATTGAAGGAAAATTAATTTATATCGCTGGAGATACTGGTTTATTCAGTGATATGAAGCTAGTTGGACGTAAGCAACAAATTGACTTGGCATTCTTACCAATTGGCGATTATTATACAATGGGACCTGACGATGCTGCCTATGCTGCTTCATTAATTGATGCTAAAAAAGTTATTCCATATCACTTCAATACGTTCCCACCAATTAAGCAAGATGTAAATGATTTTTGGAAAGACGTTCCTGAAAATATGAAATTTACAACTGAAATTGACAAACCATTTGAATTATAAAATACTAAATTGACAAAAAAGCCTGGAATGAAAATTCCAGGTCTTTTTCTTAATATCTAATTTTGGTGACTTCACCGGAACTGAAAATTTGTCCATCAGTAAGGACAATTCTTCCCAAATCATCAATGGTAGAAACTACACCAGTTATTATTTTATTTCCTTGTTTAATGCGAACTTCTTTACCGATAACAACAGATAATTTACGATATTCATCCATAAAATCAGCAGAAGTATAGTTACGATAAATAGCGAAAAATTCATCTAAGCAACATGCAATAAACATATTTCTGGATACATGGTATTTTTCAGCTAACTCTTTAAGTGAACCAACTCTTTCCCTAAGTTCAGCAGGGAATACTTCTAGGGGAGTAGTATAGTTTATACCAATTCCGATAATAACTTGTGAGATACTTTGAGTTTCAAGGTTAGCAACACCCTCAGTTAAAATGCCACAAATTTTTTTGCCATCAAGTAACACGTCGTTAACCCATTTAATTTCAACGGTTTTGTGGAATAACTTTTTGATAGTACGACTAACCGCAATAGCGACAGCAGTAGTCAACAAACCAGGATTTAAATCATTTTGATGTTGATTTTCAAGCAAGATGCTCATATAAATACCGGTATTCTTAGGTGATTCGAATTTTCTGCCATAGCGTCCGTAACCTGCCGTTTGTTGGTCACTAATAATTACCAGTGGCTCAGTAGAATGACGTTGACTACTGATATTTTTAGCTTCAGAGTTAGTTGAACCAATAGTTTCATAAACATGCAGATCAAGATTATCAGTATGTAAATATTTGTTAATAAACGCAGTATTCAATACTCCATTATCAACTAGACAATATCCTTTTCTTGTTTTACTGGAAATTTCATAGCCTTGTTCTTTTAATTGTTTGACAGCTTTCCAGACCGCTGTGCGAGAGATATTTAGTTTATTTGATAATTCTTCTCCAGATGTATAATTTCCTAGATTTTGGATAAAATAATTTAAAACAGCTTTTTCAGTGTTCATGTAATACACCTCGATATCAATGATATACTAATTGTAGCAAATTCAAAGACTTAGTAAAGTTTAATTCAGATTCTTTTTCTGAGAAATAAAAAGTGGTACGTTAGTAAAGATTGAGAGGTGTAGAGTTGATGAGAGTAAAGAAAAAATATTTAATAGAATGGCTATTAATAATTTTAAGTGGTATTCTTATCTATTTTTTAGTTGATAATGATGCTTTTTTATATAAAGATCCAGTCGCTCAAATTGTGAGTGTAACAAATTCAAAAGCAACTAAAACAGAAGATACATATAAAAATAAGGATATGACGACGGAACAAACTTTAAAAGTGAAAGTTCTTAACGGTCATAGAAAAGGAGAAGTGTTAACAGCCAAGAATACTTTTTCTAAATCAGGCGGATATGATCAAAGATTTTATCGAGGACAAAAAGTTTTCATAAAGTTTGAAAAGTCAGACGGTAAATTGATGGCAATGATAAATAATTATAAACGAGATGTTTATTTAATAATGTTGTGTTGGGCGGTAGTAGTACTACTATTCTTAGTTACACAAATTCGAGGATTTACATCGCTAATAAGTGTTATTTTAAATTTCATAATTTTTCTATTATGTGTACAACTAGATGTTAAGTGGAATATCAATAATTTCTTTTGGATATTCGCAACAGTTGCGGTAATTTTTCTGGCTTTATCTTTGGTGTTAGTAATTGGTTTTAATTGGCAATGTCTAGTAACATTTAGTTCAATATTTATCGGAACAACTTTAGCGATGATAATTGGAGTAGTGGCGATGCAAGTAACCAATGACAAGGGAGTACATTATGAGGCTCTAGACTTTGCTACACAATCACCAAAACAATTATTTCTAGCAGCGACTGTAATTGGATTACTAGGAGCTGTTATGGATGCAGCAACAGATATTGTATCAACATTATTTGAAATGAAACGTACTCAACCTGGAATTTCTAGAAAGCAATTATTTATTTCAGGACAAAATGTTGGAAAATCAATAATGGGACCATTGGTAAATGTCTTGCTATTAATCTTTTTTGCTGAAACAGTAACAATGGCAGTTTTATTTTTCAGAACTGGAAATTCAATTGCATATACGTTTGAATGGACAATGTCATTAGGCATTATTCAAAGTTTAATTAGTGGAATAGGGATTACGTTAGTTATTCCTTCGGCTAGTTTACTGAGTTCATTAGTATTGGGTAGTGATAACAAATGAGTACAATCACACTACTAACAATAATTTTATTTATACTAATGTGGATAGTTGGTGGAAAAAGAGGATTAGCCTCTTTTTCCAGCGTAGCATTAAATTTCATACTTTTATTTCTAACTGTAATTTTTATTTCAATAGGGATACCTGCTTTGTGGACAACTATTTTTGCAGGAATTGCGATTTTAGCTGTTACTATTTATATGGGAAATAGCGATGAAAAAACCACTAATATTGCTTTTGAAGCTACTTTGATTTCATTAGCGATAGTTGTTGTAGTTATGGTTCCTTTCATTAAACTAGTTGGAATTCAAGGCTTTAGTCCGGAACAATCTGAAGAAATAGAAGCTTTTAATTTATTAATCGGAGTAAATTTTGAAAGTATCGTAATTTCAACTATGATCTTGAGTACTTTAGGAGCAATTGCAGAAGCTGCGATTGCTATTGCAAGTGGTTTAGATGAAATAATTGAACAACAACCAGACATAACGTTGCCGGCTTTATACACAAGTGGACGAAATATAGGATTACAAATTATGGGTATGACATTTAACACTTTATTTTTTGGAATGTTTGGTGGAGATTTAGCATTATTCATCTTGCTATATAAATTAGATGCGACATTTGGATATTACTTAAATTCCAAAATATTTGTAGCAGAATCAATGGAAGTTTTATTCTCATCAATTTCAATAATCTTAGTAATTTGGATAACAACTTATATGATGGGAAAGAAAGTCAGACGGACATAAAATTCTCTGAAAATATTGACAAAATTTTCTTATCAAGAGTAGAATTTGAACTAAGTTAGTACAGTTAATTAGCATTAATCAGATGCTGAAATTATATAAAAATGAAGAGTCTACTCTAAGTTATACGATAAGAAAATCGAATAGTAAGTAAAGCATAAAATTAGATGGGGTTTTCTTATCTAGTTTTATGCTTTTTTATATGGACAGGATGTGATAATTATGGCGTATTCAACAATTGTTACTAAAGATGAAGGGGCAGTTATTATAGTTGATAATATTGATACTAAACGAAATAAAGCTGAACATAAAATAATTCAATTAAACAAAGAAGCCAAAATATACTTAGTTTCTTTTGGAAAATATGAATTAGATGGATTAGTTTGGGACAGTCTGATAAAAGGATTTCAGATGAGAGTTAACCAACCAATAGCCACGTTTAAAGAATGTATACTTAGATTTGAAGAATATCTAAGAAGTTTAAAAGATAACTATAGAAAAGATCTTTATATTCAAAGAATAATTTGGACAGTTTTAAATAACCTAACTATAAATGGCGGAATACAAAGTTTGGTCGAAAATATTAACCGAATATATAGTACATTATCAATTGATAGACAAGTAAATGAAGAAGCCACTCCAATTTTGATTAATGAACTAGTTAATTTTTTAAATCAAAATCAAATCTCCATTGATCAAGAAAGTTTTAATAAATTAGTTGAAATTGTTAAGGATACCTATTTATATCCTAGAAAGAATTTGCAAGATTATATGGGAATTTGTCTTGTAGGTGTGGGCAATGACGAAACCAGTATTAGTGCAACAAGTTATAGATTATATGGAGTAACAGAAAATAATAAATTATTATCTAGTGTTCAACAGATAGGTAAGGGTATTATCAATCTTGAAAAATCTGAAGCGACTGAAATTATGATTGGTGGTATTTCTCAAACTTTTATGGATGATTTTTACTGGAATTTGAATAATAGTAATAATCCTAATCTATTACAAGCTACAAGTTCATTATCTGAAATTGCTCAAAATGAATATAATATCTCACAAGAAATTTTAAGAAATAAGAGTTTAGATGATATCAGTGATTTTTTATTCAATGTATATGGGATACATCGCCAGTTAGAAATAGCACAGGTAGGGGAAGATTTACAAGCAAATAAAGTAAAGCTAGTAAAATTTTCTTTATTAGATGAACCGATAGTAATAGAAAAAGAGTTAGGGGTGAACAATTAATGGAAAAAATGACGGAAAAACAAAGAATGTTCTGCAGTATATATCCATATACGACAAAATATATAGAGGCTTTTAATAATGAATATTCCGATAATAATTTGAGAGACGAAGTTATTGATTATTTAAATAAGGTAATTCATAAGTTTAGCAATAGTAGTGTTTCTCAAAGTATAGATATAAATATTTGTTTAGTTTCTAATGGAAAAGAACAATCAGAAGTCTTTTTAGACATCTTATATAAACTCATTAAGGTACTCAACCCTAGTTTTGGGGATAAAACTTATATTATGCCTGATCAGTATGAATATCTGGAAAGTGTAGAAAATAATGCATTCATAATAATTCAAGATGCTAAGTCTGCCTTTGGTGGAGATTTACCTGAAGATAGACGTGGATATAAGATCGATTATAAAAACTATATAATGGGGATACTTGAAAGATCTGACAGTCAAAAAATAATCTTGTTAGAAGATACAGAAGAAAATATTAGCTATATAAATTCTTTAGAAGAAGTGAAAAACAATCTTACTAATTATTTTGTAATTAGAGATTTGACAATTGAAGAAGCTATCAATTATGGCAAGAGTCTCCTATATAATCAAGGTCTAAGTTTAGAAGATGATATTTTATATGGAAATGTATTAAAGTCATATGTGCAAAAAAGCAAGCATTTGACCAAGCGTGTTGTTGAACGTTTTAATAAAAAGATATTAAATAGTTTTGCTAAAAACAGCAGAATGTCGAATGTAATTGATAAGAAATCCATCTTAGATGCCACAAGTGTATATAATCCTAAGCTAGTTAAGCAAATCTTGGATGAATTAGATAGTCTACAAGGATTGAATAATGTGAAACAACAAATTCATGAGATTTGTGAGGCAGTGGAAGTTTCACAGGCAAATATTGGAAATATGGAATTATCCAGAAGACATCATATGATTTTTGAAGGACCACCTGGAACTGGTAAAACGACGGTTGCTAGAATAGTTGCACGTTTATTCTATGCACTAGGTATTTTAGAAAATACAACTGTAATTGAAACTAAACGTAATGAATTAGAAGGTAAATGGGTTGGCGATTTAAGTGGAAAAATCAATGAAAAAGTAGATTCTGCTTTAGGTGGAGTACTTTTCATTGATGAAGCTCATCAACTTTATAATAAAGAGGATCCTTATGACAAAGGAAAACAAGTTATTCAGGCTTTTGTACCTCGACTAGAAAATGACGGAGAAAAGTTTATCGCAATTATTGCAGGATATACTAAAGAAATGGAAGAATTTTTGAAATTTGATCCAGGATTGGCTTCCAGATTCCAACATAAAATAATTTTTGAATCATATAAGCCCCAGGTTGTAGCTCAAATAGTGGTTAACATTTTAAAGAAGAACAAAATAGAGTTTAATGAAAAATATGTAAAAGCAGTAGCAATTAATCTGTATGATCAAATTCCAGATGATAAAAAATCTAATGCACGTTGGGCAAGAAATTATGCTCAAAAATTGATAGAAAAGCAATTGAGTTATTGTGCTAAGCATCCACAATTTCCTAGAAATAGATTGTTTAATGAAGTCCTAAGAGATAGCGTTAATTGGCAAATAGGGGGTTAGACTATGACTGCGGAATTAGGAATAACAAATGGTTATGGAGTAGTTCTGGCTGCTGATAGTAGTCTAACAATGCAAGACCATAGCTCCCGAAAATATTATATAACTGGGCAAAAAATTTTTAAGTTATCATTGAAGCATAGTGTAGTTATTATGTTTTATGGAAATGCTACAATCAATGGTCAAAAAATACAATCAATTGTTGAAGGGTTTAACCAATACTTAGGTGAAGAGCCATTAAATAAATTTACAGAATACGTTCAGTTGTTTAAGGAATATTTGATTAAATCAGCAAACAGAGAATATGAGCAATATATTAAGCAGAAACTAGAAGATATATTGAACAACTTACATAGCACCTACAAAACTCAAGATTTATTAGGAAATCTGATTGAAGTAAAAAAAGAAATTCAAGAAGAAAAAATACCTTATACTTTTCAAGAGTTTCAGAAATTCATGAATCAAGATCGAATGAGTCAATTTTTGATTAGTGAAGATAATAAGTATACGACTGAAGAACTAGAGTATGCGTATTATATGCTAGTTAGTCAAACTGTATCCAATTTTTATACGACAGGAATTGTATTAGCAGGAAAAGGCAAGAAAGAAAATTATTGTTCATTATGGAATAGTGAATTATATGGTGTTTTAGATAGTAAAATTTTCTCAATAAAGGAAATATCAAGTTTTCCTAATTATAGTAATTTATACAAATTTGCCCAAAGTGATGGTGCCGATGCTTTATTGTTAGGTGTGGATAGAAAAGTTAGCGATACCTTTTATGATAAGTTGTATATGAAATATCAAGGTACGGATACTGTTGAAATAACAAAAGCATTTCAAAGAACAGTTGATAATTACTATAACAAATTTTATCGAGCATACATTAATGGTTTAACCTTAGATAAGGTGGCTAATTTTGCTAAACAATTAGTTTTAGCTACTATGATTAGGTGTAACTTTTTTGACAATGATCAAACAGTAGGTGGGAGCATTGATGTTTTAACTATTGCAAGTAATGGTAAAGTATCTTGGGTGCAAAAAGGGAAAAATGTACGAGATATAGAGTTAAAAGTTACGAGTGAAGAAAGAACAGTTCACAACTTAAAGAAGCCTAGAATTTCAGATGAGCCTGAATTAACATTTGACGAGTGGATAGAAAAGCAAATAAGTTTAGCTGAAAAAGTTGTTAATAGAGAAGAAAAGCAAGGTGATGAAGATTCAAAAGATGAGATATCATTTAAAGAATGGATAAATCAGCAAATAAAAAGTGCTGAGAAAATCGTAAAGAGAAATGAGTGAAACTATGGATAACGAGAAATTTGAAAAAGAAGCGTTGCAAGTAGTAGAGAATTTTTTAAAGAGTAATACACAGGTATTAATAGTATCTGGACGAGCTGGTAGTGGAAAGTCGACTTTGGCTGGAAAAATTTATGAATTAGCAAATAAGAATAATGGGTCTGAATATTCCCAAGCACAGATCCTATCTCCTACGGGTCAATCTGTAGGTCTAATTAAACAAAAATTTCCTCAAATTCCAGAACAAGATTGTCAAACGATCTATCGTAAAATCTATCGAAGAGCAACAAAAAAGATTGATGATGGAGATAATTTGATATTTGATTTCAAATTGAACAAACAAGAAGATAAGAATATTTTTATTATAGACGATGCTTCTTACATTTCTGATGAAGAAAGTAATAAGGGAAACTTACACTTTGGTTCTGGAAAACTATTAACGGACTTATTGACTTCTACTCAAATTTTTGAAAAAGGTAATGTCAAAATAATATTTATTGGAGATGAATATCGATTATTACCAATTAGAGATACTAGTGCTAAGGCTTTAAAGCAAACTTATTTTGAAGAGTTAGGCTTAAATACTATGAAATACGAATTGAAAACTCAGTATCGTATGCATGGGGAACTAGCTAGAGGTATAGATAAATATGCTGAATTGATTACTAGTGTAGAAAATCATCAAAAAATAATACCTTATGAATTTAAAAATACTGGTAATGTTAGAAATATTGATGAAGCTGATTGGAGTAAGGAAGAAAAGAAACAAAAGATTGCTGGGCAATTTAATCGTGACAATAAGAGAAATAAGGTAGTAGTAACTTATTCAACTAGGGCAGCCCAAGAATATAATAAATTGATCCGTAGAAAACTTCAAAATATGGAAGATGCGCCGATTAGTAGTGGTGATTTAGTAGTCTTTTCTAAAAATCAATATGATTTACTTGTAATGGATGCTGCAGGTAATGAGTTTAATGAGGACTTTTTCACTGGAGATATTGCGGAAATAATCGCAACCTATGATCGAAAGTCAAGTAATGTAAGAGTTAATAACCAAGATGTAACTTTGTCTTATGTAAAGGTTAAATATCGTTTGGAACGAACAGGAAAAGAGTATGTGAGCTACTTATTAGAAAATGTTCTAAATTCAGATGATTCTCAACTTTCATCAGATGAGAGGACAGCACTGTTTTACGATGCTGAAGAACGTATGGGAATTACAGAAACTCCAGAAGAACATTGTCGTCATATTAAAAGTAATAATGAATACTGGGAAACAGCCATAAAGAAATTGGCAAATGTTGGAGAAAGTGGATTATCTGTATCAGATAAGGATAGGATAAGAGAACTTTTGAGAAAACATCCGATTTGTGATCCTAAAAATGAATGTGAAAGATATCAACTACTAGACAAGATTTATCAGGATAAATTTTATAATAGTATCCAAGTGAAATATGCTTATGCGATGACCGGTCATAAAGTTCAAGGAAATGAATGGAATGATGTATATGTAGATTTTACTGACAGAAATGGATTAGATGAATCTAGTTTACGTTGGACTTATACAGCTTTATCAAGAGCGATAAAGAATGTATTAGTATTTAACGCAACTAGTTTATTTGGTAACTTTGATATCTCAAATGAATTTATTGGCAAAAAGAAGAATCTTGAAAAAGAAAGAGAAACGGCAACTAAGATTGAAGAGTATCAATTTAATGATGAAAAGATTGCTCGCTTAGTAGATAAGGTGGAAGAAATTTCTGAAAATAATGGTTTAGTTGTTACTAATATTGATGATAGAAATTTTGAAAAACAATATTTTGTTTTGATTTATCTAAGTGATGTTGAAAATAACAACTATGTCATGCAAGCATATTATAATAGTCGAAAATTTTGGACTAAAGCAACACTTCGTAGCAAGGTAGAAATAGCTGATAAATTAGAGTTGATTGGGGCAGAATTTAAGAAGATAAATCCAAATTTTAGAGGAAGTGCGGACAATGAATGATGTTGAAAAAATGATAGCAGTTCGCGATGTTGATGGATTAAATGATGCGATTAGTTTTTTTAGAAAAGATGGTAGGCTAGTGGAAGCTTACAATGTATGTAAATTGGCACAGCAAAACAACTTAGATGTAACTGCATCTGCGGTATGGGTATTGTATGATTTTCTAAAAGCTGACAGCGAATTTACGAAATACATGAGAATTGTTCAAGAAAACTACGAGATTCAAAAGACTATATTCTCTGATGATTATGAAATTGGATATTTCTCATTGTATATAAAACTCACACAAGCACAAATAATGAGAAAAGCTTGGGAACTTAGTAAGCAAGAAAAATGGGATGAATTACATGAGTTAGTAACAACCTCATTTACATTTTTTGTAAATCAAGAATTTAATCTAGCTGATTGGGATAGCAAATTAGCAAGTACCGATAACTATTATTCCGGAAAAAATCAAATGGTAGGGATAAGTGGCTTTTTAGGCGATTTAGTAAGCTGTTATGTAAGAAGTGAGCATTTTTTACATGCTGATATCCAAACTATTATGAATGAAGTTTTGAATTTCTATTCAAAGTATAAAGATAACTATATTTATATGGGTAAAGTCCTAGGAATAATGTTAACAGCGGTCATTTGGGAAAAATATAAATCAAAAGATTATGCAGCAATTGATAGATGTTGCAAGTTGGTTGTTAGAGAAATAGATAGAGAACATTTTTCTGAAACACCATTTGAGTTGATTCAGGTTTTATCACAGGTTAAATATTATCAATTAGGTAATAATAAAGCTGAGATTACTAAGAGAGAAAATGGATATATTTATCTAGTAGAAAAAGTATTAGATTTCAGCAAAATACCCGATGCCTATTTGTCGCCTACTAAAAATGTGATGGAAGACAAAGAGTATGCAAGTAAAATTATCCAGATTATGCAAGGCTACGCAAAATCACTATGTAATAGATCAGATAGTATAGAAAGATACTTAAAGGTAGTGCTTGAAATCTTTGCTTTGGAGAAGACGAAAAGATTACGAGAATATAGAGGACATTATGGCAAGAACTTGATTAATGATTTTATTCGAATTTATGGATATGTGGAATATAGGCAAGATAAAAAACATTTAATTCAAGAATATGGTAGCTTTTTGAAGAAAAAGGAACAGTTATCATATAACGATGACTTGGTACGTGAAAGTATTGGTGAGAATGTAATCTATCTCGTGTATAAAACTACTTCTAAGGAATTAGAGAATTTAACAGATACATTAATAGCTGAATTGCCAGTAACAATCTTTGAAAATAGAGTCACAGAATTTAACAAGGCTTTAGTAATTACTAAGTTTAATATCAGCAACCCTAAAGAATACCTCAGATTAATGACTTGGGTACTATCGAATGATGAGTCATTTGTAGTTGAGAACTTTAAAGAAGTAGAGAATCCTGATGATCCCTCTCGCCCTTATCCAAGCGACTTTGCAAAATTATTGAGTAGTTATTATGCAGCAGTATCAAGAACAAATACGGATATTTTAGCGAGTTTGGATTTATGGCTAGAGAAACTTTCTGAAGTGAGGAAAGTTTATACTAGTAATAAAGCTGTTGGAGAGTTTTTAAGGATATTCTTGAAATTAGCTAAAGAAAAATCTGCTTCTCTAACTCAACAACAAGTACAAGTTATTATCGATAAATTAGGTAGTATAGTTTTTGAAAATTATAAGGGAAATAAATGGATTGGATATTATTATTGCAAGATTTTATTGGATCATGACTTTGATGAAGAAACTGGTAAAGCATTCGATAAATTCTTGGTAACTGATAGAGGTAATAGTTGGCTCTGGAAAGCTTATGCAGATTTTGTAAAAGATGATAATGAGCTTAGAATAGCAGCTTTATTTGAATTCCTAAAGACTAAAGGTGATAGCGATGAAGTTAGAAAAGAAATTATAGAATATTTAATCGCAGCTAAAAATTCAGAATACTATGGTCCAATTAAGTTTGAATTATCTAAGATTAAGGACAAAGAATATAAGGCTAAGTTTGAAAATCTTCCTTGGTATGTAGAAACTCAATTGCCTGAAAGTAACCAGAAATTTTATCGTAAATTTACTAAGATGATTGAGCAGAAATTCAATGAAAAAATAGAAAAGCGTAATTTCTATGTTGCTGGTTCGGATGGAAAGAAATTTATTGATATTATTGTTTTAGACAAAAATGGCGAAAAAGTTGAAGGAATTATTATTGACGAAGAATTGCTGAAAAAAATAAGCTTATATGAATGTTATTTCGCTAGATTGGTACCTAAGAAAGTGAAAAAAGCTGGAATGAAACCACGCTTTGAATTGGTGGGCGATGTAGAAGAAACTACAGATTATACATTTAAAGTGAAGTTTATCCAAAATTATGAGGGTGTTTATAAGCAAGGTTTGGATCCTTGGGATAATAGAGATCTCATTGTGACAGATTATGAAAATAAACGTATCCCAGCATGGATGGTTGAAGAATATCATTTACAAAATGATGATAAAGTGAAGGTAACCCAAAAGATTAAGCAAAAGAAAAATAAACTACTGTGGCAGATTGTTGATATTAAAAAATTAGAGACAGAGTGATAGTTAGATTTGATATAATGGAAGTGGATACTATAGAAAAGGATAGATTGCTTATGAAAAAACTCACTATCATTAGTTCAGTCATACTAAGTTCATTACTCATATTGACTGGTTGTGGATCTAATTCTAGTAAGAAGTCAAATGTAACTTCTAAGGTTAAAGTTGTTAAACAATCATCAAGTAAGAAAAGTCAAAAAGGTGTAGCTAAGAAGAAATCAGGTTCTTTATGGAATAACGATAAGGACAGCCACCTAGAAGATTTTATGAAACAATGGGGAGAGGTCATGAACCAAACCTACACAAAGTATGATGGAACCAATAATATTCAAACGGCTTCAGGAATGAATTATCCTCAAGATTTTAATAGTGCTACAGTAAATGGACAAAATATTTCAATGGCATGGGATAAAAAAGGAACAGGTAAAAATGATTACAATGTTGTAGCCATCTATAACTACAATAAATCTTCAAGTTCTAGTATAACTTATGCATTTACTTTAGCTGATGGTGAACCTATTGTTTTAGTAAATGAGGGTAGTGGGAATAACTGGAGTGAAACTAAGAATAAATCACTTAAAGAAAATTTCGTGAACATCTTTGATGGTAAAGCTACTCATGTTGAAAAGCCAAAAGTATCATCAAGTAGTAGTGCAAAAAGTTCGAGTTCGACTAAAGCAACAGAAGATTTAGGTGAAGGACGTGGGGGATACGTAACTACACCGGAAGCGATGAGAGGAACATGGTATTCTAAAAGTGAATATGGAATGAAAAAATTAGTGATTTCTGAACATGAGATTACATATACTGATTCAAATGGGCAAAGTGGCCGGACGATCCTATATAAGAAAACAATTCCAACTCCTGACAATGTAAGTGAAGAAGAAGTTAAGGATAAAATGGAATGGGGCGATGCACGCTACGTAAATATACATGGATTGCAATATATTAATGTTTTAGGATGGTTCCAAACAGCTGGTGCAGGGGCAGATTACGCTGCACATACAGAAGAAATAAATGGCAATAAGGTTCCAGTTGTTGTTGAAGGTGGTGGAGCTGGATATTGGACATTTTCTGTTTATTATCCAAGTGAAGATTTAGCCAACCAACAAGGTGATACTAAATACGAAGATTTATATTACCAATAAAAAGGATGGGGAAGATTAATGAAAAAGACCATATGGGTTATTTTTGCAGCTTTAAGTACTTTATTGATTTTAACTGGTTGTAGTTCAAATTCTAGTGAACACAAGTCAAGTGCTAGTTCTAAAGCAGAATTAGTAAAGAGTTCTTCAAGTAAGAAGAAACATTCTGAAAAGAAGAAAGAATCATCAAGTGAAAAAGAAAGTTCATCATCTAGTTTGTCATCTGAAGTATCATCAAGTAGCAGTACTCAAAGTTCTGAAGATCTAGGAGAAGATCGTGGAGGTTATGTGACTACACCAGAAGCGATGAGAGGAACATGGTATTCTAAAGGCGAAGATGGAATGAAAAAATTAGTGATTTCTGAACATGAGATTACACTTATTAGTGCAGATGGCGAAACAAACCATGCTGTTTTATATAAGAGAACTAAAGATACGCCTTCTGATGTCAGCGAATCTGAACGTCAAAGTAAGGAAGAATGGAGAAGTGCTGGTAATATAGGCACTAATGGTATCAGCATGAGAGGCTGGTATCAACTTCAAGGCGGTGGTGAACATTTCTTTGCACATGAAGAAGAAATTGACGGACAAAAAGTACCACTTGTTCTTTACGGTTTTGGGGCAAACGATCTTACAGATTATGTTTATTATCCAAGCGAAGATTTAGCTAACCAACAAAGTGATACTAAATACGATGATATAAATTATAAATTTTAAATCATAGCCAATAACAAAAGACTGATAATCTATTTTAATTTTTATAGATTATCAGTCTTTTTAATATCTAGATAAAGTGCAGTACGACTACACCAATAAACATAGTAATAAGGCCTAAGATTCTCATTAGATTAATAGGATTAACCTTGGAATGAAGTAGGCCCCATTGATCAATAATTGCACTGAAGAAAAGTTGCCCGAATAATACTAATACAATTACTTGACCAGTACCAATTTGTGGAACTAACCAAGCACATCCTAAAACATATACGGCACCTAAAAATCCTCCAATCCAAAGCCACCATTGCTTACTAAAATCTCGGTAAGCTAACTTTAAATTCGAAATCTGTACAGGAAGGATCAGCACAATAATTATTAGCAATAAGGCACCAACTGTAAATGAAATCATCGCAGCATGTAATGATGATTTTAAAATAACGCCTAAGTGACCGTTAATAGCAGTTTGAGTAGCCATTAAAACACCTGCGAATATTCCTAATAATTGATAAGGTAGTAAATGATGTTGCTTTTTAGCCATTTTATCTTTAGGCATGAAAGCTCCTGTTGCTAGTAGCATACCACCTGCCACCAACACTAAACCAACTAGTTTGATAATAGTAAATTTAGAGATTGGAGATTTAAACAAACCAAATTGATCAATAATTTGGCCCATGACAATCTGTCCAAAGATAGGTAGTACAGCTGTTTGAACGCTACCTAATTTAGGAAAAAGCAAAATGTTGGTAGTTAAACCAATTACTCCCAAAACACCACCTAGCCAAATCCACCAAGGGTTGCTAGTAATTGTGGTCATATTTACTAAAGGAGAAGTACCTGTAAGTATGAGCAGGATATTTAAAAAGATAGCCCCAACTACAAATGAAACCATTGAAGCAAGAAAGGAAGAGCCAGATACACTACCTAGTCTGGAATTAATTGCAGTTTGGATAGCTAGTCCACTTCCCATAAAAACAGGAATTAAAGCTAGTAGTAACATGTAATCACATCCTAATAATTGTTACCCTTACTATACAAGTTAGAGTTAGCTATAAGTCAATGATTAATCTTCAAAAACAAATTTTTCAATAGCTTTAGCTAAACCATCATTGTTGTTAGTATCAGTGACATAATCAGCTTTTTCTTTAATTGTATCAATCGCATTTCCCATCGCGATACTAAATCCACCTTTTTCAATCATAGAAAGATCATTATTTTGGTCACCGGCAGTTAAAATTTCGCTAGCATCAATGCCTAAATGCTTTCCTAATTCGATAGCTGCATTTCCTTTTGTAGCTAGAGGATTCATAAATTCAAAGAACCATTTTTCGCTACGGATGCAATCAAATTTATCTAGCAAATCTTTAGGCAAGTTAGGTAGGGCATTATCGATATTTTCTGGATAATCGGCCCACATAATTTTAGCAATTTCGATATCTTTAGGTACTTCTGTTACAGGACGATACCTAAGTTGCATATGAGTATAGAAAGTATCTAAAACAGAATAATAGTTAATATCAGGAGAAGTAACAAATAATTGAGAATCAGTAGTAATTGTCTGCATATTAACTTTTAATTCCTTACTAATAGCGTCAAGACGTTTGAAATCAGAAAAGTCTAATAAATGTTTGAAAATAGCTTTACCAGATTTAGCACTAACAGCTTGGGCACCATTATGTGTAATTACGAAATTGTCGTCATTATCCAGACCTAATTGAGTTAGGAGATTAGCGACACCACTTAATGGACGACCTGTACATAAGACAACATAAATACCATTAGCTCTTGCTTTTTTTAAGACTTCGATTGTCTTAGGTGAAAGATTTTTAGCGTCATCAACTAGTGTTCCGTCGATATCAGTTGCGATCATTTTAATTTTACTCATGGTTAATTTCATCCTTTACTTTTTGATTAATGTGTCATTTTTTAGATAACTCTGAAACTCAGAATATATTGGACCGAATAATTCCAATTGCTGTTCAGATGATTTCATTTCTTTCGGAAAGAAGAAACGTTCATCGCCAGAAACTTTACCAGAAATAGCGGCTACTAAATTACTTACTTGAGATAATTCAACTAACAAGCCATCTTTTTGCATAAGCTCTATTTGAGTGCGATGCTTATTTTGCGATGGTGAATAAGTGTCGTAAGGCAAGTCAAAACTATCATTGGTAGCTGTATAATATTCACTATCAAATCCGGCATCGGCCACTAATTTTCGAAGAGTAGGGAGTAAGTAACGAGTATCTTCGCTTACTCTTACAGATTTGAAAGGTTTGCGATTTAAGAATCGATCTGCCAGATCACTCAAAATTTTATCATCACTATCTTGCCAAAGTGAGAAGTAAGAATTTAAAACACCATCATCAAGTTTCAAGTAGTCTGATAAACTAAAATCACCTTCGAAAAATGGAAAGAGTAGATTAGTTGGACCTAGACAATTTGTTTTACCATTTTTATAAAGATACTTGGCACGTTTTAATAAGTGACTCAGAATAACTTCAATTGAGCGTGATACAGGGTGGAAATACACTTGTTGATACATTTGGAAACGACTAACGATGTAATCTTCAACAGCGTGCATACCACTCATATCAAAGCTAATTCCATCAGAGTATGGTTTCATAACTCTTAAAATTCTAGTTAGATCAAAAGTTCCGTAATTTGTACCAGTGAAATAAGAATCTCTTAAAAGGTAGTCCATTCGATCAGCATCAATTTGACTAGAAATCATTTGAACAACTTGAGGATTAGGGTAGCTTTTTTCAATAACGCTCGCAACTTTTTCTGGAAAATCGGGAGCCACTTTGCGTAAAACAGCATTAACTTCAGAGTGAGATGAAGTAATAATTTCAGTCGTCATTTTTTCATGATTGGTATGAAAAATATGTTCAAAAGTATGTGAATAAGCTCCATGACCAACATCATGTAAAAGTGCTGCACATAAAGCTACTAATCTTTCATCATCATTCCAAAGACCGTCTCCTTTTTCTTTTGAAGGGTAGTTACGTTGAAATAAATCACAAATTTTGCGAGTAATTTCGTAAACACCGACAGAATGGGTAAAACGAGAATGTTCAGCACCATGAAATACATAGTTTGCGACTCCTAATTGTCGAATGCGGCGTAAACGTTGAAATTCTCTAGTATTAATTAAATCTAAAATAACTTGGTGTTGAATGTAAATGTAATTATGGATTGGGTCACGAAGAACTTTCTCCATAGGTAACATTTGATGTTTGTAATCGGAAATCAAAAATTCCCCTCCTAGGTTCCAAATATAATGTAATGGATTTCAATATTAATACTAGCATAAAATACTAATTTAAATCAGATTAATGCCATTTAAATTGAAAAAAATAATATCTAAGCTATAATATATTTGTAAATATAGGTATTTGCAGGCGAAACCTACTCCCAACCTTGCCGTCGATAGAAAGGAAAAACATGAAAATTACTGTTTTGCAACACACTCCTAATGAAGGCTTAGGCATGATTAGAGATTATGCTCATTTGCATAAGCATGAGTTATATGTTTATCATCCTTATCAATTTGGGATTTTACCACAAGCAAACGAGATTGACTTTTTAATAATTTTAGGTGGACCTATGAGTCCTAATGATGATTTAGATTGGATTGTGCAAGAAAGAAAAATAATTGCAGAACTGTTAGCTAGAAAGAAGCCAATTATTGGATTCTGTTATGGGGCACAACAAATTGCTAAAACTTTAGGGTATAAAGTAACTAAATCACCATACAAGGAAGTTGGTTGGGCAAAAGTTTATCGACAATGTGATATTGATTTAGAATTGCCTGACAGTTTTACTGCATTTCATTGGCATGAGGAAATGTTTGAGGTACCACAAGAAGCTAAATTGTTATTTAGTAGCGATTTAGTTAAAAATCAGGGCTTTATATTGGGAGATAATGTAGTCGGTCTGCAATTTCATTTTGAACAAGATGAAGATTCTGTGCGAGAAGTAGCTTTGAATGATGGTAATTATGCACTACAAAATAATGCATTACATCAAACTCCAGAAGATATAATAAAACATGGAGTACCTAAGGGAAATAAAGAAATTTTGTTTAAATTACTGGACTATTTATTAGTTTAAGATAGAAAATAAAGGGCAATTTAACTTCTATTTTGGAAGTATTAGTTGTCTTTTTTGCATGTAATCACAAAATATATAAATTAACTTTGAAGGAAGGATCATATGGAATTAAAGAATGGAACACCTATTGTTGTAAAAGTGGAAACAATTCGTAAACAAGATGGTGAAGTATCCAAGTATACTGAGACTTTTAATGGACAATATGTAAAAATGGGATCAAATATTTATTTGCGCTATCAAGAAAAGCATGATCAACATGGGGATGCAACAGTAACCTTTAAGATCACTGATGATGGTGAAGTTCAATTAAATCGTCAACAAGGCGAGATGAAGATGCGCTTGTATTTCGCTAGTCAAAAGAGAGTATCAACCACATATAAAACACCATATGGGGTAATCCCAATTGAAACTTTGACCAATAAAATCAATATTTCCAAGAAAGATATGCCAATTTCTGCTAAAGTAGAAGTAGATTATTTACTATATTCCCAAGAAAAAATTGTTGGGGAATACAAAATTAGATTGCAATTTACTGCTTAATATTGTAGTATGAAGAGTAAACTGTTTGAAAGGACGTGTACCAGTTTGGAGCTTGAAAAATTCAAAGATGCAAATAAAGATGAATTGTCTATGATTGAAGTAGCCCACGAGATTCTACATCAACGTGGTGAAACAATGGCATTTGCTGATTTAACTAACGAAATCCAAGTCTATCTTGGTAAGTCTGATGAAGAGATTCGTGACCGTCTAGCACAATTCTATACAGATTTGAATATTGATGGTAGCTTCATTTCATTAGGGGATAATGTTTGGGGGTTACGTTCATGGTATCCATACGATTCCATTGACGAAGCACTCGTTCATGGCGAAGACGAAGAAGACGAGGAACGTCCACGTAAGAAACGTAAGAAAGTTAACGCCTTCTTGGCCGATGTTTCTGATGATGATGATGTTATCGACTATGATGACGATGATCCAGAAGATGAAGATCTTGACAATGATTATGATGATGAAGATGATGACGACGATGAAGGTAGTCATGAATTAAAACAATATACTAAAGATTTAGATGATATTGATGATGGCGATGATCCAGAAGATGAATTAGCTGACGGAATTGAAGGTCAATTAACAGAATTTTCTGACGCAGATCTTGATGAAGAAAATCAAGATTAAGATTTAATTCTTGACGTGTGCCTAAAGAGTATGTAGAATACAATACGGGCACTTCATATAAGTTATGAAGTAAAGAACGGATAATAAGGCTCCCTATTCAAAGATAAGCGAATAGGGAGTTTCTTGTTTTTGTGATAGTCCTTAAATAATTAATTTAACACAAGGAGAGTTATAATGACCAAGTATATTTTTGTTACTGGTGGTGTTGTTTCCTCATTAGGTAAAGGAATCGTAGCTGCATCACTCGGACGTTTGTTGAAGAATCGTGGCTTGAAAGTTACAATTCAAAAGTTTGACCCTTATATCAACGTAGATCCAGGGACAATGAGTCCATATCAACATGGAGAAGTTTTCGTGACAGATGACGGTACAGAAACGGATTTAGACCTTGGTCACTATGAACGTTTTATTGATATTAACTTAAACAAGTATTCTAACGTAACAACAGGTAAGATTTATTCTGAAGTGTTGAAGAAAGAACGTCGTGGCGATTACTTAGGTGCAACTGTTCAAGTTATTCCACATATCACTAACATGATTAAAGAAAAAATCATGCGTGCAGGTACAATCACAGATGCTGATGTAGTAATTACAGAAGTTGGTGGTACTGTTGGTGATATTGAATCATTACCATTCTTGGAAGCTTTACGTCAAATGAAGTCTGAAGTAGGTAGTGAAAATGTAGTTTATATCCACACAACACTTGTACCTTACTTACATGCTGCTGGAGAAATGAAGACTAAGCCAACACAACATAGTGTTAAGGAATTACGTGGTTTAGGAATTCAACCAAATATTTTAGTTGTACGTACTGAAAAGCCAATTTCTCAAAGCATGCGTAATAAGATTGCTAACTTCTGTGACGTTGAACCAGAAGCAGTAATTGAATCTATGGACGTAGATACACTTTACTCAATTCCATTGAATCTACAAGCTCAAAACATGGATGAAATTGTATGTAAGAAATTACACTTAGATACACCTGCTGCAGACATGACTGAATGGGCTGCTTTACGTGATAAAGTTAAGAATCTTTCAGGTGAAGTTAAGATTGCTTTGGTTGGTAAGTATGTTCAATTACCAGATGCTTACATTTCTGTTAACGAAGCATTGAAACATGCTGGATACACAATTGATGCTAACGTTAAGATTGATTACTTTGATTCTGAAAAGCTAACTGCTGAAAATGTTGCTGATGAATTGAAGGATTATGATGGTGTCATTGTTCCTGGTGGCTTTGGCGATAGAGGTCTTGAAGGTATGATTCAAGCAATTCGCTATGCTCGTGAAAATGATGTACCTTACTTAGGTATTTGCTTAGGTATGCAAATGGCATGTATTGAATTTGCTCGTGATGTTGCTGGTATTGAAGATGCAACAACTGGCGAAGTAAATCCAAAGGCTGCTAATAAGATTATTGACTTGATGGCTGATCAAGAAGATGTTGAAAACATGGGTGGAACACAACGTTTAGGTCTATACCCATGCAAGTTGAAAGCAGGTTCTGTTGCTTCTGCTGCATACGGTAACCAAGATGTAATTCAAGAACGTCACCGTCACCGTTATGAATTTAACAACAAGTATCGCGATGAATTGGCAGCTAAAGGTTTAGTATTCTCTGGTACTTCTCCAGACAACCGTTTAGTTGAAGTTGTTGAAATTCCAGAAAACAAATTCTTTGTTGCTGCACAATATCATCCAGAATTCTTATCACGTCCACAACGTCCAGAAGGTCTATTCCAAGCATTTATTAATGCTAGTGCTGGTAAGTAATATTGATTTAAAGACAATATATCTGTATTTAATTATGGATATATTGTTTTTTATTATCCAATTCTGTAAATTGTGCTATGATTAAATTGTATAGAATTGGAGGTAGGGAAAATGGTAGCTAGAGAGTTAAGTCCATTTGCAAAATCAATCATTGAATATCAAGAAAAAAATCATTTAACAGATGCTGATTTTTCTTTGGAAAGTCATCGCTCAGTTGAAAGAATCCATGCCTTGAAGACAATGGAAGCTGAACCTACTAACGATGAGTATCGCGAAATTACAGCAGTCATTAATGGACAAAAGCTGGATTAAAAATAGATAGAGACTACTTTCAAATCTGTTGATGATTTGGAAGTAGTTTTTTTAATATATTGTTATATATGTAATAATTATTCCAGTAATATTAGTTAATGTTAAATATTAATGAAAACGCCGTATTATCGTTGAAAACAGAGCGTTAATCTTGTAAGATAAAGAGAAGAGTACGCTCTGTGCATCATGAAGCTTTATAGTGATTAAGGATGCACCATTTAATGATATTAAATTAGATAGAGGATAGATAAATAAATGAAAAAAATGATTGTTAAAGGTAAGCAGACCTTATCTGGAGAAGTAACTGTTGGAGGTGCTAAAAATAGTACAGTGGCACTAATTCCAGCAGCTATTTTGGCGGACACAGTTGTAAGATTTGATAGTGTACCGGATATTTTAGATGTACATAATTTGATGATTATTTTAAAGTCTATGAATGTTTCTTCCCATTTTGGACATGGGGAATTGATGATAGATCCTACTGAAATCAAGAAAGCTCCACTTCCTGGTAAAGCTATTAGAAGTTTGCGAGCTTCTTATTATTTCATGGGAGCTTTGTTAGGTAGATTTGGTGAAGCAATTGTTGATTTTCCTGGTGGCGATAATATTGGTCCACGTCCTATTGATCAACATATTAAAGGCTTCGAAGCTTTAGGTGCAAAAGTTGTAGAAGAAAAAGATAAAGTATATATCAAGACTGGTCCTGAAGGTTTGAAGGGTGCAAGAATCTTCTTTGACTTAGTTTCAGTAGGGGCTACAGTTAACGTCTTATTAGCAGCAGTTAAAGCTAAAGGAACTACAATTATTGAAAATGCAGCTAAAGAACCTGAAATTGTTGACTTAGCTACATTTTTAAATAATATGGGGGCTCGAATTCGTGGAGCTGGTACAGATGTTATTAGAATTGAGGGTGTAGATGAATTAAGAGCTACAAATACTCATACAATTATTCCTGATAGAATTGAAGCAGGTACATACTTAGCATTTGCAGCAGCAAACGGTAACGGTGTATTAGTAAAAAATGTTATTACAGAACATTTAGATCCATTCATCGCCAAGTTACAAGAAATGGGTGTACGTTTAGAAATTCATGAAGATAGCATCTATGTTCCTGGTGGCGATTTATTAGTCCCTGTCACAGTTAAAACAGCTCCTTTCCCAGGTTTTGCGACAGATTTGCAACAACCACTAACTCCACTATTATTAAAAGCACAAGGTAGTTCTAGAATTATTGATACATTATATCCTGAACGTGTTAAACATATTCCTGAAATGCGTAAAATGGGTGCAAAGATTTCTAGTAAAGATGGAATTATTACTGTTAAGAGATCTAAAGACTTACTAGGAACAACAGTTGAAGCTAGCGAAATTAGAGCTGGAGTATCATTACTAGGTTTAGCATTAATGGCAGAAGGAACAACTGTGATCACAAAGGCTGATAATATTTTACGTGGTTATGACAGAATAGTAGATAAATTAAAGGGTCTGTCTGTAAAAGTAGAAATTATTACAGATAACCGAGAATAGGGGAAATGTAATGGCGACATCTGAAAATAAAGATATCAAAGAATTAACAATTGCTGAATTGGAAAACATGACGCTAAAGGAAATCTATAATTACGCAAGAATTTATAAAATTCCTTACTATAGCAAAATGAATAAAAAAGAATTATCTCTAGCGGTAATTCGAGCACAAGCAAATAAAAATGGTTTCTATATGAAAGGAATTTTAGAAATAGTTCCTAATCAAGATGGCTATGGATTCTTGAGACCTATTAATTATGGACCATCACAAGAGGATATCTATATTTCAGCATCACAGATTAGACGATTTGGTTTAAGAAATGGTGATGAAGTTGCAGGGACCGCTCGCCCACCTCGACAAGGAGAAAAATTTTATGGAATTTTACATGTTGATTCTGTAAATAATAAGGATCCTGAAGAAGCTAAGAAACGTGATCATTTTCCAGCTTTAACGCCAATCTATCCAGATAAACAGATAGAATTGGAAACAATTAAGGGACAATTATCTACACGTGTAATAGATTTATTTGCACCAATTGGATTTGGTCAACGTGGTTTAATTGTTGCTCCACCTAAAGCTGGAAAGACTAGTTTGTTAAAAGCAATTGCGAAGGGAATTTCTGCAAATTATCCAGATGCAAAATTACTATTACTACTAATTGATGAACGTCCAGAAGAAGTTACAGATTTAGAAAGAACAGTTAACGGTGAAGTTGTTTACTCAACTTTTGACCAACGTCCTGAAAATCATGTACGTGTAGCAGAATTATTATTGGAAAGGGCGATGCGATTAGTTGAAGATAAACAAGATGTTATTATCTTATTGGATTCTTTGACTCGTTTAGCCAGAGCTTATAATTTAGTAGTTCCGCCAAGTGGACGTACACTTTCTGGTGGGATTGATCCAGCAGCTTTATACAAGCCAAAGAAATTCTTTGGAGCAGCACGTAATATTGAAGAAGGCGGAAGTTTGACGATCTTAGCGACTGCATTAGTAGATACTGGTTCTCGTATGGATGATGTTATCTATGAAGAGTTTAAGGGAACTGGGAACCAAGAACTTCACTTATCACGTGAATTGGCAGAAAGAAGAGTCTTTCCTGCAGTTGATATAAAGCGTTCAGGAACAAGAAAAGAAGAATTATTATTATCACAAGAGAAATTGGATGCATTGTGGAAATTGCGTAAAAACTTGAGTAATGATTTAGTTTCTGACACTGAACAGGTGCTACAACTTTTACGTAATTCGCAAGATAATACTGAATTTTGTGGTAAAATTGAAAAAATGATGAAATAAAAAATTTATTGCAGAATGTTTTGAAACATGTTATTATGTTTCTTGTTGTAATACACAGAATAACTCTGACTCAGCAAATGACTCAGGGCAAAGGAGCGAAATGAAATGAAACAAGGAATTCATCCAGATTACCATGAAGTTGTTTTCATGGACTCTGCAACAGGTTATAAATTTTTATCAGGTTCTACAAAGAATTCTGAAGAAACAATTGAATGGGAAGATGGCAACACATATCCATTGATCCGTGTTGAAATCTCTAGTGATTCACACCCATTCTACACAGGTCGTCAAAAGTTTACACAAGCAGACGGACGTGTGGATCGTTTCAACAAGAAATACGGTTTCACAAACTAAGATTGTGGATAACTTGTCAAAAACTGTTACTTGCCTCATAATTAGGTGGGTAGCAGTTTTTTTTGTGAGGTGAATTATAATATGAAAAAATTTAATTGGTCATTTGACATAATTATGCTAATATTTATTGAAATTTCAATGCTGGTATCATTAGTTTCAAGTTTTATTGAACATAAAAGTATGTTATACATAGCAGAAACAATTGCAGGGATTTTACTAGCTTTAGCTCCTGTGATTGCCTCAAGCCTTTTTAGATTTAACTTGCCTAAATTCCTAAATGCGTTTTATTTATTATTTATATATGGTTCAGTTTATCTAGGTACATTATTGCATTTTTATAGCGTGCCTTATTGGGATAAGGGACTTCATTTAATAAGTGGAGCCTTACTGGCTAGTTTTGGATTTTCACTATATGGCATGCTTGTTCCTAAGCACTTAAGAGAACATATGCCAGCTGGATTCTTAGTACTTTATGCATTATCGTTTGCAATTTTTTGTGGAGTGTGTTGGGAATTTTATGAGTTTACTTGCGATGGTTTATTTGGAATGAACTTACAGCGTTATGCTAGCAGTGCAGGAAAAGCTTTTGTAGGTCGAGCAGCATTGATGGATACTATGGGAGATCTAATTGCTGATACTATCGGTGCAGGATTGCTATGTATTTATGCATATTTTAATATTAAACGTTCATCACGATGGTTACAGGGATTTTATTTTCATAAATCATTTAGATTCTAATAAAGACAGCTAAAATTTTGAGTTTTAGCTGTCTTTATTTTTATTCCAAAATGTAGATAAGTTTTGTTCAAGTTTATATTGATTGTGAATAATCTGTGCATATTTCCAATGTGGTGGGAAAAATTTCGCATATCTAGAAGTAGCAAAACGATTGTCTATTAAAAGGACTACACCTACATCAGTAGAACTTCGGATAACACGACCAGCAGCCTGGAAAATATTATTAAGTCCAGGAAGTTGATAAGCATATTGAAATCCATCTTTTTGTTTATTATTGAAGTAATTTTGGAGTTCATTAGTTTCTTTACTTAATTTTGGAAGTCCCACACTAACTATTGCTACACCGCTTAGACGATTACCTTTTAAATCAATTCCTTCTGAAAAACTACCACCTAATACAGCAAAACCGACTAAAATTTTAGTTGGATTTTCAACGAAATAATTCAAAAAATCTTCCTGTTGTTCTCTAGTCATATCGTTTTCTTGAATTACAGTGTCAATATGTGGATAAGCTTGATTAAATGCCACAACTACCTGCTTCAAAAAAGTATAAGATGGTAAGAAAATCAGATAATTCCCTTGCTTAGTAGCAATCATAGTGTGAATAGCATCAATAATTTTTCCAAGACTTTGCTGCCTTTGTTGATAAGTAACAGGAATATAAGATGTTATTAACAAGTTAAGATTACTTTCATCGAAAGATGAGGATAGCTGGTATAACAAACTGTTATCAATTAATCCAAACATTTCTTGGTAGTAATTTAATGGTGACAAAGTCGCTGAAAAAAGAACAGCACTACCTCCCAAGTTAAGACTATTAGCAATCAATTCACTAGAATCTAAGCAAAACACCCTAATTAGTAACTCAGAATTTTCAGTAATAAATAAATGTGTTCTAAAGCTATTATTGTAATAATCACTAATCTTAACAAAGGCATAAGCGGCGAAGAAAAATTCCAGTAAGTCATCTTTAAGAGAAAAATGTGGGTTTTCTGCCAGCCAATCAGTAGTAAAATCACAAAAATACATTATTTTTTTTGTCAGTGAGGCAAGTTTTTCCTCAATTATTACGTCAGCTTGTTGATAATTAACTAAGGGTTCCTTAATCAAATCAAAATCATTTAAAAGAGTATTTAGCTTATCCACAATCTTTTGGGGTGGATGTGGCAGCGTTTGGAGTTTGTCTAATAAATCCTTGATTTGTTGTGAAGAAATTTCTTTAGTATACATATCTCGAGAACGACTAACTAGATTATGAGCTTCATCTAACAAAAAAGTATAATCATAGTTTCTTTCTGTAAAGAATCGTTGTAACTTAACTAAAGGATCAAAAAGGTAGTTATAATCGCATATTACTACATCACAAGAATTACTAATATCTAGAGAAAATTCAAAAGGATCAAGCATATGTTTCTTAGCATAATTTTCCACAATTTTCCGGGTAATCACTTTTTCATTGGTTAAAATATCTATCAAAGCTGGTCGTAGGCGATCATAATAACCCAAGTAATAAGGATTTTCATCGTCTGCCAAATCTAATTCTTCAGGAAATGTAATTTGCTCTTTAGAAGTTAGGGTAATTGCAGTAATAGAAAGTCCATGTTTTACCAATAACTGTAAAGTTTCTTCAGCTACTTTACGAGTGCTTTGTTTAGCAGTTAAGTAGAATATTTTTTGACATTTTTTAGTACCTAAAGCCTTGACTGCAGGAAAAATAGTTGAAATAGTTTTCCCAGTTCCAGTAGGGGCTTCAACTAATAATTTTTTATTTAAAGCTATTGTTTTATAAACTGCAGCAGCAAATTCATGTTGATTTTTCCTATAAGATGAAAATGGAAAATCCAATTTGTTAATAGAATGATCGCGTTCTTTTTGGAGTTGATGCTGAAGTTTTATCCAATTTGTAAATTCCGCAATAATGTTGTCAAAGAAATTTTGAGCATCAGTTTGACTAATAACCTGAGTTTCTTCAGAAATTGTATTATCAGTAGTTTGTACATAAATCAATTTAAGAGATAATTCTGGCAGTTGCTCTTGTTCCATAATTATATGAGCGTAAATTTTAGCTTGAGCCCAATAAAGTTCGAGAGTATTAGGAGCTAATTCTGAAAATTCAGGACTAGAAGTTTTTATTTCGATAACTTGTTGTGGTCGGTCATCGATATATTTAATTCCATCAGCTCTTCCATGAATAATCCAAGTTTCACCATCAATGTCTAATTCTTTTTTCAAAGCAATTTCCGATTTTGTATCATTAGAGAATTTTTTCTGTAATCGTTGATGAATGTTGATCCCATCTAAAGCAGTATTTTGTGAATTAGTATTAGATGTTAAATTTCCTTTTTTCAGGATAAATTCAACTAATTTTCTAACTCCAATAGAGGTTGACATAAAAAATCCTCCTTTCTATAAGTATAAGGCTAAGTAATGTTATTATAAATAATAAACTTATAATCGATTAAAATAAATGAATTTGTTAATAAATAAAAATAATCTCCATCAAAATAAATGAATTTCAAATAAGGGCCATCATAGCAATGATAGCATGATATTTTAAAATCGATATGTATAGATAATAAAAAACATTTTTCTCAAAATGTCTGATGTTATGTTGTTTAAAAGTGTTATAATATGGTTGTAAAAAATATAATTTTTTAGGAGGTAGTTAATATAATGAAGTTATTTTCAAAGTTAAATTTATTAACATTAGCTCTCGGTGGAGTTTTAGTTTTGAGTGTACCAGCAGTGAAGGCAGATACTAACAATCAACAGAGTACAGCAACTCTTAATATTCAAGATGAGAGTACAGATACAACTGCTAAATTATCTTTAGATGCTGTGCCTAGTTTCCCATTTAATACTGTTAAAGCAGGTACTATTTTTAGTGGTGGTACAACTGAATCAAACCTATCCGGTAACAATACTGTTGTAGTTAATGATACACGTTTAAGCAGTGGAGGTTGGAACTTAGCAGTTACAAATACAACTGCTTTTACAAATGGCAATAGTAAAATTAATGGTACTATTACCTTTACACCACTTACATTTCAATTTTCTGATGGAGCTGCTGAAGGTTGGACATGGACTAATTCAACAACAAGTTTAGCTTTACCAAATAGCACTTCTAATCAAGTAGCAACTTCAACAGGTGCTAAAAAAGGTACAGCAACTTCTGAAATTAAACATGCAAGTTTGAAATTCAACGGACATGATGCAATTGTTCCTGGTAGCTACACAGCTAATTTGACATGGAATTTAACTGCAGCAACAACAGATTCATCAAAAAAAAGTGAATAATATTAATTAAGTTAGGTATGATAAAGTTGAAAACAAATTCGATAGTAAAGCTATGTCTAAGCATTGTACTATGTATTTGTTTTTTACAGTTACCACATGTAAATGCTGATAATATATCTAATAATGCAGCTGAATTTACAATAAGTCCTGTATATTCTCATGAACAAAAAGAGGATGATGCAGGATATTTTGATTTAAATGTAAAAAAATCAACAACGGTACCTGTAAAAGTAAAGATTTCTAATTTGAACAAAAATCAAGATATAGAGTATTTGATTAAAGTTGGAAATGCAACTACAAATGACAATGGTACAATCAATTATACTAATTTCAAAAATAAAAAAGATACGACAGCAAAGTATCAACTTACAGACTTCATTTCTAAAACAGAGTTGAAACAAAAAGTCACAGTAAAAGCTGGTTCAAGTTCTGAAGTTACAGTAAATTTAAAAGTGCCAAAGCAAAAATTTCCAGGGACGATTGCTGGGGGAATTTATGTAGAACGATTGACGAATGCTTATGTTAATGAAAAAAGTGGTATGAATACAAGAAATCATTTTTCTATGACATTACCAATTATTTTAACTGAACAAGCTAAAGTCAAACGAATTGCTAAAATGGAACTAGATAAAGTAACGGTGAAGAATGGACCTGAAATTACTGCTAAATTACATAATGTGAAACCAGTAATGTTTGGTAAGTTATCAATAGATTCAAAGATAACTAAGAAGAATCACACGAAAACATTGGTTCACAAGAGTGTAAATAATTATCAAGTAGCTCCTAATTCTAGTTTTAATTTTTTATCCTCCGATAGTAGTAACCAACTTGGAGCAGGTAAGTATACAATAGATATGCACCTACAATCAGGTAAAAGAAAATGGCATTTAGTAAAAGACTTTACAATTACTGCCCAACAAGGTGTGCCATTGACTAAGCGCACAGGTTGGTTAGGAATTTCAATGGTAATGTGGATAGTAATACTAATTCTAGTAATTATCATTGTAGGATTGGTAGTAGTGATAGTAAGACAAAAGCAAAATTTAAAAACAAAGGATAAGTAGTGATTTATATGTTAAGACTCAGAGAAAATGGTAGATCAACTTGGATGTGGTTACTGTTAGGAATAATTGTGGCAATGTTAGGAGTCAGGTATGTGTATGCTGATAATATTGATACTTCTTCTACTACTTCTTCCATTACGACATCGACAACTGCAAATTCCTCGTCGGCTTCTTCATCTCCTATAGTTGGGGCAACATCATCTGCAATAGCTTGGCCCACAGAATTTGCTCAATGGACGCAAGGTGAAAAACGAGGTGTTTTTTCACCTAATCCATATGGATATATGGTAGATTCTAACAATTTAATTAGTGAAAGTAAGGATGGAAATAATATCTATCTGAAGTTTAATCTAATTGCGTTTGGAAGTTGGGATAAATCACAAACAAAATTCTATATTTTATCAAAAACTAATGATCAATATAGCGGAAAAGATTTGAATAGTGATAATGTAACCATAAATAAGGTAACATCATATTCTAGGTCAGCTTTATGGGAAGTTAAGGTTAATATTCCAGAAGATAGTGGAGACGAATTTCAATTGTGTATGTATGACAATAGTAGTACAGGTTTCCATGAAACAAATGGGGTAGCAGATGATAGTACATACAAGTATATGTTGATCAGTCCAGTAATTGGATGGCATCAGATTAGTGTTACACGAATAAATGTATCAAGAGAATACTATGTGGGGGAATCTAGTAATTTAACCTTTAGTTCACCAGCGGTCCAAGGTGATTCAATTATAACTGTAAATAATAATTTTTTTAAAAATGCTAGTACAGTTGTAGTTGGTGCTCAGACAGTAGATAGTAATGTACTTAAAACTTCATATACGATTTATAGTGATGCAGAAGCAATTGAAAATCAAATTGAAGGTTTACTTCCGCTAAATAATGATGATTATGGTTTACGAGCGACTATGACGTATAACCTTCCTTCCGCACCACAGAAGACAGAATTCTTTTATGGTGGATTAAGAAACATCGTTTTAGATGACACTAATTTATCAAAGACAACAGTTAATACTAAAGATTATTTATACGGGAAGTATGTTGATACTATTATTTCTGATATTGGTAGTAATCTGACATATACTTGGTATTATGCAACTAGTGATAACGAGAGTTCATTAAAAGAAGTTGGTAAAGATTTTAGTGATACTAAGAATAGTACGGGGATTCTGGGAAGTGATTGGATGAGTTTTCCAGAGAATAGTTCTTTTTTGAAATATGTTGCTACTCAAAATAGTGAGGATAAGAAAGTTTATTTGATGATGAAAATTAGATTTGGTGGAGATTTAAAGGCGTTAACTAATCCAATATTGGTTCAAATTCAAACACCAACTTTAAAAGTTCCAGATAAGATAGATTTCGGAACTATTCCAGCAAAGGATATCTATAATGGCGGAAGTTTTGAATCTTTAACAAAGAATGATGACAACATTTCTGTCTCTATTCCAATTGTAAGTAAGAATGTTTGGCAGGTTTCGGCTAGTACTGAAGAAACTGGTAATAACAGTATTGCTAAGTTGAATGGACAATTAAATATCTTTGGTAAAAACTTAACGACTACACCAGTAGAAGTTGCAAGTGTAGATGAAACTGGTAAAACCGTAAAATTACCTTTGAATGCTAAAGTAACTTTCAAAGGTTATCACAATCCTTTGGCAGCTGGAACGAGCTTTACAGAAGATATTAATTGGAATTTATCTCCAAAAACAACAGTTAGTGCGTCTGAATAGGAGAATTATCGCTAATTACGAAAAAAATAGTGAAAACTCAATTGAAAGAATGGGTTTTCACTATTTTTTTTAGAATGTTTTGGTAAATACTATTTACAATATTCGTGTTTTAGTGTATATTTACATTGTAAGTTAAGTTGAATGTACTTATTTCTTATTAAAACCGAAAGAGGAGAATTATTGTGAAAGATAAAATTATTTCATACTTTGGTATTGATAAGCACGGTTCCACAATTAGACGTGAAATTTTAGCCGGCTTTACCACATTTATTTCAATGGCGTACATTTTGTTCGTTAATCCGACAGTTTTAGGGGCTGCCCATATGGACAAAGGAGCTGTATTTACAGCTACAGCTTTGGCTAGTGCCTTTGGATGTTTAATGATGGGACTTTATGCTAAGTATCCTATTGCAACAGCTCCAGGATTGGGTGTTAATGCATTCTTCGCTTATTCAGTTGTTATTGGTATGGGTATTCCATGGCAAACAGCATTAGCTGGTGTATTTGTTGCAGCCATTATTTTCTTATTAATTACAGTATTTAAGTTACGTGAAATGATCATTGACTCTATTCCGCAAGACTTGAAATATGCTATCTCTGCTGGTATTGGTTTATTCATTGCTTTTATCGGTATGAAGAGTGCAGGCATTATCGTTGCTAACAAATCTACATTAGTTGGTTTAGGAACATTCCAAGGTCAAACATGGTTATCAATTATTGGTTTTGTTTTAATGGCAGTATTAATGTTATTAAACGTTCCAGGTGCAATCTTTATCGCTATGCTTGTAGCTGCAATCATTGGTATGGTAACAGGTTTAATTCCAGCACCACATCAATTCATCTCATCTGCTCCAAGTTTAGCACCAACATTTGGTCAAGCAATCAAGCATGTTACAGATATTAATACAATGCAATTAGTCGTAGTTGTAATTACTTTCTTATTGGTAACATTCTTCGATACGGCTGGTACATTAGTTGGTTTAGCACAACAAGCTGGTTTCATGAAGGATAACAAGATGCCTCGTGTAGGTAAGGCTTTACTATCTGACTCCAGTGCTATGTTAGTGGGTTCTGTTTTAGGTACATCTCCAATTGGTGCTTATGTTGAATCATCTGCTGGTATTGCGGTAGGGGGACGTACAGGTTTAACGGCTGTTACAACTGGTGTATTGTTCATCTTAGGTATGTTCTTCTCACCATTGTTAACAGTAGTTACATCATACGTTACAGCACCAGCTTTGATTATGGTAGGTGTTTTAATGGCAGGTAACATGGCACGTATTAGCTGGGATAAGTTGGAAATTGCTATTCCATCATTCGTTATTCTTGCAACTATGCCATTAACATACAGTATCGCTGATGGTATTGCATTAGGTGTTATCTTCTACCCAATCACAATGATTACTGCAAAACGTGGTAAAGAAGTTCCACCTTTGATGTATGTATTATTCTTCGTATTTTTAATCTTCTTATGGATTTTGCAAACAGGCGAATAATTAATTTAAATGAATAACAAACAAGCAGCATTAACTTGATGAATAATCTCGTTAATGCTGCTTTTTTGCTACTAAGATAAGAAATTTGAGTTTTATTTTTTATATGATAAAATTAAAATTAGATTAAAAAATAGAGGGGTGAAATGATGAATAAAGAGAGATTACAATTATTAGCGCATAAAACGATGAATATATATCAAGTAGAAATGCGACAACTACCACAATCTTCGGAATTAATTACAGAATTACCTGTAGAAACGGAAACATTAAATCAATATGAAACTAAGATAGTGGTAAAGGATGAAAATTTACTTTATAGAATTTTTAAGGTTCCTGAAGATAAGAAACTAGGAGTAATGAGTTTTGCAAGTCCGGTTACAATTGGCGGAAATTTTCAACATGGTGTAAATGCGCAAGAACAAACAATTTGCCGAAATAGTTTTCTATACCCAGAGTTAAAGAAGTACCGCAGGACATATTATTATCATAATATTCAAAACCCCAATGATTTTTTATTTAGTCCATATTTAATTTATGCTAGTGATATTAAATTTATTCGCGATGAAAAAGAAGACCAAATCTTGAAAGGAAAGTTTGCTGATGTTGTATCTGTGGCAGCACCTGATGTAACTTCAATGCGAGAAAATAATAAAGTTTTACCGGCAGAAAAGATTGCTGAAGATATATATAATAAAGTTTTAGCAACTTTGCGTGTTTTCAAAAATCATGAAACTAAAGTTTTAATATTAGGTGCTTTTGGTTGTGGTGCATTTGGAAACGATCCACAGATGGTAGCAAAAATATTTAAGCAAGTCCTAGATAGATCAGAGTTCAAGGGCATATTTGAAGAAATATATTTTGATATTATGAAAAATCCACAAGTTTTGAAAATTTTTGAAAATACTTTGAAAGATTGATGATAAATCTAAAGCATTACTCTGGTTAATATGTTACAATGATTTAGAACTCTAAATTGGTAGATTACTATAATTATAATGATTAAGAGGTTAAATATACCTGCAAATTGATAATATTGAAAGGGAGAGGTTTGAGCATGAAAATGCAATTAGCCGAAGTAGCACGAGCACTCAATATCGAAGCTAAAGAAGAATGGGAAGATATTTCAATTACAAGTGTTTGCTTCGATAGCCGTAAAATCGAGTCTGGTGCTTTGTTTATTCCTTTGGTGGCTGAAAATGATGGTCATAAGTATGTAGAAGCTGCAATCAATGGTGGGGCAGTTGCTACACTATGGCAAGAAGATCATTCTGAAAATATCCCAGATAGTATTGCAGTATTACCTGTTTCTGATACTTTAGTTGCTCTACAACAATTAGGTAAGCATTATTTAATGAAAATTAATCCTAAAGTAGTAGCTATTACAGGAAGTAACGGAAAAACTACAACAAAAGATATGACAGCAGCAGTGTTGGCTACACAGTTCAATGTTCATAAGACTTTTGCTAATTTCAATAATGAAATTGGAGTACCTATGACAATCTTAAGTATGGAACCTAATACAGAAGTTCTAGTAGTAGAAATGGGTATGGATCGTTATGGTCAATTGGATTTTTTGAGTAAATTAGCTGAACCTGATGTTGCAGTAATTACTATGATTGGTGAAGCGCATATAGAATTCTTTGGAACAAGAGATCATATTGCTGACGCTAAGATGGAAATTACACATGGTTTAAAAGAAGATGGAGAATTGGTAATTAATGGTGACGAACCATTATTGACTACAAAAGCTAAAGAAGTTAGTCAAGAAGTACTAACCTTTGGTAGCCTTGATAATAATGATATGCGTGCAATGGATATTGTTAGTGATGCTACTAAGACAAGTTTTAAAGTAGCAACTTGGCCTGAAGTAGATTTCACGATCAATATGATTGGTGCATATAATGTTTTCAATGCTTTAGCAGCTTTAAGTGTGGGTAATATTTATCATATACCAGTAGATAAGATGCAAAAAGCTTTAGCATCATTTGATTTAACAGCCAATCGAACAGAATGGTTAGAAGCTAAAAATGGTGCAAAGATTTTGAGCGATGTATATAATTCAAATCCAACAGCAGTTAAAGAAGTTTTATATGCTTTTGAACAAGTTCCAACTGAAGGAAAGAGAATTATTGTTCTAGGTGATATGCTTGAATTAGGTGAGAAAGCTGCTGAAATGCACAGTGATTTAGCCCAAGCTATTAATCCTGATAGAATAGACAGTGTCTATCTATGTGGAGAACTTATGGGGTATTTAGCTGAAAAATTAAGAGAGAAATTTGATGAAACTCAAATTCATCACTATCAAAAAGATGATTTACTAACTTTAACTTCTGATTTAAAAAATGAATTAATGCCTGATGATATTGTTTTATTAAAAGCTAGTCACGGAATTCATTTGGAAAACGTTGTAAGTGAATTAATTTAAGCATTGAATGCCAATCTAGAGTAAATTTATGATGAGAAAGAAGCCTTAATAATGGCTGAACGTTAATAGAAGCCGAATGAATGGTTATGACGCGCAAGACCATTTCGGTTTCTATTGTTTTTAGGAGGAAGAATTTTGAAATTTGGCGAATTAGGATTAGATAAAAGTTTGTTAAAGGCTGTAAAGAGAAGTGGTTTTGAAGAAGCTACTCCTATTCAAGCAGAAACAATACCACTTGTTTTAGCTGGTAATGATGTAATTGGACAAGCACAGACAGGTACCGGTAAAACTGCAGCCTTTGGTTTGCCAGTATTACAACAATTAGATTTGGATTTGAGACAAATTCAAGCAGTAATAATCTCACCAACTCGTGAATTAGCAATTCAAACACAAGAAGAACTTTTTCATTTAGGAAAAGAAAAAAGAGCTAAGGTCCAAGTTGTGTATGGCGGAGCTGACATTAGACGTCAAATTAAGCAACTTGAACAACACACACCACATATTTTAGTAGGAACACCAGGACGATTACTTGATCATATTCAAAGAGGAACAATTAACTTGGCTCATGTTAAACATTTGATTTTAGATGAAGCTGATGAAATGCTAGACATGGGATTCTTGGATGATATTGAAAAGATTATCCAAGCAGTACCAGCTGAACGTCAAACTTTATTATTCTCAGCAACTATGCCTAAAGAAATCTTGAAGATTGGCGAAAAATTTATGGTTAATCCACAAATTGTAAAAATCAAAGCTAAAGAGTTAACAACAGATTTAGTTGATCAATATTTTGTGAAGACAAAAGAATTTGAAAAATTCGATATTATGACTAGATTGATTGATGTTCAAGCTCCTGAATTAACAATCGTTTTTGGTAGAACTAAGCGTCGTGTTGATGAACTTTCTCGAGGTTTAGAAGCACGTGGTTACAATGCAGCTGGCATTCATGGTGATTTGACTCAACAACGTCGTATGAACGTATTACGTAAGTTTAAAAATGGAGATTTGGATATCTTAGTAGCAACTGATGTCGCAGCCCGTGGTTTAGACATCTCAGGAGTTACTCATGTTTACAACTATGATATTCCACAAGATCCGGAAAGTTATGTTCACCGTATTGGTAGAACTGGTCGTGCAGGACACCATGGAACTTCCGTAACATTTGTTACACCTAACGAAATGGATTACCTACGTGTTATCGAGAAATTAACTAAGAAACGCATGGATCCATTGAAGCCACCAACTCAAGATGAAGCATTTATTGGACAAGTTTCAAGTGCTTTAGATGATATTAAAGATTTAATAGCTGATACAGATACAGAACGCTATGAAGCACAAGCACAAGCACTATTGGAACAATATGATGCAGTTGAAGTAGTAGCAGCCTTTTTGAATAATATGACTAAGAAGGATGCTTCTGATGTTCCTGTTAAGATTACACCAGAAAAACCACTACCTCGCCGTAAAAAAGGTCGTCGTAATGGAAATTATCGTCGCGGTAATGATAACTTTAAGCGTAGTAAGAGATTTAATAAGCACGATAGAAATAATCGTGATAATAAGCGCAGAAGTGGCAAAAAAAATAGATTTACTATTAGAACAAAGAAAGCTTAATTAAGTTTAATGACGATTTGGCGGAAATTCCCTTACTTTAGTGAGGGGATGGATAGC
>NZ_AYYT01000013.1 GCF_001435955.1 Ligilactobacillus salivarius DSM 20555 = ATCC 11741 | reverse complement strand
TTCAGCTTTATTTAGTTCTTTTAATAATCTTATTTCAGCCTGTAGCCTATCCCATTGTTCAATGTTAACTAAAGCAGCTTTTCCAACACCATTCTTAGTTAATATAATTGGTTTTCCTACATCTAAATCATCTAACACTTTAGAATAATTTCGCAAAATTGTTGCAGGTTGTGTCAGTTCCATAAAAATCACCTCGTATACTTATAATCTTATATAATTATATCATCATCAGCTGCAAATTTACAGCAAATGATTTTATTAAAGAATAAGTAAGTTAACAAGCCATAGATAGTTATTAGAGAGTAAGAGAATAATAATAGTAATTTAACAGCTATTAGAGAATAAATTGATAATGATAAGTTAGATAGCTGTTAGATAGTAAAACGGTTACTTATAGACAATAAAAAATCCCCTCAGTTGAAGGGGATTCTGTATTTCTATTAGGAACCTATATCACTACACATATTATAACAAACGTTTTAGTTCATTAATATCTTTTTCAAGTCTAATCTAGTCTTTGGCCTTCCTTTTATAGTCTTGCTACCCCCTCTTGTATCTTCTCTTGCAATTTTTTGTTCTCTAAATCTTTTTGCTCTAATTTCTTCTGTAATTGTTCTATTAACTGTTTTTGCATATCAATCATCTGATCTTGCTCATCAATTATTTGATCCCTTAATTCTATCAATTCATTCTCCATTACTCTATTCTCCAGTCTTAAATTCTAATTTTTATTTTTCCTTTTCTTACGTTTCATAATCCCTGTTAAACCTAAACTAGCAACTATACTTGCTAAACCTGTCGCAATCAAACCACTATTTCTCTTTTCTCCTGTTTGTGGTAACTCAGTTGTTACAAACTTAGATTGAACTTTCGCTTGTTTCTTAGGAGTTGGAAGCGTTACTTGTTGCTTATTAGAAGCAACAGCTGTTTCTTTATCTGGAAGTTTTGTATACTCTACTTCTACAGTTTGGCTAGTTGTATCATAAGTTACTTCTTCTTTTTGAACTTGATTGATACTTGATTTGTGTACCAGCATTTGAATCAACAGAATTATTAACTATAGGCGTTGTTGATTCTGTAGTTTGATCGGCAGTTGTATTTTCCTGAGTTGAACTTGAAGAACTAACTGTTGTTGGTTTAGTTGTAGTAACATCTGTCGCTGTATTTGGTAAGCTATCAGCTTTTGCAGTGTTAGCCCCCATATAAAGAGTTGTTGAAATTAAAACTGAAGCAACTCCTACACCTACCTTACGAATTGCGTAATGCGGAGTTCTATTAGCAGTTTGTTCCATCTTGTTTCTTATATTATTTTTAGAAACCATAAAAAAATCACCTCTAATATATTTGATATAGAAACTATAACTTGAATTTCAAAAAGTACCATTTTTATGACAAAAGCAACATTGTACTACATATAAAAAAACAGCCCAAATTGAGCTGCTTTTTCCTATTCATCAATCTCTTTAGCTTGAATATGGCTTTTTTGATTGAAATACATCATTCCTTGTTGAAGTTTTCCTTGTGCTTTTTGGAATGATTCTTTAGATTTTTGATATTGATTATTAGTCTTCTTATCCTTATTTAAATATTGATTTACATGCTTATTATTTTTAGGTGGTTGTGTAGGTTGTGATTTATTTACTCCATTTCCTCCGTCATTTTGAGATGGTTGAGAACCATTTACTTCATTATTCTGAGGTGGCTGTGAACTATTTGTTCCATTCTCTCCATTACTTTGAGGTGGTTGTGAGCCATTTATTCCACCATCTACATTACTACTTTGAGGTGGTTGCTGGTTACTTATCCCACTCTCTCCGTCATCTTGATTTCCACCATCATCTTTTGAAGTACCGCCACCTGTGTCATTTCGTTCATTCATTCTATTTAGGCGATTTGCTGGACTATTAGCTCCATCATTAGCTCCTGGTTGATAGTTCTTAGTTCCGTCAGGATTGTATGTCGTAGTAGCCTGATCTTCTAGTTGTTGCCGTTTTGCATCGTCAGAGGTGCCTGGACTATTAGACATTTTTGAAGTATCAGGCCCAGGGGGATCAGCTTTCCCTTTTAAAACATCATCAGCACTTGGAGAATTATTATTTACTGCTTTACTCCCAGATTTTACACCTTGATTGTAAGAATCTTTAATGCCGCTTCCTGATTTTTTAAACTGCTCAGCTTTATTAGAAATTCCTTTTGACGCTTTATTAAAGGCGTTAGTAGCCCCAGAAGACATTGTTTTTCCTAATCCTTGTTGAGCAATCTTATTACCAACACCTTGAGCAGCTCCTATGCCACCAGCTGCCTTATTTGCAAAGTTTCTTGCCATACCTGGTAAAGCTTTTGTACCTCTACTTACACCACTAGCAGCACTACTTGCAGCTCCAGCTCCTAAATGACCTAAACCACTTGCAGCTCCACCAGCAACACCAGCTAACATCATGGCTCCCATCATCTGTTGCATTTGTTCATTATGACCAGTTGAAACACCTAACCAGCGTTCAACAATTGTAATTCCTTGCATTGCACCAAAGAATATACCTAGATAGATGATAATTGCCATAATCCAATTTTGCCAACTTGATAGTCCGTCAAAAACTTTTAAGTTTGGTAAATCTCTTAGAATTTCAACTGTCATTCTTAAAGTTAAAACTTCAAAGAATATACCTGCAATTCCACCAACAACTGCACCAAGTAGTTCTTTAACTTTTTTATTTCCTTCTACTTCTGTATAAGCAATCAACGGAGCAATCACTGATGTAAAGAAAACTTCATAGATTGATTTTACAATTTTAATCGACATTGATAGTAATAACACAATTAAAACAATATATTGTGCATATACTGCTATCCAGTTAACTCGATAACGTGGATAAATATTTTCTAAGGCATTAGCACTCTTCATAAATCTATGTTCAGTAATTGCAATTACTTTATCGTCAGTTGAGTTAGGCTCATGTTCAAATAAACCTTTCAAGCCTTTATGAGCTTTATCTAAAGAATTTCCTACATCAGTATCAGAAACACCTAAAGACGCACTAAAGTTAACATTACCTACATAATCACTGGTATTTACCTTCTTCTTACTATCGGTTATATTATTTGCTTTTTTGATATTTTTTAAATAGCCCTTACTATCTAATGGATATGTTTTCTCGTCAAATCCATTTTCTGCTAATACCTTTAAATCAACTGTATTATTTCGAATAGGTTGAACAGCTAATGAACCTAGACTTTTAGATTTAATCGTTGTCCCAATATCTTTTTGAATTGCAGTACTAAATTGAGTGATTCCCCAGGGTAAAGCTCCAATTATAAAACTAGCTGTAATAAGTCTGACCATAATATCTTTATATTTAGGTCTGCTAGTAAATAAACTGATAATTATATACCCAACTAATAACATAATAAAAAGTGAAAGTCCTACAGTTTGTAAACCATGATAAACAGTGTAGAAAATTCCACCTTGTTTATTGTCACTAAGATAGCCAAATAATCCAAACAGGTTAAACAAATTCTCGTAAATATTTTCTAAGCCATTGACAAAACCATATAAAACTTTAGCTATCGTTCCTAATACTCCGTTTCCTAAAGCAATATATACTGGAGAAGCCTTTAAGTATTGTCCCCAGTGATTGTAATACCACAATGCAGCGTCAGTTGGAGGCCCTTCTTTTAAAGTCCCGTTAAACGAACCAACTGTCTTCATTAATTGATCAAAACTTGTGAAACCTGAAGTCTTGTCGGCTGCTAAAGCCGTTATTGGAGTAAAAATACCGAATATCAATAAAAATGCTAGTCCCAGCCATATAATCTTTTTATGCTTGACTTTAGGCAGCCTAATTTTATTAAATATTTTTCTACTCGATTTAAACTCATTTTTCACATTTGTCACCTCACATTCTTAATTAATACGTCAAGCATACCGTAGAAAATAAAATTTACTATTTTAATGACAACTATATTTAATTTGAAATAGTTAAACTAATTCATTAAAATTAGCTTTCTACAACAATGTTTTCAGGAATTTCTTCAATATCTTCTACGGTTTTTTCAGGTCTTTCTCTCAAATATTCCTGATAAAGATTTTTTCTAGCTCTAAGCTTGGCATTTTGAATATTTCCTAAATCACTCCGCCATGCCTTTAATTGCTCGTAAACATCTCTAGAGTCAAGAGCGACTTGTCTTAAATCAAGATTTCTATGCTTACTTTCAACAGGTATATCACTTAAAGTCATTGATTGATCAAACTCTTTATTCAAAAACATATATCTATAAGGCATTTCGGTTTTCCCATGTGCAAATATTGGATCTGGTGTAACTTTTTTACCATATCTATCCATTGTTTTAACTCCACGAATAATAACCATTTCCCCTGCTTGTAAATTTCTTAATTGTGTAACAGTCATTAAAGCTTGTTCTGGGTTTTCAGTTCTAATATTGGGATTAGCTTCATCTAAAATATTAGTTGACTTACCACGTTTGGTTATTGTCTTCTTACCTAACTGCTCACTATAAAAGCTTAGCGTATCTTTAACGATTGCTTTAATTAAAATGTTTAATGAACAGGCTGCTAAAATTCCATCAGCACTTTCTTTACCATACTTATCTACTAATTGAGTCAACTCTTGCACAAATAACATAAATTGAATATTTTGCCCCAATCCAATGTTTAGTTTTTCAGACATTTTAGGAATTGGTGGTAAATTACCAAATTCGTCTAGAATAAACTGTATTCTAATTGAAGTTTTCCTTCCTGCCTTTAAAGCTACTTCATAATTTGCATTAAAAAGTTGGTCAATCAATAAGGAACTCATTGAATTATATTCACTTCGGTTAGGAGGAGTTACTAAAAATAGTGCTGTTGGCTTATCTGAATAAATTAGATTAATATCAGTAAATTCATCTAATTCAAATAACCCCTGTGTACTTCGAATATCGACTTTAACGTCTTTTAATTCATATCTGCCAGTTATTTCATCTTTATCTTTGGAATAACGCTTGCGTCCTGCTAACTTGCAACGATCGTTAATAATCTCACGTCTATTATTGCGATCATTAAAGTTAATTTCGATAATAAATTTATCAGACAATGGTTTTTGAATAACATAATTCAAGTAACCATTTCCATCTAGCAAAACCTTATCGCTACGTACAAAATATTTACGTTTACCTTTGATTCCTACTTTAGAGCTATAACCTGTTTGATAAATGCTAATGTATGCTGCTTGATGTACATATAAGTTAGGCTCACCTTTCATACGACTAGATCTAAAATGCACTTGTAATCTTCTAGGATTACCAACCGATTCCAAATCTAAGGAATTTTTAGAGGTTAATCTAGCAATATTATCTTGTAGAAATAAATTAATTCCTGAAAGCATTGAAGAATAAATATTACCTTTAGTTTCTTCTGAAGCAAAATCACTATTTCTTAAATTAATGTCTGCCATTTCTCTAAATTTAGAAAACTCTTTATCATTAATTTTTCTAAGTTGGTCAAAATACAATGTCAATTTAGATTTAGTTTTATATCTAATTCTAGGATCTGGAGTTACTACTTCTTCTCCATTTTCATTAACTGGAACAATTTCTGAACCTAAATCTATTAGAAACTTAGCTACATTTCTAACAGTTACTGTATCCCAGGCGTCTTTTTCTTGATCACTATTATATGTTTCATTTGCTCTATCAATTAGTGCAATTGTAATAGCGTTAAATAATGAAATTGCTGTATCTTCCCAATATTTTTCATTTCCTTTGGTAAATCCACCTTTAGATTTACGATAAATTGCTTCTGCTACGGCATTTACTCGTTCTTGAACTTTTTCGTAATATCCATGTTTAGCTGCTTCTTTAGCTAAAGCTAATGGATCGTATGACATTGACCAATCCATATCTTGAAAAGATAGAACTTGAACGTTATAGCCACGTTTACGTAATGTTTTATACGAAGCTTGATAGATTTCACCTTTAGGGTCAGTTACTACTAATGAAGATTTCTTCTTAGCTCGACTAATAGTATCAATTGAAGGATTAACTAAACTTTCACCTTTACCAGATCTAGTTGTCCCATTGACGATAATATTAATCGGTTCTTTAACTAATAAGTAGATTCCTGTAACTAATTTTGAAACTCCTGTTTTTTGCATAAGATCTTGCAAAAAATCTGTTACTTTTTTACTTCGATAACGCATTAAAGTACCTAGAGTTAATCCTGCTATATTTTGCTTATTAAGATGTAAAATCGGAATTCCACTTTCTCCTGAATATTCTTTATGACGATCAGGTGCAAGATAATATTGACGTTTTACCTCACTTAATTTAGCAAAACGGTCGTCACCTGATTCGTTGTTATTGTAATCACGATATTGTTCCCAATTTATCCAAGCAGACTTCCATACAACCCATGCTCCTATTAGTGATAATGGTATTGCTAAAACTGGAGAAACCAAAAAAACACTTATATTAAACAGATTCGTCCACCTTAAAACCGTCCAGTCAAAATTCACCAAATTCTTTGGATTAAGAATATTGAGATAAATACATGTAATTATCGCTCTAATAATGCTAACAAGATAATCTGTTAATAAGATTATTCCTAAATTAAAACCTATTCCCATAGCGAAAAAGGATCTCCATGTCTTAAAGCGTAAAAATGGTTTCTTCTCTTTAAAAAATCTTCTACGTTGATGGTTAACTATTTTCAAAGGATAAACTATCCGTAAGGCAATATCACTAACTAATAGGATAATTAGTCTGATTGGCAACACTAAAAGATCTACAATTAATGTTCCAATTACTTTCGTTTTTCCTTTGTCTTTCGTTTTTTCTTGCCAATTTTGCCTTAATTCATCTTGTTTTCTTTGTAGTTTATTAATCCATACCCTAGAAAATTTAAACTTTTCTCTAAAGTTATTAATTATTTTAATAGCAAATTTGATTTTAAATCTGAATGACAACCAAACTAAAATTCCTAATAAACACCCTACCAGTAAGACCAATTCGGGTAAGTTTAATATCCATAAAATTTGTGTATTCCAAATTACTACTAACATAAAACTAAGTACTTGAAACAACGATATGATTGAAATAGAAATTAGATTATAAATTATCAATATTAAAGATTTAAGCACAACCCAAATTATTTCAAATATCAAATTTATCCCTTCTTTCTCTTTGTGAATAAAGGGGATCAGCAAAAATTACTGATCCCCTTCTCTTATTTACTACTGGTAGTATTAGCACTGCTGGTAGCTTGATTAGTATTATCAAAATTGGAATTAGAAGAACTATTAGCCTTTGTAGAATCAAGTTTCTTGCTATTTGCTTTAGCTTGAGAACTTGCTTTTTCTTTTTCTTTAATTGCCTTGTCTCTTTGGCTTAAAAGGACTTTATTCTGGGATTCTTGAGATTCTAGGCGATCACTAATTCTCTGAATAGCAGCATTTTGTTGTGCTAAATGTTGATTATATGAATAAACACCAAAAGACCCTGCTGAAACACCTATACCTAAAAATACACCTAAAGCTACTTTGCCTAAACTAGACCCAGATGTTGAAGATTGTTGTTTACCCACACTTTTTTCTTCAACAGGTTCTTTAGTTTCAAGAACTTTTTGTTGCGTAGCTTGAGCTTGAAATTCTTTTAACATATTAGCGGTATGATTTACTGTTTCTTGTTTTTGATCAATTAACCTTTCAGCAGCAGCCTGTTTTTCAGCTTGTAAACGTTGATTATCTTGTTTAAGTTTTTGTACTTCATTTTTCATTTGTTCAGAATGTTCTTTAGCTTTAGCTACCAAATCAATATTTAAAGCTTCTTTTCTAGCTAAATTATGTTCTGTTCTTGCAACCTGATGTTCTTGCAAGTAACTCTTTTCTAAATCGCCTAAACGACTTTGACAACTTTCAAATAATTGTTGCCCAACCTTTTCAGCTGTTTCAGTTTTTTCTTGATTTAGAAAATCTAATCTAGCACTTTTTTCTTTGGCAATCATAGCTAATCCTTCGTCTGCAATTTTTTGTAAACCTGCAGTCAATGCAAAATATTTCTCCTGATATTCATCATGAGCAATTTTATAATACTCACTTTCAATCTCTTTAGTTCTAATTTGCTTAGCTTCTTCATAGTCAGCCTTAGCTATACGAACTTTCTGCTCATACTCTTCTTTTAGTTCTTCCAAGTTGCTCTCATGTTCCTGTTTTAAGTTAGCTAAACGTGATTTTAAATCTTTGGCTTGGCGTTTCTTTACCTCAACTAAAACTTCTTGCTTTAAATTATCTCTATGATCACTTTTAGCAATCTTATGTCCTAATGCTTCTTTTTCTGTATTTTCAAAAGCTTCAATTGCTTGTGATACAGACTTTTTCGCCCAACGCAAATTAATTTTTTCTTGTTGTTCTAAAAAGTCATTCCATTGTTTCTTTTGTTCATTTAGTTTCCAGGCTGGATATTCCGTTTCATAAGGCTCATAACTAGACTTTTCAAAAGTAACAATTTCAAAGCGTGGAAAAGTAAAGGATAGTTCTGTAGTAGAAACTGGTATATCGTTTAATTTAACATCAACATTACCTTCGAAACTATTAACATTATCCAAATTAGTCAAGTGTTTATTTTGACTATTTGATTCCCAACTACTAGCTAAATCATCTAGCAAACTACCTGTTTCTTCATCATTTACTGTTGAATTTGAAACTTGTTGTGTAGTAGTCTGAACTTTTTTCTCTGGCAAAACTGGTGGTTCTTGCATTTCTAGAGAATCATTCAGCATAACATTTTGGCCATGATCTTCTTCTACTATTGGTTGCGAGTCAGATTGATTAATGTCTGAGTTTGGCTCTTCAGTTTGATTTCTTACTCCATTTAAGTAGTGATTTTCGTCAGGATATTTAATTTTTAACTTAGTATTATTTACTTTAGCTGCTGTAACATCTTCTAAACTTGGTAAGATTGGTATATCAGTACTATCTATCTCCAGTTCATCTTCATAAAATGGAAAAATATTTTCTTGAAAATATTCAATCTTTGATTCATATGTTTGTTCATATGGTTCTTGATCAAAAACTGGTTCATTAAAAACTGTCGCAACTAAAGGTTTCAATAAATTACGATAGTCTTTGTTAATAACTAATTTATTAACAAAAGCTTGATTTTCAATACTTGCTGGGGTCTCTTCATCTTGATAAACAAGTTGTACTTTGTCTATTACAATATAATCATCTTCATTGCTTAAAAGATCATCACGAATTAATGCAAATAATTCCTCAGCGTTCTGAATAGTAATATATGGAAAATCTTTAATAACACTTTTGTTACTTCGACTTGCATGTTCTTGGTCTATTCTTTCAACCAAATTTTTTAATGCGTCCGTCTTTAAATTAAAATCTTCATTCCAATCTATTCTTAAAAAGAGCCTATCTTCAATTTTAGTTCTTATCTTTTTCCTGAAAAACCTCATACTCCCAGTCCTTCCCCAATTCAATAATTCTTACTATTTTTTATGACCAGCCTTGTTGTGCTAAGAAACTTTGTAACCAAAGTACAGCTGCAGTTGCTCCGAAAACAACACACAAAGCAAGACCTACATCAATCCATTTCTTTTTAGAACCAGTCTTTAATTCTTGGCCACCAAAAGAATAGGCAATACCAGTTACAACTAATACCAATACAAAAACGGCAGTTGCAACTAATTTAAATTTACCTGTTAAGCCATCAAACAAACCTTTGGCAGAACCAAATGGATCTCCTGCAGCAAAAAACATTGGTAATGTACCTAGTTTTAACTTAGTTGCTACGGCTGAAGCAGCAAAACCATTTAAAAAGTTCATCTTTTTTCCTCCTCTTATAAAAAATATAGTTTCTTCTTCAAGAAACATATCTAGCATATAGGATTTAAAAAAAAATACTAAATTTATGACACGAAAAAAGCACTCAACAAGTTTTAACTCGTTAAGTGCTAAAATAATTTAGTTCTCAAATGAATGACTAAATACATCTTATACTTGAGTGATATTGAGTACAGTTTCATAATACTTTCTCTAAAAATAAATTTCTATTTTATGACAATAACAACTGCTTAACTAATTTTCTAAAGAAACAACTCTAAAAATCATAATCTTCTCTTCAATTCTATCCAACTTAAATTCGAACCAACTTATTAATCCTGCACCTGCCAGGATAAAAATTAAGTCTATTAAGAGCATATAATTAGTATCAATACCAAAATGACTATCTTCAACAAGAGTAAATAAAATCATTGATATGATCACTATGTTATAGATCTCTGTTATGGATTTTTTTTGTTTCTTTATTTTTCTATATGCCTTATTCAGTTGCTTTTTGTGTACAAATAATTCAGATGGTGTAAGTGAATTTAGATAAAAGCGATAATTACGGTACCTAATTGGTTCTTGTTTATTAGTTCTAATCATTTAGATCCACCAACTTCTTCGTTACTTCAAAATCTAAAGTTCTACGATCAAGCAATTCACTTTTTTCAGTTGGAGCTTTACCTTTAACCACTACTTTAAATATGTACTCAACATTTTTTCTCTTAGGCAAAGTCAAAAGTTTCCTTGATATAGGAGCTAGTACTTTACGATTAATTAGTCTCATTAGTGGTCTTGCACCATTATTAACATCAGTACCGTTAAAAGCTAAATAGTCCAATAATTCTTCATTATAAACTAATTTAGCTTTTTGTTTTTGCATACGTTGATCTAAAATTTCTAAGTCTTTAATTGCTATTTCTCTAATAACTTCCTCACCTAGCATTTTAAAAACAACTTTATGATCAATACGGTTAATAAATTCGGGTCTAAATTCTGTCTGTAATTCAATATCCATACTCTCAATAAATTGATTATATTCACGTAAAGATAAGTTTTCTATATCACCTTTCAATTCCTCATTTAATTTAATTTTATCTGCACCGATATTAGTTGTCATAATAACAATTGTGTTTTTGAAGGATATCAGTCTACCAGTTCCGTCAGTTAAACGTCCATCATCTAAAATTTGCAAAAGTAAATCATGAACCTCTCGGTCAGCTTTTTCTAATTCGTCAAATAAAACAATTGAGTATGGACGGTGCTTAACTGCTTCTGTTAAAACACCTTTTGTTTTTCTAGTTCCTATTAATTTTAAAGAAGAACCTGGCTGTGAAAATTCAGACATATCTAATCTAATCATAGCATTTTCATCATCAAATACGACTTCCGCTAGTGATTTGGCCAACTCTGTTTTACCTACCCCTGTTGTTCCTAAGAAAAGAAAAGTACCTAGTGGTTTAGTCTCATCTTGTAGTCCAGCTCTAGAAATCGTTACAGCGTCAGATACTTCTTTAACTGCAAATTCTTGACCCTTAACTCGTTTTGATAAGCGACTCTCAATATTTTTTAACCGATCCTCTTCAGCTCTTAGAATCGTAGTTACTGGAATACCTGTTCTACGCTTCAAAACTTCAGCAATCTCAACTTCACTTACATTTGTACTATTTTGAGAACTAGCAATAGTACTTGCTTCATCTAACAAATCCAAAGCTTTATCAGGTAAAAATCTGTCAGGAATATATCGAACTGATAGATTAATAGCTGCTTTTAACGCTGACTCTTTAATTTTTACTTGGTGGAAATTTTCAAAACTAGGTGTTACCCCTTGTAAAATGACTAAAGCTTGTTCTTTAGTTGGTTCGTCAATTTGAATATTTTGGAAACGACGTTGTAAAGCTCGGTCATTTTCGATCGTTTCATGATATTCATCAATTGTTGTGGCACCTATCATTTGAATTTCACCACGAGCTAAAGCTGGTTTTAATACGTTTCCTGCATCTAAGGCTTGGCCGTTAGCACCAGCTCCCATTAAAGTATGAATTTCATCAATAAATAGTAAGTTTTCACCCTTAGTTGCAACCAATTCTTCGATAATTGCTTTAAACTTGGCCAAAAAACTTCCTTCTACGGTATCACTCATTAAACTAGATAATTCTAAAGACCTAACCGTTAAATCTTGTAAAGATTCAGGAACTTGATTTCTAATAATTCTTAGTGCAACACCTTCAACAATAGCTGTTTTACCTACCCCAGCTTCACCAATAAGTAATGGCGAATTTTTAGTTTTTCGCATTAGAGAAATAATAATGTCTTCAATTTCTTTTTCTCGGCCATAAACTTCATAATCATCTGGCCTACTTTGAGCCTTAATTGATAAATTAGTTGTATATTGATCCAAATATGGTGTAGGAAAACTTGTTTCGTTGTTTTCTGTATCATCTTCAACTACGATATTTTCCAAATCATCAATTTCATCAAAATTATCAATATCGTCAAAAAACATTTATCTTTCACCCCGTTTTTACCTTTAATCTTCAGGACTTTCTTCAATACCACTTCCTAAACTTCCAGCTAAACTACCAAGCATTGCTTTGTTAGCTGGATTCAATGTTTTCGATTTATTTTTCTTAGAAAGCTCTGGCAATTTAATCATTGTTTTATTTTTTTCATTCTTGTTTGTATCATTTTTATCTTCTTTAGCTGATGATTCAGATTCTCCTGTTGCAGTTTCAACTGTTGGTTGATCAAATTGAGTAAATTCACTCTCTGAAACATCTTCTAAATTGCTATCTACTCGTATATCCTTAGAAATAGGAATTACATTATCATCTACGCCATATAGGTCTTTAAGTTCCTCATCTGTCAACTTCATTGGTAGCTGTGGTTTAGGTGTACTTACCTGAATTGTTTGACTAGGTACTTGTTCTATAGTTTCAGTAGTAGCTTTTGCTGCTTCTGGTTCATTATCTACATATCTATCTTTATTCTTTTGCCAATTTAAAGGGTAGGCTTCAATATCTAAGCCTATCGTAGAACCAATACTTAACTCTTCAATAACTCCTTTCTCAACAGGAAAAATAAATTCTATTCCGTTAACGTCCAAAGTTAATAAAAGTAGACTATGTTTCCAATTTTCTTTTTTTGCTAATTCAACGTGTTTAACAATTCCATATACTTCCATGCAAATCCCTCACTTCTTTGAAAAATCAAATATGACTTTATTTCTATCAGCTGTTAAATCAAGTTTTAAAGCTGCTGCGAAACTTCCACCGTCTTTTTTCTTAAAACCGTTTATTTTCTTTGTTTTACCTTTTTCAATTAATTCTTTAGCATTATTATTTGTTAGTTTCTTACCTGCAATAATTTGAGAAAATCCAAACTTACAGCCTTCCTTGTACCGATCACAACCATAAAAACTTCGTCTTGGCTCTTTTTTGTTTTCTCGATACACAATTTTCCCTTTTTTACATAAAGGACAAGTTCCAATGACTTTATTATTGTTATTACTATTTTCTTTAATCTGCGTCACTAAATTTTGATTATCTTTAAGTTTAGTAGGAACGTCCCCAACTAGCTCTTGGATAAATTGCTTTACATTAGCTAAAAATTGTCTTTGTTCAAATTCACCATGACCTATTAGTTTTAATTTTTTCTCCCACTCAGCAGTCATTGAAGCAGAAACTAAAGTTTGAGAACTAGCAGCTGCTTGGCACAAAATACTGCCTTTAGGAGTAACGTGTAATTTATTTTTACTGATTACCAAATATTCTTTCTTCTTCAGTTCATCAATAATATTAGCTCTTGTTGCTTCTGTCCCAATACCTTCAACATCTTTTAAAATTGATTGTGCTTCTTTATCATCTAAAGTTTTTCCCGCCGTTTTCATAGCCGTAATTAAAGTTCCTTCTGTAAACGGCTTAGGAGAACTGGTTTTCTTTTTTACAGAAACTAAGTTAGCTTTAACAACTTGTCCTTCAATTACTTCAGGTAAATGTTTCTCATTTTCAGTGACTTTAATCATCTCATGCCACCCTTTACTAATAGGTATCTGACCACTTGCTTTAAATGTTAAATTTCCTACTTTAGTTATAATTATGGTCTCATCATATAAATACGGCTCCATAAACATTGCTAAAGTTGTTGCAACTACTAATGTATAAATCTGCAGTTCTAATTTATTAAAACTCTGAATTTGTTCGGCAGTTGGAATATTACGTGTAGGAATAATCGCATAGTGTTCTTGAACTTTCTTGTTGTTTACATATCTCTTGTCTGGCTCCATCTGCGTAAACAATGAAACATTTTTATTAAATAAAATAGCGTAATTATCTATGTTCTCTTTTAGATATGCAAATTCAGCCTCCGTAATATAATTACAATCACTTCGAGGATAGGATAGCAATTTCTTTTCATATAAACTTTGAACAGCCTTCAATGTCTCACTGGCAGTCGCTTTATAACGTCTATTAACTTCACTTTGTAGACTAGACAATGAAAATAAGCGTGGACTAGCACTATTCTTTCGTTTCTTTTCGACACTTTGAATATAACCGCCTTGTAATCCTTTTTGAGCGTTATTAGATTCTATGAATGTAATTAGACTCGATTCATTTTCAAATTGCTTAGAGGGTGTTAATTTTGAAACAAATTTTTCTGAATCTGTTAAAATTTCACTTTCAAGTTCAAAATATGGAACTGATTTAAAATTTTTTATTGCTAAATCTCTTTCATAAACTAAATTTAAAGTTGGTGTTTGAACTCTTCCAACTGAAAAAGTTGATCTAATTCCTTGTTGACCTAAAGCACAAGTAAATAAACGAGTTAAATTCATACCTACAAGCCAATCACTCAGTTGCCTAGTTTGTGCTTCAACAAAAAAATTATAGTAATCTTCATCATCTTTTAAATTTCTAAATCCCTCAAGTACCACACTTTTTTCTAAAGAATTGATCCACAATCTTTTAATATTTTTTTGTTGATTAGTGATGTGAACTTGATTTAAAATCGACCAAGCAATATTTTCACCTTCTCTATCACTGTCAGTAGCTATTACAATTGTATTTGCCTTATTCAAAAGTTCTCTAACAATATTGAATTGTTTGTGTTTTCCTTCGGCTACTTCAAAATGAAATGCTGTAGGGAAAATGGGTAATTGCTTTAAGTTCCAACTTTTAGCATAATCTGGATTATAGTATTCAGGTTTAGCTAAAGTTACTAAATGGCCAAAGCAATAAGTTACAAAAGTTTCATCATTAAAAATAGGATCTTCTACTTTAAAATAACCATCATATTTTTCGTAAGAATTAAACGATTCAATATAATTCTTAGCTTGACTAGGCTTTTCCGCCAAAATCACAGTCGTCATATACGTTCACGTCCCCTCTTAATTTTGAAATTTTTTCTGGATCAAATATTTTATATTTGTATTTCTTTAATATTGCCCATTAAAAAAGCCCCCTTCTAAATTTTTTTATCAATTTTGAAGTGGCTTTCTTACTAACCAAATTACGCTTAGTATCTGCGTAAATAGGATTCTTGTACGGCGTGTTCCACTTGTTATAGCGTTTCTTTTTACGAAAGACAATTTTCATAGAGATACCTCCTCAAAAACTTATAGTATAAGTCTATCTCTATTTGCTGAAATTGCCTTTTTTGTGACACTATTTAAATGTTCACTGCTCTAACAGGTTCTACATTTTGTACAAGATTAATATTCTGTTGTTGTTTAATTGCGCTTAGACTACGATCAAAAATTTTAGAGAATTTATTAGTTTCTTTTTGAATTTGTTTTAAAGATTTATCAAAATCTGTAGCTCTCAAATCGTCTAAACGAGTAGCCCAATTACCAATAACACCTGGAGTTACATTATCATGTTCAATACCCAATCTTTCTTTTAACATATATTCTGTCATTGAACTTTTTAGATTATCAACTTTCTTTCGCTTAGCTACATGCTTCATTCTTCTACTTTCAATTCTAGGATCGTCACTATGACCTACTCTGGAGGTGCTGTCAAAGGCAGCTTCAGATAAAAGTTTAATCTGGGCTTTAATTTTTTGTTCAGGACTAAGACTAGAGTTTAGATATATTTTCTGTGTTTTTTGATCATATTTGCCTGATTCGCCTTTTTTCAAAATTCCTTCATTATCATAAAGTACTGGAACTTTAATAGATTTGGAAATCTCACCTAAACTTTGCTGCATTGCAACAATATGTTTAGGATTACTTAAATCTACCTTGTAATTATTCAAAACTTTATCATATCTATCCTTCTTCAAACTTGTTTGTTCAATTCCATAAACTGCATAATCGCTATAAGTAACTTGACCTTTTTCATTTCTAATGAAATTTACATATTCTTTCATTCCTTCTTTATACATTTCGCCAGTTGCTAGTTTCTCTAATTCCAAACTAGAAGCTTGTTCTTTAGGTCGACAAATTAAAGCACCATTACTATTTCTCATTAACTTACCTTTATCATCTAAGCGTGGTACTACAACTCGTGTATTAGGTCTAAAGCACTTAACCTTGCTCTTTTCTTTTTGGAGAACCGTTAATTTACGGTTTTTAATTAGGGTTTTACCGTTTCTGGAAACAAAATGCCCTTCAACATCTGCTTCAGTTATACCCTTTTCAATTCCTAATTCTTGCCACTGCTTATAAGTTAAAGCCATTTTAGTTCCAGGTAATTTTTCCTGAATTAAAGCTGCATTCTTATAGTTTGTTCCTGGATTTAAGCTCATATAATCAAGGTAATTCTTAAAACCTTCAGGATCTGTAGCATATTTTCGAATGATTTTTTGAGCTTTATCATTTAATTGAATCATATTCTCTTTAGAATTTCGAATGTTTTTCCAGTTAGGATCAGCTATAACAGGATTGTAGTTTCCATGCCTACGTTTAGTATTTTGCGGTTCTTGTTGTCCTGCTTTAGATTGTACATTTCTAGTTACTTTAGAATTATCTTGAGTTACCTCTTGTTTAGAATTTTCTTGACGAATGCTATCATTTTGAGGAATTTCTTGTTGTTTTGGTTCTTCTTTAACTATTTTTTCTTGAGTATCAGTATTATTTACAGCTTTAGTTTTTTCTTGCGGCTCTTGTTCCTGCAACATTTCTTTAGATTGAGACTCGAATTGACTATTACCAATAATTTGGGCTTGTCTTTTTTCTAAGGCAATTTGTTCAGGAGCAAACTCTACATTATCCAACTCTTGCTCTAATGGTTTTCCTGATTGTTTTAATGCTTTTAGATAATCATTCCAGTCCATTTTTTCTTGTCCCTTAGCTTTAGGCGGAACATCTAATTTAATCGGAATATTAGGATACTTTTCAGATAATTTCTTATATAACTCTAATCCTGCTTTATCATTGTCTACGGCTAAAGTAATTGTTGCTCCTGTCTTTAACCATTGTTCATAGGCATTTTCATAGTTATTGGCAAGTTCATTAACCTTTTCCATATATTGTGCTGTCTTTCCATCATACTTAGGTGCCATAACCATTTGAAAAGCCTTGCTAACAGTACTTTCTTTTAATCCATTCATTGAAACTAGCATAGTATCTTTAAGTTGACGACGATTACCTTTTAGTTCAAAATAACTCATCATATCAATGTTAGATTCACATAAAATAACATTCTTTGGTTTTCCAATCGAGATATTAGTACCAACATTTCCGTCACTATTAGTAACAATCTCTTTTCTTCTACCATGATGTGTACCATAAATTTCAGGGTGTTGATCAATTCCTTCAAGATAAGCTCCAACAAATTTTGCATTTTCATCAAAGTTCTTAAACACAATAACTGGTTCGTACAAGTTATGTGCCTTATCAAATCTTGTAGCTTGAGCTAAAATACCTTTTTTAGCAAAATATTCAACTACTTTAGGATTGATTCCTCTTGTTTCACTCAAATATTTAACTGCTTTATCAATATTGTTTTCATCTCTTAAAAGATACGAGAACTCTTTTTTAGGTGCGTCATAAATAACAGGCTTAGCTCCTGTAAATTTATTTTTCAATAAGAACGAAATTGATTGATTAAAGTTTAATGGATTAGGTGTATCTCTTGTCACTGCTTGAACTAATGCAATTGGATCCCCATAATCTCCATGTTCTGGATTAAACCACTTAAACGAATTAGTCTTAGGGAAGATTGTAAGGGAATCATGTTCTACCCATTGGTAAGTATTACCTTGCCTTTTAAGCTTCATACCTAACATTTCGGCCACTTCTAAAATATCTCTGCTTTTAGCTGTCTGAATTGCTGAAGCTCTTTCAAGACTTCTATTTCTTACTTTACGGTTTGTATAATTAATTTGATTTTTACGTGCATATTTGTGATAACCTGGTCTGCGATTTACTGGCTTCCAACCTGGTTGTAGTGGATTACCATTTTCATCTAATTGTGATGTCGTTTCAACTTGTGTTTGACTCTCTTCAGAAGATGGATTTATATCTAAATCTTGTCCTTCATTATCTACATTATTTTCAACTATTTTAGCACTTTCGATACTATTTTCAGTATATTCAGGAAATTCATTTACGTTTAAGTATTTAACCGCTTGTTGATAGTTTAGGTTTTCTCTATTTTGAACTAAACTAATAGGATCTTCTTTATATAAATCTTTAGATCCCCAGGTAAACGAATTATTTTCAGGATTAATTTCGAAAGTTGGCTCATCAGACCAGTGATATACTGTATCGTGAGTTAAATTAATACCTAATGCTTGAGCTACATTTAAAATATTTTGTTCTCTAGCAAAAGCTATTTCTTTTTCTGTTATTCTAACAGCTCCTCTTGGAATAATTGGCTCGTTTACTTTGGTTTCCTGATTAGCAACATTATTTTGTACTTCTTGTTTTGGTTCTTCCTTTTTAATAGATAGTTGATCTAACAGATTCTTGACTGCCTCTTGTTCTTCAGGAGTTTTAGCCACATATTTTTCACTAGGTTTAAACGTACCATCTTCATTTATTTCTAAGGCAACTGCAGATTTCTTAAGCTCTTTAATGAAGAATACATTTGGGTGTTTCTTCCATTGTTTGAGTTTACCTTCTTTTAACATTTGTTTAGCTGCCTTACTTAATTTAATAGAACCTAATTTAGATTCTTGTTTTAAGTTTTCTAATTCTTTGCGGTATTTGTTGATTGTAGCCTTAGAATAAGCAGATTCTCCATTATCAAACTTCTTAATTTCTTTTTCGATACGGTCAATATTATCTACACTCAACTCTAGGCCATTACCTTGTCGATTAAATCCTTGATTAATGAACTCTTGTTGTTTTACTCGTTTCTTTTGCTTCTCAACTTGTTCCATCAAACTTCTAACTTTTTTTCCAAGTTGTTCAGATTGTTCAAAGAATGCCCTATTATCACTAGGCTTTCCATTAACGGAGTTAAAATGATCAAATACTGCTTGTTGTGCTGATTCCAATTCTTGTTCTAATCTAGCTAGTTTATTCTTAGAACGGCTTAAAGCATAAGACTCTTTTGTTTCTCCGTTTTCTTGAGTTTCATTTCTTGAAGTATTTTCTTCTGATGTTGATGGTTCAATTTCATTCTTAGAATGACCATTAATATCTACTTCAGTTACTTTAGGAGTCTCAATTTCTCCGTTAATTGATTCTATCTTGACCTTATCAAAATCAAAATTAGGAATCTCGTTATCATTTAAATATAGAACGGCTTCTCGATAATTAAGGCTTTCTTTTGCCTCAACTAAACTAATTACATTTTTATTGTAGATATTTTTATCTTTCCAAGTGAAAAGTTTTGTTTTGGAATTAATTTCAAAACTTGGTTCGTCTACCCAATGATACGCTGCATTACGACCTCTAACTAATTCAATTCCTAAACTTTGAGCAACCGCTAAAATATCTTGTCCTTCTGCTTTACTAATCATTTCAGTTGTTATTTTTCTTGGAGGAGTTTCGATATTATTTTCATTTGATTCAACTGTTACATTTTCTGCATCGGTATTGATATCTTCATTATTTTTGTCACTCATTTGATCTGACTCAATTGTTGACTTCTCACTATCTTGAGAGATTTCTTGACCTGATTCAGATTGTCTCTGCAATTCTAATAACTCATTAACAATTTCTCGTTCTCTATCCGTCTTGGGAGTATATTTTGAACTTACTTCAAGCATACCTTGTTCATTAATCACAAGAGCTACGTTCCTTAAACCTTTAACAAAATAAATATTAGGACGTTTCTTCCATTGAGATAATTTCCCGCTATCTACTACCTTCTTAGCCTCTGGAGCAATGCTATCGGCTAGTTTAGCAGATTGTTCTAATTTAACTAATTCTTGACGATATTTTTCAATTGTTTTTTTAGAATAATTAGACTCTCCCTTTTCAAAACGTTCAATTTCTTCTTGGATTCTAGGTATATTATCTACACTTAACTCTAAACCATTGCCACTACGGTTCAAACCTTCTGCTTTTCTTTCAGCACTAGCTTCTAACCTAGCAACTCTTTCTCGTTGTTCCTTAATTTCGTTATTTAATTTAGAGATTTTTTCTTCTAATCTGTTAGCTTCGTTAAAGAATGAATCGCTATTGCGTTTGTCATTCATAGGTTGACCATTGGTTTGAGTATAATGGTCATTTAAGGATTGGCTAGTCTCTTCAAATTCTTTTTCCAAACGTTGAAGTTTTTCTCTTGCTTTTCTTAACCTATAGTTTTCAGTTTCAGGAGTTTTATTTTCTTCTTGTGTTTGATTATTATTTGTTTTTTCATTGTTAATATTCGGTTCAATCACATTAGAATAAATAGCTGATACTAAATAATTTGCAGCTAAACTTTCATTATTTCCAGGTAGGGTTAAAATTTGCTCATTACCATTAGAATCAATATAGCTTAATGTCACTCCTACAGGACGTCCAACACTATTTTCAAAATCTCTTGTTCCCTGCTCCTCTACAGTAAACTCTGTTCCTAAAAAGTTTACTTTGTCATCAATATCAGCATTATTAATCTTTCGTAAGATACCTAAGTTTCTTTCAAAATTAAGAAAAGTCCTGTCATCAAAAATCTCTGTTAATTCAATTTTTGTTCCTTTGGCTTGTTCTCTAGCTAATAACTCAAGGTTGTCTTTAGTAATTTCAGAAAATTCTAATTTTGATTCTGAATTATCTGTGATTTCTTGATTACCAGAGTCACCTTTCAAATCTTTCTTCACTGCATTTAATAGTTCTTCACGAGATTCATCAAGTTCTTGATTCAATTTTTCAGATTTATCATTTTTAGGTTCATCTGAAACATTTTGATTAGTTAAATCTAAATCTTGTTGTTCAACATTTTTAATTGTCTTAGTATCTGCTTCAATATTTTGAATTTGTTGTTGTTTCTTGCTTTCAATTAGAGCATTATACTCTTTAATTCTTTCACGATATCCAGGAAACTTATTATCAAAATACTCCGTTATCTTTGCTTTAATATCGTCCGTAAAGAAAGTATATTGTAGTTCATTTTGATAAGCAGACTTGTCAAAAATTAAAGAATTATCTAGTCCAGCTTCGGAAGAATATATTTCAAAAGCCCTAGCAAAAACTTCTGTTGGTACCTTAAAATAATTAGCTAACCGATTAGGGAAAAATTCTTTTCCAACCATTTTTTGATGATTATCAATTTTGTGCTGCACTTGATACAAGATATCACTAAAATCATTTTGTAAAGATGAACTAATTCCAACTTCATGGCTAGTATTATAGTCTAAAAAGTGTCCGTATTCGTGGATAAATGATTGAATGCCTGTACCTGCGGGTTGATATTCCGTTTTTGATTTAGAACTTCTAAAATCAACCGCAATCGTGTTATTGTATGGAACAAATAACCCTAATGCTTTATGGTTACCTAATTTACGTAACCTTAAAATTGGTTTTTCTCTATTGGTTGATTTTGGTAAGAAATTCATCATTTCTTGAAATGTAATTTCCGCTTGTTTAAAACGGTCTAAATCTACACCGTTATCTAATTCCAATGATTCAAATGGAATATTTAGATTAGAATTATTCATAACTTCTAAAGTAGATTTATTGATATTCTTTTTAGTCTGCCAACTTTTAGCGTGCGTTTCCTTGTCGATATCATTTTCATATTCTACTTGTAAGGTTAGGTTGTAAGTATCTTTCAAATACTTATTCAACCAGTCAATAGTACGATTTCGAGCTTGGTGCCGTTCTGCCCATTTTAGGTTTGTCTTACCCCACCTAACACTTGCCATACCATCTGGATCTTGTGCAGCTTCCTGTCTCATTTCTGGTGTTATTTCAAAATCATACATTGTGTCGTGAATAAAGCCTTTAAAATTTCTTTTATCAGCTTGTATCAACCTATCCAAGAAATAAAATACATTTTCTTTAGTAAATCCAGTAGGCTTTTGTTCATCAAACTTGTTAATAACATCTGAAAAAAGCTTGTCATAGCCAATAGCTCGATTTAAATTACCCATCATAAAACTCTTAGGTAAACCCTCAACTTCTATTGTTCTGTTGAAAGCATACATATGCTTAGTTCCAACTTTATTGTCGGAATCTAAAAGGATAGTAAACTCGTTTACTTTTTTTTCACCTTTTCCATTGATATAACTGTATTTTGTTAAATACATATGATCCTTAACGTTATCGGTTTTAAAGAGTCTTGTAGCTTTCAAATAGTCAGCCTGTTCTTGTGTAGGCTCAATTTTATTAACCTCTATTTCTTGAGGTTCTCGTCCCCAATAACTTTCCCTTCGTTCCAACATGCTTCTAACAGCTGTAAGTTCATCTTTTTTAGTCCATTCACCATGACGATAAATAAAGTCTGCCGTTTTTCTAAATAATGTAAATAGTGTATCATTTGTAGTTACATTTAAAGATTTTCCTGGTTGTTTAGAAATCCCATAACGCTTATTTAATTCGTTTTTAGCTAAATCATGAATTTTTTCTACCATTAATCTTGCACCTCCTCTTCAGGTTGTCCAAGATCACAATGAAATTCATAAATGATCTCCGCTAAAATATCTCTTACTCCTTGATTGTAGGAACTATTATCTGCTGCTTGATATTCTTTGTTTAAGCGACTTAACTCAGCAGCAAAACGCTCTGCATTAAATTCTTCTTTAACAAAGTCCCCATTCACTGATTCATCACTACTATCAATAATTGGGTTGCTTATTGCGTCTACTACTTCTGAATCCTCTGTATTTAAAGTAATGAAACTTTTTAATATAGGATTATTATTTTCTGCCATTTAAATCACTCCCATTCATTTTATGTACTGAGTGTAATTTAAATTTTGAAAATCTCTATTTTGATGACAGCAATTAGGGTAAACAAAAACTTCTTACAATTAGTGGTCAAACTAATCATAAGAAGTTTAAATCATATAATTATATGTAATTAGAAAAAGTCAGGACTATCAGCACTACCAGCTGGGGAAGCTAAATCCTCTTCTTCCAAATAATCTTCGTCTAAAAAGAACTCTGGAATAAAATCAGCAACTACGCTGGCTTTTTTTAATTTTTCTTTATACTCGTCTTCAGAAATTTTATGTTCACTTAATTCTTTAGCAAATATTTTTTTATTATGTTCAATATCTTCTAAATGAATTTTTTTAACTCTTTCATACTCTTCAGGTCTACTTTTATAGCCTAATGTAAATTGTAGGCCTTCATTTTTGCCTGTGCCAGCGTAAGTAAAACTTTTTTCATCATCATTCATTTCTGCTACGTCCCATAATGCTTCAAAATCAAAATTATTAATATCTTCACCAGGGAATACTAATTTTTTAACCATAACTCCTGCCTCCATACTCTTTTCTTTATACTATACCATAGATATTACATACTCAAATAAAAAATCCAACCTAAAAATAGGCTGGATCAAAATAGAAAAGACTGTTTCGTAGTTGTAATAACGATAAATAAATGTACACTCATTTTAGAGCATAAGCATATATAACGTCAATAATTAAAAAAATCTAGCCTAATATAGACTAGATTGAATTGATAATGTAAATAGCTTTACAAATATAAAAATAAAAAAGTGTTTTCTCGGTAGTTATATTATAAATACTAACTGTATAAAAAGTCAATGTAAGGCTCAACATACACCTAAAAATAAGCCTTGCTACGTCCTCAAAAGCGTAAGACTGTCTCAAATCATGCAGATACAAGGCAATGTTACAGGTTATTTGTGTGTATTCTAATAAAAGAGAAGGTCGTTTTCACTTCCTTGAAATTATTCTTTCCTGTAACAGTAGTTAAAAAGGATAAATCCTTCAGTAACAAAATTGCCTAAGTAGATTATTTGTTGAGTAATTTTGCTACTTATGGCTTAGCACTTTTTTACGAGTACTAAGTCTATATCGTTTATAAGAGATCCTAATTCATGAATGTATATTCATCAAACGATATTAACAGTTTAGTGACTTATTAAGGTCAAAGCAACTTAATTAATAATCAAAATTTATCTTACTTAAATTTTTACCTACTATATTAATAATTCTTCCAATTGCTTCTAAATTTTCTAAATTGGGGTAATACTCTGTTTCAATTTCACATTCCAAATCATTTTCATATATAATTTTAAATCCATTTCCTTTATATCTAATCCAAATATCGCTAAAATGCTGTTCTGTAAATTCTTTATCTACACCATATTCAAAATAATGATTATCACTTATTTCAAAATATAAGCCTTTAGTGCCATTACCATAATTATCTGGAAACTCTCTTTTTAATTCTGAAACCATAGCCTTAATGTTTTCGTTCATATTATCCCCCTCTCATAGACTATCTTTACACTTTGAACCAGTTTATCTATTTAATTTTTCCTGATTCAACTGATGTTAAATACTAAATTTATTATAGTTAGACTATTTTTACACTTCGATTTTAACTATTCTTCTTACTCTGCATTTCCTTTACTTTTGCTTCCGCCTCTTCTAATGAATTAGCAGCTATAATTATGTTTGTCCAAATATTGTCCATTTTGGTATCTATTAGAAAAAATTTTGTTTCCATTCTCATCTTCCTTTCAATTTATTTTAAAGCCCCAGGATAGCCTCAAATCTACCTGAATATTCAAATCTTTACATCTAGGGCAAGAGAGTGTTTTACAAATTTGAAAAGTGCGTGAAAAAAATCCACGCTTATAGTCTAGCAACCTTCGACAATTACTAGACTCATCAAAAATAGATTCTAGTTAGATACTCCTACCACGCTTTCTTTCTTCTCTTTGACGTTCTTTTTCCGTTCGATCATCATCTCGCCACTTCTTCTTAGCTGCTTCAATTTGTTCTCTACCATTTGCTTTAAGCATTAGATGTGCTGAACTAATCATATGTGGACTAAAGGGTTTATAGCTAAATTGTGATCTTTCTTGTTTGAAAGTCTCACTTTCTTTTTGTTGACTAGACCTTACTTGTCTATGAATTTCAGAATCTTTCAAATTAAAATTATCAAAATCAAAATTATTTGTTTGCCTATCACTTTCTGGATCTAACTTCTGATATAGCACTTTTAATTTCCCAAAATCTTGGCCATTTTCTTTTTTTAAATCAGAAATTTTATTCTCATCTACCTCATTTTTTATCTGTTCATTACGTTGATAAATTTCATACTTAGTTTTTAAAACTTCTTGTTCCTGTGTCAACCTGTTTAAATATTGCTTTTTCGTAGTTTTTGACCCATAAACCAAACTAAAGGTTGTATCACTTTGAGCTTGATTTGCCAGTTTAAGCTCCGTAGACAAAGTGTTTTTTCTCGCTAAATATACAGTTTTATCAACTTTAGTAATTGGAACTTTAACAACATCTAAATGTCTATTAGTTAATTTTTCAAGTTGCCTTTTTTCGGTATTATTCTGCTTATACTTTGGCTTTAATCTAATTTCTAACAATTCCTCTAGTTCTTTGTATTGTTGCATCTTATAATCAATCAACGGTTTATCAGTAGTCAATGGTTGGTAAGCTTTTAAAATATCCATTCGATCATTGATTTCTACTTGTCTTTCTTGCATATTCTTAACTTTAATTGCGTATCTATAAACACCAAATTCTTGTTTTTCAAGGCTAGTTAGCTTACGATCTTTACTTCCATCAACCAATTGTTCTAATTCTTCTGTAGTTAACCATAGGGCCTGATAAAGCTTTATCTTCGGCTTCGAATTTAAGTTTTTCTTTAGTTTAACCTGACTAATATCCCAGTATTTTTCTTCAATATACCTTTTATTAATATCAGGATTATTATTAGGTTTAACAATAGCTATTGGCTGAGCTTTTTCTGGTATTTCATATCCTAACCAGTCCCATTGTCTCTTTGTATAAATTGTACTTACTTCTGGCAACTGATTTTTGGCCATCTTTTGATTGCTTTTAGAGAATCTACTTAAATTAGGCGGCAAAATTTCTGTATCTCCTGGAGGATTAGACTGCAGATAATTTAAAACCTTACTACCTAACCTATCATGTAAATCTTGCATACGTTTTTCAACTAAATCATCCAAATTAAAGCCTTTAGTTTCAGCAATGGTTATCTTTTCGTTATTTAGCCAGTCTTTAGTTCTTTTCTCATACTCACGCCCTTCCTCTTCACTTGTATAAGCTTGTTTGTAATTAGCTAAATAATCTCTGGTTTCTTGTTTAAAAGCGTCATAATCTTCTTTTCCACCATGTTTTAAAAAGTGTTCTACATACTTGTTAAGATATAATTTAGCTACTTTGAAGTCCTTAGCATTAGAACGATAACGTATTTTTTTATTTTGTGGTAAATGGTTATAGGCTTGTTCTAAGAAGAATTTAGCTTTATAGTCATACTTATTATTAACTGAGTTCTCAATATTATCAGTTAAACTTTGCTTAAATACGCCTATTTTTTGTTCTTGACGAAGTAACCTTTTCTTTTCTTGGTCATTCAAAATTTCATGATAAATGGCACTTTTAAAGGCTTTAATTGTTTTTTGTGAAAAAGCCCCTTTATATTCCATCTGATCTCGTGGAGCAAAGTATACTTTGGGCCGATTAGACTCTATCTCTGAAAGTCCTAAATGAACATGTACATGTCTAGTGTTCAAATGGATATTCCCCCACCAAAAAGCAGTATCAGATAGTTCTTCTCGTTGTATTAAAGCAGGCATAGCTTGCCTAATTGTTTCTTTAATTGCTCTTTGATTTACCTTACCTGTTTCAGGATCATACAACCCTTGTTTAGCTAAAAATTCATTATCAAACGAAACTACGCCTTGCCACATCAAAGAATTATTTTTATATGCCTGTTTTAATTTATCCTTAGTTTCTTTAAGCCTTATTTTAGGTGCATTATTCTCTGTAGCAGTAAACATAGTTGTTAATTCATCATCTTTATTTTTAGTTGCATATCCCCGATTCATATAATCAACATAATCTTCAAAATCTAAGTCCATTTCAGGTAATTCTTGATTAATCTCTTGAATCAATTCTTGACTATACTCGTCTGAACGTTGGATTCCTAATTCATTATCTATATCTACGGCATTTTTTCGGTTTGTATAATTAACATGTCCTGGATCTGGTTTTCGATATTGAATCATAAATGTTATAGCTGGAGAAGTTTTTTGTTCCAATCTATCACCTTCTATCTAACTAGCTATTTGCTAACTTATTATCTAGTTAATAAAATATCAGTTATTCTAGATTTTTTACCTACACTAACTTTATGTCCCATTCGAGAACTACCACTTTTACTTAATGGCTTCAAGATATTATTTTTAATCACACATGGATTATGTGCTTTTTCTAACTCCGTACGATTCCACTTATTTCTAAGTGATCCCTCACTATAACCAACTTTTTTTGCAAAATCCTTAAAACCAAAACCAAGTTCCAAATAAGTTTCAATTCGTTCGTTGTTTCGCCTAACATCTTCTTTTTTTACAATATATCCTCTACGTTCACCATCTTCAAAATTATTAGCCATTTCTATCTGCCATTTCTGATAAAGATCTCGCATTTCTTCAATCTTTCTTTGCCATTGGATAGTATACGGTTTACCTGTATATTTACAGATCAGTTTTGACACTGGTTCAACAAATTTTAAAGTGACTCCATCAAATTCACCTAAATCTCCTTCAAAAGGGTCAATCAGCCCTTGATCTGAAATTTTTCTTAATTTCATTAAGTACTCTCTACTTTTTTTCTTGCTCACATAAATTCCCCCTCATTTATTCGATTTTTATTCTAACTCTTTTTATGTGAATCCTTAATTTCTTTGCCTCTAGCAGCGTCTTGTGTAACTAAATCTCCTATTTGTTTTAACAATTGATTTAGCTCTTCATTCTGAGATGTAACTGTAATTGATTCCAAGTCTGATGGCTGCCAACCTTCAACCGTTAATTTATTATATAAAGCTAATAATACATATAAATTAATATTCTCACTGGAACGTATGCTTCTAACTAAGACATCTATGTTTTGTAGTTGAGTGTTTTTAACCTTCTTTAGCTCTGCTATTCTTTCTTGAAGTGGTGTATCTTTAGGAGTAATCAAAAGATCATATAGTATGTCAATCATTCTATTTCCAAATTCTGAAAATGACTTAACATTGTCTTCTTTCTTAAATTTATTATATAATTCATTTAATTTTTGCTCTCTATCTTGTCTAATGTAAAAAAATTTCTTATTTTTGCTATTCTTATCCATGTTAAATTCTCCTCGTATTGTACTAATTTTTCTTCACGTTACCTGTTAAATGATTTACATTGTAATTATGTTCCTGATTGAGTACATAAATATTAAATTGAAATTGATTATCTTCAATACTTTTAGCTTGAACATGCACTCCTGATGGAATAGGATTTACACCGTTATAAATTATAGTTGCTTCATATCCTACACTATCATTTGTTTGGTTGATATAATCGCTAATTTTTTTCTGATACTCGGCTAATTTTTTACTCAGATCTCTAGTCGAAACAAAAGTATTATTTTTAGGAATCTCTTTCCCATCTTTTATTGGTATAACCATCTCTTTAGTCCAAACTTTCTGATTTTTTTCTACTGTCTTATTCCACCCTGCAATTCTCATATTTGTTTCTGTAATACTTGATTGAGGAAGCATATTTTTGTTGAATATTATTTTTCCGCCTCTTGACCTATTCAATAAATCTTTATCCTTTAATTCATACTTTAATTTAGATTGCTGTAAATCTTTCACATTTAAGTCAGATTGGTTTTGATTTACCACTATGATTAATTCATTATTATAGTCTTGTTCACTCAATCTTTTGTTTGTTTCTTTGGACATAACTTTGCCATTGGTATCTATAATTCCTAGTTGAGTTTTAAAATCTCTAATAGTAAACATATCTCTTACTTTCTGCCAAACATTCGGTTGTACTAAAATTATTAAGATAACTATTAGAATCGCGATTATACTTTTATTCTTTTTCATTACCCTGCTCACCCTCAGCCATTACTTCTGAAATAGTATCAAATTCAATCCAACCTTCAACCAAATCCTGTACTATTTTTAGTTCTTCCATAATTCGAAGATTATCAATATTTTCTTCTGTCAAAAATTGAGTAACTTTTGCTTGTTGTTTCTTAATCTCAACAGCTAAATTTGCTAGTTCAGAATCATAAATTGATAATCCATTATTAACGATTGCTGATCTGAAAATTTCGATAATATACTGAGAAAAATTAGCTGCTTTACTTTCCTTAGCTTGTAACTTTAGAGCAGACAATATTTCCTCTGGAATATTCTTTATATTTATTTGCATCTTAATTTCTACCCTCTTCATCTGTATATTCTAAAAATCTGGCATATTTTTCTGATAATTTATCAATTTCGTCTAATAACTTCTCTTTTGATTCCAACACATGTTTTAAGTTTTTGGTTAACTCTTTATTAGTAACAATAATTTCTTTCAAATATGTTGTTAAAATTTCTTCTTCATTTGATTTATAATTTCCTTGAATCACTTTTCGAATCTCATTCAATAAAAATTCATTCCTAGAACTGTAATTCTCCTTCTTTACTATGATATCTAATTGTGCAATTTCTTCTGAGGAAAGTCCTCTAATTTTCAACTCTTTATTACTAATTTTCATTGTTAAAATCACTCTCACTTTTTATAGTTTAAAGTCATTTTAAAAGTTCTAAAAAAAATTGCTAAATTGATGACACTGACAGTCTGAAATTTTATCGTTTACTCGTCAAAAAATATATTAAATATTCATGGTAGTAAACAACAGTATTATGTGGTTGTAAATAGCAGTAAATATATAATAAATAGTGGTAGTAGATGGTAGTGCTACATTTTAAGGTATGGTAGTGTTTGGTAGTGCATGGTTGTACTTGGTTGTATTGAATGGTAGTAAATAACAGTGTAGAGGTAGTAAATGGTAGTAAACAGTGGTAGTAGATGGTAGTGATACAATTTTAACAATGGTAGTGTTTGGTAGTGCGTGGTAGTATTTGGTTGTGTAGCATGGTAGTAAATAGTAGTATCATGGTTGCACTTGGTAGTATTACATGGTAGTAAATGGTAGTATCATGGTTGTATTTGGTAGTATACTGTGGTAGTACTTAGTAGCGTAGCGAGAAAATTTGGGGACAACGGAAACCCTGATACTATCAGGCTACCAACGTAGTTGGTAGAAGTTTCCCTTATGCTCTTTTCGAATAAATTGGCTTAAAAATGGCAATTTATTCGAAAATCGTCAAAAATAGAAATTTTATATTTCGTGATGTTGACAGACGCCTTTCTTTTTTGTCTTACTTTTTTACTTTAGCGAAAGAAAAAAGTAAGCATTTTAGCTTCAAAAACTCATCAGAATATGCAGCTTTTTGAAACTAAAATAGCAGATATTTTTTACCTTAAATCAGATAAAATGATCAACAAATTTTGATTTCAATTTTCATCAAAAATATCCCTGATTGAAGTCCAGAATCTAGCCACAATTTATGCCAAAACTTCTCTCCACATTTGATAAAAATAGCAGAATTTTTGTCCAACTTTTTTGTCATTTTCTCAATAAAATTTTGCTCCCTTTATGTGTATTTTCTGTTCACTTTTTTCTTCAAAAATAAAGCCAAAACTTTGTGCAAACTTCTTCAAAAAATTGCTTCTTTTCGTCTAAATTTTATCATCAAAATCCAATAAAATTTCACTGCAATTTCTGCCAAAATCACAATAAAAAAATCGTATGAAGTAGAGTATTTTTCTTACCTGATTTTCTCTAAATCCATACGACTTTCTCTGTTTACTTTTCATACTAAAAAACGTATAATATAATTATAAATAAAAAGAGATATGCGACTAACATATCTCTCGTTGTACAGCCGTTTAAAAGACGGTGACGAACTCTAGTTTCAAACTTTATATTATTTCAAAACCATCAGGCTCGCCAAAGTTACTGACGGTTTTTTATTTTGTCCTTTAAAGCTTGCCATTCATCGACTAACTTTCCCACTTCATGTAGCAAATGAGCTACTACTTTCACTAACAGAATATTACTCTGTAGAAAGCTAATAAGTGGTACGGCTATCAACACTGACAAGCCCCAAAGAACTATCCCTATGTTTTGCAACAAGGGCGTACGTGAACCTCCTTTCTTCAAGAAGTCTATAAGCACTTTCATAAGCACCACCTCTTTTCAAAAAAGATAGTTCACCACCGTCTTTATGTAACTTCTGTGCTAGTTAATTATAGCATATTTTTCTTCCAAAATTAGTCCTAATTTTCACCGAAAAAATCACTAAATATTCGACCGACTTTTTTATCATTTTCTCCATAAAATTTTACTTCCTTTACGTATATTTTTCTGTTCATTTTTTTCAAAATAAGGCTGAAATTTTGCACAACTTCCGTCCAAAATTTTGCCAAAAATCCCAATAAAAAATCGTATGAAATTTTGTCCTTCAAGGCTTGCCGTCTGTAACTAGCTTTCCCACTTCATGTAACAAATGAGCTACTACTTTTACTAATAGATATTACTCTGCGGAAAGCTAACAAAATAAAATTTTATTTACTTTTTAGTATACAGTTTGTATACTATATGTGTGTGTAGTACCAGATCGTATTTAGCGATTTATTATTATTTTATTATTATTTTTATGTTTCCTAACCATTAGACTTTTTAGAGTCCAGTGGCTTTTTTTATTTGTAATGAAACGTAGTTGACTGGAATCCTCCCGCTTGCGGGTTTAGTTAGTGTAGAAGGAGGTCGGAACTAACACTTCTCGCTATAGAAGATGAAATTGGGACAAAATAAAAAGGCTACTACAATTTTTGCAGCAACCTTATTTAATTTTACACCATACATTACATACCTACTTTTTTATTATTAATTCTTAAAATCGTTACTTTTCCTGGCTCTGTATCAAACTCTCCTTGTATTACTGGAAATTCTAGTTCTATTTTATTTTTATTAATTATCAACGTCTCCTTAACTATTGAGCCTTTAGGGTGCGTGCTATCAAAATTTGCTAGTATATAATTAAATATTTCATCTTCATAATCGCATATATTTTCTTCTGTGATACCAATATCTGCATTTTCTAAAGTAGTAACAAATTCTAACCAATTCATTTCTAATCATTCCTTTTCTAGTAGATTCTATTTAAATCTTTATCAACTTTAATAGTTCCAAATTCTGAAAGCTCTGGGTTGTCGTAATTATAAACATATGCCCACAAATAGCCTTGTTTAGCGTTTGCTAGTTCTTCTTCAAAATCTTCTTTATACTTAGATACTACAAAAATGTTGAAGAATGGGAATCTTGTTTGACAGGCGTAATATAAATTCCCTTCCGAACTTAATCTTTTAGCTAGTCGTGTATCATATACATCTATAAATTCTTTTGTAATTTCTTCATTCTCTCTCAATTCTTTGATATCGTACTTTTTACCTGTAATGATTTCTATCAGCTTGAGAGCATGTTGTTCTTGTTTTTCTTTTAATGTTGTCATAATGATTTACCTGACCTTTCATCAAAATATATCTTACATTTTCTTAAGTAGCGTAGCTTAAACAACCTTACAAGGATAGCTCTGCTACTTTAGACCGCCTTGTAAGGCTGGTTAAGATATGCTATCAAGTGCATACGCAATGAAAACGTAGTTGAATGGAGTCCTCCCGCTTGCGGGTTTAGTTAGTATAGGAGGTGGTCGGAACTAACACTTCTCGCCGTTGAAAATAGAATCTTAGGCAAAATAAAAAAGAGCTTAGTAGCCCTTTATTAATTGATTTATTTTTCTTCAAATAATACCTTTCTTCCATATTTAACTTTTTTAATACCCTTAAGCAAGATATGCCCCAAACGATTATCTTCTTCATCTTTAAAATCTTTATAAAATTTATCTGTTGCTTTCATTGTCGTAATTACATACTCACTAAAACTGTATCCATCAGAATGATCATATCTTCGTCTAATTTCATCTACATTTACTGTTATTTCAGTTGATTTATTGCCTTGTTGATATTCAATTTTTACAGTACGAGCATTATTAGCTTCGGATATTCCTTTGAAAAGGCTCAACAATTTCTTGTCATCATCATTTAAATTAATATTTCTGTAGAAATTTAATTTTGCTTGTCTGTAGATATAAGCTTCAATATTTACTTCAAAATTTGTTACATCTCTGTATTCAGGTTTATTAAATAAATATCTCATAGCCAAATCTTTCGCATATTTTTTGTCACTAATAAGCTTTGCGTAATCATACGCTGTTAACCTAAGTTCATATTCTTTTGTTTCTCCATAAACTTTTATACCTTTTTCAAAAAAGATTTCAATTCTTTGTTCTATAAAGGATTCCTTAAAATCACTGTTTTTATAGTTGTAATTTTCAATCTGCTTTTGAACTCTTAGGGATTGGTATTCTTTTTGTAGGATATTATCAACTTCTTTTACAACTAACCTATAAAGATTCTTAAAATTAATAGATCCTATTCCATCTACAACACTTTTTAATTCATCATTTAAAATAAGTGAATTTATTCTCTTGTGATAAAGCTTCTTATTTTCCTTATCGTAAATACCTAATAAATCTGTTCCATCACTGCAGCTATATTGGCTAAATGGTGTTACTCCTACAGGCCAATCTACACAACAAATGTAACTTATCCCTGGTATATTTACACCAGTTTCTTCATCAATCGCATTAATCTTCAATAAATTCATGCGATCCATTGCTAAAATTTGTCTTTCATTATCTTCTAAGAAATTTTGTAATTCGTTTACCGTAATCATATTTATTGCCTGCCTTTTTATTGAATTTGTTCTAAATATTTTCTTCCAGTTAGAATATCGTTAATTTGGATATAATAATCATTATTATCCGTCCTAAGTAAGACACACCAAGTATTGTCTTTATTTGCTAAAAACCACACTAGACTTAATCCATATTCGATAAAACCTTTATTTAAATCTTTTTCAATTTTTTTGACAACAAGGTCAAATAAAAAGTTATATTCTTCTTGATACGTTTGATCTTGTTCAAAATCTTCATCTTTTGTACTGTAACCGTAAAATTCTAAGAGTGTTACACCGTTGTTATTTAGAGTTTGTAATACCTTTTCTAATTTTGTCATTTTCACTCGCCTACCTTTTTAATATCTATTTCAGGAATTTCTACTGCGTGATACTTATTTAACATATATTGAGTTAATTCAGATTCGTTATTTAAGCTAAATTTCTCTTTTTCAACTCTAAAATCTTCCGTAACTAATGTGTACCATTCATTAAAAAATACTTTTTCTAAGTAATCTATATCTGCTAATAATTTGTTTTTCTTGCGTTGTGGGTGGTATTCGATTAAATCTACAAAATCCCAACCATCTGTTACTGTAATGTACGTAAAAACCTTATTTTTGTTAGTTAACCATTGTAAAAAATCATGGTCATCATCAGTTAATACTTCACTAAGGCAATCTTCATAATAAAAATTTCTTGCTAGTTTTTCGTCATAAGGCTTATTTTTCTGATTATGGTTATATCTACTCCATACTTCCTTTAATTTTTCCTTACTTGGTTGAACGAAATAATCATAATATTCCATTTTTCCAGCACTATTTATAATATCCATAACCGCACTGTATATATCTCCAAATGCACCACTTGAATAACTAGGATATTCATTTGTAACTACATACACACCTTGACTATTTAATTTACATGCAAAATTATCTGCAAAATCCATTTCTTCCACGACTACTAAAATCTCTTTGTTGATTGTATCTATAAATCTTCTCATATAAATTACTCCCTACCTTTAAAATGTAGCTTACATTTTCTTTGGTAGCATAGATTAAGCAGTATTACATAGGCCGACTTTGTCGCTTTAGATTGCCTTGTAATGCTGCTTAAGATATGCTATCAGGTGCATACGCAATGAAAACGTAGTTGAATGGAGTCCTCCCGCTTGCGGGTTTAGTTAGCGTTGGAGGAGGTCGGAGCTAACACTTCTCGCCGTAGAAAATAGAATTTTGAGTAAAATAAAAAGAGCTTAGTAGCTCTTTAAATAAAATATCTTATGCAATCTTTAAACTTTCCTCCATATCTTCTAGAAACATACCTGGATCGTCATTTAGACGAAATACACATATTCCTTTATTTAATTTTTTGTCTTCTTTGATGTATCTCATAACATCTTTACTAAATGATCTGAAATTTTTTTCTCGTATCATTTCCTTATTTTCTTCGTAAAATGCCATTAAATGTTCCTGCAATGCTTCTACTTCTTCTAAATCATCTAACTTGTAACCTATTTCTACTCCACACATAACTTTATTGTAATCGTTATATTCTAGATCAATATCATAATTTATTACCATACTTGTTTCGTACTTATCATTATATTTTTCAACTTGTAAATTAACCTCTCTTTCAACTAATATTTCATAACCTGGTTCATAATCCACGTATTCCATTAATATATTTTGACTAGCTTCATATAGTTTTTGTGTCAATTGCTTTTTATAGGGATTAAATTGACTTTCAAAATCATCACTAGCAAATACATACTTCAATGTATCTGCCCAGTTCCAGCGACCTTCTCCATTAAATCTCAACCATAACTCATCTTCTGTTAATTCTTCTACTTCTACGTAAGAAAAACCATACCATTCATATTTTTGCGGAGTTTGGTAAAAATCAATCCAGTTATCTATTAATTCTCTATTTTTTTCATAAAATGTTCTGTCAATATACATTCTTCCAAATGCTGTTGATATATTTGCCATAATACTCTCTCCTTAATTTTTGTTATAGTTAAATATAAAATGCACCTTCTGTATGTATTACTCGACCATCTGGGCTTTCGTAATTGTACATCTCGTCTAGTTCTTCAATTAAACCATCAGCCAAGCTTTCATCTTCGCCTTGACCCTTAGCAAAATCTTCTCTAGTTGGATAAACTTCGATAGCCATTGTTTTCCACTCTTGACTCCTGTATTTTTCAAAACTTTCTTCATACTCTACTAATTCTTGTGCTAACTTTGTTTCTGCTTTTTCTAACTCACTTAAATTATCGTATACTGTTGACTCATAACTCATATTTAGCTTTCTCCTTTAAAATCTGTATGATGTAAGTACGATTTTCCCTTCATTGCTCTCATAATGTAATGATCTGTCCCAACTTTCAATTAAATCATTTGCTAATCTCTCATAATCAATATAGTTAAATGGATTAGGTGCGCCTCTATAATCAGTGTTTTCTTTTTTTAGCCCTATTCCTACATACCAACCATCTTCTAACTCATACTTAGCAAACTCAACACCATTAGGAAAAACCATAAGGTTTTCGTTTTTCCATTCTTTATTCCAAGCATACCAAACTAACTCATCAGCTAATTTAGGATCTATTTTCTTCAATTGATTTAAATTATTATAACTTTCATATTCATAACTCATATCGTTTACACCTCTTTTTATAAGACTACTTGCGGTATATATGTTTTTGTAATCACGTCAAAATGGAAACAAGTTAACGGAATATGATTGTCAAAACAGTATTTAATCACTGCAACAGTAACAGATGTTAAACCTGTTACGTATAAATCTAGCCCCTGACTTAAATCTTGCTTGTCTAAGCTAGCAATTACATCAGCTGTTATTTTATTGATATTTCCTGGATCTTCAACCTTATCTAAAACAAAACCTACGACTTCTGGTATTTCATGGCGACCAGCTACACCACCTAATTTCAAGCGTTCCATATTTATTACCTGCTTTCATCAAAAATATATCTTACATTTTCTTCGGTAGCATATCTTAAGTAGTATTACATAGGCCGACTTTGTCGCTTTGGATCGCCTTGTAATGCTGCTTAAGATATGCTATCAGGTGCATACGCAATGAAAACGTAGTTGAATGGAGTTCTCCCGCTTGCGGGTTTAGTTAGTATAGGAGGAGGTCGGAGCTAACACTTCTCGCCGTAGAAGATAAAATTTTAGGAAAAATAAAAAGGAGTTGCCATAATATAGCAGCTCCCTTACTTCTATCTAACAACTAAATTTATAAAGTTTTGAAAGAAGACCAGTACGAACCTCTACTGCAAAATTCATTGCCTAAAAGTTGATAATCTAGCTCATCAAAAAACTCTAGTTCACTATAAACCCACTCATATTGATTAAGTTTATTAGCTTTCATTAAATAAAGATATACAGGCCCTGAATATGGGAAATTATCATTCTTCAATTTGTTACTAAATTCTTCAACGGTCATTTCCATTATTTTTAAATCTTCTCCCCTATCTCTGTGATAGGCTAGTGTATGTTCTTGTAGCTCACTATTTAAGGCTTGTTTCTCATATTCGCTTAGTCTTTTGTATTCCACACTCATTGAATATTCAAAACCATATTTTTTTACAAATGGGTGTACAGATATCTCATCACCTAAAGATGAAATTTCACCTAAATTGATTAAACTATCAACTTTACTAGGTTTTTGATAAGAGTCTCTTAAAATGGCTCCTACATAGTCTGGATATCCGTCCCAATGGCAATAAATTCCCCTTACCTTGTTATTATCCATTTTAAAAATCATTGCATTTGTACTCATGTTTATTACCTACTTTCATCAAAATATATCTTACATTTTCTTCGGTAGCATATCTTAAGTAGTATTACATAGGCCGACTTTGTCGCTTTGGATCGCCTTGTAATGCTGCTTAAGATATGCTATCAGGTGCATACGCAATGAAAACGTAGTTGAATGGAGTTCTCCCGCTTGCGGGTTTAGTTAGTATAGGAGGAGGTCGGAGCTAACACTTCTCGCCGTAGAAGATAAAATTTTAGGAAAAATAAAAAGGAGTTGCCATAATATAGCAGCTCCCTTACTTCTATCTAACAACTAAATTTATAAAGTTTTGAAAGAAGACCAGTACGAACCTCTACTGCAAAATTCATTGCCTAAAAGTTGATAATCTAGCTCATCAAAAAACTCTAGTTCACTATAAACCCACTCATATTGATTAAGTTTATTAGCTTTCATTAAATAAAGATATACAGGCCCTGAATATGGGAAATTATCATTCTTCAATTTGTTACTAAATTCTTCAACGGTCATTTCCATTATTTTTAAATCTTCTCCCCTATCTCTGTGATAGGCTAGTGTATGTTCTTGTAGCTCACTATTTAAGGCTTGTTTCTCATATTCGCTTAGTCTTTTGTATTCCACACTCATTGAATATTCAAAACCATATTTTTTTACAAATGGGTGTACAGATATCTCATCACCTAAAGATGAAATTTCACCTAAATTGATTAAACTATCAACTTTACTAGGTTTTTGATAAGAGTCTCTTAAAATGGCTCCTACATAGTCTGGATATCCGTCCCAATGGCAATAAATTCCCCTTACCTTGTTATTATCCATTTTAAAAATCATTGCATTTGTACTCATGTTTATTACCTACTTTCATCAAAATATATCTTACATTTTCTTCGGTAGCATAGATTAAGTAGCATTACATAGGCCGACTTTGTCGCTTTAGATCGCCTTGTAATGCTGCTTAAGCTATGCTATTAAGTGCATACGCAATGAAAACGTAGTTGAATGGAGTCCTCCCGCTTGCGGGTTTAGTTAGTATAGGAGGAGGTCGGAGCTAATACTTCTCGCAGTTGAAGATGAAATTTTAGGTAAAATAAAAAGTCGTTTTTTTTAACGACTTTTTACTCACATATTTATTTACTTAACCATGATTTCATCATAACATTGACTAATTTCTTCTGCTGTAAAAGCTGTTACAGCTGTAATACTATCAATAATTTGTTTTTTGTCATATCCTTGACTATCTAATTTTTTGATAGAATCAATAATATTTTCTTTTCTTCCTTCTTTTTTTCCTTCTTCTCTACCTTTTTGTAAGCCTTTTTGTAAGCCTTTTTGTTCAGCATAATATTCTCTTGTTAATAATTCTTGTTCATAAACCATGTAACTCTTCTTCCTTTCTGTGCTTTTCTTAAGTTCTTTTACTTTATCATCAATATTCTTGGTTAATTGATTACTAATTTTATTACTTTTTACATATTCCAAAAACGCATTTACTTCATAGCCTAGACTTGAAAAATCTTTTGCTCTGATATTTAAGACAATATTATGTTCTTTATTATCTATTACTTCGCCTGTTTCGTTAATAACTAGATTCGTTGTATATTTGGGTAAACCTTGCTTTCCAAAATCAAAATCGCAAATAAAGATAACATAAGTGTCAACTTTACTGACAAATGATTGTCCTTGGCGAACAGAACGACTGACTAAATTACTTTGATAATAAGACATTCTCTGTCCTAAATCATGATTGTTGGCAATCTGCATTTCAATATCATACATTCTGCCTTGTTCGTCTTCGGCAAAAACGTCAAACCTAACTCCATGAAAAATTTTATTTTTCTTTCGACTATCTTCATTTCGAATTTTAACAATATTAGCAATATTTAGTTCTGGTAAAATTATTTGTAATAACTTCAAACAAATATCTTCATTATCTGCTACTACCCAAGCAAAAATTACACCGTCTTTAAATGTTGCCTTTCGCCATTTTTCTTCACTTAGCCTTTTTCTCTCTTTACTATTCATTATAACGTTATTCTCCTTGAATTTGAATTAATAAACCATCAATATTACTTTAATAATTTATTCCCTTAGTTGTTTTACTTCTTCCCTGTTTTTCTGCAAATATTTAATTTCTTCAATATCCAATTTAATTAAAATATCCATTACATTCATAGCGTATCCTTACTTTTCCTTAAAATTAACTTACTCTGTTACCATTAATTCTTAAAATTTTTATATTCCCGGGTTCTGTATCAAACTCCCCCTGTATTACTGGAAACTCTATCTCTAACTTGATTTTATTAATCACTAATTCTTGTTGAATAAGAATTCCTTTGGGAAAAGTATTGTCAAAATTTGCTAGAACATGGTTAAATATCTCATCTTCATACTCACAAATATTATCTTCATTAATACCTACATTTGCATTTTCTAAAACTGTTACAAACTCTAACCAACTCATTTTCACTCATTCCTTTTCTAGTAAATTCTATTTAAATCTTTATCAACTTTAATAGTTCCAAATTCTGAAAGCCCTGGGTTGTCGTAATTATAAACATATGCCCACAAATAACCTTCTTTAGCATTTGCCAGTTCTTCTTCAAAATCTTCTTCATATTTAGAAACTACATAAATATTGAAGAACGGAAAGCCCGTCTGACAAGCATAATATAAATTACCTTCGGAACTTAATTTATCAGCCAACTTTAAATTGAACACATCTATAAATTCTTTCGTGATTTCTACGTTTTCTTTTAGTTGCTCGATACTATGTTTCTTACCTGTAATAATTTCTACTAATTTCAATGCATGTTGTTCTTGTCTTTCTTTTAATGTTGTCATAATGATTTACCTAACCTTTCATCAAAATGTAGCTTACATTTTCTTTGGTAGCATAGATTAAGTAGCATTACATAGGACGGCTTGCCGCTTTAGATCGCCTTGTAATGCTGCTTAAGCTATGCTATCAGGTGCATACGCAATGAAAACGTAGTTGAATGGAGTCCTCCCGCTTGCGGGTTTAGTTAGTGTAGGTGGAGGTCGGAGCTAACACTTCTCGCCGTTGAAGATAGAATTTTAGGCAAAATAAAAAAGCCGTTCTTCAACGACTTTTAAAATAACTCACTATGTGTACCGATAGCTAGTAAGTATACTAACTTTTCTTCTGAAATTCTGCAGTATATTAATAGATGATCTCCGTTGTGACCATCAAAATGTAAATCTAGTCCTGCAACTTCAATGTTTTTATTCTTTAAACGCTGTTTAATTTGTTTCTTTACTTGTTTTGTTAAAGTAATCTTATGCTCATAAAAATACTCTGGCAATTCTGTATCATTTAAAAAAGAACTAATCACATAATCCCAAGAACTTTTATTACTAAATGGTAAACTACCATTAAATATTTTTTCCATCTAGGATTGTTCTTAACTTTTTTAAACTGCTTTTTAAAACTAGATGTAGGAATAACCTCACTCATTTAATAAGCTCTCCAATTCAGATAAACTATTTGCTCGTTTCAGCTTAGGATCATTTAAATCATCTACCATTTCTAAAATAGATTGATTGATTTCAGGTGAAGGAATCCCCCAATTATTAGGTAAACCATTATTAGCAACAGTTGTAACTGCTATTCTTACAAATTCAGATAAAGTTAATCCATGTTCAGCTAAATATTTTTCAGCTTTTATTTTAATATCACTATTAATTCTAGTATTAATTCTACCATTTTCCATATCACTCACCTCTCTACTATTGTACAACTTTTGGCGTACAAATAAAATAATAATATTTTCACTACTATTTTTAACAAGAATTATCACAGCATATTTCATTATTATTACCTATCCATATATTCTTTAAAGTGTTTATCGTACCATTCATTACAAACATCACTATCATTGGTCAAAATGATTTTATAACTATCTTCTTCATTTAATATGATGGTATATTTTTTAGGATTTCTACCCAATATATTTTCATCTACTCCATAATAAATAAAATCTACAAAACAATTAGTATCAAATGAATATTTGTTCTCATATCTATCTATTAATTTTTCAATTTGTTCAGGAGCAATATTATTTAATTCGATCGTTTCACTCATTTATCAACTCTCCCCATTAAAAATCCTAATAATACAAAATATTTTCTTTAGCTAGTCTTGCACCATACTTTTTCTGCATGTATTTACTCAAATAAATATCTTCTCTACCATAAGCTAAGTAATAACCTGGTACATCTTCTATCACCTCCCCAATTTCTCCTTCTTCATTACTTTCGCAAATACTAACCCAGGAACTGTAAGCAATATCCTCCATGTATTCTCTGTCAGGATTCCATTGATTGTTAATATTATTACTCCAAACATAACAATAATCACCTTGAGCATATCCTCTTAGAAATTCATAATAAAAGTTATCTGTATTTTCTTTTAAAAAACTAAGAATTATGTCTAAATCATCATAGTCTATACTATTAAACCAGTCTGGTAGATAATCTTCTTTTAACCATGATAAAAAGTCTTCTTGATCAAATTCCATTTCATAGCCAGGTTCATCATAATATTCTTGCAAATATTCAAGCTTAGATTCCATTAGATTAAACCGATAGTTCTTCATAAGTTTCCATTTATTCTCTAGTTTTTTCAACAGTTTAATCATTTTTACTACTGATAAACTGTGTATCTCATCTAAAATAGCTTTCTTTTCCTTATTATCAAAATAATCAATAAAATGAAAACCTTCATCTTTTAAAATGTTAATTTCAAAATACCCATAATCTTCATTATTTATCACATTAAAGAATTTTTTTGTTTTATCGTTTACATATACACTATTATTCATGTTATTTCACCTCATCAAAATGTAGCTTACATTTTCTTTGGTAGCATACCTTAAGTAGCATTACACAGGACGGCTTGCCGCTTTAGATTGCCTTGTAATGCTGATTAAGATATGCTATCAAGTGCATTTGCAATGAAACGTAGTTGAATGGAGTCCTCCCGCTTGCGGGTTTAGTTAGTGTTGGAGGAGGTCGGAACTAACACTTCTCGCCGTAGAAGACAAGGTTTTAGGCAAAATAAAAAAGCCGTTTTTTAACGACTTCATGTTATGCCTTGCTACGTCCTCAAAACGTAAGACCAGCTCAAATCATGTGGATACAAGGCTTGTTGCAAGGTATAGACAACGGAAATATTATATGCAAGTGAGGTCGTTTCACGTCCTCTCAAATTTTATTTTCCCTTGCAACCTGTATTTAAAAAATAGTAGGACTGTAATACTTAATGGCATTACTATCCAAAATCTTTAGTTCAGCAAGATGTAGCCATTACTATTTTTTTGACTGAATTTTGACTAAATATAAATTATAATCAATCCTACATCTTGCCTATACCCTAGCTTGCTTTCAAAAACAAGTAACCTACTCAAATCATGTGGATCTAGGGCTTTAATGTATTAATCAAGGAGATTATATGTGCTGTTTTTTTGACGTAACTTTTAAAAGCCAATAGAGCTTTTTTTTGCAAAGAACAGCTTAACTTTGCTATGCCTTGTCACGTCCTCAAAACGTGTGATAGTTTCAAATTACACTAATACAAGGCTTTTATCATTCATACGTTATACTTCAAAACTATGTATAACTAGCATTCTTCCAATAATTCTATTGGAATTTCAATGTGTGTATTATCAAACTTTTTAACTAAAATTGACATTTTATGCTTACGTCTAATGACCGCTTGTATAAAATAATATTTATCTTTGTATTTGATTTTTTGTCCCTTTTTCATTTCCTACACCTTACTCTCATGAACTAATTTAATATATTAATTCATTACTGCGATTCTTAAAATAACTCTAACTTCAACTAACAATATTAGACTCACTACTATTTCGACAGTTATTTTTAATATTTCTAACATATTAATAACTTTTACCTTTTCTTTTTTCTATATTCTTCATTGTAGATATCCGCTAATATTTTAAATACCTCACTCATGTCTAAACCTAAACTTATACTTATTTTGCATATTACCTTCATTAACTTTCCAAGTGTTATATATGGGTCGTGTTCATCTTTACCAAACATTATTATCGGCCCTTCTACATTAGGTATTTTAACCGAAAGATATTCTACACCAATTCCACTTTGTTCTATTTCTTCAATTATTGCTTTAACAATTTTATAACGTTTCTTTTCTTCATTATTCATCTAATTTACCTCATTTAAAATTTTTGACTTCTATTACTTCTATCCTTTATTGTTTCAAATTGATAATGAACTTCTAAAGTTATAAAGAAAGCTGTTAATGCAGCAAATCCAAAATTCCATTGCACACTCAACTGGAGTAAAAAGAAAAATATAAAGAAAACTTGTAAGTAGTGATTAACTTTATTTCTTAAATTAGTCTTGTGCATTTACCCCTTATCCCCCTCATTTTTTCTAAAATCATTCATATCCATTTCTAAAACATCAGCAATTTTTTCTAATAGTTCAAAAGATGGCTTCTTTAGTCTTCCAGATTTCAAATCACTCAATGTACCTGTTGATATACCTGCCTTATTAGCTAATTCACGAGGTTTCATATTTTTTTCTTTTAGTCTTAACTCAATAATTTTATACATACTCTCACCATTTTCTTCTTGATTAATTCTCGTATTATCGAGATAATGTTTGTGGTAAACTTTTTGACCACAAATAAACATACATATGTCAAAAATCGCTATAAATATCCCTAATATTCCATACAATATATACAAAAGGAGCCTCCGATATGTTTAAATTTTTTAAAAATTTTGCAATACTTACAGATATGGATATCGAAAAAGTACGTTTCTTACAAAAAATATCTTTAATCTGCTTGTTATTAGCAGTTATACGTATACCACTTGCATCAGATATAAATCTTGTAGTTTCAAAATTAGTGCCGTCCAGTAGTTTTGTTGATAGTCCTCTATTTATCGCTAGTTTTAATTTATCTATAAAATTACTTTCTTTTTTAGATATTATTCTTCTATTAGTTTCTATACTGTATTACTACCTTATCAACGTATATTTTAAGGTGTTTTTTGAAGATCTTTTAATTAAAATAAATCTAATCTTTAACTCACTTATTTCAACTCTATTCTTTTTATTTGGCTACCATGAATTATTTAATATCATTAATGATATTCGCTTGTTTATCACTGTTACTGTTATCAGTTATCTGACTCTCATCACTACTTTTAGTCACGAGTCTAACCCTTATCATAGGAAAAGAATTATTTAATTCTGCTAATTTTTTCTCGTGTAATTTGTCTCTAATTTTCGTACTTTGATGGGCTGTGTAGCCTAACCAGAAAAACATTGCTCCAGATAAAATAATTTCTCCTACGAAAATTAGGGTATTTTTAATTAATTCTAAACCCATTACTCTTATCTTCCTTTCTAACTTATTAATCTTCTACATATTTAGTTACAATTATTTGTGGCTGAGGATTTAAGGAGTATCTACTTAGTAGGTCAAAGTACCATTTAAACTTTCCTGGTTTTCCACCAATATACGTAATTAAAACTACTTTTTTTGAACCTTCTTTATGTTTTTTTGTAGGTAACTTTTTGCCTTTTGTTAATTTTGCAGTAACCGTCAGATGTTTTCCATTTACAGTTTCAAGCTCATAGGTTTCAGGCTTATAGTCACCGGTTTCTAAATTAGTATTAACATAAGACTTAACTTCGATTTGTTGTTTATTGTAATTATTGGTATTTAATTCTGTAACAAAAAAAGCAATCATAATCACCAAAAAAATGGTGAATCCTAATCCTGGTTCTCTAAGTTCCCTATTAAATTCCTTCACTGCCTCTCGATAGCTTTCTTCTGCAGATGGTACTGCCTTTTTTCTAAAAATCACGATCATTCCCACCTAAAAAATTTCTTAATTAAAATCATTTTGAGAAGTTGATAAATCAAAGTTTCCATTAGTATTCTTAGAATCTTTAACTTTCTTTTCTTTATTCTTGACTTCAATAATTTTCTTAGCTAAATAATCCCCAACTTCCTCATATTCAATTTCAGGATTAGTTAGTTTTAATAAATTGATATACTGTTGACCTACTTTAACTAGATAGGCGTCTTTTATTCTTTTTTTCTCCTGCCTTAACTTACGAAGTTCATCATTCTTATTGTTAATTCGTTCTTCAATTTTGTCTAAATTTTCTTTTACTCTATTCATTGGTATCTACCTTCCTTATCTCATTACTTTAAATCATATGTTTTAATTGAATCGTCAAACTTGAATTTCCCTGATTTAATATCTTGCTTTTGCTTAGATAATAAATTCAGTCTTTGATCTAACTCTTTCAAACTTTTTTGTGCTGTTTCTATTTGCTGCTCTTTTTGACTGTTATCAGCTTTCAAACTATCTATATCTTGTTTGTTATTAGTTTCTTGACTATCCGTTAAATATTTACTTTTACTTTCTAAATCTGCAATGCTCTTATTATTATCCTTAATAGCTTGATGTAGATTAGAAACTAAAGTATCTATTCTCTTCTTTTCTTGTTTTTGTTTATTTATCTCTTTATTTATCGCTTCTACTGCAAAGCCTTCTCTTGTTAGATTTTTGACTCTTTTATTTTTTAAATTATCGCTATTTTCAGCTACTATAAATTGTAAATCATTGTTATCTATCTTCTCTTTCACTGATGGAGAACTACTACTATTGTTATCTGCAACATTAAGAGTTGGATCTTCTTGAGAAGTGTCTACTGTTTTGTTTTTTATATCAACAGCTAATGCTTGGAATCCAGGATCAACATTTCTAACTACTACTATAATTCTATTATCTACAGTAGGGATAACCTCCATCTTCATATTCTTAGAGGTTCTATTTTTTACATATAATTTCCATTTCAGTTTATTAGGATTTATTCCCGAACCAATATCGCTAGTTTTATCAACTGTTTCAAATTTTAGTAAAATAATCTTATTCTTTTTAGAAAAAGTTTGAGAAACTAAATTTACTTCACCCGTACCATTTCCAAAAGTTTGGTTTGTTTCCAATTGATTCTTAGAATATCTTTGTTGCTTAGGTGATATAACTCCTGTTACTAGAACAGCTAACCATATACTTAATAAACTAAAAAATATAATCTTCTTTCTGCCAATTACATGCTGATGTAAATACTCATGAATTATTTTGTATCTAGATGATATTTTTTCTAAGGTTGGTTTCATAACATTATAAATCTTTATAAAAAAATTCAAATTACATACACGCTCCTTAATTTTCTCTAAAAATATTTAAAAAACAAATAATATTTTCTTCACTTTATTGAATATAAACTTGTGCATAGTGTGCAACTTACATTGTGCATTATTTAAATATAAACCCTATTACTACAGTGTTTTTAGATATCTTTTATGCAAGTTTCAATGTGCATTTTATGAAAATAAAAATGTGCATTGCTAAAAATTTAATTTCTATTTTCTTTTAAAAAATTTAATACACTTCTTTTTGATCCATCATATCCCATTTTTTGAAGTCTATGATAAATTTCACTTCCTGTAATTTGTGGACTTTTCAATTGCAAATCCAATATATAATCTCGAAAAGCACTTAATTTTGTTTTTCTTCTTTTGCTATCTAGAAGTTCTAATTCAGAGTATGACTTGATCTTCAAATATCTACTAACTGTATTTCTATGAATACCAAGATTTTCAGCGATACTTTTACGTGAATACCCATTTTGACTTAAAATATGAATTTGACTATATAGAGTAAATTTATCTGAAAATGGCTTATCATTAATCAGGTCTCTCTTACTACTTGCGTTATTCAATTTAAGCAAAGATTTCCATTCTTTTTTTACTAAATTATATTCATCAATATCAAATTCTGTTTCTGGTTTTATTATCGTCAAAATAGGAATATCGCTATTTAAACTTTGACGATAATCACGTCTGAACTTATCTTTAGTAACAATCTTTTTCCTTATCTTGATAAAGGATAAGATTGGAATAACATTTCCTTCTACTTGATAAAATGCTTCACATATACTACCAACGTCAATATTGACTAATTTATTTCTACTCTTCTCAACTTTAAACGTATATGTTTTTCTTTCCTGTCCCTGATATGTCAAATAACAAGCTGTATAGAAATCATATTTCTCATATAACTCATCTATTTCTCCCATCAGCTATCCTCCCTTACTTAAAGCAATATCATTCTTCTAGCTTATTAATTTTCAATGGACTTTCATACTTAGTATTAAATTTGTTAGATTTACTTTCTTCAAAATTAAATTTCTTTTGTAAATATCTAAAACAAGCTGCCTTACTTTCGAAAATCAAATCTTGACCATTCTTATCTTTTAAATTATCTAAGGTTGCATAACTAAAGATTACATACTTCATTTATCTATATCCCCCTTACCTGCCTATTCTCTAAAAATAACTTTTAAGACCGACTTTTTACTCTCATACGTATCTCCTACTTTTTGTGCATATAAGTATCTATTAACTCTACCCTTTCTAAAAGTGATACCTGTTGCAGCCTTTCTCACACTATATGCACTTACCAAATTTCTTCCAACTTTACTATCAACATCAATAAAAAATGTCATATACTTAGAACCTTTTTGGTAAGTTAATATGTCTTTTTTAGCTGCTTTACAATAAGGGCAACCTTTTTTATAAAAAATAAGATTATAGTTTTCTGGATTCTTCTTCGAAATTATTTGTTCATAATTTTCCTCAGTATATTTTTGATTAGAGTACATATTTATATTTTTGTCCCAATTAGTTGTTATAAGAATACAACATATTCCTAAAATGACTCCTAAAATTTGTACTATAACAGTAAATTTATGTAGATACCTCATTGTTAATCCTCCATTTTGTTTTTATGATTATTTTTTTTGATTTTCTTTAAAGTTGCATTTTCAAAATCAAAGGATAAAGTTATCACTTTTAGTACAGGTTTGTGTATTCTCATCTGTTTGGGTGGTAAAGACAACATTTCCTGTACTACGGCATACACTTCTTTTCCACTAATATCTTTTACCAAAACCACTTGATTAATCATCAAGTCTGTAACTAATTTAGGAGAAATTTTGAAATAATAAGGTTTAGAATACAGATACAATTTCCCTCTATGTTTCTTTCCTCTAGCAGTCTTTAAGAACTTAACAACAACAACATTAGTTAAATTACTATTTAGCACTATATCCCCTCCAATGAATCATCATAGATATATATGTTATGGCAGAGTGGTAATTTTATTTTTTTAACTAATCACCCTGTATCTAAGGTGATTTCTTGATAATCATTCTTCGATTGATTCACATTCTTTAGAGTATCTAAATTAATACCTAGATACTCTTGTAATGCCTTTTTAGCCTGCTTATGATGATTCTTAATTTGATTAATCAATATGTTCTTAACTAAAGCTAAAATTACTCCACCATTTCGTCCTCTAATTGTTTGTACATTAATCTTATTGGTAGCCTTCAATCTCTTAAATAAAGCAGTTAAGCTTGAATTGGCTATTCCTAACCTATCAATTAGCTCCTGCCTTTTTATTCTTAAGAATGGCTGATTAACGTTTGTTTTATCATTTATTAATTGCTCTAAATCCTCAACCCATTCTTCATAATGACTTCTAACTCTTTCTTCTCTAGGTTTAGCAAATTTATACCAACCAGTTGTAGAAAATAAATCTGAGCTTTTTAGATCTCTATTCACCCATTCTGTACATAAAGTTGTTATAAAAGCTTTTGAAGCTCCTTTGTATTTTCCTGAGTAAGCTGAATTAACAGTACGCTCTAATTCATTATCACTTAAAGGATTTTCAAGACGATAGTTAAATTCTGTCAGATTATACAAGCAGTTTTCTTTACTTCTTCCAGAAGCATACATAGCAAGCGATAATGTTAATACAACATTATTACGTCCCATTGTCCCCTTTTCACCTTTAATGTCTGATTCATTTAACAGTAAGTTAAACCAGGGTTCATCTACTTGTTTGAATGATTTTACCAATTTCATCTTAGTTTTCTTCGGACTATCTTCTTTTTTCATACTCCAATTAATTAGAGTTGCAAAATTACAAAGATAACTTTTCTCAAAGAAGACAATATTAGATTTTTGAGGAAATCTGAAAATCCCAAAATGATTACACTTAGTGTCTACTCTTAAAGTTTCTCCTAGTGATTTTCTTAGCTGATTAGATACTTTTTTAGCAACTTCAATAGCTTTAAAATTACTTTTAGCAGTAATGAATACAGGCTTATCTAATACAAAATAAACTTGATATCCACCTGGTGTTTTCATGATTATTGTTGGTAAAAAGCCCATATCATAGCATGATAATAGTATCTCGGATTCAGTTATCGTATTATCATCAATATCAACTACAAATGTATTGATCTGTCTAAGGTTTTTTTCTTCATGACCTTTAACAATAATTTTTTTATTGTCTACGTATTTACCATATCGGTAAATATTAGGTGTCCAGTGGGTTATTTCTTTTTGTTCACTAACCGCTTCTTCTGAAGTTATAATGAATCCTTTACTATCTTGCATTAATTCTTTACTTCTAAATGCAAAAACTGATCCTTTCATATCCTCTGAATAATCTATGGGTTTTATTTTGCTGTTAGTAAACTTATATTTTCTCAATCCACCTTTTAAAATTAAGTTATATAGGTCATTCATCATCTATTTCACCTCCAATTGCAATAAAATAAACCTATGCAAAGTTTTAATAATTCTTTACATAGGTTTATTAATTTATGTTTACAATTTTTGGTTTCTTATTAATTAATTTTTACCGAGAAAAACTATATGCTTACACCTAAAATTTACTGGTTTGGCTAATAATTCACAAAAGCAATGTATCACTCTTGAAGCTATCGCCACTTTTGGTAAACGTCCTAACTGTATTCGTTACGGTTCTAGTGATGTTGAATATCATGGTTACACCACAAATAAGGTCTTTTGCCTCTCACCTGATCCATCTAAACCTCTTCGTATTAATTTACATAAACAAAGGGCAAAATGTCTAAAATGTGGTAAATCTTTTCAAAAAGAATCCCCTGAACTTGTCAAAAAATATAAAAATATCTCCAACCAAGTTAACCAACGTGTCATTAGTGAATAATTCTTGGATATTTTAAACGTTATTCTTTTAAAGTACGTTGCCAAGTAAAAACAGTTACAGTCGATATGAACGCAAGTTATGCTTCCTTAGTTAAAAAACTATTCCCTAATGCAAACTTATTATTGATCGTTTTCACATTATCCAAATGCTTAATAGAACTTTTAATAAGCAACGAGTACGGGTAATGAAACAATATCCTCATTCTACTTATGAGTACAATATTTTTAAGTGCTTTTGGAAACTTTTCTTGGTTGGCTATGCTTTATTAGATCACAAAATTCCTAAGTATCGTCGAAATCTTAAAACATTTCTTACAGACGCACAAATTGTCAGTGAAGCATTAACTCTTAACGATGAACTCTTCCTTTCTTATGAAATTGTTCATCGTATTCATAACTACATTATTAACCACGATGTTCTCAATTTAACACGTTTTTTCAATAAATTTGAGGAATTAAAACAAAATCTTATTAACGCTCGTCGTCGATGGACTTTAGAAAATAAAAATCGTGATTATCCTCTAAAGTTACGTAAATTAGACAATTATATTATCATAGCTTTACACACACTTACCTCTAAAACTAACAAGCAAGGTGTTTTAAATGCCTGTTCAAAAGAGTACCAACAATTTAACAATGGTGGTATAGAAGGAATTAACCGCCGTATCAAGCTAACTGAACTAGAAGGTTTTGGGATTACAAACCTTGACCATTTAAGAAAAAGATTAATTCTTCAGATAAATTATCGCGTGGAACGAAAAAAAGAATCTAAGAAAATCAAATAATTTCTTAGATTCCTTAAAATTGGGTGCACACAGGATTTGTGATAGCCCCACTTAAATACAAAAAGAGGCTAAACTTTTAAATTTAACCTCTCTTTTTATTTAATTATACATCTAAAACTAAGGACTAGCCTAAATCTTAGTCTTCACGCTTTTTACCTAAGCCCATGAATGATAATACTCCGGCAGCAGCTAAGGCTACTAAACCTAAAGTACTTTCATCAGCGTGGGTTTCTCCTGTTTGTGGCAATTCTTTGCTTGCATTTACTGCTACTTTGGCCTTTTCTTCAGGTTGAACTACTGGCTTGTTAGCTACGTTAATGACTACCTTGTCTGAAGTGCCAGCTTTAGTAGAACTTGTTGGCGTTTCAACTTCTGAGTCTGTCCCTGGGATAATGTTTTGAGAACCATCTTGACCAGATTCTGTAACTGTTTCAGTTACCAAATCAGTACCCGGAATAGTGTCTTGAGAACCATCTGGGTAGGTAATTGTTGCTGTACCGTCATTATCTACTTCTACCTTTGTTCCATCTGGGAAGTTATTAACTTCGGTTACCTTACCAGTTACTTCTTCTTTTTCACCATCTGTCAAGGACGTTGTATCATGCACTGGTGTCTTGTCCGGAATTAACGGTGTAATCACATCCGTTATTGGTAAGCTTGGTAAATCGTAACTTGGGGCATCACCTGGTACTGATTGTTCAATAACGTTAACCTTCACTGGAACTTCTTCCTTGGT
>NZ_AYYT01000012.1 GCF_001435955.1 Ligilactobacillus salivarius DSM 20555 = ATCC 11741 | reverse complement strand
CTGTGATTTTAATCACAGGTAGTTCAAAGTAGATTTAAAACTTTGCAACAGAACCAAAAGAAGTGCAAAACTTGATATGCGTCAATTTTCGTCTGCTAAAAGTGAGCTATACTACAGTTGTAAAGAGGAAAAGGAAGTGTTCATTAATCTGCAATCTGCTGCGGATAAAATAAAAACACATAAAGGAGATAGGAATTATGGAAAAAGCTATATTACAATTAGAAACGTTGTCTTGTCCAAGTTGTATGCAAAAAATTGAAGGTGCCTTGAAATCAGTTAACGGTATTGATAAAGACAGCATTAAAGTATTATTCAACTCTAGCAAAGTCAAAATCAATTTTGATTCAGCTGTCACTTCGATTGAAGAGATTCAAAAAGCTATTGAAAACGTAGGCTATCCGGTCCTCAAAGTAAAAGTCAAGGCAGCTTAACAGATTAAATGAACTAGGCAATTCTGGAAGAAAAGCTATTTTTCCGGGATTGCTTTTTTGTTGCAATCCGATTCGAGGTGCTTAGAAACGATAAAAGATAACTTTCTAAACTTGATAGCCGTAAATTTTTATTCGATAAAAAGAGGGTATCGTTATAACTGTAAAGAGGAATAAGTGTCATTGAGGCTGTTAGATCAAAAAAATAGTGAGAAGGGACACGTATTTTTTCAAAACTTGATGTCAGTCAATTAATTACTTAGGCAATTATCTTATATTGTATTTATCAATAAAAGAGAAATTAAATTTGGAGGGAAAAAGCATGCAACAATATATATTAAGCAAGAAAAATGTTATCGCCGTTATCAGTGGATTGTTAATCGCACTCGGTTTCTTCAGTCACTTTGTTTTAGAAAACGTAGGACTTTCAGAGTGGTCTTTGATCATTGCCTCTGTCTTTGGGATTACGCCAATTGCCATTCAAGCGTTTCAAGCAATGAAAGTCAAAGTTATCAGTATTGATGTCTTAGTCAGTATTGCAGCGATTGGTGCGCTTTTTATTCAAGATTATGAAGAATCGGCTATTGTCACGTTCTTATTCTTATTCGGACACTACTTGGAACAACGAACATTGAACCAAACGCGATCTGCTATTAAAGAATTGACTGAAATGGCACCCGAAAGCGCCTTGAAACAAATGGATAATGGCAAATTTGAAGAAGTAGAAGTGGATGATGTAGATGAAGGGGATATCTTGCTCGTTAAAACGGGTGCGAAAGTTCCAGTGGATGGCACAGTCCTTACGGGCGAAGGGCATATCAATGAAGCTAGCATTACAGGGGAAGCTGTTCCGGTCAACAAGCTACCTGATGCAGAAGTTTTTGCAGGAACCATTTTAGAAAACGGAACGATTCAAATCAGAGCTGACCGAGTTGGTGAGGATACTACATTTGGAAAAATTATTGAACTCGTGGAAGAAGCACAAGATTCTAAATCCGAAGCAGAACGGTTCATTGATCGCTTTTCTAAATACTACACACCAGCTGTCTTGGTTCTGGCAATTGTTGTATGGGCGTTCAGTCAAAATATTGAGTTAGCAATCACCATCTTGGTTCTAGGTTGCCCAGGTGCATTAGTTATCGGAGTGCCTGTCTCAAACGTTGCCGGTATCGGGAATGGTGCTCGTAACGGTGTTCTTTTAAAAGGGAGTGAAGTCATTCAAGACTTCAGCAATGTGGATACAATTGTATTTGATAAGACAGGTACTTTAACTGTCGGAAACCCAACCGTTGCAGCGACTGAACTGTATGAAAAAGATTCTGCTGAAACGCTTGGCTATCTGGCCAGTGTGGAACGGGAATCAGATCATCCATTAGCAAAAGCGGTCTTAAACCAAATTGGAGAAACAAATTTTTATCCTGTTGAAGGAACTGAAGTCGTGAAAGGCGGCGGAATCGTTTCAAGCGTAGCTGGACATAGAGTGGCTGTTGGGAATGTGGCCTTGATGGAAAAAGAAAATGTCACTCTCAGCAAAAAAGTGCAAAAAGATGTCAAACGGTTTGAACAACAAGGGAACTCTCTCGTTTTGACCGCGGTCGACGGTGAATTAAAAGTACTGATGGGCATTCGCGATCAAGTCCGTCCGGGTGTGAAAGCTAATTTGCAGGAATTAAAAGACTTGGGCGTGAAAAATCTAGTCGTTCTTTCAGGAGATAACCAAGGAACCGTTGATGTGGTCGCCGGCGAACTTGGTTTGACCGAAGCTCACGGCCACATGTTGCCGGAAGACAAAGCGGCTTATATCGGAAAACTACAACAACGTGGTCAAATTGTAGCCTTTGTTGGAGATGGCGTTAACGATAGTCCGTCCTTAGCTTTAGCAGACATTGGAATCGCAATGGGAAGCGGAACGGACGTAGCGATTGAAACATCCGATGTCGTTTTAATGAACTCGAACTTCAGCAACTTGCCTCACGCATTAGGATTAGTAAAAGCCACCGTAAATAATATGAAACAAAATATCGTGATTTCAATTGGAGTAGTGTTGGTCTTGTTGACCAGCGTCTTCTTCAGCGAATGGATGAATATGTCTATCGGAATGTTGGTTCATGAAGGTAGTATCTTGGTGGTAATTTTCAATGGCATGAGATTAACGAAGTATAAGTTGAAAGGTCGAAAAGAACAAAAAGAAGTATCAACACCTACAGAGAAAGTAAAAATATCTTAAGAATAAATTAGAGGATGAACATAGGCACTGATTGTCCCTTATTCAAAAAATAGTTTTTTGCGTATTGGGAAAAGTCTTTAATGGGGTCAGAAACTTAAAGGAAAATGGCATTATTTGTATCGAGCCATCGATGCAGATGGTTTAACCTTGGATATTTGAAGGTAGAATAAAATTGGGACAAGTTAAATGTGATAGAATCATGTATAATAATTAAATAATTTTATTGAGGAGGACATTACATGCCCAAGAAAACATATACTGATGAATTTAAAACAGATGCCGTAAACTATTATTATGATAGTGGACTTTCTATTAATACCACTGCTAAAAAACTAGGAGTAAGCGTCAGTGCATAAAGAAAATGGATTAAATTATCAAAAAAAGATGGATCAGTGATAACTAGAGGAAGTGGAAATTATTCTAGCGATAAAGATAAAGAGATTGTAAGATTAAAAAGACAATTAAGAGACGCAGAAGGAGCGATTGAAGTACTAAAAAAAGCAATAAGCATTCTGGGATAGTAACAACGGAAGAAATTTATAAGAATATAAAAGAAGTAAGTGAAAATTCTAAACAAAAGCCTACTGTAGCTGGAATGCTTAAACGTATAGGATTATCAAAATCAGGATATTATAGACATAAGTCTAAAGGATTGAGTAAATCAAAAGAACGTCAGCTAAAAATCAAGGATCTTATCATGGAAATATGGGAAGAAAGTTAGCACCTTTATGGTGCACCCAAAATTACAGCTAAACTAAGAAAAATGGGCATACAAATTTCTGAACGTACTGTTGGAAAATATATGAAAGAACTAAAAATACGTGCAAAGTACTGTAAACCCTTTACTGTAACTACTAGAGATTCCAACCTTAATAATAAATTGAAAAACATCCTAGATGAACAATTTAATCCTGAAGTACCTGATACGATTTGGTGCATTGATACAACTTATATTCCAACTAAAGAAGGATTTGTATATCTAACTAGTATCATGGATTTGTTTTCACGGCGTATAATTTCTTGGGATTTATCAACTACATTGGAGACCACAAATATAATATCTCTTATAAATAAAGTGAAAGCTACTCGTAAGAGTAATCCAAAAATTATTCATAGTGATAGAGGTAGTCAATTCACCTCTAAAGAGTATTGCGAAATAACAGCTGGAATAACAAGAAGTTATTCAAAGAAAGCTTATCCGTGGGATAATGCTTGTATTGAGTCTTTTCACGCTATAATTAAGCGTGAATGCTTAAATGAATATAATATCAGTTCATATAATGAAGATAGACGATTAGTATTTTTATATATAGATGGTTTTTATAATACGGTGAGAATTCATAGCCATTGTGGCTACATATCACCATTAGAATTTGAACAGACATACTTTGATAAAGTACAAAAAGTAAATAAAGCAGCTTAAAAGATGATGATTTAAGATTATTTTCCTTGCCAACAAAGGATTAGAATCATTATTTTTGTCAAGGGTTTCCCGTATGGGCTTGCCCTTGATAGAAATAATGATTCTAATAAGATTTTTACAAGGAAAATTATCTTTGTTCTATTTAACTTATCTATTTTCTTGACATAGTACCATGGCGAAATAGGTATGGAATTGATAATGCAAAATTTGGAAAAATTATATAATGGCTACTTCACGCTTAACTTACCTTCGATAAAATAAAAAAACAATAAGCAATTTTCGAATATTGAAAATCACTTATTGTTTTTCAGGAAGATAGGTATTTTGTCCCATCCTCTAGGACTTACATCCATTTGTAATAAAAAAGGCTAAAGAATACCACTAGATCAATAGTTTTGATAACTATGATTTAGTGGTATTTTTGTACTAATAATTCAATTATTTAACATCAAATTTACGACTACGTTGAATAAGTAGAAGTGTTACAACAACAGTGATGATAGTATCGACTGCTGTAATCCAGAATACACTTAGTACACTTGCTGCAGTGTCACTAATTACGAAACTGGATAACAAAGGTCCTAAGAAGTATGTCAAGGAAGCCATGAAACTATAGTAACTTGTCAACTTACCATGACCAGTAGGGAAGTAACTTGTTAATACAGATAGACCAACTTGCCAGATACCACCAGCACCGAAGAAACCAACTGCGATACTACCGATACGTGCAGTCATTAGAGATGGTGAAAGTACCATCAATAATAAGCCAAGTGCTGATAATGTTGAGTAAAGTAAGATTAAAGTTAAACGCTTAACTTTTGTAACAACAATAGCAGTCACAAAAACAGAAATCATAGATGACATTGCGTACCAAGATAATAGAGTTTTAGCAGTTGCAGGTGCAACACCTAATACGTTGATTCCAAAGTTTGGAATATATTGTGAGAATACGTAGAAAGTGAAACAAATTGTAAAACCTAGAGCGATGATTAGGGAACCATCAATTGCCATTTTTGGTTGGTTAGCTGATGAAACAGTTGTTGTTTCTTGCTTAACTTCAGCCTTTGGTTCAGTCTTTTTGCTTTCATCATGAGGAGCAAATGGTGTCCACATAACAAGTAAAATATCTAAGAATAATGCGACAGCTAAAATAATTGCAGTTAACCTAGCATTTGAAACAGAAGCTACCCAGAATGGGAACAAGAATTGACATAATGACATCGCAGCTTTAACCAATGAGTTCATTGTAGCTGATTTTTCTGGGAAAGCATCTGTTAGGGCTGGGTAACAAGCTGAATCACCAAAGGAGTTAGTAACACCAAAGAATAAAGCAGCAACACAAGCCATAAAGAGATTGTGAGCAAATGCAGCACCTAATAAGAAAATAATATCGGAAGTGATTGCGATAATCATGGTTTTTTTACGACCAATTTTATCTGAAATAACACCGGCAAATAAGATTGTTAAGATACGGCCGATACCAACAACTGAAAGTACAGTTGAGATACCTTTAACATCAGTATTCCACGCCTTTTGGAAATAAGAACTGTATTGTGAAATGATGATTGTTGCCATACCAACTAAAGCAAAGTTGATATAAACACTGGCAGCGACGCCAGCATAATTTTGTTTTTTCATGACTTTCCACCCACCTAATTGTGATTTTTTTATCAATCTATTTACATTTTTAATATAAGTCATCTATTGAGTATTGTCTAATTGATATATTTTAAGTTAATTATATAAATATTCTATAGGATCTAATTATTTATAAATGTTTTAGTAACCGTAACCAATATTAATTTTATAGCATATAAAATATAAAATAATTATACATATAGATAAAATTGAAAATTAAAATAAATAAAGTCTATTGGAATTTTTCGAAAATAATAGATAAAATTAACGTGTAATAAATGTGAAAAAGATAACAAGTTAGGAGGGGACGGAATGGAATTCCCTATTGTGTGTAAGAAAAATCAACCTAAAGCTAAAAGATCAGTATTAGCCTTCTATGTATACTTTAATTATTTCGTCTGGGGATCATCAATCATTCTGGTTTCTCAATTCCATAGTTGGTTCATGGAATTATGGCATACAGATCTAAAAGGAATTTCAATTGTTATTTCGATGTTAGGTTTGGGACATTTGATTACTGTTTTATTAGCGGGTTGGTTTTCGGATAAATTTGGTAGAAAAAATACTATAATTATCGGAACAATTTCCAACATCATATTTTTGATAGGTTTATTAATAAGTAGAAATATTTGGATGGCTTCAATTTGTAGTTTATTTTTAGGCAATGCCAATTCATTTAATGATTCTGGTAGCTATCCTTTATTAACGGAGAAATTTCCAGAGAAACCTGCTAGTATGAATGCCCTAGTAAAAGCTTCAATGTCATTATCGCAAACGATCTTACCGTTAGTAATTGCAGCAGTACACAGTGCATACATCATTATTCCAGCTATGGCAGTGATGCTAGGATTACTTCTATTGAAAGTGAGTGTAACTAATTTTGGTAAAAATGAAACAATAGTTAAAGAAACAGTTAGTGAACAAAAAGAAATCTTGGAAACTTCTACAAACAAGCCTTCTGTTTTAATTGATGGGGTAGGAATGGTAATATTAGGATTTACTTTATCATTTATATTTTATATGTACTCACAATATGCACCAGTATTTGCAGAAAAAGTTATTGGATCAACACCTGTTTTTTCTAAAACGTTGATTTCATGGTATGCTATTTCTTCTCTAATTTCGGTATTTATTACATCGACTGTAGTTAGAAAGGTACATCCATTTAAAGTGTTATTGACATATTCAATTGTTGCTGCAGCGATGTTAGCTGTGATGGTTGTTCATCCAACTCCAACAATTGCACGTTTGACAAGTATCGCAATTGGTTTTTTTGCAGCAGGTGGTATATGGCAAGTTGGTCTAACAATTTTATCTCGTTATTTTCCACGAGAAAAAGGGAGAGTTACAGGATACTATAGTTTTGCGGCTGCTTTAACATATTTTGTGGGTCCGATTGTGTCTACTTTTATCCTAGATGATACAGCAGCCAGTTTAGTTCATGTATTTGTTTTAGATGTAGCTGTCTCAGTGTTAGGAATAATCGTAATGATAATTTTAGCAGTACGTTGCTTCAAGTATAAATTCATCTAAAAAAAGAATCACTAGAATGAATTAATTGGAATTCAATTCTAGTGATTCTTATTATTTTCCAGCATCGGAATTTTGCTTAATAAAATTGATGAAATCTAAAGCAGCTGGAGATTGGTAATGACGCTTGAGAGTGGCCATGTAGATGAAGCGATGCCACTTAGGAAATTCAATTGGGATTTGTTTAACATCTAATGTTCTAAGAATTGGCATTTCTGGGACAATTCCTACACCAAAGTTAGCCGCAACCATACCAGCTACAGTTTCATCTTCGTCAACTTCGAAGACACTATCAGGGGTGCCACCGCAAATTGAAAATAGTTGTTCAGTTTCTGCACGTAAACCAGTATTAGAAGAATAAGTAATATATTTAAAGTCTAAAGTGTCTTTCAAATTAATTTTGGTTTTATTAGCTAGAGGATGATCAAGTGGGGTTATGAATTTTAATTTTTGTTCATATACAGGGAAATAATCAACATCATCCAAGTTATCAATCTTTGAACAGAATGCAACGTCTACTTTTTCTTCTCTTAATTCGTCTAAGATTGAGTGTGAAAAACCGATACCACTTTCAAATTCAAAGGAAGGTTGTTTTTCTTCAGGAATATCATCTAAAAATTTTCGAATAGTAGCTGGTAACCAGTGAGAACTAATAGAACGTAGCATTGAAATTTTAATAACTTCTTTGTTATTTTCGGATTTCTTGGCTCTTTCAATAGCGCGATTGAGTGATTCAATAGCAGCTAAGCTTTCTTCAACAAAGATTTTCCCACTACGAGTTAACTTAATGTTTCGACCAGATTTTTCGAATAATTTGATATTAACTTGACTCTCTAAGGAACTAATTGCGTAACTTAAAGAAGGTTGTGTAATATGTAACATTTCAGCAGCCTGTGTATAATTCTCAGTCTGAGCTAAGACGTGAAGATATTGTAATTGTTGTAAATTCATAAAAGGCCCTCTTTTCAATTTTTGATAACGATTGCAACGTATAGAAATATTATATCAATTATAGAAAAAATATCAATTAGACGTATAGAAATTATTGATATATATTAAAAGTGTAAAAATTAATTAAATAAATCACAAACTCTGAGGAGGGTTTTATTATGAGTAAGAAAAATCCTATTACTATAAGTTCTTGGACATTGGGAGACAAGTGTACATTTGAACAACGCTGTAAAGCTGCTGCTGAAGCTGGCTATGATGGTATCGGTTTAAGAACCGAAACATACGTAGATGCTTTAAATGAAGGGCTTACAGATAAAGATATTATAGATATTTTAAATAAATACAATATCACTTGTACAGAAGTAGAATACATCGTTCAATGGTGTGAAGAACCTCGCTCATATGAACAAAAGTATAAGGAACAAATGTGCTTCCATATGTGTGAACTATTTGGTGTAAAGCATATTAATACAGGTTTAATGGAAGATTATCCTGTAGACTATACTGCACAAAAACTTAGAGAGTTATGTGATAGAGCTGGAGATTTAATCATTGCCCTTGAACCAATGCCATATAGTGGCTTACCAAACTTAGATAAGACATGGAAAGTATTGCAAAAAGCTGATTGTGATAACGCAATGATGCTATTGGATACATGGCACTGGGTTCGTGCTAACCAACCTTATGATTTATTGACAAAAGAACAAGCTAAGAAAGTTATTTCTATCCAAATTGATGATGCTTATGAAAGACCATATGCAGATTCAATCTTGAGAGACGAATCAATGCATGATCGTTTAGCTCCAGGTGTGGGACAAGCTGACACAGTAGCATTCTTAAAGATGATCAAGGAAGCAGGTATCGATCCAAAAGTTGTTGGGGTTGAAGTTATTTCTGATAACTATATGTCCAAAGGTATTGATTGGGTAGCTGATTATACTTATAAGAATACAGAAAAAGTTTTGAAAGAAGCTTGGCCAGAAATTTTAGACTAATTGAATTGAAGAAAAGAGGTTAATATTTATGACTGAATGGTTAGGATTAAGAGATAAAGTTGTTGTAATTACAGGTGCTGCTGGTGGTATGGGAACAAAGTTTTCTCATGACTTTGCTGAACAAGGCGCTAAATTAGTATTGATGGATATCGCTGAAGAACGTGTTGAAAAATTAAGTAAAGAATTAGCTGATGAATTTAAAGTAGAAACACTTGCAGTTGTATGTAATTCTACAGATGAACATGATGTAGATGAAGCTGTAAAGAAGGTAGTTGATAAATTTGGTCGTGTTGACGTATTGGTTAACACAGCAGCAATTCTTCGTTTCTCACCATTAGAAGATTTAACATTTGATGAATGGAAACAACAAATTAATATTAACATTAATGGTTATTTCTTAACTTCTCAACGATTTGGTCGTCAAATGATTAAACAAAAGAAAGGTACAATGGTTCATATTTCAACAGTTGCTTCTCATTTCCCAGAAACATACTCTGGTGCATATAGTACAACCAAAGCTGCTGTAAACATGATTTCCAAACAAATAGCAGCTGAATGGGGACAATTTGGTGTACGTAGTAACTGTGTACTTCCTTGCTTAGTTAAAACTCCATTATCAAAAGACTTCTACAAAGATAAGGAAGTTGAAGATGGACGTAGTCGTTTAGTAGCAAGCAAGCGTATTGGTGAATTGAAGGATATTTCTAATACTGTACTATTCTTAGCAAGTGATCGTTCAGATTATACAAATGGTGATGAGATCAATGTTGATGGTGGTATCGGTATTATGATGCAAGATATGATTCCAAAGCCAGGTGGACGTCGTCAATATGCAATTGACCACCACAAGAAGTAATTTAGTGGAGTGAAAAATATGACTGAAAAGAAAGTAATTACTGCTCAAGCTCAAGGGCATAACGGACCAATTGATTTGGAAATTGGAGTTGAAAATCAAGAAATTGTAAATGTTGATGTAAAGAAACATTCTGAAACAAAAGGTATCTTTAATCAAGTTTTCTCAAAATTAAGAGATGATATTCTTGATAATCAAAGTTTTGATATTGATGCAATTAGTGGCGCTACTGTCATGAGTGATGCAATTTTGAAATCAGCTAAAGATGCGGTGGAAGAAGCAGAAGTAAAGATTGATTCTAAGAAAAAAGATATTCCTCATATAACTGAAGAATTGCATACAGATGTTGTTGTTATTGGTGGTGGAGAAGCTGGCTTAGTTGCTGGATGTCGCGCCTTAAAATTAGGAAAGAAAGTAATTTTAGTAGAAAAAAATGGTTACCTAGGTGGAGCTACAATCCTAAATGGTTCTAATGTAACTGCAACAGGCTCTAAAGTTGCTAAGAATATTTTTGGTGATGGAGCAGATAATGATACACCAGAAAAATTAGCAGATGATGTTAGACGTGAATCAAAAGACACTAATGTTCCTGAGTTAACTAATTTAATGGCAAATAACATTGGTGATGCAATTGATTTTATTTCTGAATTTGCTGGTTTAGAATATCGAAAAGCTCAAACTCAAACACCAGAACATTCAGTTGAACGTCAAGTTGAATTACCAACATCAAGTAGTTATGAATTTATCACTAAAGTTGCTAAAGCTTTTGAAGAAAAAGGTGGCCAAATCTTACTTGATAGTCGAGTAGAAGAAGTTATAACTGACGGTGATAAAATTACTGGTATTGTGACTGAAGGAAAGCATAAAACAACCAAGATTTTTGCTTCGGCAGTAGTTCTAGCTTCCGGTGGTTATGGTGCTAATACAAAGATGCGTGGACCAGAAAGTCAAGGTTTATACTATTATGGCCCAATGACATCAACTGGCGATGCTTATCAATTCTTAGCTCCATTACAATTGAAGACAAGAAACTTAGGCTGGTATAAAGTATATCCTCATGGGGTAGAAACTGAACCAGGAATTGCTAAGTTAACAACATATGCATCTAAACTTGCTACTGATATGGGAGCAATTTATGTTAATACAGATGGTAAACGAATCGTTAATGAATCTGATGTATATGCTGAATTGAGAGATGCAGTCTTAAAACAAAAAGACAGAGTGGCATTCTTAGTAATGGATAAGCGAACATGGGATGAATTCTACAAGTTGTTAGTCTTACATGACTTTAGTGAAAGTGAAATCGCTGATTACTTTGCAAAAGACGGAAAGAGTAATCCAATTCTTGTGAAGGGTAGTTTACAAGAAGTTGCACAAAAAGCAGGTATTGATGTAGCTGGTTTAAGTGAAACTGTTCAAAAATACAATGACTATGCTAAACATGGAAAAGATGAAGAATTTGGCCGAGATAGTAAATTCTTACATGAATATGAAGGCGATGAATTTTACATCATTGAACAACGTGATCGTTTTGCAACCACATTAGGTGGATTTGTAACAGATGCAGATCTACATCTACAATTTGAAAATGGTAATAAATTGGCTAATGTAGTTGCTGCAGGTGAAGTAATCGGTGGAGCAAATGGACACGATTCTATGCCAAGTATGATGAACTCATGGGGCATTTCTTCCGGATTTGTAGCAGGAAAAGAAGCAGCTGAAATAAGTGAAAATTAACTTTAAAGGGGATAATTAAAATGGAACGTATCGATGGACATACTTTATTAATTGGTTTGATGGCATATCCTATTAGACATTCTATGTCACCAACAATGCATAACAATGCTTTTGCTAAATTAGGTTTAAACTATGCATATTTAGCATTTGAAATTGATAATGATAAACTAGAAAAAGCTGTAGATGCAATTAGAACTTTAGATATGCGTGGATCTAACGTATCTATGCCAAATAAGCAAAAGATTATTCCTTATTTGGATAAATTAGATCCAGCAGCTAAAATGGCTGGTGCTGTAAATACAGTTGTAAACGATAATGGTGTATTAACTGGATATACAACTGACGGAACAGGTTTCATGAAGTCTTTAGCTGATGAAGGCTTAGACATTCGTGGTAAGAAGATGACATTAGCAGGTGCTGGTGGTGCTGGTACTCCAATCGCAATTCAAGCAGCACTTGATGGAGTAAAGGAAATTTCTATCTTCAATTTAGATGATGCTCAATGGGCACAAGCTGAAAAGAACGTTGAAATCATCAATCGTGAAACAGATTGTAAAGCAACACTACATTATCTAGAAGATAAAGAAGACTTTAAGAAGGAAATTGCTTCAAGTTACATCTATTGCGATGCTACAGGTGTAGGTATGAAACCATTAGAAGACATGACATTAGTTGAAGATCCTAGTTGGTTCCACAAAGATATGATTGTTTTCGATACAGTTTATGCACCAAGAGAAACAAAATTAATGAAAGTTGCTAAAGAAGCTGGCGTAGATCACGTTCTTAATGGCTTAGGTATGATGTTAGAACAAGGTGCAGAAGCATTCAAGTTATGGACAGGTGAAGATATGCCTGTAGACTACATCAGAGAACTATTATTTAGTGAAGATAACTAGGCGGTGAATTTGATGAGGATAGTCAAAGTAAGAAATGTTGAATTCGGTACGGGTCGTCCTAAAATAGCTGTTCCAATTACCGGAAAATCAAGTGATGATATCATAAAACAAGCTGAAACAATTATGTCTAGTAATAACGCTGATTTAATTGAATGGAGAATAGATTTCTTTGATCAAGTTGAAGATGCTGAAAAGTTGGTTGAAACAGCCAAAAAACTACGCCAAGTTATGAGTGAAATGCCTTTATTAACTACATTTAGAACTCATTTCGAAGGTGGAGTTAAAAAATTATCAGAAGAAGAATATTTTGATATTTGTCGCGTATTGATTAAAGAAAAGGCAACAGATTTGTTGGACTTAGAATTGTTCAGAAAAACAAGTAAGCTAAAGGAACTTATTGCTGAAGCTCATGAAAATAATATCTATATTATCATGAGTAATCATGACTTCGATAAAACTCCTGCAACTTCTGAATTAGAAAGACGCCTAACTTTGATGAAGACTTTTGGTGCTGATATTGCTAAAATTGCAGTAATGCCTAATAGTGCACGTGATGTTTTAAATCTATTGCTAGCCACAGATAATATGAAGTACAAATTAAATTGTCCATTAATTACAATGGCGATGGGAGACTTAGGTAAGGTAACCAGAATAAGTGGTGAAGTCTTTGGCTCTTGTCTAACATTCGGTACGGTAGGTGATGCTTCCGCACCGGGGCAGATTGAAAGTACCAATTTAAAAGGAATTTTAGATACATTAAAGATTGAATAAACAAAAAGAAGTTGAATCAACTTTTGGTTCAACTTCTTTTTTGTGTATTATAAAGAATTTAACGCATCCGTAGTTTCATCATTATCAATATGAGTATAAAGAGTAGTTGTAGCAGTTGAGCTATGTCCCAATTGTTGTGCAGTTAAGACAAGATTATTAGTCTGTTTATACAATCTAGTAGCCAAAGTGTGTCTCAACTTATGAGGAGTAACTCTAACTTTAAACCCTTTAGAGTATTTGGAAACCATTTTTTCAATAGCAGAGCCAGTAATGCGTTTGGAACCACCACGACTAATAGCTAAGAAGAATGCTTTTTCATATTTGTCTGCACGATAACGGCTAGCACGAATATCACGATAATTAGCTAAATATTCCATTGCAAAAGCGGCAATCCTAACAGAGTCTTTTTTATTTCCTTTTCTAAGTACAGCAACTCGATTGTTTTCGAAATCTAAATCTTCAATATTGATATTGACAACTTCAGATAAGCGGAGACCGGATCCTAACATTAAAGCGTTAATAGCTAAATCTCTTTCAACATCGCGATTGTAGAATTTCTTAGCTTGAGTAGATAATGACTGAGGATAAACTTCTTTGATATATTGCAGATATTCATCAGTTTCATCATCCAAAAATAACTTTTCTTCTAAGGCATCAGCTCTAGCTTGTAGAGTTTGCTTATCAGCCACATTATCAATACTTTGCATAACGTCGTGTGTTAAAAAAGGTTTTTCTTGAGAGTTATTAGCACTTCTGCTTAAGAACTTAAAGATCACCTTTAAAGCAGTGATATTGCGCTGAATAGTTACTTTAGATAGAGTCTCAGTAGATTCTTCTTTATGACCATTTTTATCAAGAGCTTTTTTATTTTGCTTTTTTCGGCGTAAAAGATAAGATTTGTATTCAGTAGCAGTACGAACTGTAAGCTTATCAAGCGATTCTGGGGCGATATCACTAGTTTTATTTTCGTTAACATAATGATTTTCAATCAACCAAATCAAAAATTGATGGAAATTCTTCAAGTATTCAAGAATAGTATTAGGAGAATATTCATCAGCGGTTTTTACAATAACAAAATCATTCATATAATAAGGGAGCTTATGTAGCAACTCATCGATTTTTTTATTTGCAACTTCTTTTTGCATAGTTATCCTCCGAACATTCATTTGATAATAGTATTATACCATGAAATTTAAGTTTCGTGTTAAATATAACTTATACTTTGTGTTAATTCATAATGTAAATATATATGTTAAGTGGTAAATGGTATGAAATAAACTAAGTTAGTTAGATTGTTCTTTAGTTTGGAAAAGAAAAATGCAAAGATTTCATATTGGATATGCGAAAAAAATATGGAAAAATAAATAATGAGAGTGAAGTAGTTTTAAAGGGGAAAACAACGGCTACTTACCAAGAAAAATGACCCAGTACTTGATAAGATTTGCGTATTAGCTTGGTACTATATGCCCACTAGCATGGTATTCAAGATCCCGCTCCTGTAGAGGCAGGTTTATCTAGTGGAATTAACTTGTCGTTCTTATAAGGAAAAGCATGTAGGATAGTCGGACAGTTGCAGGTTCAAATCCTGTCCACTTTCGTTATATTCATTTTTGCATCCAAGAAATTGGGTGCTTTTAATGTTGGACTATTACCTTGCAATTAGTCAAATGTCGCTAGGAAAGTTAATTACAGCTACTTTAGGCATAGCTTTAATTAGAATGACTCATAAAGTTGCGAAAGTGATTAGAAAAAATAATAAAACTGCTGTTGATGAAGAATATTATTATCAAAAGAAAAATTTGCAATCTCCTAAAAAAGCAAGATTAATCCAATATCTAAAGATAATTATGTATTCTCTAATCAAGATAATAATTTTGTTTTATGGACAGAACGTTTATGGTTAGATCATGATCAAATACTAAATCGAATTGATAGAAATTTAAATTCTATGTTTAGGCAAGGTATGAGAGCTCAAGATATAGCTGAGAAGTTATTTCCAGGAAATGCTAAAAGCATGAGAAATGATAACATACCTAAAGCTTTGATAGATGCTACTGTATCAGCTAAAAGGTTAGCAAGAACAGAAGCTGCAGCTCGTGAAGATGAATTAACAGACATCTTCTTCAAAGAAAACAAAATAAAGTATTTTGATTGGGTAACAGAACCTGGAGCTTGTAAGAAATGCTTAGTCATTGGAGCTTTGGGACCATACAAAGTTGATGATGAAGCTAGTCCAAGAATTCCAGGAAGTTCACATCCTAATTGCCGTTATCGTAGAATTCCTACTGAAGTAGAAGCTGATGAAAAAGCAGATAGCTTGAAGAAAGCATTAGCTGCAGGGATTGTATCTGGTATTGGTAAACGTGATAATAAAGAAGAAAATACTGAGGAGGATATTCAGTATACATATACTGAAGGTGATAAAAATGATAGTAAAATATATAATAAACCTAATGTAGTAATGAAGTTAAGAGATAGAGAAGGTGAAATAAAAACTTATAGAATCTTTGATAATGATGGAAAGTTGAAGGAAAGAAAGAGTTGGAGAAAACCAACTAAATCAGAATTTACAATTCTTAAAAAAGGAGGCTGGAAAGATGATTAGAGTAAAGAGTGATGTTATAAAAGAAAGACTAGATTGGCTTAAGTTTGAATTGTCTATAAATGATGAATTAGAGACCGTTATTGGTGGTAAAACATGCTATTTAGGTCCAGCCTTTAATAATAAGAGCTATGAAGATAAGGAAGGATGGGTACTTTATCCATATGATTTGAGTTATGAGATATATATTCCATATACAAATCCTGAAAAATAGTATCCTTTAAAATAGGAGATAAGACAATAGGAGAGCATTTTATTGATGAATATTAGTTATGCAAAAGTAGCAACTAAAATTCTAAAGTACTTGAACGATTGTTACGAGAATGGTTTGGAGCCAAACATTGAATCACTTAATGCTAATAGATTAGGTATTTCAGACAGACAGTATTATCAAACACTATGATGATGGTTATATTAAAGGCATTGAGTTTCTAGATGTAATACCACCAGAGATGAGTCAAATTAACCATCCTAGAAGTTGGTATATCATTCAGTACTTAGAAGAAAATTCTTTGATAAGAAAGGCATACAATACGCTTAAAGAAACTAAAGATTGGTTGCCGTTGATGTAGCACTCGTAATGGGTGCTTTTTTTGTATACAATAAAAAATACAGACTTATATTTAGCAAAGAGGAAAGTCTCTATTACGCTAGAGATCGATTGCATAAATTGAAAAGTAGTATAATAGATGTGAATGAAGTTATATATAATTTGGTATATCTAGATAAGGGCAAAAGATAGTTATAATATTTGTCCCAACAAAGTAAAGGGAGATGTTAGTTATAAAATGAAAATCAGCATTAAATCTAATTTGTATGATATTTTGGATAAATTCCAATGTAAATGGGTTAATGTGTGGTTAAAGAATGGAAAGATAGTAAAAGTTTTTCTCCTGGATATAGATTTTCTTGAAGACAATGATGTTGGAGATGCTATTATATATAATACAACTGGTAGTTTAGATTATGGAGATGCCATTTATTTAAAAGATATGAATAGAATAGAGTTATATAAGCATACGGAATAATATTGATCTAGATTTAAGTAGTCTCAAGAGATTGGAGAGATACTAATGAAAGCTATAGATGTTTTTTACTTAGAAAGTGAAAATATTTCGTGTATTTCTATACAGAGAACAGATATTGAGGCAGGACGAAAGATAGTTGATAAAAACGGCACAGTATTTGAAGTGGATAGTCTTGTTGTTGATGGCCGCGCCTTACTTAGAGGCATTACTAGATTATTAGTCCATGGAAAGTTTGAAGGTGATATTGTAAATTTAGTAGATAAAGAATAGATAATAGCTATTAAACTGCTTTTTACAATTAAAAACTACTAGCAATTATTAGTTTAAAAAGGTATTGATACTTTTATAGGAAGTGATAAAAATGTGTACAGCAATTACTTTAAATGGTAATAGTAATTATTTTGGAAGAAATTTAGATTTGGATTTTTCATATGGCGAGCAGGTAATCATTACTCCGGCTGAATATGAGTTTAAATTTAGAAAGGAAAAAGCTATAAAGAATCATAAATCATTAATAGGTGTTGGAATTGTCGCTAATGATTATCCACTGTATTTTGATGCTATTAATGAGGATGGACTAGGAATGGCAGGATTGAATTTTCCTGGAAATGCATATTATAGCGATGCTTTAGAGAATGATAAAGATAATATTACGCCGTTCGAGTTTATTCCATGGATTCTGGGACAGTGTAGCGATGTTAATGAAGCAAGAAATTTAGTTGAAAGAATAAATCTCATTAATCTTAGTTTTAGCGAACAATTACCTTTAGCAGGGTTACATTGGTTAATTGCAGATAGAGAAAAATCCATCGTAGTAGAAGTAACTAAATCTGGCGTACATATTTATGATAATCCAATTGGAGTATTGACTAATAATCCGGAATTTAATTATCAGATGTACAATCTGAATAAATATCGCAACTTATCTATCAGTACACCACAAAATACATTCTCAGATAGCGTGGATTTAAAGGTAGACGGTACCGGTTTTGGTGGTATTGGCTTACCAGGCGATGTATCTCCCGAATCTCGTTTTGTGAGAGCTGCTTTTAGCAAGTTAAATTCAAGTAAAGGGACGACCGTAGAAGAAGATATTACTCAGTTTTTCCATATACTAGGGACAGTAGAACAGATAAAGGGCGTTAATAAGACAGAATCAGGAAAAGAAGAATATACTGTATATTCGAATTGCTATGATTTGGACAACAAAACGTTATATTATACAACCTATGAAAATAGACAAATAGTAGCTGTTACTTTAAATGAAGATAAGAATGGTAATAGGTTAATTGCATATCCATTTGAAAGAAAACAAGTAATAAATAAGTTGAATTAAGCAAAATAACTGGTATCATAGTAAGGTACCAGTTTTATTTATTATAATAAATATAAAATTACATTGCAACTATAAGTGATTTAAAACAAAAAAAGCTGAATTTAATTCAGCCATTAAGTCTTTACTTGTCTGTCAAATATATCTTTCTTAAATCTGAAACTTCTTGTTCATTCAACTTCAATTCTGTATGTAAATAATTATTTATCCCACCAAAGTTATCTTTCATTAATTGCAGAGCATGATTTAAATAAGCTTCATTAACTTCAAATAGAGCCTTAATATTCGCAGACATCACTGGACCCATTCCACTTACATCAGCTATTTTCTTTGCTCGAACAGTTTCTGTATAAATATTAGATGCTAAGTAATCTTGATGAATTATTTTATTATCTACACCTAGTGCAGTTAACAAATAAACAGCTCCCATACCAGTTCTATCTTTACCAGCTGTACAATGAAACAATAGGGCTTCATTTTCTTTGTCATTAGCTAACAATAAATCGAAGAATTGGCGATATGCTTTTTTAGCTCCATCTGTAAGTACAATATCTTTATAGGCTTTCAACATATCCTCAAAACCAGCATTTTTAATCTTGCTGTAGGTCTTATATCTAGTCTCTTGATCTTTCTTAGTACTACGAGTCTCATCCTCTGAAAAAACTGGATTAAAATGATAATGAACATTATTGCTAATTCGATCAGGTTCAACTTCCTTTTCAGATATTGAACGAAAATCTACGTCATATCTAAGACCATAGTCCTCTAAATAGTTAACGTCTCGTTCAGACAAATATGCCAAATTAGCAGAACGCAGAATTTTATGCTTTTTAATCTTACGTCCATCTAATGTTTTATAACTGCCTAAATCACGAAAATTAAATCCATGTTTTATATCTAGTAATAGTGGTTTTTGTTCCATATAATCCCTCCATGGAGTGTGGCTTTAAATATGATTTTAACAAAAAATAAGCCTATTACCAAACATAAGTTATTAGATCCAGTTTCGTTTTTCAGCTAAATTTACAGCTTCTAAACGCGAACGTGTTCCTGTCTTACTGAGAATAGAGGAGATATAATTTCTAATAGTACCTTCAGACAAGAAAAATTTTTGTGCCAATTCTTTAGTTGAAGCACAAGTTTTTAAAGCTGCCAGAATTTCTTGCTCGCGATCTGTTAGGGGATTATCAACAGTATTCAAAACACTAGTAACAAGTTTAGGATCAAATACTGTATCACCATTCATTATTGTCTTTATTGCATTAACCAAAGAATCACTTGGGCTATCTTTTAATAAATATCCATTAACCCTTGCAGCAAGGGCGTCTTTGAAATATTTGCTACGTGCAAATGTAGTTAAAATTATGATTTTTATATCCAATTTCATTAGGCGAAGTTGCTTGGCAATTTCTAGCCCAGAAAGTCCTGGCATTTCAATATCCAGAATAGCAACATCTGGCTTTAGCGTAATAACTTTTTCCAATGCTGCCTGACCATCTGTTTCAGTTCCAACTACTGAAAAATCATCTTCTAAATCAAGTAACATCGCCAAAGCACTATTTAACATTTGCTGATCTTCAGCCAAAAATATACTGACCATTCTTAATCACCCTTTACAATAGGAATACTTACATCTATTTTAGCACCATTATCATTATCAAAACTAACATTACCATCTAGATAATCAATTCTCTTTTTTATCCCAGATAAACCAAATGATTTTTTGTAAGATATATTTTTATCAAAACCAATCCCATTATCATGTACAGTTATTAAATATTGATTTTTCTTCTGACTAAAAGTAACACTAAAGAGATTCCCATGACTGTACCGAATAGCGTTAGTAACCAACTCAGTAATAATTTGACTTATTGTATTTTGAATATCCTTATTCCAATCTACTGTAATCTCTTCGTTTTTTGCATGTAGCATTATACCAGATTTATCCAGATTAGATTGTTGTATATCCAAAGTTTGTAGTATTGTAGAGTGTTTCATATCCGCTACAATTTCTCTAACCAAGTCTAAATTTTGACGAGAAGCCGCTGCAATGTCTTTTAATTGTTGTTTAGCCAATGCTGGATCTTTCTCTAATAACTTCTCAGCTAATTCAGCTTTTAGAGCTAACATGGAAAAGGATTGCCCTAAATTATCATGTAATTGTTGAGCTATTCTGTCACGTTCACTATGTCTAGCTATTAATTCTAAACGATTATTTTGTTTTCCTAAACGATAGCTCTTTGACAACGAATTTGAAGCTGGAATTGTTCCAAAAATGAATAAATAATTGATAATAGCCGCTGGTACATCTCCCACTGCCATACTAGGTAATGGATAAGCTAGATATAAACTTATCGTAGATAAAATATAATAAGGAACAATCACTAATTTTGCGTTTTTCATATTAATACTAAAAGTTCCAATAATGAAGCCCGTATAAATATATAAAAATGGATATCTTGCAAAGAAAGAGAGTGTAGCTGCCAAAATTAATTGACAAAAAATATTAATAACTACTCCTTTATCTCTGGCTAAAAAACAATCTCTATAAACTTTGACAAAAATAATTAGTAAAATTAACGTTATATTACGCATAATAGTGGGCAATGTAAGTAACACACTTACTGCTGGAAATAACCATAGTAACCAGAAATAAGGGGCTAGTCCTACGTAACTTGGAAATAATACGTGCTTTTTTAAAAACTTCTTCATCAGTTTTTTCAATCCTTTTTTGAAGTAAATATATAACTAATTCCTAGAGCTAAGACTAACACAACAAACCAAATTATTAAACCTACAAGCGAATTATAGTTGATGCTATTTCCATGTAAAATGTTATTAGACAAATTTGAAATGTAGTATGTTGGTGTTACTTTACCAATTTTTTGTAGCCATTGTGGAAGTACACTAAGTGGCCACCATAAGCCACTACAAATTGCCATAGGAAAAACTAAGATGTTGGCTAAGGCATTGATAACATTGCTATCTTTAAATGATGAAATCAAAATTCCTAATAAAACGAGAGGCAAGCTCATAATAGGAATTAGAATTAATAAAAGTATCCAGACCTTTGTCGGTAGTATGAGATTATTAACTAAAATACCGGCTAAACCAATTCCTATAAGACAAAGTAAGTTCAATACTTCAAAAATAATGATCATTTCAATATAATACATTAATTTAGGAAAAGGACTTAAATCTATAAATAGTGTAAATTTACGGTCTATATCGGAACTTAGTGTATGTGCAACTGTCATAATAGATCCAAGTAGAATTCCGTAAATCGCCATACTTACTAAATAATCTACCTTCCATTGCATTGTATTACTATATTGCGGTAAAGCTTTTGTAAAAAGTAAATAGAAAGTCAAGGGCATTGCTAAATCAAACATAAAGAATGCCGGATTTCTTAAGATTATGCGTTTAAAATCAATTTCAAGTTGATATAAAAAATTAGTCATGATTATTCCTCGTTTCTAATTAAAGAGTCCATTAATGTATCTAAGTTTTGTTGTCTAATTTCTAAATTATCAATTGCTGATAAATAGGGGACTAACTGAGTTATTAAGCTATTAACATCACTTGTAATAAGTGTATAATGGTGGTTCAATTCACTTACTCTAAGTACAGCTGGTAATTTATTAAAAATATCTTTTATCAACTCACTATTGAAGGTTACTTGAACCTTTTTTAACTGTTTTCCCATCTCAGCTAAACTACCATCAAAAATAATTCTTTGATTATGCAGAAAAATAAACCTATTAGCAACTTTTTCTAATTCTTCTAGATAATGACTAGTAATTAAAAATGTTTTCCCTTGTTTCTTTAACTCATCGATACGCTCCCAAAATTTAGTGCGACTTTCTGCATCCATTCCTACAGTAGGTTCGTCTAAGAAAATTAGATCTGGATTTCCGGCTAAAGTAAGAGCGAACTGTAGCTTTCTTTTTTGACCTCCAGATAATTTATCCATAGGGTGGTTTATATAATTTTGTAACTCTGATAAAGCTAATATTGCTTGATAAGACACAGGATTACGATAATATGTTCTAGTTAATTTAATTATTTCTTTCACTGTTATTCGATCTAAAGAGATATTTTCTTGCATCATTACTCCAATTAAATTTCTATCAAATTTTTCTTTCTCAAAAATCTTACTTTGCCCACTATCTTGTTGAATTAACTTCGTAATAATATTGATCAAAGTAGATTTCCCAGCACCATTTTTACCGATTAAGGCAACAATTTCTCCAGATTGAATTGAAAAATTAATATCATTTAAAACAACTTTATTTTTATATTTTTTATTGATATTTTTTACTTCAAGTGCGGTGGTCATAATTTATCATCCTTCCCTGTATTACATCTTCAATATAAACAAAATCAGTTAAGGTTAGTAGAATTGAAAGTCATTACTCTTCATGACAATTGTCATAAGAACTATTAAGATGCATGGGATTAATACTATTAAGTAAATAATTAGAATAATTTTGAAAATACTTACTATTCATGGTGCCGGAACTATACTAATTGTTGTATAATTTAGGTATGCGATGTTTGAAAGGGGTATAATTAATGAACCAAGATGAATTAAAGCAATTAGTAGGTACAAAGGCAGTTGAATGGATTAAAGATGGCATGATTGTCGGTCTAGGAACAGGTTCAACTGTTAAATACATGGTTGATGCACTTGGAAAACGTGTAAACGAAGAAGGTCTAGACATTGTTGGTGTTACAACTTCTATTAGAACAGCTGAACAAGCTAAGTCTTTGGGTATTGTTATCAAAGATATTGATGAAGTTGATCATATTGATTTAACAATCGATGGTGCTGACGAAATTTCTTCTGATTTCCAAGGAATTAAAGGTGGCGGCGCAGCTTTACTATATGAAAAGATTGTTGCAACTAAATCTAATAAGAATATGTGGATTGTCGATGAAAGTAAAATGGTCGATGATCTAGGTCAATTCCCATTACCAGTTGAAGTTATCCCTTATGGTAGTGGTACTGTCTTTAAACGTTTTGAAGAAAAAGGATTAAATCCAAAATTTAGAAAAAATGAAGATGGCAGCTTACTTCATACAGACTCTGATAACTATATTATCGATCTTCACTTAGGTAAAATTGAAAATCCTAAAGAACTTGGAGATTACCTAATTAATCAAGTAGGAGTTGTCGAACACGGATTATTCTTAGACATCGTAAATACTGTTATTGTTGGGCGTCAAGATGGCCCTGAGGTTCTTGAAGCCAGATAATTCGAGGTGAATTTATATGAAAATAGCTCCTTCTATTCTTAGCGCTGATATGTTAAATCTAGGTGCTGATGTACAAAAGGTAGAAGATGCCGGTGCTGAATATCTCCATATTGATATTATGGATGGAAATTTTGTTCCTAATCTATCTTTTGGTGCTAATGTAGTTAAAGCATTAAGACCACAAAGCAAAATGGTTTTTGACGTTCATTTGATGGTGAATAACCCTGAAAATTGGGTAGAAGACTTCATAAAAGCCGGTGCAGACATTGTAGGTGTTCATTATGAAGCTACACCACACCTTCATCGTGCATTAGATTTAATCAAGAAAAACAATGCTAAAGCTGAAGTAGTAATTAATCCAGGAACACCAGTTAGTGCGATTGAAAGTGTTCTATCAATTGTTGATCAAGTACTTGTTATGACAGTTGATCCTGGATTTGGTGGACAAAAATTCATACCAGAAACATTAGAAAAGATTCGCCAACTACATCAAATAAAAGAAGAACGAAATCTTAATTTTGATATAGAAGTTGATGGTGGAATTAACGAAGAAACTGTTAAGTTATGTCGAGAAACTGGCGCAACAGTTGCAGTTGCCGGGTCATATGTTTTTAATTCTGGTAATGAAACTCATGCTGAAAGAATAAATAAATTACGTAATTAATATATAGAAGATACTACTGTGGTTAGTGGTATCTTCTATTTTTATATATTGATGAAAGCGTGGGGAAAAATGACTATACATGATTCGAATGTTCGGGAAAAATTACTTCAATTAGGAAGTCAAAAACGGTACAATTTTACAGCTGAATATGCAAGGTGTGGATACAAAGTTACATATAGACGTGGATTAGATAGAGATAAATTAGCTCCAACAATTATGTTCAAAAATGTTAAGATAAATAACAATCTAGTTACAGACCATCTGTGGTTCAACTACACAAAAGGCTTTGCTGAGTTGGGAAAACTAATTGTTGGGGATGTTATTAGTTTTAATGCAAGAGTTGCTAGCTATGAGAAATTAGGACATAAAATAGATTATAAATTAGAACGTCCAACAAAAGTTAAATTAGTTCCCCATAAAAATGGTAAAGATACTTTGCCTATACCTAACACTACAAAAGGTAAAAATGAGTTGTTGGGATACATTATGCTAGAGAATAAAAAATTTTATCAAGAAAATAATCGTCCATATTACCCATGGTATGTTGAAAAGTATAAAAAATTCTTAGATCAAAGATCTTCTAACACTGTTTAATAATAGATACACTTTAAAGTCTCCAATTTACTATAAAGATTAGGGGGCTTTTTGTCATGATTAATTTTTAATTCATCTTTCTAAAAAATGTACGTTTTTCATAAAGATGGATAGAGAGAAAACCAAACAGTGTAATATAATCTCATTATAGCTTTATTGATTAATTTTGATGTTTATCAAAAATCATATTTTTTCAGAAAGTTAAAATAACTTTTTCATTTTAACTGTTTATATATGCAAAATAATAAGTTTCATGGGGATTTAGAATATTTTAGATCCTTATATTTTTTTCAAGTTCTTATAAAAGTTCTGAGTCACAATATTATAATATTATTTTTATTTTAATTATTGAGATAATTATCGAATTTAGATCCAATATCATTATTATTTCTACTCAGATGTGTATAAACATTTAAGGTCATCTCAACTTTAGAATGCCCTAGTTGTTTTTGAATTTTCTTGATGTTTACACCAGATTCAAATAATAAACTCGTATAAGTATGTCTAAACCCATGCAATGATATTTTTCTAAGGTTAGCTTTTTTTATAATTTTATTTTTCCATAATGCAACTGTTCTAGGAGAATAAGGCTTGGAGCAACCATAGAACCTAAAAATAAAATCATCCTTTTTTTTATCTTTAATTAAAGTTGATACCAAATTGATTGTATCAGGATCTACACTTATGATTCTATTTCCTGTGGTAGTTTTAGGTTTGTGTAGTTCAAATCTACTATCAGCATCACTAGATATAGTTTTAGTTATAGATATTTGTGAAGTATTAAAATCTATGTCAGCTACCTTCAATGCTAATAATTCACCAATTCTCATACCTGAATAGGCTAGTAATCTGAAAAGAACATATACATGAAACTTTTCTTTTTTACTGTAAGCTAGAAAAGTTTTTAACTCTTCTTTGCTATAATAATTGTTACTACCATATGTCTTTTTTTCACGAGGCTTAATAACGTTATTCATTGGATTCTCAGGTATCAATTTTAAAGTAACAGCATACTGTAGAATTTTTTTCGTATATATTGATAATATGACATAATTTCCAGGATTAGTTTTCAATAATTTATTAAACAAATTTTGACAATCTATTAAAGTAATATTTTTTAGTTGTTTATTTTTTAAATATGGATAAACATTCTTGTCTAATCCTTTCTTAATAACATAATAACTTGATCCTCGAACAGTATTTTTATACTGTTCAAACCAAAAATCATATAAATCTCCAAATGTTCTTAGACTTACATCTAGATTACTTTCTTGTCTATACTCACCTTGATATGCAGCAAATTTCACTTCTTGGTAAGCTTTTTTAACTTCAGTTTTGGTTTTAAATCCTGCTCGATTAACATATTTACTTTTACCATCGACAAATCCTACATAAATTCTGAATTTATATAATTTATCGCCTTTTTTATTTGTGTATGCTTTAATATCACTCATGTAATCCCTCCTACTAGAAGGAACCTTTCCTTCTTATAATAATAAAAATTTTCAATTCTATAAAGCCTAAAGCATATAAGTTTCGTGATCTTTTAGAAACTCTAAAGCGGTCTGTTTTCCTATTAGTTGGGAACCATTTATGTCTGATACCTTTAACCCAGCTTTGATAAATTTGTCTAAGGTGTTTTTAGAGACACCTAACCAGGCAGCCATATCTTTCTTATTCAAATAAGGACGACTTTTAATTTCATCTTGTCGTATTTCGTTAACTTGTTCTAATAACAACTCTCGAAAGTATTTTTTAAACGCTTCTTCAGTCACTGGTGAAAGCTCCATCTCTAATGCCATAATCTCACCTCCAATTTTCTTAAGAATAAAAGAATTTGATTTAAAGTAGAACTTTCGCCAAAATAAACACCCCAAAGTCTAGAATTTAGATTTTGAGGTGCTTGCTAATTATTTTTGATATGAAATATCGGCTTCTTGATTTTCCATACCTAAATCTTGTATATCTGTAAATTTATGTTCTAATAAAGAATATTTAACTTGGTAAACTTCAGTACGTATACCTGAAGTATGGTTATCCTGCCATGCTTCATAAACAACATGAACAATTCCTTCTATTTGATTATCCTTAACCATTGCGGACTGTGTAGTTACTGTTTTAAAACTAGCATGACTCTTAGTAGTTTCAATAATACTTCTTCCAGTATTATCTAATCCATTGTTAAAGATAGATTTGTTTAACAATACATTAGGTGTGACAAGGCTTTGTACTTTCTTCTCTCGATTCAACCAATCTTTTTGTGAATCAAACGTAGTTACAATTTCAAAAAATTTATTTGCTTGAGTAGATAATTCTTGACTGGCTAAAATTTGCTCAGCACTAGTTCTTTCATTAACATTATTGCTTTTTCTAGCTTGTTTTAAAAACTTTCTTTGCTGAGTCTCTTTTACTTGTTGGAGTTCTTTTTTCTTTTTATTTAATTCTAAAGTTAGCTCATTTGCCTGCCTATTAATCTTAGATTGATCGACCTTGAAGATTACTAACAAGCACGATAATATGATAATACAAATAAGTGAACTAATGATACTTAATCGACTATTCATGCTAAAACCTCCTAATTAAGACTAAGTTCTTTGTATGATAAAACTTTATAGTTTTCCAAGTCATAATGTATTTTATACATGTATTTTATCTTTTGATTTGTAGTACCTTGTTCATAGGTGGTCGTTACATATAGAACACTATCAGACTTGTTAGTAATATCATCAAATCCTACAATTGTACTATCATTCTTATTAACTACCCATTTTTTAGATTCAGTGTTGTATCCGTGCATATATACTACGTTTTCTAAATCTGTACCTAAAATATTTTGTAATTCTTTCTTTTGTTTCTCATAACTTGAATTATCATGAATTCCACCTAATAGCTGAGTAAAAGCATAGGTTAATTTATTAGTTGTTTCTTGCTTAGATTTCTCTAGGTTAAAGTTATTCTTTAATGGTGATTCTAACTCGGTTTGATCTTTCTTATATTCAATCTCACTATTTAATTTTACAATTTGATTTTTTAAATCCATTACTTCTGAATTATCTGGTTTAAATGCAATTACGATTAGTGCTAATACTGCAACTAGACTCCATAGAAATAAACCTGCATACTTATTCATAGCATAACCTCCTATTTCTTCATACCGTGTGCTGGTTTGGCAAATACTGGGTGATTTAAGGTTGCTCCATAATTTGGTAAGTTAGCCCAAGCACCATCTTTATAAGGTGGTAATACAGCTACATCCCAAGTTAGAGGCGCTCCCATATCATCTCCTGATTTTCCAGGATAATTTTGTTCTTGAAGTAAAACCGAACCGTCTGCAAATACATGACCCACCATCCAGGTATGACCAATACTTGGATCTGTACCGTCGCATGAAACTAAATCTCCTTTATGTGGCTTATCATCTTTGACTGCATAGCCAAATTTTATTGCAGAATTAACTTGATCAACCCCATTACCTAAAGACCAGGATTGCGTATTGTTCCATAATACTGTTGCTTCTGATACAACATAGTCAACACATTGACCTCCAGGATGTGACCATCCTTTTCCTGAAACACCACGTGCATCTGATACATTAATTGGTAAAAGATATGGTTTTAAACTATCAGGAATCTCATTGGCAGCATATATTTTATCCCTAACACCTTTAGGAACCTCACCAGTTCCATCACTAGCGGAATCAGAAGAGACAGAACAAGTTTTAGAATCATTTTGCAAATCTGAAGTAACACCTACATCTGAAGTTTCTGTAACGTCACCAAGTAAGGAATCCTTAGCGGAGATATTAGCTCCACCAAAAAGTTCATATGCTTTTTCTGCAGCAGATCGTCTCATACTATTAGTTGTCGCCTTTGCTCTTTCTGAAGGTCTTTCATACATATTCATCCAATCAGTTGCTGCGTCACCAGGGGAACTATTTTTAGTTTTTGAAAAGAAACTACTTACAGTTTGTGGCTCTAGAGACATAACTACTTCACCTTGGTTAACTACAGACCAAGATTTATCAGACTTAGGATCATTTAAGTATTTTGTGTATGGTGTGAATTGATACAATCCACCACCAGAACCGCCTCCAATTTCTTTTTGATTTAGAACAAATCCTGTATCCTCTGCACCACCAATATTACCAACAATACCAGCAGCTTGCGCACCGGACATGCCCTTGCTTACCCAGAAATCAAAAGTTGCTTTAGCATTTTTATACGCTTCAGTCCCTTGTGTTGTCCAAGATCCTGTAAAACCTGATGAAATGTCTGTATCTGATGTACCAGCATTATCGCTACAACGATTATTACTAAAGAATAATACCGTGAAGATAGCAACTAAGATTATTAAGAAACCACCTAGGCCACCTATGCTACATAATACAAGTAACTTACTGTGAGTTTTGATCCAATTTTTCATCTAATTCACCTCACAATATTTTTAGAATAATCAGCAGTATACCCATGATGACTAGAGAAACTAACATGAACTTTAATTTAGCTATATCATAATTAGGTATATCTCTACCTTTAATTAGATCTTTTTTTCTCTGATTAACTTGATTACGTACGTTTTTAATGCCTCTGTAGTTGTATATTCTTTTACTAACTTTCTTTTTTAAGGCCATTCTACATACCTCCACCATAACGACGTTCTTCATCAGCAGTTAAGTCCACTTTAAATTGAATATTCCTGTCACCGTTAATATTCATCAAGCAGTGACCTCTTTGTAGTTTGGTTAGAGACTGTAACTCATCAGCCGTTGTAGATCCACCTAAGGCTGTAGCCAATCTAGGAATATCGTCATCTGAGATTTGAAAAAAGAAACGTATTTGGAAGAGCGAGAATATCTTTTGAACGGCTAGAATATATGGATCATGTGTAGATCCAGCCATGATTAAATCCTTAATTGTTGGAGCTGCCATAGTAATTGCACAAAAGTTCTTACGCATCTGTTCCATCATTGATGCTAGGAACTCAACGCCAAAGGAGAACTTAGGATTAATAATATTCTCAACTTCATCAATGTTTAGATAATACCAACTGATTAAGTTTTCATCTAAAATACCATTAGCTAGTTGTTTTCTTAATTTTTGTCCATTCTTGATGATGTCGGCAGATAACAGAGTTAGTACAGAATATAACTGTGCATTAAATATTGCTTCACCTTGAGCGTGTAAACCTTGAATATCAAATGTTACTACTTGTTCGCCTGAAAGGTCAGGAAAACGAGTAATCCCATCAAGCATATCCCCTTGTGCAGCTTCTGCATTCATAAACGTTGAAGTTATACGATTCATGGAAGTAGTATCTACGTCTGTTAGCTTAATTCTAGGATCTCTTTCGGCTTGACGTTTTCGTTCATTTGCGTAGACTACAAACTCACGTAAAGTTGGATACATATCATGTGGTAATCCTGTAATCTTAAGTGGTTCAGAATATGATTGTGGGTTTTTAATCCATAAATTCTGAGTAATATAAAAGTCAGTTAGCCAAGTATCAAACATGGTTAAATCATCAGAATTTACATCTGGATTCAAAAATTTAAAGAAGTTCTTGAGTTTCTCTTTATGTTGGCCAAAGCTTGATATCTCATCAACTTGACCTTGATCATCAATAACTGTTGCAAAAACTTCAAAAGGGTTTATTAGATAGTCAGGTTTATCAAGTCTAATAACGACTCCACCTTGAGATCTAGTTTGTTCTTTGTATTCATTGGAGATGTCAAAATTACGTATAATTGCGCCTCTAGCAAAAACATCGTCATTAATCTTTTTAAGTAAAGTAGATTTACCCATACCAGCATTTCCAGTAACAAAAAAGAACGATCTCGTTCGTTTTTCATCACGATGAAACGGATCCCAGATCATTTCTCCTTGTGTAGAGGTATAACCATAATACGAACCACGAGGATCCTCTAGTTTGACGTGATTAAAAGGATACGATCCACTCAAAGAGTAAGCAGACATAGGTGTTGAACTTGGTCTATTAATCATGTTTTCTTGATTGCTTGTTGGCACAAGATTTGTTTCAAAATCCAACAATTGCTCATCAGCATATCTAGCCATACGAAATTGGCCATTTTTTCTCACAAAAAGCTTAATCTTTTTTTCCAATTCTTCCTTTGTTTGAGCATAAATGAAAATTCTAAAATAAACTTTCTTAATAATCTCATTACGTTGAATAATATCTTTAAGTAAATTCATTTGATCGTTATACGTGTTAGCCGACTCAACATTATCAGCAGCTTTAGCTTTACCAGAAATTTGAGAGTGTTTTTCACCTGCTGATCGTGATAATTGGTCTTTAATTTTATCCTTATCTTCAGTACCAATTGACAGCATAGTCATAGTTGAATCCGTATTTGTTAATGTGATTCCCCAAAACATCGGTAGTCCATGTGGTGGATAATGATATACACGTAAACAAGCAACATAGCCATCTCCAAATTGCAAATACTGGCTATGCTGTTTAACATTACCTTGTGGTTGCGTTTTAGATATCATTTCAAGTTGATAACCAGCAGATTCAAACTCTAATAACTCTTTTTTCTTCATGTAACGGCCTCCTAATCTTTAAATTCTAGTGTTTAGATTATTCATTCTGTATAGAACTAATTTTTTCTTTTCTAAATCCATTTTTTCTAAAATTACAGAATTTCCCCCCCAATTAATCGCATTATCTCGATTGATTCTTAATTCTCTTTGATTTTTAGCAAATAAAATTAAAATGAAATCTTGATTGAATAATTCTTTCTCCACTCTTTTTAAGGTAGATAATTGATCCTTGATATAACGTTGTTGCATTAAAAGTTGGTGTTTTCTTCGTGGCTTGGATTCATTTGCAATCAGTGAAGTGACCTTGTTATATCTGTGCAAAACATTTACACGCTGTACAGAGGTATTTGTTGGAAATGGACTAATCATGATTTGAAAATCCTCTAAATACATTGATAGAAATTGATGGTATCCTTCTATTACTGCTTTCTGTTGATTAAAAGACAAGGTTCCCAGTCCTTGTCCACGAATTGTTAGAAATTCTGCATATCCGTCGTCACTATCTTTTAGTATTAAAAAATGATCACTATTTTGAGTAAAACCTTTATACCCAATCAGATCTATAATGGGTGCAGAAGTAAATACTTGCTCCCTTTTTGATAAATCTTTTTCTTTTTTCCTAAAAAACAACCTTCTTTTAGGTTGAGGTGAGCTTGATATATCTTTCTTTACCTTAATTGCCACAATAATCACTTCCTATCAAATTCATAGTATCCATATGATTTAAATAATTTTGGTTGTCGATTAAGTAATAGCATCCAAATGACTTCGTAATTTCGTTTTCCAGGATTAGTTCTAGGACGTAAGTCTAGATAGATTGCTAAAACAAAACCTAATGCCATAAAAATATATTGTTGCTTACTTTGCTCTTCTGGAAAGAGTTGTGACAGAAGCATCGTCGCAAAAATTACTAATCCTAAAACTGCTACATCTTTTAGAAATATGTTCCAAAAGAACTTAATTTCAGCTTTAATGTCTGGAACGATTACAAATTCTTTCAAGTTTATCAATCCCTTCTAGCTATTTGTATGTAAGAATTATGCTAGATTTGTAATAAAAAACAATTTTCGCCAATAAAAAAAGTCCAAGTTACATGAACTTGAACTTTTATTAACTTATTCATCTTCAAATTTCTCGGAATCTACACCATGAACATTACCTTTAGGACTTAGATTGAAATTGCGATTTCTTAGATAATTCTTACTGATATCCCCCATCTTATCTGTAAAGCTTTGATTAGTTTTATCAACTGAATTATTAACAATATTACTTGTATTACTACTTGGATCAACTGGATTCTTAACATCTTTACTGAAATCAAAATTAGGTTGAGGACTATCTGGAATTGCAGGTGGATAATTATCAGCACCTGAATTAGCATTATCTACTTGTGTTCCATCTATTTGATTTGAGCTACTTTCTACTTGATTATCAGGAAAATCTGTATGACCATTACTTAAATCTTGATTCATTGGATTTTCATAACTATCAACTGTATCACTAATCTGGTTTGGATCATATCCTCCTTGATTATCATAAGGATAGTCAGTGTATCCATTATAGATATCAGTATAACCATCATCAGGATTTTGTATTATTGGATCATTATATCCATTAGCAATATCTTGATCTTCATCATTAGTAGCATCTGTATTTTCATCTCCTAAATGAGTAGAACTATCTTGTTCAGACGTTGCAGCATTATTTTCATCAAGATTAGAATTGCCACTATTTTCCTCTACGTTTTGACTATCAGAATTATTATGATTATCACTGTTATTTTCAGAATTTTGAGTGGTATCTTTAGAGCCATCTTGATGATTTAAATCATTTTTATTGTCAGAATTGTTGTGATGATCACTGTTTAAATCAACGTCTGAACTATTTACTGGATTACTCTCATTCTTATTATCATTACTTAAATTGCTACTACTTGGTGCATGTGCCTTAGAATCTTTGTTACTATTACTAATTCCAGAAAAAACGCTAGAATTTCCTAATCTAGTAACCCCATTATTTAACATTGATCCTGCTGCTTTAGCTAATTTAACACCAGCAGTACCTGCTGCAACACCTGCTGCTCCAGCAGCCATGATTTGTCCTGTAGAGGCAGAGAATCCTTGTGAAACACCAGTAACTCTCTCAAAATAAGAAACACCAGCAAACATAGCGTAACCTGCAGCTGCATAGATGATAGCTATAACCATGCCTTTTTGGAAGAAGTTAAGACCAAGACTACTTAACTTATCAGGAAAACTACCTAAAAAGATCATGAAGACTTTAATTACTAGAAACATTATGTCTATAGATAAATATAGTCCAATAATGCTGCTAATTAAGTCTCTTAGTGTTTTTGTCGACCGAGTCGATTTATATGCTAACAGTGGTGCTATTAAATTCATCAATGTTAACTCAAAGATATCTTTAACAACTCTAAAAGCTGCTACGACATAAATGATACCTAAAATTATAGACTGTGCAGTTAAAGGTAACCATTCAACATCATATCGTGTATATGAATAGTCATTCAGATTTCCCATACCTGTCCCATTTTCATTTTTTACAAGAGAATAAGATGTTTCTTGACTGGCATCTGCACCTTTGTTAGTAATTAAATGATATTTAAATGGTTCAGATACCTTATTATCGCCTTTGCCAGCAATCTTCTTATCAAAACCTTTGAATTGTTTCAAAGATTTAGGATCCATACTAGCACCTAGATCTAAATTATTTACATCTGTCTTCGTTCTAATCGAATTTGTAGAAGATGGATTAATATTGTTAGGATCGTACTTCCAACCTTTATTCGCAATTCTGGCCATATCAATCACATTATTTTTAATTGGTTGAATTGCTAAATCTGCAGCACTTGCTCCATTATCGTTACCAGCTGCTTTATTAATATCATTTTTAGCTGTCACAACAATATTACCAACTGTTCTAGATTGACCATTAACTGTTCTCATAAGTAACGGCAATACAGTTAGAGTTAGAGAAACCATAAAGATATTAGGTAGAACCTTCCCCCATCTCACCGTATGAGTTAACGATTGTAAGGCTAGAATAATAATTGAAGCACCTAACAATGCCCATCCAATTGTTGAAATAACCATATATAATGCGTGTAAAGGAGAACCTTTAGCACTCAAAGTTCCATCCCATCCTAGGATAGAAAAAACTGAATTAAAGACTTTATCCAAGCCAGAAACTATTGCATAGAATAGCTTAATCATAGGGTTAGCAAAAGTCCCATAAACTGAATGCCATATGCCTAAGTTGCCGTGTAAATGAGTAGCCCACTGATGATAAAAATGGACGACATCTGTATAATCTCCAGGGGCAAAATTATCTTTCCCAGCAACATCTGATAAAGAATGATCTAGGGTTGGTACATCAACTGCTAGAAGAAACAAATTTGATAACAACATTTTATCTAACCTCCTTTTTAGTATTAATTACAAAATTTTTAAAGTTTTCAAAAGCAATAGTATCTTTTAAAATACCCTGAATAGCATTCCAGTTATTATTTTTTCTCCAAAAATCAGCATCTTTAAAAGATTCTATTTTTTGAGGTGCGATTCTACTAGCTAATGAATACAGATAGTTTGTGATTTTTGATATTAGAACTCGATTTTCTAATTCAGTATCACTAAATATCTGATTATTTAAAATTTCTTGAATAGCTGTCTGACCAGTTGCTGATTTAGATCTTAGATTTTTACCTATCATTTTGATAATTTCTGTATAAGCAGTATCATAGTTTATCCTTTGTGCTTTTAAATCTAGACTCCTATGTCTTGATTTGATAGCTACATCAGAGAGCTTAGTTGAACTATTGAATTCTTGATTCAAGAATGTATAACGATAAGGCATCTTAGTTGCAGCGTGATCAAAAATAGGATATGCAGATACTGATCTACCTTTGGTGTCTTGTCTGTAAACAGATCTCAATACAACCATCTCACCACCCATGAGACGTGTTAGTTCAGTAGGAGATAACAAATCTTGACCAACTAAACTACCAGAATAATTAACCGCATGTGGATTCAAGGCTTTGCCATTTTTAGTGTTGACCTCAACAGTTCTTTTACCAATTTGACCTGAAATGAATTTAGCTGTTGTTTCCGAATTAGTTAAGATATAAAGTAGATTAGCACAGTTACTTTGAATAGTAGCCGCTTGTTGTTTGCTATAATGAAGTTCTAACTGCTCTAGGTTCTGAACAACAAAATGGAAATGAATCCTGGAGCCTAAACCCATTGTTACTTTTGTATCTAAATTAGGAATAGTATTTAAATTACCAAATTCATCTAGAATATAGTGAATAGGAATAACTGTTTCCCCTTCATTAGCTGAAGCTAGTTCGTAATTTACGTTGAAGACTTGATCAATTGCAAATGTGGCTAATTGATTATACGCAGGATTATTTGGAGGTGTGACAAAAAACAATGCTACAGGTTTCTCTGAATACGCTAGGCTGCTTCCTAATACTTTAGACTTTTCCTTGCCTTCTTTACCCAAGGCTAGTTTAGTGACTTTTAATCTTACAGTTTTTAAGATAGGTTTCTTAGTATAAGGATCTAAGACATATGATCCTTTACCAATTGCTTTCTTCCTATAGATTTTCTTGGCCTTCATCACTACATATTTATCTTTTAGTTCTTCTTTATTTTTACGAAAAGCAAAACTTATTTTAATCTCAAAACTATCAGGTAATTTGCTTTTTATCGGACAACTAATATTGCCTAATTCGTCAACGATAACGGTCTTCTCTTCTATAACGGATTTATCATTACTAAAACTGATAATCGCTGTTGAAAATTTAAATTTATCAGAGAATTTGGCTTTAAAAACTCTAGGAAAGCCTATGCTCTCTAAATTTAATGAATTTAACGATGTCATTTTTGCAATATCTGATTGCTGATACAATTTGATTCCTTCCATAGCAGAGGAGTAAATGTTACCAGAGGTTTCTTCACCAGCAAATTTAGATTGAGCAAAGGAATCCAGTGCCATTTGCCTAAACTCACTATACTCAACGTCATTTAAATCTCGTAATTTTGAGAAATAAACTGTCAATTTACTTTTCATGGATACTTGCTGCCCACGCTGAGGATTAGAAACGATATTATTATCTTGATCAACCATAACTTCCTTTCCACCTAAATCGGTCATCATATGCAGCACATTATCCATTGTTACTTGATCCCATCTATTATTTCTATCGGCGTAATCTAAGACCGCTAAAATCAAAGCATTTAAAAGGTTAATCGAACTATTTTGCCAAAATTTGTCCTTGGCATTAGGATCTGTATAAATCGAACTTGAAAACACATTAGCAGCCTTTTGTGCCTTGTCGTAGTACCCCTCTTTAGCGTATTTAATAATTATCTCTAATGGATTATACGAATCAGAGAAGTTTAACTCATCAAGATTTATAACCTTTACATCATATCCCCGTTCTTTTAACGTGTAGTAAGACATACGGTTAAGTTCACCCTTTAAATCATTAACTACCATTGAAACTTTATTCTTAGCACGACTTAAGATGTCTATTAGTGGCATAACTAATGTTTCACCTTTACCAGAACGAGAAATACCAACAATCATAGATGAAGTTTTAGTCGAATCAATACTGTAAAATCCCTTCGCTGGTTCAAATGTTTGTAGCCAATCTTTTTGGTTGATTGAAAATAGAGGAATTTTAGCAATAGTCCATGGGATTATTGGTAGTAACCAATATTTGAGAAATAAAATTGGATGTATTCTGATAAAAGTAGGATTAGTTGGTTTTATGTGCATGACTGGAATTCCACCTGTTCCTGAGAATTCATAACCTTTATCAGGAATTTGAGGATATTGTCGTAAAACTTCAGCAACTGTGGCAAATCTATCATTACCATACTGATTAAAGTTGGTGCTACGATGTTTATAGTAAAGTTTTCCAAAAATAGGTATCATCACTAGTGAGAATATTATCGTTAGTCCAAAAAATAATAGTTTATTGGTAGTTATAGCTAGTTGATAGTTTCCAAAGTTAGTCGTATTTTTCCAAACTCCCATTACTGGATCAAAATTTATCAATTGTCCGTCATGTAGTGCTTGTTGACTATTTGGTGAATTCAGCCACGCTAATAATGTGGAGAAACCTATTGTGAAGTAGGCCGAAATCCAAGAGACAAAGTACGACCAGATTAACCAAAGTAAGAATAAAGTAACAGGATTACCAATGATATGAGTCCGATTATCTACTTTATTTGCTCGCTCTTTATCATAATTTTTTCCAAATCTCATCTAATCAACTCCTTCTAATTAATTATGTAAAAAGTTAAACGTAGTACAAATTTGTACTAGGTTTAACTTTTTAACTATCTATTCTGCTCTTGTACTTTATCTGCTAAGCTTGTTTGATCAGCTTGTCTTAGAAGACTCTCTGTTAAAGATGCACGATATCTATCCTGAAGGTTTAAATTATTTTCATCCATTGATTTAATAGCTTTTACAACTTCATCTTTCTTTCCTTCAATAATTGCTTTATCCAAGCTATAGAATGTTTCGGACGAATATTTATTTAATTCTGTTAAATTATTATCGTGCAAAGCTTGAATTGCCTTTTTATTAACCTGATCTTGAGTTAAAACATTACTCTTCTTATTAGATACTTTTTTTGCTGCACTTAATTGACTGTCAAGAGAGGCTAACTTAGCATTATTCGTTTGAACAGTATGGTAGGTAAAATAACCTGCACCACTTCCAAGTAAAATTAATAAAACAAAAGCACTTGCAGCTAATCTACGAGCCGATTTCACACTATTCTTTAAATTAATATTTTCGTCTTTATTTTCAACAACTTCTTTCTTTTCATCTTTTTTAGAAGATTGAGCTTGTACTTGTTGAGCCATCTGTATCTGCATCCATTGTTGGAAATAGTCAGGTTGTTTTGTATCCATGCTATCTACTTTTTTAGATACTAGATCTACTTGCTTGCTTTGGGCATCTGCGAGTTGATCATTTCTGCGTCTGAGAGTTTCATTATCAGTCTTTAAATCTTGATTGCTCTTTAACAAAGAATCTCTTTCGGCCAAAACAGCTTGATAATCAGCATTTAAAGTAGCTAGAGCTTTATTTTTTTGTTGAATTTCATCATAAGGAGCCGCAACTTTTTTACTCTCATTATCTGCTTGTTGTTCAGCAATCATGATTTTCTTTGCGTTCAGATTTTCTGTTAAAATTCGATTGTGATATTCCTCTAACTCATCTTGATAAGATTTAAAAAGTTTGCTTAGAGTATCTGCTGAATCCATCTTCAATTGAGCAATGTCTTCTCTTAATTTAATATCAAATTTTTTGGAATTTTCTTGCCAAATTTTTTGTGAAGCTCTATTTAATTCATTTTTCTTTTGCTTGTATTCTATATTGTATTTTTGATATGCCTTATCTTCATAGGTTGATCTTATCTCTGCACTTTGTGCTTTAATTTTGTCTTGATAATCTGCTTTAATTGCTGCAACTTTTTGATTATAATTTTGTTCAGCAATAGCTAAATCTGTCTCTTGTTTCTCAAGAAGTCTAGCTTTCATAGTTTCAATTTCAGAATTACTCTTGGCCAACATTTCTTCTCGAACTTTTTGTTCCAAAGTATCAAGAATTGATTTATGTTCCGATATATATTTATTAGCAGCTTTTTTTGTTAAATTTTGATAGGAATTTCTTCTCTCCAAAATAGTTTTAGCGTTCTCATTATTAATTCTGCTACCAATAGTTTTGAGTCTCTGATTCAAATTTTTCTTAAATTCATTCTCTTTGTACTCAACATAGCCTTTCTGACCAACTTCTACAGTATCAACATTTTGAATCTCAAATTGTGGGATAGCGATACTGCCTTGTTTCCTAGCATAAAGTTCTTCAGAATCTGCTCTTTGTTGAACCTGTTGATGCTGTGTTCTTTTTCCTAGTTTATTGTTACTTTTTCTAGTATTATTTATATTTCTAGGTGGAGTGATATTTTCCTTTTTGTTTACATTAGTAGTTTCTTTTTTCGTTACATTTTTGTCTAGTTGTTCTAAATTATCTTTTTTTGATACTGTTTCTACTGCCTTTTCAACTTGTGGAGTTTGAGTTTGCGAAAATGTATGTGTTAGTGGATCATATTGTGGAACTTGCTCTTTAACAGATTGTTGCATACTGAACATTGGAACATTTAAGATAACAGTTCCTTTCTCAGCCTCATCCATGCTAGGAAGCCTAGCAATCTCCCGCTCTGTTTTCTTGGTAGACAGCATATATGTCTCTTTAATTTCATTACAAATCTTAAGTTTTTCGTCATAATCAAAATCTTCATTTTCAGGATCGTTGAAGATTGATTCAAAAATAACTTTAGATAGATTTTGATATTCATAATCCAATTCAAAATCTGATAAAGTTAGGAATTCAAATGGATTACCATCATCACCTGATTTACCTAACTTATATTTCTTATTTTTGTCATATGCCCATATTGCAAAATCTTCAAATTGAATAGATGTTCCTGTTTCAGTAATATATGTACGAAGTTCACTGAAAAGTTCTTCAATCATAGCAAATGTTGCAAATGGAGCAGTATCCGCTAAAGTTAGCTCTCCTCTTTGATCTTGCGCATCTACTACTTTGCCATATAATTTTTCTATTTCCTTATTATTTTCTAAATCAAAATCAGATGAAAAAATATATCTAACTTGAAAATTATCTTCTAGTCTTTCTGTTTTATTCTTTTTGAAGCGATCAAAAATTTTCATATTACTGCACTCCTTTAATTAATTTCTACACCTAGAAGATTAAACTTAATCGTTTTTTACACAACTTTCGCCAATAATATTAAAAATAGAAAGACAAAAAAATATCCCACATTATAGTGAGATATTTTTGTATTTCTATTGATCAGGGAAGTTTGTTGTAGCATAACCTTTAAGCCATGATAATAAGAACCAAGCGGCTATACAGACAACAATACCAACGGCTGCACGTGTCCATCTTTTTTTAGCGGATCTAGCTCCTTCTTCACCACCGAGACCAAATAGACCTGCTCCCCACATAATTGAGGCACCGAAACCTACTAGTGCTGCAATTTGTAAGTTGTTAGCAACACTTTTGATTGTGTTTGCGGTATTTTGACCTACATTAGCATCTAGCATATACAAATTAGCACCTGCAATTCCCTTCAATGCTAGAAATTTTGCATTACTAGCAGCTGCACTTACCATACTTAGCATAGTAAAAAACCTCCTTAGAAAATTCAATTAGTGCTTTAACACTGTTTGAATTATCAAGGAGATTTCAAATAAAATTAACTTTCGCCATAATTTGCAGATTCTGCTTCGTTATCTTTATCAAAAGGTATGATAGTTTTTTCTACATTTAAAGATTGGGCAAGTTCAATGAACGTCTCTAGTTCCTCTTCATCAGTTATATTAAATTCATCAACTATCTTCTGACCTACTTTTTTGATAAAATTCTCTTTTTCTTGTCTCCGAATTTTTTGTAATTTCTTTTCTTCGACAGCCAATTTAGCTTTAAGTGCAGCAACTTTCTCTTCTGCTGTTAGAATTTTTTTAGTTTTTATACTATTAACCACTATTTTCACCTCTAATCATCAATAATTCCTGTAAATTTTACTTTTCTAGATCCTTTTAAGTGAGACTGTAACTGACCACCCAATTTCTCACCCACAACAGTAGCTTTTAAGGTATGGATATTATTGGCAGGGTCGTCAGACAATTTCATAATATACATAGCAACAGGTGCTGAAACTTCTTCTTCAATACATCGAGCTAAAGGTCTAGCACCATTTAGAACATCAGTACCTATATCCGCCAAGTAATCAATTAGGTCATCTTCATAAACCAACTTAAATCCATGTACTGCCATTCTTTGCGATAAAGTTGCTAAATTATTATATGCAATTTGCTTAATAATATCTCTAGTTAGCATATTGAAGATAACTTTATGTTCAATTCTGTTAACAAATTCTGGCCTAAAAATATTGGTTAGTTCCATATTAACTTCTTTTTTAAAAGCGTCTTGCTTTCTAGCAATTTCGTTAGGTGTTAAATTCAGAAATTTTTCGGCAGTGTTTGCTTCGTAAATTTGGTTATCTACTATTAGTTCTGCACCTAAGTTAGTAGTCATAATGATAATTGTATTCTTAAAACTAGTAGAACGACCTCTTTTATCACGTAAGATACCAGCATCTAATACTTGCAACAATCTGTCATGAACAGCTGTACAGGCTTTTTCAATTTCATCAAGCAAAATTATACAATATGGTTTTCGTTTAACCTGCATTGTTAATAGATCTTGAAATCTATCTAAAGACTCTCTCTCAGAGAATTCTGACATATCTATTCTTATCAAATTATCAGTAGAATCAAACATAACTTCTGTCATAACTAAGGTTAAGGCTGTTTTACCAACACCAGTTGTGCCTAAAAATAAAAATGAACTAATTGGTTTAGTGGGATCCTGTAACCCAGCTTTAGCAATCGTTACAGCATCAGTTACAGTTTTTATTGCTTCGGCTTGGCCTTTAACGACTTTCGCAAGTTTTTTATCCAAATTTTTAAGTCGACTATTATCATTCTTTAAAATATTAGTCACTGGGATACCTTTCATGTCCTGAAGAACTAAAGCTATATCTTTTATATCTATGATTTCTTGGCCTTTAGTAGCAGCTATAGATCCAGCTTGATCCAATAAATCAATTGCTTTATCTGGTAATTGCCTATCACCTATATATCTAAGTGATAGATCAACACAAGCTTCAACTGCTTCATCTGTATATACTAAACGATGAAACTTCTCATAATTGTCTCTTATTCCAAATAGAACTTTAACTGCATCGTCTCTAGAAGGTTCATTCACTACAATTTGTTGAAAGCGTCGCTCTAAGGCTGGATCTTTCTCAATAAATTTGTCATATTCATCAAAGGTAGTTGCACCAATTAATTGAATTTCACCTCTTGCCATTGCTGGTTTTAAAACATCACCTAAATCCATAGCACCATTACTAGTGTCTGCACCCATAATAGTATGAATTTCATCAATAAATAAAATGTTTCTACCCTTAGTTTGTTTACATTCTTTAATGATATTTAGCATTTTTCTAACAACATCTTGTTGACCCAATGCTGCAATTTGTAGAACTCTGATTTGTTTATTCTTTAGTTTTTCTCCGACTTGATTTAAGGCAATCAATCTAGCTAATCCATCAACGATAGCTGTTTTACCTACACCAGCTTCACCTAGCAAAATAGGGTTGTTTTTTGTTTTTCTAGATAAATTGAAAATAACTTGAGCGATCTCTTTATCACGACCAATCACTTTATAGTCATCAGGACTATTGCGAGCATTTGCAGTTAAATTTATTGTATATTTAGATAATGACGGAGTTTGTATTTTCCTTGCCAAATAACTCACCTCACCCTTGATCTAGTTTAATTGCTTCAAATAGACTTTCTGTTTTAATTTGTTTCCCTTCTAAACGGTAGCTAAAATTAGTTATTTTATTATTTTTAAAGTTCACTAAAAACGTCCTTGAAATAAAAGGATTTGATATTTCCCAAACATCAGAATAATTGATAGTTCTTTTCAATTCTTTTGATACAAACCAAAACTTGGTATCAAGTCCTTCATTCTCTAAAATTTTTTTCAATGAAAAAAGTCGAATTTTAATTAAATCAGAGTTTGGATCATACATAGAAAAGTTATCAATCTGAATCATTGATAATTTAGTTAAATTTAGTAATTCCTGTTTCCGCCATTTAGCAGCATTTTGTAAGGACAACTCTGATAACTTTATTCCATAATAGTAATTATCCCTCTTTAACACTTCTTCCATTCTAAACACCTCATCTTATTACCACCAATCAGCAGGAATTTCAGTTCCGTCATCGTCATCATCAAAATCGTCTTCATCAGCAGAATTAGTGGTATCTGTTTTTTCTTCTTTATCATTATCCTTGTTTTGATCTATTGGAACTTCTTTTTTATCAATTTCAGATAAATCTACTTCAGTATTTTTTTCTTCCTTATCGTCATCTTTATTTTGATGTGACTCGGAAAAACTAACATAGTTATCAGTTACCTCATCTAGATCATCATCTTCTTCAGTATCATCTATTGTTATATCTTTTAAATTATTCTTTTTATTCTGAAATTCAGTTAGTATCTCATCATCTGATATTTTCTTAGTTTCGGTAGGTTGAACTTTATCAACAACCAACGTTTTATCTATAATTTCATTGTCTTCAGCATCTACTTGGTCAACTTTTTTGATTTCGTCTTCTACCTTATGTTGTTCCACCTTTTTTACTTTGAAATTTTCTACAATTGTTACATTGTCTAGGTATTCTTTAACCTTAGTTTCTCCATTTTCTCTAATTACTACTTGTGAAACACTAAGTTCCCAAGATTTATCGGCATTATCCTCGTCTAGTAACTTATCAATGAACTTACGCTCATTAGTTACGGCTTTAAAAAGGCCGTATTCTCCTTGAACGACAAAAAGATAATGATTATCTGAATCTCTCAAATTTATTTTTTCAACTAATCTACCTCGAATTTTCATAAAAGTACTCTCCTTTACTATTTTGATTTGAAGCCCCAATATTCATGTCCTTGATAGTTTTGTTTCTCCAATTTACCACTTTTCTCAGTACCATTATAATCAAAGGTAATTGTTTCACCACGAATTAAGGCTTGAATTTCTGGTTCTGAGAAAATATGACTTCCCCATTTATTTTTAAACTTAATTTTTTCTCCATTAATTTCAGCAAATGTATAATTGTTCTCGTTAATAGATTTTCTCTCATCAGGTGAGAAACCCCAATACTCATGTCCTTCATATGTTTGCTTTTTTAACCTACCTGTTATAGTAGCTCCTTTGTAAGTAAAAGAAATTGGTTCACCCTTACTCAATAAATCTATCTCTTCTTTGGTAAAAATATATTTGCCCCAACTATTTTTAAACTTAATATCTTCATCATTAAATTTAGCTGTAACATAACTATTACTCTTTTTAGGTTTGCCTAATACATCTACTAACTTTGTAGCATTCTCTTTAAAGATTGGCTTATCGTGTATAATAACTTTGGTTACAGTATCAATAGTATCTTGTGGTTCTCGTTTAAAATTACCTACCTCATCCATCATCTCAAACAATCTAATTGTGATATTTGGTGAAGCAATGTATGTTTTTTCACACAAAACAGCTGCGATCATACCTTGATCAGTTAGATCTAATTTCCCCTGCTTATCAGTTAAAAGATAAGCATTAGCCTTAGAATTAGTAATCTCTGACATGGTATTTTGCTGTGTTGCACCTGTACCAACACCATATTTACCATAATTTCTTAATTTGGCATAAAGCCATTTCTTTGTAGGTGCTTTTGGCTTAGAATTAGCTCCCTCAAACACAAACGGAACAGCATTTGTACCAACATCTTTCTCTTTCTTAATCGCTGTAGGATTATATATTTTACGGTAATTCAATTTTTTAGGGATATTAAATTTAGTCTCAAATGCAGGATATTCTAATAAAGATGCTTTGACCTCTTCATAAACATAATCTTCTGCTAGTATAGCCAAAGTACATCTAGCCAGCACTGTATAGATATCTTTTGCGCATTCACGATCTCGCTTTTTATCAAAAATTTGGTTAAATTCATCTAAATTTTCAGGAATATTACTACCAGGACGATTAGCCCCATGTGTTGCACTAGATTTCACATGGCTAGAACGTGCTTCTCTATGTGTCAATAAGTTTGTATTCACACCTACTAATGCAGCGATTTTATCGGCATTTTCTGAAAATTCTCTAAACTGTTCTTGAGTTATAAATTTATCCTCAGTCCTAGGATATGAGACATAACCTTTCTCATATAGTTTTTGATAAACAGTTTTAACTTGATTAGACGGATAATTTCTTTTTGATAAAATTGCATCCAAACTTGCTAAATCTAATAATGCTGGTGGTGCTTGTGTAGTGGGCTTTCTAACTACATCACCAATTGGACTACTAGAGTACATAGACAATTCAGTTTGAGCATCTTCTTTTGACTTATGACGAACTAAATTTAACTGTTCTTCATCATCTTTTTTAATTTTTCTAGCATATATATGACCATTTTCGTCCTTAAACTTAGCTTCATAATATGGCTTTTTAATATAGTTTTTAATTTCGTCAAGTCGTTCTTTTACTAAAGAAATTATTACTGATTTTAATCTACCTTGATTTGCTACTTTAACATTAAAACCTGCTTCTCTAGCATAACTAGTCGCTAATCTAGTTAATTGCATTGAAGAAAAATCCCATTTATTTCTGACCAGTCCTTTTAGATATTCACCATCTTGATTTTTATCTGAAACATCTTTTAAATTTGACATAGCCTTACGTATAGATTTAGGAGTTTCATCATCATGGTATTCACGTAATACAATTCCGTTCCATCTTATGTACTCAATTATTTCCCATGCTAGTAGTTCACCTTCACCACTTGGATCGTTATCTGTAGCAATCACAATAGCTTTAGCATTTTGAGCTGCATCTTTAATTGAATTTAAAATACTTCCAGCATTCCGAATAGGACTTCTTCTCCATGAAAGGTTAGATAGATTCCAAGGAATAGTCTCTGGATCCCATGACTTGTACTTTTCTTTTAGAGAAGCATCTACTTGTTTTTCAGGTTCAGCTAAGGTCAATAAGTGACCTCTAGCATGAACAATTTTGTAAGTTTTACCATCGAAAGTACCATTTTTTCCTCCAAGTGCTGTACTGAAATTTTCAGCAGCACTAGGTTTTTCTGTTAAAATTAAATAATCAACCATATATATCACACCCCTATCTTTCTTTAGATTTACGCTTATTAATCACGTTAGGAGACTGTACATTATTTTTTTCTTTAGGATATTTAACAAAATCAAATTTTTTCTTTTCATGTGCAGCTTCAGTTGCAATATCTAAAGCTACATTATCTCCTAATTTTCCTTTAACATACTCGATATACTGAGGCATATCTAGCGTTGTAAATTCTGTTTCTCCTTTCTGTAAGGCTTCATTCCAATCTTTAACATCTACACTTTTAGGAATATCCGCATATACCTTAACTTGTTTTTCATCTGTTGCAAATTTAGATTCAAATCCTATATCTGCATCAATAACAAACTTCATGAAGGCTTTGACTCCTGCTTTATCAGTGTCAAAATTTAAATGTAACTCATCAGGAACTCCGACTGTTTTAAAAAATTCACCAATTGTTTCTAACTTAGTCCCTGCCCCGTTTAATGATATGAACCTATAACCTTCATCTTTCTTCTGATAATTTTTGGGCATGTATGTTTGATAAAAACTTAACGCATCAATTGGACTTTCAAAAATAAAAAATTTTTGTTTATCTGCCTTAGTTCTAACACTAAAATTGAAACCATAATTTTTCTTGGATCCAGGAACAACCATTTTTTTAGTTCCTCTATCCCCATATTTTTCATGATCAATCCTAGTACCTTGAATATCTGATCCTACTTCTTGTCCTTTTTCTTTCCAAACAAACAGTGCATCACCATATTTTAGTTCTCGAAGTAAGTCTCTATCTATGAGACCGTTTACTAAACGTGTACTTAACTTTCGCTTATTAATTAAATAGTCTTTTACCTGCTCATGATTACCTTTATTTTTCCATTTTTCTGGGACATACTTTTTATCCTCATATCTATTTGCAACAGCTTTTGATAATTCTGGAGATAATTCCTTTAATTCTTTTAGAATGTCTGTTGACTCCATACCTAAATACTCTCTCATAAATTGATATAGATTGCCACCAACGCCTTTAGAGTTCCAAAAAAATGTTTCACATTTCTTTTGATCTGTGATTCTAGTATCAATAACCAAAGAATCGTGATCCATTAATTTAAGGTAGTTTCCATTTCTAGTATAACCTATACCTTTTAAGTCTAAGTATTTCTGAATAGACTGGTTGCTAAGTTTTTCAAATAAATCTCTATCCAAGCTCTCCACCTCCAATTTCCTTAAGCATAGAGAAATGGAGATGATAATAAAACTTTCGCCAAAATAAAATATAAAAATTTAAACCTAGTACAAATTTGTACTAGGTTTAGTTTTTTAATTAATATTAATTAATATTAGGTTAATTCTAAGCAAAATAATAAGACAACTATACATCTAAACGCTGAACGCTTGCTTAAAATGCGTCTGACAGCACTATCTTTCCTTAGCTACACTAGGGGTTATAAATCCTCTACCTTGATTAAATGGTATAGTTCCTGTAGAAACTCCTCTAACTTTATCGGCTAGCATTGTACTAAATCTTGTATTTAATTTTGCAACCTTTTCAAAAATAGAAACTTGTTCCTTAGTACCTAGCTGTTTTAAGTTGTTCAGATAATTATCTTGTACTTGATCATAATCTTTTAAGACAACTTTTCCCCACAATTCTTTACTAAAGTCATCTGAAATTTTTGTTCCTAACTTACTAGTAATACCTCTTAGTAGCGTTTCATTCTCTTCTTTATCAGTCATAGATTGTGGTTGAATAATTATTGATTCATCTTCAATATAATATCCTACTCTATCAGGTTCACGTCTAATGGTTGCAGCGTCATCTTTACCATGAGTATAAATTTTTATACCCAAGTCGGTCGCAACTTCTCTTAATCCTTGGTTGATTGTTTTCAAGTCGGTATTTTCTAGTACGTTGTCTTTTTGATTAGTATATCTGCCATATTCTTCTTTAGGAACGTTAGTTTGACTAACATCAAAAACTGTTTGTAGCTTGTAATACAATTTCTTCTGAGTTTTTATATTACCGTTCTTGATAGCCTCTTTTTCCGAAGCAGTCGCTTTAAAAACATCTACAACAGATTTGTCCGCGCGTTGAAAAACTTCATGCTCTACAGGTTTAAGAATTTTTATTCCTTTCTCGCCTTTTTTAACATGGTACCCATCTTTTTTAAATTGATCAAAAGTTCTAACCCCTGTGGCATTTGGTTTTTGTGCTAGAATCAAAAGTTGGTTTCTTGCTGAGTAATTATTAAATTTCTGCATATCTGAGAACAATTGTAAGGTTTCTTGAGAAGTTGATAGTGTATTATTTATTTTTTCTTCAATAAATGTTTTTAGTTTATTAATAACCTGTAATTGTTTACCTTGCTTAGGTGTTTCTTTTTGATTTTTATGTTCTTTTTCAACTTTACTATTTTGAATATTACTTGCTTTGTCTATCTTATTTTGTTTTTCCAGTATTTCTTCTACAGCTGCTTTTGATTCATCATCTTTTGGTGTATACTTTTGACTCACTTGAAAATTACCATTCTCAGTTAGCTCCAAAGCAACTCCTCTTAGATTATTTACGAAATAAATACTAGGCTTCTTTTTCCATTGTTTTATGATATTATCATCAACTAATTTTTTAGCACCTGGGGATAAAGGTGTTTCAGCCAATCTAGCAATCTCCTCTAATTTGGCAAGTTCTTTTTTATATTTCCTAATAGTTGCTTGATTATAGTGAGACTCACCTTGCTTTGCTTTTTCAATTTCAGCCTTAATTCGCGGAATATTATCTACACTCATTATTAGTCCACCTTGCTTATTAAGACCAAGAGCTTTATTTTCATCTTGCCACTCAAGCTTCTCAATAAGTTCTTTTTGTTTTTCTATTTCAGTAGATAATTGTGTAGCCTTTTCATCTAATTTATTAGCTTTATTAAAAAATGCATTTCCACCACGTTTATCATTCATAGGCTGACCATTAGCCTGTTTATAATGGTCATATATGTTTTTCGTAGCTTCTGAAAATTCTTTTTCCAAGCGAGCTAATTTTTGCTTGGCACGTTTGGTTTTATATGATTCATACTTTTTTTCAGGTGCGTCTTCTTTACTTGACGATTCTTGTTTCTCATTATTTTTTGAATTATTATCTTTCTTATTTTGAATACTTTTATTATCTTCTGATATTTCCTTGTTCACTTTAGGTTCAATGATATTAATAGAAACTGCAGATACTAAATATTGTGCTGCTAAGTTACCATCATCACTAGGTAAAACAACATTTTGTTTATTACCTTTTGCATCAATGTAGCTTAATTCAACTCCAACTGCACGACCTGAACTACTCATAATTGATTGCATTCCTTGTTTTTCAACAGTAAAGTTAGTATCTAGAATATTTAATTTGTCTCCAATATCACTATTCTCTAACTTATTCTGTAAATCTACTTTGGTTGCAAATTCTGCTAATGCCTCTGAGCTGAAATACTCTGTTGGCCTAAGTCCTGTAGATTTAGTATAATCTTTAATTTTTTGAGACAATAATTCTAAATTCTCTCTATTTATCGAATTAAGCACTAATTTTAGATACTTTTTGCCTTTTTTGGTAATCACTTCTTTTTCATTGTTATCTTGTTTTTTATTTGTATCTTTTTTTAGCTCATCAACTAACTTTTTAGCTGAATTATCAAGTTCTTGTTTTTGAGCTTCTAACTTTTTATCACTATCAGGTTCATTTAAACTTAAATTTAAATCCTGTTGTTCAGCATTTTCAACAGATTTATTATCTGATTTTACTTTTTGCTTATGTTGGATACGTCCTTCTAAAGTCTGATTATATTCCTGTACACGTTGACGGTAGTTAGGAAATTTATTATCGAAATAGTTTACAATCTTTTTTCTAGTATCATCAGTGAAAAACGAATAAATAAGACTGTTCTTGTATTCGCTTTTGTCTTTCAATAATGAATTTTGTAAACCTATCTCTGAACTATAGACTTCAAAAGCTCTAGCGTACACTTCCGTTGGTGTCGTGTAATAATTCACGAAATGACTAGACATCTTAAGTCCATTGGCCACTCTATTTTGAATCTCATGTTGTGTTTGATGCAGTATTTCCTTAAAGTCATCTTGCATTGATAAAATATGTCTGAATCTATTAGCATATTGTCTTGTTCGTCCATCTTTAGAGAGTTCAGAATTATTAGCATTATAGTCTAAAAAATGTCCATATTCATGAATAAAAGATTCTATCCCTACACCTGAAGGACGGTACTCACTTTTAGACTCGTAACTTCTAAAATCAACGGCTAGTGTATTATTGAAAGGCACAAATAGACCTGTAGCATGGTGATTACCTAATTTTCTAAATCGAAGAATTGGCTTTTCACTATTTGTTGATTGAGGTAAGAACTTAACTGTTTCTCTAATTTCAGGCTCTAACTTTTTAAATTTATCTATATCAACATCGTTATCTAACTCTAAGTCTTTAAAATCCTGTTTTAAAGATGACTTTTCCATAGCGTCTAAAGTGGCTTTATTAATATTTTTCTTTGTTTGCCAACTTTTAGCATGTGTTTGTGCTTCAATATCTACTTCATATTGCATTTGTAGAGTTAAATTATAGGTATCTTCTAGATAATCGGATATACTATCAACCGCTTGATTCCTTAATTGCCGCTGCTCATAGTACCTAAAGTTCATTCGTTGCCAATCATTAACTTGTATCATGTAATCAGGATTATTAGTAGCTTCTTTTCTCATTTCTGCCGTTATTTCATTGTCATAGTACGCATCGTGGGTAAAGAGATACGCTTTCTTCTTGCCACTATTTTCTGGATTAGTGATACGTGCTAATAAAGTATTTATTTGATCTCGATTATCTGTATCTTTTAGCTCACGTAAGATATCTGTACATAACTTATCATAACCAATTGCCCTATTTAAATTACCAATCTGCATTTCAGAACGATTATCATTATTATCATAAATGGCATATTCATGCTTATGTAAAGTCCCTACTTTATTATCTGGATCTAGAATAATAGTTTTATTTTTCTTCCACAAATCTGGATTTCTACTTCTACTATCGGTATACGAAATCTTATAGACGTGATCTTTCCATCCATCAGTTTTAAATAAATCACCTGCTTCATTATATGCTTTAAATGTATTATGTCTATCACGGATCCTATCTACATTATTATCATCAAACTGAATTTTCTCGATACTAACATCACTTATATCCCCACCAAAATAGTCATCTTGATTTAGCATTCCTTTAATTGCAGTTTTCTCATCTTCTTCAGTCCATTCGCCATTGCGATAGATATAATCTGCAGTTTTTCTAAAAATTGTATATAAAGTATCGCTAGGGGTAACGTTTAAACTTTTCCCTGTCTGTTTAATTCCATAACGTTCCTTCATTAAATCTGTAATTTTTTCCATTAATCTTGCACCTCCTCTTCAGGCTGTACAAAATTTGAGTGGAGTTCATAGATAACTTTAGCTAGAATGTCTTTTGCTCCTTGATTATAGGGAGTATTATCCAACTTTTGGTATTCTTTGTTCATACGACTTAATTCAGCAGAGAATCTCTCTACATTAAATTCTTTTGTATCCATAATAAAAGCACATCCTTTCCTCTTTATATAGAAAAGATATGCTTTCTGTTTGAATTATTTAATTTTCGCCAAAATTTCTGAATTCTCGTTAAAAATAAAAGTTTTGACATATTTTTAACTAAATAATGTATGTACAGTAAATTTATGTCGAAAATGGGAGGCATAGTAAAGGAAAATTCCGTTTTTCTATGCTATAATTTCCTATAGAGAAAAGATTTTCATGTGAAGCATGAAAAAAGCCCCAGACCTCCACAGTCTAGGGCTATTTTTGTGTCTTCTACACAAAAAATCACTGAGTTACTCTACAAATAGCTATTAGTTGGTATCTTATTGTTAATATCTCTCTTTCAATTGCTCGTTAGCAAACTCTATAATAGCTTGTATATCTTCTTTAGTAGCAACTCTAAAAAAACTCTTTGCCGTACTTCTTTTGCTTAGATATCGTTTATGTTCTCGGTTTTGCTCGTTCCATTTTCTGTTATAAGCTACTTGCTTTTTCATTTTATTAGTAGTTTCTTTTGCCATTTTACAGTACTTCTTTCAATAGTTTTTCTTTACTTTTAAGTTTATGCCATGTATTATTGTATATGAAAAGAGGACAAACAGTTGCGACCTGCTTGCCCTCGAGCGTGAATGTTTAAGACTATTGTGGTGTATAAGCTAGTTACGATTATTTAAAATCGTGATTAGCTTTTTTTATTATCCAATATGCAACAGCAAGATCTACTACGAACTCACCTAGCGCAAGGATAACCCAAGCCAAAGCCTTTACACCTCTAGCCTCTCACGTGTTGTCATGACTCATCACCTCGCTGAATGTTTAATGTTTGAGGGGTGTTCAGCCTTACAACAATTCACTAAGTCAATCCATAAGGTAGCTAATCTTATTTCATGACCTGAATACATTATACTATAAAACGAATGTATGTTAAGTCAGTACATAATAGTTTTGCCCCTCTATAATTAAAAAACATCTCATGAATTTACACGAGATGTTTTTTGATTTATACCTTAAAATATATTAATCTTCACGTTTCTTCAAACTAGTTCCTGCCATACCCAAAGCAGCTACAATTGCAGCAAATCCTACTACTTCTTCAGCTAAAGTATCATTAGCTTCACCAGTTTGTGGTAATGCTGGTGATTCAGGAGCTTTAGGAGCAGGTGTTGATGTTACCATCTTCACTGGTTGTGGAGTAGCTGGGGTTTGTGTTTGAGCTACTGGGACACTTGGTGTTTCATGTGTCTTAGGAGTAGCAGGAGTTTCAGGTTCTTTTGGTTCAGGAGTTGTTGAATGAACTGTATTTGAACCAAATTTTTGACCGTTGATAATATTTGTGTAAGTATTATCAACTTCGCCAGCCTTAATTCTCTTAACACTCATCAAGATGTCAGCTGCAAAACCACTCTTGTCAAAGTCAACCTTATCCAAGAAATCTTTATCAACAGAGAACTCAACTGAACCAGTCTTAGTGTCAATGTTTTGACTTACGTGGTTAGAGATGTCTGTACCAGCCTTTAAGACTGTGCCATCTTTAAGAGTTACATCAACTGTAAGTGGAGCGATAAATTGACCATTGTATTGATCGTGATTTTCATCATAATCATCAACCCACTTGTATTCGTAGATGTCATGACCTTGATCTTTATCTAAGATACCACCTTTAAGCAAGTAATCGAAGTTTTGACCTAATTCAATTGTATGGTTGTTTAGGCTTGTACGATTATCTGCTGAGATAACAATATCCTTCTTAGGATCAATCTTAGGAACGTTGTTAGAAACAATGTCTGTTGCTTCGCCTTGACCGAATGTTAATTGCCATGCTTTGTTTTGGTACTTGCCAGCAAAGCCTTCCTTAACTTTCATTGGAGCATTAACTACAATGTTTGTTCCTGTTTCAACATAATCCTTGAAGAATTGTGCTGGGTCATCAGCTGAGATTAAGACAAATGCACCATTTGGTGTGATACCATTAGCTTTTAAAGCTGTAGCAACGTTTTCTGAAACTTCAGACAAGGATTGATATACCTTAGCTGATAAGCCCTTGACCGTCTTTCCATCTACTGTCTTGTAAGTAAATGTTTGAGGGTCAACGTCTAGGGCTTCTTCTGGGTAGTCATCAACGAAGTAGAAACCTTTAGCTAAATCTTGGTCTGTAACCTTGATGCCTTTGAACTTAGCTAAGTCCATTGTTAGTTCGTAATTGTTTACAGAACCTGGTAGGACGTTCTTACCATCAATGTTTACACCTTTTTCGTTCTTATCAACTTTAGTTGGTGTTGGTTTAGCAGGTGTGTCAACAGATACTTCATTTGTTTCAGTTACGTTATCGTTAGTTAATACCGTAGCTTTATTATTAATCTTTTGAGCGTCACCTTTAACCTTAACAACTAAGTCAATGATAGGTGTATGAGTTTGTTTGGACTTATCTTTGTTGTAAAGACCTAGCAAGTATGAATCTTCAGTAAAGGTTAAGTCTTGACCGTTCTTATCTAGCTTGTAGTGGCTAGTTACGTCTTCAAGTTCACCTTTATCGTTTTCAATCCAAGCCTTGAATCCAACAAACTCAGCGTTCTTGTCTAAAGTATCTTTAACTACACGCTTAGTAATATCCTCAGCACGTTCAGCTGGTAAATCACTAGTTGTGATTGGATATGTTACAACCGAACCATTTAGGATTAATGAACCGTCAACACTGTTTTCAGTATCGCCTTTAACATCTCCGCCTAACTCAACGTCCTTGTGAGCTTTTGGTGTAAAGACAACGATTGGTGTATCAGGAACTTCATCAGTGATTGAATCAACTGTTACAGAACCCTTGTTGTGTAGTGCTGTTGCATTTTCAATACCGTTATTAATAGTAAATGTTGTTACTAAAACAGCCTTACCAGAAGGTGTTTTTGCTGCATCTTTACGAGTAGCAAAAACCTTGCCATCTTTATTAGTCAAGTCGTATTCAGACGTTACGTCTTTTCCATTTTCAAGCACCTTAGCACTATCTAACTTAACTTTATCAGCAAAATCAGAGTAGTTATCAACTAGGACTAACTTAGATAATGGAGTTGCGAGCTTGCTTGCATCAGGTAAATCGACAGAAACTTGAGCAACTGCTTTATCACCAGAGAAGTAAATCTTGTTATCTGTTACATTGTTATCTAATACCCAGTGCTTATCTGTATCAGGCTTGTAAGTAACAATGTTTGGAGTTGGTGTTGGAACTGTTTCAGAGTTCAACGTTACTTCACCAGAGTTCATAAGTGTTGTTCCAGAAGGCACATCAGTATGAATCTTGAAGTTTACTCTAAACTCAACTTTACCACCAGGGGTCTTGCTTGCATCTTTACGAGTAGCAATTACATGATCGTTAGCGTTAGTAATGTTATATTGGCTAGTTACGTCAGTTCCATTTTCAAGCACTTGTGAACTTACATAATCAACTAAGCCTGCGAACTTAGAATAATTGTCGTCCAATTGAACTTTAGTTAATGGTGTAGCTAAAGTTTTTGGATCAGGTAAAGTCATAACTAACTTAGCATGAACTGTGTCATTATCAATAACAGTCTTCCCGTTAACGATTTGACCTTGAGCGTTAATCCAATCCTTTAATCCGTCTTGTTTATAAGTAACAATGTTACGGTCAGGAGTTGGTACTGTATGACTATTGATACGACCAGAGCCTGAGTTCACAAGTTGAGTACCAGAAGGAACGTCCTTATGAATTGTCCAAGTTACATTCAAAGTTACATTACCCGAAGGTGTAGCAGTTGCATTTTTACGTGTGGCAACAACTTGTCCATATACATTAGAAATATTGTATTCAGACGTTACATCCTTTCCATTCTCTAATACCTGAGCTGACTTGTAGTCAACCATCTTAGCAAACTTAGAGTAATCATCAATAACTTGAACAGTAGACAATGCTTTAGCTAAAGTGTTCTTATCAGGCAATGTCATGGTTACTTGACCGTGAATTGTATCACCGTCAATGTAAGTCTTACCATCAACTTTTTGTGAACCTTCTACCCAATGCTTGTCTGTAGATTGAACATAAGTTAGGATTTTAGCTTCATTTGTATTAACAGTGTTGTTGTTGATACGACCAGAACCACGGTTGATTAACTTAGTACCAGAAGGCAAGTTACTATTTAGCTTAAAGTTAGCAACTAAGCGAACACTACCAGAAGGAGTAGCACCTGGGTTCTTTCTTGTAGCTGTAATCTTGTTACCAGCATTAGTGATATTGTATTGACTCGTTACATCTGTATTATTTTCAAAGACTTGTGCATTCACATAAGATACTTTGTTTGCATAATCACTGTAATCATCAACTAAAGCAACGTCTGTTAAAGATTTAGCCAAACTGTCCTTATTAGGCAAAGTCATAGTCACTTGACCGTGTACCATGTCTTCGTTGATGTAAGTCTTGTCATCAACTACTTGTGAACCTTCTACCCAATGCTTACTTGTATCTTGCTTAAATGTAACAATTTGTGGAGTATTTGTATCAACTGTATGGTTGTTGATGCGACCAAATCCACGGTTAGTTAATTTAGTACCAGATTTAACATCATGATTAATTGCAAAAGTAGCAATCAAAGAAACCTTGCCACCAGGTGCTGTTGCAGCGTTTTTACGTACGGCTTGTAAGATACCACCTTGGTTTGTGATCGTGTACTGACTAGTTACGTCAGTACCATTTTCTAACACCTTATAAGATTGAAGTACAGTCTTATCGGCAAAATCACGATAGTTATCACCAACGGATACATAGGACAAAGTCTTAGCTAAAGCTTTTGGATCAGGCAAATTCATATCTACTTGAGTTGTGACAATATCATCATTGATATAAGTCTTGCCATCAACAACTTGTGATCCTTCTACCCAGTGCTTAGTTGGAGTTTGTGTGAAAGTAACAATTTGTGCATCAGGAGTTGGTACAGTTTGAGTATTAATTGTACCTGAACCTGAGTTAACCAACTTAGTTCCTGAAGGTACATCAGGGTTAACCTTAAAATCAACTACCAATGATACAGTACCGCCATTAGCTGTTGCAGGATTCTTACGTGTAGCTGTTACTACCTTATTATTATTTACGATTGTGTAATCACTAGTAGCATTACGTTCATTCTCGTAAACATTAGCTCCTGTTACAGTAACTAAATTAGCAAATTTACTATAATTATCTGTAATTGCTACATTACTTAATTTATTCGCTAATTTAGCAGGATCGGGCATTGTCATCGTTACCTTTGCATGTGCAATATCTTCATTAATTTCAATCTTGCCATTAACAGTTTGACTACCCTCTTTCCAAGCTTTATCAGTAGTTGGATTAAATTCATCGTAACCATGTGCTTCACCAAATGTTACACCGTCTCCACCGCCAACAGCACGGTCAATTTCTCCATCTGTAATACCATCATTAAGGGTTTTAAGAATTGTATTTAAAGTATAAGTTTCATTATCTTTTAAGCTAGATACATTTGTTGGTGACCATGATACAACATGATACTTCTTACCTTCAAAAGTCTTATCGTACTGAGTAAATTTACCTTGAGCAGTAACGTTAGTACCATTGCTTGTTGTTACAGTCCACTTACTTAGGTCAAAACTAACTGGTAGTCTGCCATCATTTGTATATTGGATAGCGTCACCTACAGCAAATTTGTCTAGTTTTTGATTTACACCAGTATACTGACTGATGTGTTGAGTACTTTCGTCACCAGCAATTAATGTCTTACCTTCCTTATCTGCCTTCTTGGTTGGATTAGGAATTGGAACTGATATTTTGTTGTAATGGTATGAAATATCTGTCCTATCTTCTATAGAAGCTGGATTCATTCTATCATAGTGATAAGTTACGTCTATTGGAGTTGGTTTCTCCAAAGCAACGTT
>NZ_AYYT01000011.1 GCF_001435955.1 Ligilactobacillus salivarius DSM 20555 = ATCC 11741 | reverse complement strand
GTATCTCGCCCACTATGTCAATGAAATTAGCAAAGAGAGGTTGATTTTCATATGAAGAGAGTTGCTGTATATTGTGGAGCTAATCCTGGTAAAAATCCTATTTATACTCAAGCCGCAATCGATGTTGCTGATTGGTTAGCTCAACACCATTTAGATCTTGTTTACGGTGGTGGCGGAGTTGGTTTAATGAATGTATTGGCCGAAAGAGCTATTAAAAATGGTACTTATACCATTGGCATTATGCCTCAATTTTTAGTAGATAGAGAAATTGCTGCTCCACATCTAGATGAATTTTACGTTACTGATGATATGGACGAAAGAAAAGCTAAGATGCTTTCTTTAGCTGATGCTTGTTTAGCATTACCTGGAGGTCCAGGGACATTAGAAGAAATCAGTGAAGCTTTCTCTTGGGCAAGAGTGGGGCAAAATCCTAACCCTTGTGCTTTTTATAATGTTAATGGCTATTATGATAAATTAGCTGACTTCTTCGATCATATGGTTACAGAAGGTTTCTTAACAACTGAAGATAGAAATAAACTTCTATTTTCTGATTCACTTGAAGAAATTTATAATTTCATGACAAGATAAAAAAATCATCATTATTTAACTAAATCAGTTAAATAATGATGATTTTTGATTTTAATTATTTTTGATCTAATAAGAAATTATAAAGCATCGCTTCACGAAGTTCGCTTGTATCGACTCCTAAAACTTCTGCTAACTTAAATGAGTATGGCATAGCTGTTGCTGGCCCACGACTAGTTACTAAACGAGCTGCTTCATCGACCACTACCATGTCTTCATGGAATCTACCCTCTGCATCGCCATGTTCTTGGTACATACCAGGGAACATAGTATAATCATGACCTTTAAGTAATCCATACTTAGCTAGTGCCATTGGTGCAGCACACATTGCAGCATTCCACTTACCTTGATCAGCACGCTTAACCATTAAAGCTTGTAACTTTTCACTATCTCTTAATCTAGTTGCTCCACCCATTCCTCCAGGTAAAGTTACTAAATCATAATCTAATAATGAATCATCTAAAACTTTATCGCATTTTAATGCAATTTGATGAGCACCCATCACGTCTAAACTGTCTAATCCTACCATATCACATTGAATTCCGGCACGACGTAAAACATCGACAGGAGTTAGTGCTTCTATCTCTTCACAACCATCTGCAATTAATACCGCTACTTTCTTAGCCATATTATTTACCTTCTTTCTCTTGGGCATATAAAATACTTGCTAGGATACTTCCAACTGCTAGAACAACTGCACCCCAGACTGGCAACCATTCTTTAGCGTTATCTCCTGTTTTAGGAAAGTTATTAGTGGATTCTATCTTAGGCATTGATAATTCAGAATGTTTCTTTACATTCTTATTGCTAACTTTTACACTAGCATACTCACTAGGTTGACTTTCGTTATCAGCTACTACCACTTCAACTGAACTAACATCTGCTTGTTGATCAGTATCTTTATCTGTATTATTAGCCTTAGAATTATCAACTGTTGCTACTACATAGACTTGCGTATTTGCTTTTGAAGTAGCATTTCCCTGAACTGAACTAGAACTTCCACTAGTTGACGATACGCTACTGGAACTGTTGGAACTAGTAGCAGAACTACTTGTTTCACGTGAAACATTTGAAGAATCTTGACTCTCAACAACTACACTTGATGATGTCTCACTTATAGAGCTACTGCTAGAACTGCTAACATCATCAGCTTTTGCAATATTTCCACCTAATATTAATAGTAATATCATTGCTACCAACGATATCAAAGATATAATTTGTATTTTACTTTGTTTAAATATTCCCATTTTTCCTTTCATTCAGCTTCTCCTGAATTTCCCCCGATTTTTTTATTCCTAATAATAGGATAGTGCTTTATTTCATCTTTAGCAAGCAAATTAATTTTAAAAACAAACAATCTACCAGAAAATTTCTGATAGATTGCATTATTATTAATTGTTAAAATACTTCAAATTACTCTTACTTGCTGTCTCAGTACTTACCAATGATCCTTGGATGATAATTCGATTGACTTCTCCTTCTGTACCTGAAGCACAAGTTACTAATGTTACCAAGCTTTCACCAGGAACATCATCAATCCATTTAACCTGAGTTTCGTCTACAACTGTTTTCTTGGTTATCTTATATACATAAACTTTCTTCTCATCAGTTAAATATATTTTTTTGCCAATTTTAGCCTTACTCAAAGGTCCAAATAAGATATTAGGATCTTCCATATGGTGTCCGGCAATTGCATAGTTATTTTCAGCTCCCATTTTTTCGTCAGCCTTCATTGTACCAGCTCCACGCATTAAATTATTATTATCTAATCCGTAGAAAATAGGAAGCTTTAAACCGATACTTGGAATCGCAATTTTTCCAATTGCAGCAGTATCATCTTGAGTTGCTTTACTAACACCTTTAATATCAACGGCTTTAACACTTTCAAAGTCAAAATTTCCTTTATGTTTTGTCTTAGTATCAACCGGCTTACTAATAGCAGTTTGACTCATGTGGTTAACCACATAGCTTTTAATTTGCTCGTTAAAAATTAAAGCTAACCCTACAACCATCAAGACAACCACTATTACCCATTGCAGGACTTTCCATATTTTAGACATTTCACTCATCCTTTACTACTAGAATAGTAGTTCCATTTTACCACAACTTTAGAGAACAATGCTTTTTCCTAGATCTAAAGAATATATGATTTTTTGTGAAACTTTCTTATTCAACATGCTTTCAACCGCCATTGCATATAAGTTTAATTGTCCACGGTAATTTTCAATCAACTTATCTTCGGAAGTATGGTGGTCAGTCTTATAATCAAAGATAATAACTTCATCATCTAACTCAATTAATCCGTCGATAATACCATGAACTAAGATCGGCTGCTCTACATCATTATCCACATTACTAAATAATCTCCCAGCAGGTATAATCATCGCAAATGGTAATTCTCGTTTTACTTTATCTTTATTCTCTAGAACTTTTCTACCTAAATCACTGGCATAGAAATTCTTAATTTGATCTAAATTAATTTCCTTAGCCACTTCCGGTGTGATCAATTTATCTTCTACCAACTGTGATAGTAATTGCATCAGTTCTTCAAGTGTTACTTCATCATCAAGTGGTAATTTTTGTAATAGTAAGTGTGTAGCCGTCCCTACTTGTGCAGGTGATACTTTCACTTTTGTCGTCATAAACTTAGGTAATTTCAACTCGCCTTGTACATATCTATTAATTCCTTGTGGTGCTTGATCTTGCCAATCAATCTCCAAGCTTTGCATCATATTATTATCTGGATCATCAAAAGCTCGTTTTAAATCCGACACAGCTTGGTAAGCAGTCGTTTTAGTTAATGATTCATTAGGATACTTACTTTGTAAAATTTTATCAATAATTCTATATTGCTTGTCATTAATTTCTAAAGGTTCTTGTCCTCCTATCTTCTTAAGCTGTTGTTTTAACCAAGATTCACCATTCTCATCTAAAGTAATATTTTCTTCACGTAGATCCTGATTACTATAGAATTTAACCGCAAATTTTACTGGTAATTCCCCTATATATGCTGGTTCCTTCGCATCTACTGTATCATCAACTTCTTTGAAGATCTCACTTCTTGTTAAACACATACCAATCCAGTCCATGAAGTTTCTAACCGATGCCCTAACACCTGCATTTAAGACTAGTGACTCACTTTGCGTAGCTTTCTCCCACTTACTCAAAGCTTCATTTTTATCTTTATATGAGCCAACGATAAATAATTGCTGTTCTGCTCGGGTTAAAGCTACATATAGCAATCTCATTTGTTCAGCTGCCAATTTCTTCAATGCCTGTTCACCAGCAATTACTTTCATCAAAGTATCTGTCTTTACTCGAGTATCAGGATCAAGATAAGAAATCCCTATCCCATCATCTGCATTCAATAAATATGGTTTATTCAAATCTCCCACATTAAATTTGTGAGTAGCATCCAATAAGAAAACAACCGGAAATTCCAATCCCTTACTACCATGAATAGTCATAACTGTAACTGCATCATCAGAAACTTGCGTTGTAGCTTCTGACAAATCTTTATTTTTAGTCTGCATCTTGTTAATGAAACGTACAAACTGGAATAAGCCTTTAAAGCTCATTTCTTCATATTCTGCAGCTCTTTCATATAAAGCATGTAAGTTAGCTTGGCGTTGCAAGCCACCTGGCATTCCTCCAACATAATCAAGGAAACCAGTTTCTTCATAGATTTTCCAAATTAAACTTGCTAACTCATTTTGTTGAGCCATATTTCTAAATTCAGTTAATTGCTTCAAGAAAATTGTTATCTTTTCATATAAACTTTGAGCAAATGCTGAAGCTTTCTCAACTTCAAAATTATCGTAGAAACTCTCTACTGCTTGAAAATAATCACCCGTTTTATCATTAATTCTGAGATAGGCTAATTCATTTTCTTTTAGTCCAACAATCGGTGAACGCAACACTGCCACTAAAGGAATATCTTGGTAAGGATTATCAATTATTTGTAAGAATGACATCATTATTTTTAATTCAGTTGTTTGGAAATAATTTTGTGCATCAGGAACAAAAATTGGTACTCCTAGACGTTTAAATTCTTCTGTCAAGATCAAGTTATTCTTACGAGTTGGAGCTAAAATTGCAATATCTCGATATTCGATTGGCCTAATAGTTCCTTGTTTCTTATCATAGATTTTTTCACCATTTTCAACTAATTCTTTAATTCTCTTGGCAGTCATGACAATTTGGCCTTGAGCTTTATTATCAATTGAAAAATCTTCATTTACAGGTTCATCATCGCTTTCTTGACTAGAATCTTCACTTTCATATACTAAAACTTCAGCTTTTATAGGAGTTTCTTCTGGATAATATTTTGCCCCATAAACTAGGCGAGCATCCTCGTCATACGCCATTTCTCCCACTTTTTCATCCATCAATTGAGAGAATATTAAGTTAGTAAATGCTGTTACATTTTCCATTGACCGGAAGTTTTCGGCAAGAATGATTCTTTCATCATCATTATCATCAGTTGCAAAACTCTGATACTTCTTTAAAAATAATCCTGGATCTGCCAAACGGAAACCATAGATAGATTGCTTTACGTCCCCTACCATGAACATATTTCCAGGATTCTTATGAGCAATCGTTGTTAAAATTGTTTCTTGAAGTTGGTTAGTATCTTGATACTCATCAACCATGATTTCTTTAAATTTATTTTTCAATCTTTCCTTAACTCGTCTACCATCAGGAGTATCAGTATTTAAGATTTGTAGCGTTAAGTGTTCCAAGTCACTAAAATCAAGTACATGTCTTCTGCGTTTTTCTTTACTGAATTCTGCTCCAAATTCTTTTACAACTTCACTTAAAGTTTCAACAATTTGTTTGGATTTTTGGGTTAACTCTTTGATCTCATCTTCAGGTAAAGCAAAATATTTAACACTTAGATCTTCTATGATCTTTTTACTACCATCGCGCAAAGTCTTGTTAATTCTTTCTTTTTGCTTTTTCTGATCATCATCCAAGCCTCTATCAGATTTAGCGCGTTTGAACTTGAAGTTTTGTAAAGTTGTCTTTAAATTATTCCATTCCTTACATCCAACTACAAAATCTTGTAACTCATCAATTGTTGCGCAATCTTGTTCAAAAGTTTGATAGAGTTTTTCTAATCCTAGCTTATTAGCTTCATCCATTCCTTGTTTTAGATTGTCTTTCGCTAATTGAATTTGATCCAAAACATTAGGCTTTATCTTATTTTGATAGAAATTACTTTCCATCAAAGGTTGATCACCTAAATCATATTCACTTACTAAGTTATTTAGCCATTCATCTGGATTAGGGTTGGCATTAGCGAATTGATAAGTTTTCATTACTAATTCACTTAACCCATCATCGTTACGGTCGCTAGAAAAATTAACTACTAAATTTTCAAATTCTGGACTTTTTTTGCTATACCATTTTTCACGCAAATCATCCCATACATTTTCTTGTAGTAAAGCAACTTCAGTATCTTCTGTTAACATTCTAAACATTGGGTCTAAATTGATTACATAATAATATTGCTTAATTATCTGCAAACAAAATGCGTGTAGTGTTGAGATATTAGCTACATTTAATTTTGATAATTGCGTTAGATATCTACGCTTTTCTTCTTCAGAGTCAGCCGTTGATAATTCCTTACGCAAAGCAATTTGAATTCTCTCTTTCATTTCCTTAGCTGCAGCTTCCGTAAAAGTTACTACTAGTAATTCATCAATGCTTACTCCTTGTTTGATCTTATTAATAACACGTTCAACCAAGACTCTTGTTTTACCAGATCCAGCTGAAGCAGCTACTAAAATATTTTTCCCTGTATCTTCAATTGCTTTCTGTTGAGCAGGTGTAAACTTAAATCCATTCGCCATTAGTTTAAACCTCACTTTCTGCTGAATTTTCTTGTGCTAATTTTTGGAGAATATCTGCAGTATTTTCCTTTGGTAAACGATAATATTGATTTCCTAAAAGTTCATCAAATTGCATAATCGCCTTATATGGTGAATATTGTAATGCTGATCGTCTATCTGGCCATAGAACTGGATTTAATGCCACATCACCAGCAAAAATAAGTTTTGCGGCTTCTTGAATTAATTCTTCATTTCGTTTTAGAAGTAACATTAAATTATCAAATGTGATTACATTACCACTATTCTTAACTCCTCCAAAATGACCATCTGCATATTTTCTAACAGGATATACGATAGAATTACCAGATTTTTCAATTGATGTATCTAAATTACTTAGCAATTCTTGATCATCTAAGACTAAGCCATCGTATTTATTTTGTTTCAACAATACTTCGCTATATGGATTTTTCAAAATATCTTTTTGCTTGATAACTGGATTTTGCAAGTGCATATAGACTGCCCCAGCTGGTTTAATCTCTTCTCCGGCATTTAAATCAAGCAATAAATCCGTATTTTGTAACATAGCATTTAAATATGTCAACATCTGTAATGCCAGTCCATAGTAAGCATCTTGATAGTTAAACTTATGACTACTTGATTTATAGTCAACAATTCCTAAATAACGTTGGTTGTCTATAATCATTTGATCAATTCGGTCAATCTTTCCACGAACATTAACCTTATGACCATTACCTAAATCATAAGTCAAAGCCTTCAAACCATTTTCTGTTCCTACGTGTCCAAACAATACTTCAGTTTCTAAAGGGCGCATTTTCGTTCTTTGGCCTTGGTTATGTAAAGCCCATCCCATCTGACTTACAGTAGCTCCAAGTTGTTTCAAGATAAATTGCATTCTGTTTGAACTTTGTAAAATTTGAAATTGTGGTAATTGTTCCATGCCACCTAGAACTTGTTGAAGATATGAGTCAAACTGAGGCTTATTTATATCAGCAATTGAGACTTTATCTTGTTTAAGAGTCTTCAATAGTTTATCTAAGGCCATATGATAGAATTCACCTGTATTAGCTGGTGATAATTCAAACACGTCACGTTCCTTTAATTTCAATCCATACTTTAAGAAAAAGGCATAGTGATTTTTGAAGAATTCCTCAAATTTAGATACTGAGGTATTCAAAGTTTTACCATATAATTTTTCTGCGTATTCTGTCTTCAATCTTTCAGGAATGTTACTATATTCAATCCCTGCCATCAATTTACGCGTAAGTCTGCGATAAGTAGCATCCTCTTGTAACTTCTGATAGATGTATCTCCACATTATCGGTAAAGGTTGCTTCTGTCCTTTAGCTTGACGAGCTACCCCAATTAAATTACTCAAAGCCGTCCGCTTGGTTGCCACAAATTTCAAGACTTTTTTATCTTCTAATGTTGGTTCACCATTAGCTTCATACAATGGTAAATCAAATTGTTTCATGATGCGATTTACGTATGGAGACATTCTTAATCCATCTTCATTAACTCCAGCAACTGGATAAGAAAAGTATAATCTTTCCTTAGGTGTCATGAATGCTAAATAGTTCATAAATGGTTCTGCTGCCATTCGCCCTTCAGCAGTATCAGATAAATATTTCTCATCATCTAGTGTTCCTTGAACTAATTCTCTATCCATATCTGTCAGTAACATCGTATTTTGAATGCGATTTGGCATTACTAAGTCTGTAGCACCAAAGATGAATGTTACTTTTCTATCATTCATTTGTGTTGCAGTTGTTTCAGAAATAATAACTTGATCGAGTGTTGATGGAACTTGGCGATAAGTGGCTCCTTCAAATCCTGTTTGTAGTAAGTTCAAGAAATCTTCTTCCCTAAATGATAAATCTCCCAAAGTATCTACATATTCATCCATTAATGCACAAAATAGGTTCCACACCTGTTCGGGACGATCTGCCATCACCATGTCACCTTGTTCTAGTGCTTGATTTCTCCAATTAATCAACTGTTCTGGAACCCCATTAGTAATTAAGAAATTCATCAAAATTTGTGCGGCTTCTTTACCATTTTCAGCTTCATCCAATTGCTTGAAAAATGGTGGTAAAATTTCCTTAATGTAATGACGAATAACATTAACTTGCTTGGTTATTTTCTCTTGGACATCAGTTTGAGTACCAAAATCGGAGCTTCCAAAGCGATAGTATACCCAATCATCTTTGCGCAACCATTGACTTCCTTCTAAACCAAATTTCAAGATCAAGTTTTCAGTTAGATCTAGATCTTGTCTAAATTGTTTAATTCCCAAGTAACCATATTCTGTTTTTGGAATTAACAATTCGGTTTTTAAAAGTCGCATCATATCTACATAACGATAGTGACGTGCTTTCACATTGAATAAAGCTGTCAACAATTCCACAAGTGGATGATCAATCATCTTCTTAGCTAAATCCACAAAGATTGGAACCTTATAGTCATTAAAAATAGGTTCAATGATATTTCGATACTTATTCAAATCCGGTGTTAATAGCAAGAAATCTGCATAACGATAGTCTTTCAAAGCGACCATTTGCTTTATTCTTGTGGCTATTTCCTTTATTTCCGTCATTCTTGTATCAGCTTTTATGACTTGTAAATTATGATTATCCCCAATTTTTTCAACATTAATTGGTTTCAAATCTGTGGATTCTTTCCAATACTTAGCTAAGGATTGTAATTCAAGGGTTTCCACACGTAATTCCTGTGGATAAACATCATTCAGAATTTTGACTTGTGCTTTTCTAGCCTGTTGATAAAGTAAATAGTAAGTTCTCTCAGATCGGTAAAATAATGACTGCTTATCACTTAAATCTTCAATATCAGTCACTCCACGATTCAAAATCAAATCAATTCTCACTTCTTTAGCTCGTTGAAGCAAAACTGAAATTATAGCTTGTTCTTGAGCTGTGAATTGTGAAAATCCTTCGATAATAAAATAACTATTGCTTAGATCTTCATTTTGTAAGTACTGAGTCAAACTTGGCAAAATATCAGCAGGTTTTAAATACTTACTGTCTGTCATCTGCATAAAATCACGATAGATAATCTCTATATCATGTAATTTGGCTTCCAACTCTGCACTATCAGCTGTATCTTGTTGACTTAAGTTTTCTTTCATTCTTTCTATATCATCGTATGTAATGCAAGATTGTTGTAGTTCTATCAATTGTGATACCAATTGAGCGATAAAGCCCGGTTGTGTCTGTTCACCCTTAAAAATTGTCAATTCATCACTATGTTCCTGCAAACTACGATAAACAATCATATTCAAGCCAGCATTAGTTATTCTATTAACTTGATATGTAGCCGTATCTTTCATAAAATACCAAGCTAAACGTGTAAATGAGAAAGTCTGTACGTTACTTGTCGCAAACAAGTCTTGATTATCTTGCTGGCTTTTTAAATAGTCTAATACTTTTACTTCAGCACTAAATTTATTATGGTTAGGAACTATGTAGTAAATCTTGGCTTGTGGATCTTCTGCTTGCCAGTTAGTTATTTGCTCTAGCAATACTTGACGATGATTTTTAGTAGCATCACCTAAAATAAATCCTAAACTCATAAATTTTCACCTCTCACTTTTTATTCTCTTCCTTAGTTTATCATTATTTTTTTGTCATAGCTTTAAATTGAGTTACAATAAAAATAATAAATTCTAAGAAAGGATTTTATTATGAAACCTAAAAAACGTTATGTTCAACCTCAAACTGTACGCGAAGCTATGGAAACTATTCAAAAACTATTTAACTCTTATCGTCACGCACCTTTAACGCAAGACTTGTTGAATTATCACATCAACTTGACCAATCGCTTGCAAACTGATATTTATGTTGCTGCTTTACGCGAGAAAAATGATAAACAATTAGAAGATTTAAAGGCCATGACTGAAGCTATGCAAACTTGGACTAAGATTCGTTCTGAAAATAAACCATTCATTGGTAAAATGAAGAATTTCCGTCTAACTAACAATAATGGTCCTAAATTTAAACAGCACGTGCATAAAATCAAAGGTAATCATAGCTATCGTGGCGTTAAACATTAAAATATCGAATACAAAAACCCCCATAGTTACTAGCTGAAACTAGCAACTATGGGGTTTAAATTTTAATCTTAATTAAATTTCATGTTTTTGAAATAATGAATCCACTGATTTATTACTATTAATCAATGAAATAGCCTTAGCAATTGTAGGTGCTACTGATAAAACTTTCAATTGTGAAAATTGCTTTTCTTCTGGCACCTCAATTGTATCTGTTACTACAACTTCCTTATATGGAGAAACCTTCAATTCTTCTACAGCATTTCCAGAGAAGATAGGATGAGTAGCACAAGCATAGATATCTGCTGCACCAGCTGCTTTTAAAGCTTTAGCAGCGTCTACCATCTTACCACCTGTATCAATCATATCATCATAAACAATGCAGTTATGACCCTTAACATCACCAATTACATGTGCTTCTGTTGGTTCTGCAATTCTTTCAGTTCCACGCTTATCTACGATGGCAATTGGAGCCTTTAATAATTGAGCAAGGTTACGTGCACCCTTAACACCATTATGGTCTGGAGCAACAACTACTACATCTTTCTTCAATCCCAAATCGCCGAAGTATTGAGCTTGTACAAAAATTGCAAGTAAGTGGTCAACTGGAATATTGAAGAATCCTTGTAACTGACCAGCATGCAAGTCCATTGCTACAACTCTGTCAGCACCTGCCATTTGAATGAAGTTAGCTAGTAACTTAGCTGTAATTGGTTCACGAGAACGTGCCTTACGATCAGAACGTGCATAACCATAGTAAGGTATAACCACATTGATTGTACCTGCACTTGCACGACGTAAAGCATCAATCATAATCATAACTTCCATAAAGTTTTCGTTAACTGGATCAGATATAGATTGAATTACAAATACATCTCTACCACGAACACTTTCGTTGATGTTGATTTGAATTTCACCGTCACTAAAGTGTTTTACGGAAGCATCACATAATTTAACACCTAAGTTATCAGCAATTTTTTGTGCCAATTCTGGATTAGAATTTAAGGCAAATAACATTATCTCCTGCTTTTCTTGCATTTCCACATTTCCTCCATGAAGGTTTTATCTAGGTTGTCAACTACTTTAATTATATACAATCAACTTTTAAACGTCAAAAAGCTTTAGAAAAATAAATAATTATTTTCTTATTTGTCCATTACCACGAATGACATATTTAGTTGAAGTTAAGGCTTCTAATCCCATTGGTCCACGTGCATGTAATTTTTGCGTTGAAATCCCAATTTCTGCACCAAATCCAAATTCAAAACCATCTGTGAAACGTGTTGAAGCATTAACATAAACACAAGCAGCGTCTATCTCGTTCAAGAATTTTTGAGAACGGGTATAGTTTTCAGTGATAATTGCTTCTGAATGTTTAGTGTTATGTTCATTAATGAAATCAATTGCCTCATCAATTGAAGATACAATCTTGATTGCAATAATGTAATCATTGTATTCTGTATCCCAATCTTCAGCTGTAGCTAAAGTTGCTTTATCTCCTAAGATTTCACAAACTTTTTCATCGCCTCTAAGTTCTACATTATACTTTTGTAATTCATCAGCAATTGCTGGTAAGTATTCTTGAGCAACATCTTGGTGAATTACTAAGTTTTCAATTGCATTGCAGACAGATGGACGTTGAACTTTGGCATTTGTTGTAATTTCTACTGCCATTTTCTTGTCGGCAAATTTGTCTACATAAACATGGCAGATACCAGCACCTGTTTCGATAACTGGAACCTTAGCTGTGTTCAAAACAGTTTGAATTAAACGTGCAGATCCACGGGGAATTAATACGTCCAAGTAATCTGTTAGTTGCATGAATTCATTTGCTAATTCATGTGATGTTTCAGTAATTACTTGTACTGCATCAGGATTAATTCCTTCTTGTTCCAAAGCTTGACGAATAACTTTAGTTATTTTTATATTCGTTTGTAAAGCTTCCTTACCACCACGTAAGATTACTGCATTTCCTGACTTAAAGCATAATGCTGAGGCATCGACAGTTACGTTAGGACGTGCTTCAAAAATCATCCCTACAACACCTAGAGGAACTCTCTTCTTTTCAATTTGGAGTCCTGCATAGTTAACCCAACCAGCATCAATCTTACCAATTGGATCAGCTAATTGTGCAACTTGTCTTACACCTTCTGCCATCGCTGCAATTCTATCATTATCAATCTTTAATCTATCAATAAATTTTTCAGGCATATTAGTAGCATTTTCTAAATCTACTTTGTTAGCAGCTATTATTTCGTCAGCTTTTGCTAATAATTCTTGGGCTACTGTTTCTAAAACTTGATTCTTCTTTTGTTCACCCAACAAGGCTAATTGTCGAGATGCTTCTCTAGCAGCCTGTCCCATTTTATTTAAATCTACAGTCATCTATATCGCCTCTATTTCTTATGGAATAATGTTCCTATTTGCTTACCGTTTAAAATTTCAAAAATGATTGAAGGTCTCTTACCATTAGCTAAGACAGCTTTGCGTCCTTCATTAATCATTCTATCCATTGCTTTAATCTTAGTTGCCATTCCACCAGTTCCAAAACGACTTCCTGTACCACCTGCAGCACCTGTGATTTTTTCGTTAATTTCTGTCACTTCTGAAATTAAGTTAGCATCAGCATATTTTTTAGGATTTTTATCAAATAATCCATCAATATCAGATAAAACTATTAGTAAATCAGCATCAATTCCAGAAGCAACCACTGCAGATAACCAATCATTATCTCCAAAACTTGTTTGATGATCCATTTCATCAACCGCAACTGTGTCATTTTCATTAACCACTGGTATAACTTTCCATTTTAAAAGTTCATTGAAAGTATTCAACACGTTTTCTCTACTTTCAGGATAAGTTAATACATCATGCGTCAATAAAATTTGACTTGTCTTTTGACTGTACATTGCAAATCTTTGTTGATAAATAGTCATCAACTGACTTTGACCAATCGCTGCCAGGGCTTGTTGTTCAGGAATTTGCTTGGGTCGTTGTACCAAGCCCATATTTGCGAGTCCCACACCTACTGCACCTGATGATACTAGAACCACTTCTTTGTCCTCATTCACCAGTCCACTCAAGGTATAACACAACTCATCTATCGCTTGTAAATTAATTTTTCCGTTGGCACGTATCAGGGAACTTGTACCAACCTTTACAACTATGCGTTTCGCATCTTGCAAATTCCTGTTTTCCATCCCTATTCCTCTTTCCTACATTAAATATACTTAAATTCTACACTAACAATCAAAAAAAATCACTCTCTATAATTTTTGTCTATAAAAAAAGTGATTCTCATATTTTTTATCGAATATGAAAATCACTTTTTACCTAAGCTTTTAAGCCTGGTTCTGAAGCAATAATTTCTAAATTACCTTTAATTGTCCATTCTTTAACATCATAAGGTAAGATGAAATGCACACCTTTTTCAATTTCATAACTCTTATCATTCACAATGATTTGACCTTGGCCTTTTAATACAGAAACCAAAGTATATGGAGCTGCCTTACGAGTGAAAGTTGCTTCTCCACCTTCTAAGCGCCAACGATAAACACTAAAGAAATCTGTTTCTACAAATGTTCTTACATCTGCATCCCCAACTTTTTGGTCCTTAATATCTAATTTAGGATCAACATGAGGTACATTTGTTACATCAATTGATTGTTGAATATGCAATTCACGTTTTTGACCAGTAGTCTTATCTACCCTATCGAAATCATATACACGATAAGTTGTATCACTACTTTGTTGAGTCTCCAATACCATGATACCTTTTCCGATAGCGTGAATTGTTCCACTTGGTACGTATAAAAAGTCACCTGGTTTAACTGGTACTCTTCTTAACAATTTATCCCATTGTCCATTTTCTATTAACTCAGCTAATTCTTCACGAGTTTTAGCATGGTGACCATAAATCATTTCAGCACCTTCATCAGCAGCTAAAACATACCAACATTCAGTTTTGCCTAATTCACCTTCATGTTCTTCAGCATAAGCATCATCAGGATGAACTTGTACTGATAAATCTTGTTTAGCATCTAAAATCTTGGTCAATAATGGAAAAACATCTCCCTCAGCATTTCCAAAGACTTCACGATGATTTGCCCATACTTCATCTAATGTTTGTCCTTTAAATTCACCATTTTCAACAGTTGCTGGGCCATGTGGATGAGCTGAAATAGCCCAGCATTCACCAGTATGATCACTTGGAATAGGATAATTGTATTCTGTCTTTAAGCGGCTTCCTCCCCAAATTTTTTCTTGGAATACAGGTTTTAAAAACATTGGTTCATTCATAATTTTTCTACTTCCTTAATATGATGTATACACTTTCAATTCTAACAAAAATTATTTATTTAGCAACTTAGATCCATGTTTACTTTTAGTAAGCAATATTTTATATAAAAACAAGTTAAAGAAAATCTGCAAAAAGCTAAAATTACATTTAAAGATTATGGTCGTAAAATTCAAACGTTCGATCCTAATGGCATTAAATTATTAATTAGAGAATAAGAAAAGGTAGTACCAGAAATTCTGATACTACCCTTTTTTAATCTTCAATAAATTTAACTGCAGTTCCATAAGCCACGACAGATTGCATATCTTGTAGAATAGATCCGGAATCGAAACGCATCATCACAATCGCATCCGCACCCTTTTCAGTAGCTTCCTGTTTCATACGTTCAATTGCTACCATTCGAGCTTCATGTAACATCTTGGTGTAATCTTTAATTTCTCCACCAACGATATTTTTCAAACCTGCTCCGATATTTCTGACAAAGTTTTTAGATTGAGTAGTTACACCGAATACTTCACCCAAAACTTCATACTTTTTACCTGGAATATTTTCTGTTGTTACAACTAACATAATTATCCCTCCGTTCTAATCTTCATCTTCATTAAAAGATGACGTGTTAAAATCGCTCCTAAAATTGCTAATACAATCATTGTTAAAATTGGTGGTAAGAAATTAAAACTATATTCATTTCCATGATAGCTAATGCCCAACAATAAACCAAAATATTTTACAACTATCATGAAAACTCTTGTCCAAGCAAATGGTAACATCGCAATCCATGAAACAATTCTAGTAATTACTAAAAATGCAGCCATTACAATTCCAAAGATTATCCAAGCACGATGCTTTTTAGGAAGTAACCCACAAGCTGCTCCGATTGCACTGATCCAAGTTACTGTCATAAAAGTTACTAATACATCAAAAAGATAACTTCCTATTACTTTTACTACTGGATTAGTTCCCTTTAAATAAGTTATTGCTATCAAATCATTCGTTCCACTACTTGATACTACTGCATCGTATATAGTTCCAATTAATACTAAAATTAAAGTTCCTAACCCTAACACTATCATTTTATTTTTCCATAGTGTTTTACGTGAAATTCCATTTTGGTTTAAAAATGCGAATATCTCGTAATTAGTCGCACTGATTATAAATAAAGCACCCATTAAATAAAATGCTAACGGAAAATTGCTCCAAAATCCGAGTGCAATACTAGGAATTTCTTCAGAACTTGACATCATTATTAAAAGGATAGTCCCAATTATATGGATTCCAAATAATATCCCTAACCCTTTCACTGTATCTTCTGCGTATTTCCTAGATAGATACTTAACTACACTAATATCTTTACTTGTTAACACCGTTTTCACCACCTTGATTTGTTAAATATATGAACATCTTTTGCAAGTCAACGCGTTCGATTTGTACAGTATCTGGTAATATCTTATCGTCATTCAAATCACCATATACATAGTAACCTTGTAAATTACCCAAACTTTCTTTTCCAACGATATTTAGACCTTCAACATAATCTTTAGTTTCAGCTTGTGGTCCCACAATCAAATGTGATTTAGCCAAAATATCTTCAACATCTTCATCAAGAGTAATTTTACTTTCAGATACAATCATGACATGTTCTAAAATATTAGTAATTTCCCCAATCAAATGAGTTGCTACAACGAATGTACGTGGACGTTCACTGTAAGTCGTCATTAATTCCTCATAGAAAATTGTTCGATGATTAGCATCTAAACCTAATACTGGTTCATCCAAGAAAATGTAATCTGCCGGTACACATAATGCAATGATTAACTTAGCAATTGTGTGATAACCTGTTGAAAACTTCCCAAATTTTTGATGAGTATCAATTTTAAATCTTTCAGCTAACTTTTCAGCATATTCATAGTCAAAACTTCCATAAAATTGTTCAGTATATTCGAAAATTTTGTCCAATCTCATGCTTTTGTTGTACATATCGACATCATTCATCAAATATAATTTACCTAATGTACTGTCATTTTCTACTAAATTTTCATCATCCAGTGTTAAAGTTCCTTGATCTGCATATAATCGATTAGCGATAATATTTAATAATGTACTCTTTCCAGCACCGTTTCTACCTAAAAGTCCATAAATCTTATTAGGTTTAAATTCTACTGATATATTATCCAATACGTTTTTCTTACGAAATTTCTTTGATAATCCATCGATCTTAATTCCTGTCATTACTAATCCACACCTCTCTTCACTAATTCAATCAAATCATCTTCATTCATGCCTAATTTCTTAGCTTCTTGTATCATTTTTACAATATAATCTTGGTAAAAAGACTCTTTCCTTCTTTCTAGTAACTTCATATAAGCACCCTCTGTTACAAACATTCCTAAACCTCTTCGTTTTTCCAATAGTCCATCATTAACCAAAATATTCATTCCCTTTAATACCGTTGCCGGATTAATATGGAATTCTTTTGAAATTTCAGTCGTAGAAGGAACTTGTGTACCATCTAAGAAAGCTTTTGTAAAAATTGCTTCCTCTAACTGATTAGCTACTTGTAAGTATATTGGTTCGGTACTATTGAAATTAAAGTGTAACATTCATTTCCACCTCAATTCTTTTTCATATTCAGTTAATTACTTATGTAACTAACTATATATAAAAATAATTTCTTTGTCAACAAAAAAGCAGTCGATCAATGATTTTTATCATCAATCGACTGCCTCGAATTTTAAATTAATCAGCAGCTTTTACACTTGCAGCAATTTCGGCAACTAAGTCAGCATCATCTTTAAGGCCTGTTGTTTCAACAATTACATCCTTCAAATCTTCATCTTTTAGCATCTTTTGAAGTTTTTGACTTTCATCGTCTTTTGGTTCATCAAAGTGATAAATCTTACCAACAGTTTCCATTAATGTTGTGTAACTTAAGCCACGAGCTTTTAATTCGCGAATTGGACGAATGAAACGTTCATCATAACCTAACTTACGGATAGGTGTACGACCTACACGAGCAATATCATCAGAGATGTATGGATTTTCAAAACGACCAATAATCTTATCATGATATTCTTCTAATTCCTTTTCTTGGAAATCCCACTTAGCTAATAATAGTGAGCGAATTTCCTTCAAAGTATTCTTCAATTGTGTAAGAACTTTTTCATCCTTAATAGCTTCACCAATTGTTTCATATCCTAAAGCTTTACCAGTGTATGCTACTGTAGCATGACCTGTATTAACTGAGAATAATTTACGTTCAATATATGGTTCAAGATCAGGAGCATAGTGAACTGTTTCTAGCTTCAAACTAGGATTCTTCATTTGACTTTCATCAACAACCCATTCCTTGAACTCTTCTACTGATACCAACAATGGATCATCATGCTTTTGTAAAGGAACGATACGGTCTACCGCTGCATTAGGGAAACCAATATATTCATCAGCAAAAGCTTTTACATCGTCATCTAAGTGGCTGTAAACTTCTTCTTTAAGATGTTGCGAACCACCAATCATGTTTTCACATGCAATTACATCTAATGTTTGCTTGTTATCAGCATCTTTACGAGCCTTGATACCATCAGCAATCAATGGTGCGATGAACTTCAAAATCTTAGGACCAATTGCTGTTGTTACTAAATCAGTAGTCTTAATAGCTTCAACAACCTTTTCTGGATGTTCACCATTATTGATTCCATCAACATTTTCTACATGAATCTTCTTTTGACCAGGTGCAGCCAATTCGATATCATATTCTCCACGTTGATTCAAAGCACTAATGATAGTGTCATTTACATCTACAAAATCAATTCCAAAACCATTTGCGGCTAAAGTTTCACCAATAAATCCACGACCAATATTACCTGCTCCAAAATGTACTGCTCTCATTATTTTCCAACTTCCTTCAATAAATTAATTATTTCTTGTGGTGTTTGTGCATCTGCTAATTTAGCGACATTTGAAACATCACTGCAATATAAAGCGATTTGTGACAATAGATTTAAGTGTTCATTACCTAAACCTGCAATTCCAAAGACAACAGTTACCAATTGTTCACTATCATTTTCTCCACTGAAGTCTACGCCCATTGGAATTTGCACTACCGAAATTCCTGTCTTTTTAATGTATTGTTTACCTTCATCTGTACCATGAGGGATAGCGATAAAATTACCCATATATGTTGAGACATCATTATTACGTGCAATCATTGAGTCGATATATTCTTTTTCAACACAACCTGCATCTACCAATAATTGTCCTGCCATACGAATTGCTTGATCTCTTGTGGCAACATCTTGATTTAAAGAAATCATATTTGCTTGTAATTCCATTACTCTCTCACCTCTTATTTCAATTTAGCTACAACGTCTTGTAACTTCTTGTCTGTTAATAAATCATCTACAACTACAGTTTGAATATCTGTGTAACGAACTGCCAAATTCTTCTTAGCAGCTGCTGTTACAATTACTAAGTGCTTATCAGAATCTTCAAGTTCGTTGATTCTTACAGCTTTAACTGGTGTTTGCTTGTTAGCTTTCTTCATGCTATCACTGAACAAGCTTGTAGCCATTGTTACTGTACCAATGTGTTGATCATGACGAATGAAGTTTACTTCTTCAACCTTAGCAAAGTCTACATTACCTAAGTCGCCTGCTTCTGCAGTTTTTACTGTATTTTCTGTTGCTTGTGGTTTATCTTGAATTTGGGATAGAGCCTTCAAGTTTGCAACAATTTCATCGTATTTTGGACTGCTCAAGAAGTTATCTACAGATACATGCATTGCGCTTGGTGTTCTTTGTAATGCACGTTCAGCTAATTCTTCTTGTGTAACAACTAATAATCCTTGTTCATCTTTTAGACGGTTCACAGCGGTATTTGTAACAGAAATGTCTTTGATACCAGCTTTCTTAACTTTGTCACGTAATAAGGAAGCACCCATTGCAGATGAACCCATTCCGGCATCACATGCAAAGATAATCTTCTTAACATCTGCATAACTATCAACAGAATCTTGTGCAGCTTGACTTGATGGCATTTCTTTACCTTTAGATTCAGCTTTCATAGCTTCCATTTCAGCTTGTTTTTCTGCTAAATCATCGCCAGTTGACTTATCATGTTTCAAGATAATAGAAGCAACCAAGAATGATACTACTGCAGCTACAAACACACCTGATAATACAGCTAGATATGATCCCTTAGGAGTCATTAGAAGAATAGCGATAATTGAACCAGGAGATGCAGCAGCTTTTAAACCAGCTCCTAAAAGTTGGAAAGTAAATGTACCAGATACACCACCTGCAATTGCAGCTAAAATCAATGCTGGTTTCATCAAAATGTATGGGAAGTAAATTTCATGAATACCACCAAAGAAGTGAATAATTGCAGCACCTGGTGCAGAACCTTTAGCAGATCCTTTTCCAAAGAACATGAATGCTAACAAAATACCAAGACCTGGACCTGGGTTAGATTCAAGTAAGAACAATACTGATTTACCAGCAGTTGATGCTTGTTGAATACCTAATGGAACCAAGATACCATTACCAATAGCGTTGTTTAAGAACAATACCTTAGCTGGTTCAATAAAGATATTAGCTAATGGCAACATGTGAATAGAGATGATGAAGTCAACACCTTTACTCATGAAGTTGCTACCTGCAACAACTAATGGGTTAACTACATAAGTTCCTAAAATAGCTAACAACATTCCCAAGATACCACTAGAGAAGTTGTTATAAATCATTTCAAAACCTGATCTGATCTTATCTTGGAATAATTGGTCAAATTTCTTAATGCACCAACCACCAAGAGGTCCCATAATCATAGCCCCTAAGAACATTGGAACCTTAGCACCTACAACTACCCCCATTGTAGCGATGGCACCAACAACAGCCCCGCGTTCTTCGTACACCATACGTCCACCAACATAACCGATTAATAATGGCAATAAATAAGTTAACATTGGAGTAATCAATTTAGCGATATGTGCATTAGGGAACCAACCTTGTTCCATAAAAATCGCTGTGATTAAACCCCAAGCAATAATAGCAGCAATGTTTGGCATAACCATACTAGATAGCGATGTACCTAACTTTTGAACCTTCGCTTTAAGTGAAGTTTTCTTCTTTGCTTCTTGCATTTTTTTCTCCTCTTTTCTTCCTGATTTATCTTACAAGTTTATGATAACGTTTACTGAATGCGGATACAATTCATTCTAAATGTGACTTTGGCACAGTTGTCAGTGTCAAAATTAATTATTTTCTTCACAATGCGTGTAAAAGCTTGGTTTAATCGACTTTCTCTCTACTACTTATTTGTGACACATTCTTATTTTTTTAACCACAATAGTCCTTGACCAATAAAAAATGCAATGAATTTTTCAACTCATTGCATTTTTACATATTAATTTTTAATTCTATGAACAATAAAGGTTGCGACAATCGAACCTAGTACAATTATCCCAAATAATAGATTAGGGATTTCAATATCAATCATAGGAATTGTTAGGAATAGCTTAATTGCAATTAATGCAATCAAACCATATGCTGTCGTTTCTAATTCTGGTACAATTTCCATTAACCTCATGATAATTTCAGCAATTCCTCGCATTGCTAGAATACCTATTAATCCACCGATTAAAACAATCACAGGATTAGGTGAAATCGCCAATGAAGCTAAAACTGAGTCAACCGAGAATACAATATCCATCATTTCAATGGATACAACTACCGACCAGAATAATGGTAATATACGCTTTTTAGCTTTCTTCCCGTCCTTCTTTGGTTTAGGATTCTTCTTACGATAGAAATGACTAACAGCAAGATACATTAAATATGCTGCCCCTGCCACTTTTATTTCCCAGAAATGAATTAGATAGGCTCCCAAACCAATCAAGATGAAGCGGAATATATAAGCTCCCCAAAGTCCATAAAAAAGAGATTTTTCTTGTTGTTTTTTATCTGGTAATACCTGTGTCTGTGCAGCCAAAACAATCGCATTATCAACAGACAATAAACATTCAATCAATACTAGTGATAGGATGATCATCCAATCTTCACCAGAAGTGACTACTGTTCGCCAGTTATTAGCATCAAAAAATGGGCCATATAATTGTTGTAATATATCCAATTAGTAATTTATTCTCCCTTCAACTATCTTTATCCAAGTATATTTTATCAAAATTTTCTATCTTAAAGTGACTTTAAGCATTACCTTTACAAGAAATTTACATTAATCTAATGGTAAAACAAGGTCATCTGTATCATCATCATTCAAGTCACTTACTTCTGCATATTTTCCACGAATATGAGCTTTAATTAAACCATAAATCTCAGTTCTATCAGCAGAAGTTAAAGTGCGTCCTTCAAATTTCATTCGTGCATTAGAGGCAAAGAGTTCGTTTAAATCTATTTTTCCTCTCATATCTCCAATTAAAAAGTTAGGTGTTACCCCAAAGAATCGACATAACTTTATAATTTCAAGATATGAAGGTGTATTTACGCCTCGTTCCCAACTTCCAATCTGAGGCCCTGTATTCTTTTTTTCTTGCTTGCCTTTTTCCATTTCATTCATTTCTTTAGCTAAACCAGCTAAGGAAAGACCTCTACCAGTCCTTAAGGCACGTAATTTTTCTGGAAACATAATTCTCAGCCCCTTTCACTTTATAAGTATATTATAATTCATAATTACAGAAATTTGTAAGTTGATTTATTTTTATGCATAAAAAAACGAGGTCTTACTAAAACCTCGTTACTTAATTTAGCTAGACTTTACTTAGTAATATCGCCACCAACATACTTCTTAGAAAGTTTTGTTAATGTACCGTCATTACGTAATTGCTTCAAAGCTTTGTTTACATCTTTCTTCAAGTCTGTATTCTTCTTAGCCATCAAAGCACTGATCTTAGCTGGCTTTTCATCTTTGGAAACATCTTTAGCTTGAAGTCCTTTGACATTCTTACCATCTTTCTTGTAAGCATACCATGCAGACATTGAGTTAATTGTTCCCTTTACACGACCTTGACGAACCATGTCTAAGGAAGTTGAAAATTCACTAGAAGGAACAACTTTAGCACCAAATTTCTTAGCTACTACAGAGTTGTCAGTTCCTGTACCACTAGCAATTTTCACACCTTTAATATCCTTTAATGTGTTCAACCCACTGCCTTTTTTAGAAATCAAAGCAAAGTGAGAGTAGATGTATGGAGTAGAAAAACCAAATTTAGCTTGTCTTTCCTTAGTAACTGTAACGTTATTCAAAACAATATCATACTTACCAGTATTTACACCTTCAATTAATCCATCCCATTTAGTTGGTACAAACTTTGCTTTTAAGCCCATTTGTTTAGCAATATCCTTACCAAGTTCAACTTCAAAACCTGTTAATTTTCCATCTTTACGGTATGAATATGGAGCAAAAGTTCCTTCTAACCCAATTGTTAAAGTTCCCTTTTGCTTCAATTCACTACTTGTAGCAGCTGAAATTTTATCTGCACTAGCTTGTGCTGGACGAGCAACGTTAAATGCTAATCCCAAACTAGCTACTCCAACAAATGCTGCAATTGATTTAATTAATTTTCCATATTTCATTATTATTCCCTCCATTAATCTAAGTTACTTAACGTCATCGCGGATAAAAAGTTCTTTATTCTCTGATTATCTGAATTGAAAAAGTCATCTTTAGGACCTTGGAACAATATTTGTCCATCTTCAACAAATAAGATTTTATCCGCAACTTTCTGTGCGAAAGCCAAATTATGTGTAACTATTATCAACGATTGTTTTTCTTTAGCTAACTGTAACAATACTTTTAAAACTTCTAATTCTAACTCCGGATCCAACGCACTAGTTGGTTCATCTAGTAGGATATATCTAGGATTCATCGCTAATGATCTAGCAATCGCCACACGTTGAGCTTGCCCACCTGAAAGTTGTTGCGGATAGGCATCTGCTTTATCTGCCAAGCCAACTTTTTTGAGTAATTCATAAGCTCTTTTAGTTGCTGATTCCTTATCTTCTTTTAACACATGAACTGGTCCTTCAATAATGTTCTTCAAAACTGTTAAATGTGGAAAAAGGTTGTAATTTTGAAAAACCATTTCTGTTTCACGACGAACTTCTAAAATCTCTTTTTTAGAAATTCCCTTCTTAAAGTCCAGCTCTAAATCATCAAAATAATATTTCCCACTCTCAGGCATCTCAAGTAAATTCAATGAGCGTAACATTGTTGACTTTCCTGAACCAGATGGACCTACTAAAACTGTAGTCTGATTATTTTCAAATGTTGTCGTAATATCTTTTAAAGCTAAATTACCACCAAAAGTTTTATTCACATTTTCTAAACGTAACATTCAATCACCTCACTTACTTTACTTATTGAGTTGCCACATAACGTGACGTTACTTTTTCAAGCCATCCTTGTAAGAAGGATAATACAGTGCATAGAATTGCATATAAGACTGCTACTGTGCAGTACATTACTAATGGCTCATAATTTTCAGCTGCAATTTGTTGACTAACTTCAAACATTTCCACAATTGTAATGGAAGCTGCTAAAGATGTATCTTTCACTAAACCAATGAAACTATTAGCTAACGGTGGTAATGAAACTCTAGCTGCTTGAGGGATGATTATTCTCATCAATGCTTGTTTATGAGTCATTCCAATTGAGGCAGCAGCTTCCCATTGTCCTTTAGGGATTGAAGTAATTGCCGCACGAATTGTTTCGGAAGCATATGCCCCGGTATTAAGTGAAAAAACTATAATTCCTGATGTAAATGGATCTAACTTTATTCCTTCTGGTGCTAGTCCCTTGATTTTTAGATACGGTAATCCAAAGTATACAATAAATAATTGGACCAATAATGGTGTACTTCTAAATAGCCAAACATAAAATCTAAAAATTGCTTTGATAACCAAGAAAGGTCCTTTAGTTTGCGAAATTCTAATTAAAGCTGTAACCAAAGCTAAAATCAACCCTAGAATAAATGAAATAATTGCTAACGGAATTGTGTACTTTATTCCAGCTGATATTAACTCAGGTAAAGAACTAATAACTGTATGCCACATATACTTTCACCTTCTCTTCTTATGTAATGTTCTCAAAATAAAAATGCTATTAGTCTTGTCTCCGACTAATAGCATTCACCGATTTAAATATCTAATTACTTACATACGATTAAATATTCCATCATTAGCGTGAAGATGTTAGTCTTTGACCAGAATTATACATACCAAAAAGCATGTTACACATCATGCAACATGGTTGAGCCATCAACATTGCTTGGTATGAAACTTTAGCCATTTTCTAACACTCCTTCATTTCAAGATACTATAAGAATACAATTTCACTTCTTTTTTGTCAATAAATTTCACACAAGAAATTAAAAACACCTTACAATCGTTAATTTTTTTCTAACGATTATAAGGTGTCTTGTAAAAGTATAGATTATTCTTTCGCACCAGTTATAGTATTAAAATAATACTTCTTTCCATTTATCAACTGATGTCCATATAACATCCAACCATCTTTGTTGTAGTAAACTGTCTTACTTTGATTAGCAATGTATTGGAAACCTCGTTGCATAGCTCCCTTACTATCAAATAAATACCAATGTCCGCCTATATTCTTTTGTCCTACTGTCATTTTGCCGGTTACTTTATCAAAGTAATATACTTTTCCATCTATATTTTGCCAGCCATATAGCATCCAACCGTCTTCATTGTAGTAAACAGTTTTATTTTGATAACCAATATTTTGGAAACCTTGTTGCATAACTCCTTTGCTATCAAATAAGTACCAGTGACCATCTATATTCTTTTGTCCCGTTGTCATTTTACCTGTTATTTTGTCAAAATAATGTACTTTACCATCTATATTTTGCCAACCATATAACATCGTTCCATCATCAGAATACCAAACTACTTTATCTTGTGTAGGAATATATTTTTCTCCTATAGTCATTGTTCCGGTCACTTTATCAAAGTTGTACCACTTACCATTGATATTTTGTTAGAGAAAAATAAGAGAAATGTAATAAAAGAATTTTTGATTTTAAAAAATCTATTGCACGATATTGTGAATAGTGTTACAATTTGATTGTTAAAACGTTTACAAACTATTTTAGGAGGTCTTTTATGATGACAAAGACTGTAATTATTGGTACAAATCACGCTGGAATCGCTGCTGCTAATACATTATTGGATAATTATCCAGATCAAGAAGTAGTGATGATTGATAGAAATTCTAATTTAAGTTACTTAGGATGCGGAACAGCACTTTGGGTAGGACGACAAGTGAACGATTATCATGGGTTGTTCTATACCAAAGTAGAAGATTTCACAAATAAAGGTGCTAAAATTACCCTTGAAGCAGAAGTTAAAGATATAGATTTTGATAAAAAAGTAGTTCACTATATTAAGAAAGATGGCACAGAATTAACTGAAGATTACGATAAACTAATTCTAGCAACAGGTTCTCTACCAATATCTCCTAATGTAGCTGGTAAAGATTTAAACGGAATTCATTTCTTGAAATTATTCCAAGATGGTCAAGATGTAGATAAAGAAATTTCTGCAGAAGAAGTAAAGAATGTAGCAGTTATCGGAGCTGGTTATATCGGAGTTGAAATTGCTGAAGCTGCTAAACGTCGGGGTAAGAATGTATTACTATTTGACGCAGCTGATCGTTCCTTATCTACTCATTATGATAAAGCATTCACCGATTTAATGGATAAAAACTTAGCTGATCACGGTATTGAAAATCATTTTGGTGAGTTAGTAACAGAATATAAAGGTAATGACCAGAATCATGTAACTCAAGTTGTAACTGCTGAAGGTGAATATGATGTTGATTTAGTGATTAATGCAATCGGATTCAGACCTAATAATTCATTAGGTAAAGATCATTTGAGACTATTCAAAAATGGAGCTTACTTAGTAGATCGTTATGGACAAACAAGCGATAAAAATGTATATGCAGTTGGAGACTGTGCCACAATTTACTCAAATGCTCTAGATAAAATGACTTATATTGCTCTAGCTTCTAATGCTGTTCGTTCAGGTATTGTAGCTGCTCACAATCTTGCTGGGACTAAGCTTGAATCAGTAGGGGTACAAGGCTCAAATGGAATTAACATTTGGGATTTGAAGATGGTTTCAACAGGACTATCAGTAGAGGCAGCGAAAAAATTCCGTTTAGATGTAGAGTATACAGACTTTGAAGACTTACAAAAACCAGCTTTCATGCCTAAAGATGTAAATGCAGAAGTTAAGATTAGAATTGTTTATGAAAAAGAAAGTCGGAGAATTGTCGGAGCTCAACTAGCTTCAACGGAAGATGTTTCAATGGCAATTCACATGTTCTCACTGGCAATTCAAGAACATGTAACTATTGATAAGTTAAGTTTATTAGATATTTTCTTCTTGCCACACTTTAACCAACCATATAATTATATAACAATGGCTGCGTTATCAGCAAAATAAATCTTAGTCAAGACTATTCAGTGAAAGAAATTTTTATTGGATAGTCTTTTTATTACTATTTTCTAAAATTCATCTGAAAATGTATTTTCCCCCAGCCTTTGGTTTGAGTTCAGGTTAGTTTACCATGCAATAGCATAAGACCTATGCTGCATATAAAAAAAGAGCTGGACAATTCCAACTCTTTTACTATTAATATAAATTATTTTTTATTCAACTGTAACACTCTTAGCTAAGTTACGTGGCTTATCAACATCGTATCCACGTTGGATTGATGCGTAGTAAGCTAATAATTGTGCTGGGATAATAGCCAATAATGGTGATAACAATGGTGTTACTTCTGGTAATACCACTTGATCGCCTTCTTGAGCCACATCGCGACTAGCAATAAATAGCACATTAGCACCACGAGCCAATACTTCTTGAGCATTACTACGTGTATGAGTAGCTGTCTTAGGATCTGTAATTACAGCTACAACTGGTGTACCTTCTTCAATCAAAGCAATTGTACCATGCTTCAATTCACCGGAAGCAAAGCCTTCTGTTTGAATGTAAGAAACTTCTTTCAATTTCAAAGCTGCTTCTTGAGCTACATCATAGTCAATTCCACGACCAATGTAGAAAGCATTACGTGTTGTTGCTAACATATCCTTAGCAATCTTTTCAACAGTACCTTTTTCATCAACTAATTCTTGCATACCATTAGCTACTTTAGTTAATTCAGCAGCAACATCGAATTCCTTAACTTTATCAATGTTCTTAGCTTCGCCATAAGCTTTAACCAAGATAGCTTCTAAAGCAATTTGTGCTGTATAAGCTTTAGTTGAAGCAACAGCAATTTCTGGACCTGCATATAGTAACAATGTATATGTTGCTTCACGATCCAAAGTAGAGTTTTGTACGTTTGTAATTGTTAAACTTGGGTAACCTTGTGCATTTACTTGAGTAAGCACTTGACGACTATCAGCTGTTTCACCACTTTGAGTCAAGAAGATGAAGAATGGTTTTTCTGACAACAATGGTGGGTTGTAAGCAAATTCTGAAGCAACATGAACTTCAGTTGGAATATTAGCTAATTTTTCAAATAATTCCTTACCTACCAAACCAGCATGGTAACTTGTACCAGCAGCTACGATATACAAACGATCTGCTTTTTCTAAAGCATCCAATAGTTCTTTATCAATATTGATAGAACCATCTTCTGCTACATAATGTTGAACTAAGTTACGCATTACACCTGGTTGTTCATCAATTTCCTTAAGCATGTAGTATGGATATGCACCCTTTTGAGCTGCTGCTGGATCTGTATCTACGTGGAATGGTTCACGATTGATGACATTTCCTTCTGGGTCCTTGATAGTAATTGAATCAGGTTTTACAATTACGATTTCACCGTCAACTAATTCAATGAAGTCATGAGTTTGACTTAACATTGCAATTGCGTCTGAACATACTACGTTGAAGCCATCGCCAACACCAATCAACAATGGACTCTTGTTCTTAGCAACAAATAATGTATCTGGTTCTTCTTTATCCATTAATAAGAAGGAGTATGATGAACTTTCATCAACTAAGCCTAAAACTTTCTTAAATGCAGCTTCTGTATCTAAACCTTCATCAGAGAATTTACCGATTAATTGTACGATAACTTCTGTATCTGTACTACTTACCAAAGTTACATCTTGTAAGTATTCATCGCGTAATTGAGCAAAGTTTCCAATCACACCATTGTGTACTAAGAAGAAACGACCATTTGCTGATACATGAGGATGAGCGTTAACTTTGCTAGGAACCCCATGTGTAGCCCAACGTGTATGACCGATTCCTGTTGAACCCTTAACTTCTGAACCAACTTCTGCGCGTAAATCGGAAATACGACCTTTTTCTTTTACTAAAAAGTCCTTACCATTTTGGTCATTTACATAAATTCCAGCTGAATCATAGCCACGATATTCTAATTGTTGTAATCCGTCTAATAAAATGTTTGTTGCATCATTATTACCAGTAACACCGACAATACCACACATATGTTATTTACCTCTCAAATTCAAATCTTTATTTTCTAAAATTGGTATAGACCTTGATAGATAATTATATAATCTTAAAAATGCTTATAAATCAAGGTAACAGCTACAATATACATTAATATTTATTGCTTGTCAACAATCATTTTATCTAATTGGTATAGCTGATTTTATTTCTTGTAAGAACCTTACAGCAATCGCATTTTGTAACTCTTCCTTCGTACCAGTTGCAAATAATTTCAAAGTATCATCGCTCATCACAATCATGCTACTTACCATTCCCATTACATCTTGCTCAATATCTGATAATCTTTCAGGCCCTAACATTAATAACATTCTTGAAACCTCAATTTCAGTTTGATCCATAGCTTTCATCTTTAGAGATTGGTCTAAATCAATTACGGTAAAATAACAACGTTTAACTTCCGGGCTGCTAGTATGTAACAAGGCCATGTTACTATTCGGAATTCCAATCGGAGCTAAATCTATTCTACGTTTCAAATTTGCAGCTACTTGTTTTTTATCCTTTACAATCCCTTGTCCAATTCGCCCAGTAATTTCGTTAATTACCTGTGATAAACTTTCAGTCGCCTTATTATTTAACCTAATTACTTCAATTCCATTTACTAATTCCGTACAGAATAATGCCCCTATCGCAATACCATTCAACTTTTTAGTTGGTTGTAACTTAGAATTATTCAAATAAACATTATTATTTTCTGTTTCTTTGCCGATATAATTTTCCTGATATTTTTTCAAATAATCTTTAATATTACTAATCTCATCATCTAATAATAGAGGGCTAACTATTTGATATTTTCTTGGAAAACCTGGTAATTTTAAAGTAGATAAAATTAAATCATAGCCACTTAAATCAAGGTCTTGAAGTTGTGCAATTTTAGAAATTTTTACTTTCTTAACTTCTGGAATTTCTTGCTTTAATCTTTGTCCTAAGATCGATGATGTACCGATCCCATTTTCACAAATTACTAGCGCTTTCAAATCTCCTCGATAATGACGACTAGTATATTCATTAGCGAAATACAGTAGCAATAATTGTAGTTCAGATTGTGCTAACTTTTCATCTGGAAAACTAACTTTCCACGCTTGTTTAATAGCATTAAATAAATCTTGATACCTTTCGCTTAATCTAGTTAAAGTTTCAATTCTCGTATTAGGTAACCTTTCAACCTGATGACTTACTAAACCAGCAATATGCGTTGTCAGACGTTTCAAAAATGCCGGATTACGTTGAAAATCCCATTTCATTTTTTCAGAAACTGTTTGAACGAAAGACTTTATTTGTAGTGATAAAGCCAGTTCTTGATCATTATCATAAAATGTCGGAGAACTCTCATTATCACAACTTTGGAATTGATTAGCTAAATAGATAATTTCTTTTCTATCTAGTTTTAACGGTTCTATTTGTGAATACTCAGCCATAAATTGATAAACCAATGATTGATATTTCAACGAACCATCAATAGCTTTAATTTCACCCAAATTATCAGATGAGGCAGCTCTTTCTAAACAAATGGTTGTTAATAATATCAGCTGCATTGATTGGTGATCTGACTTGATATTTATTTTCTTTAATACGCTTTTGTTTAGAGCTTGAGTTACTAATTGAATCCTTTTTTTCGGTAATAATCTCAAAAAGTAATTGTTTCCCCCAACATCCTGATTGTCGCCAATATACTTAAAGAAACGATAATCATTGATCTCACTCAATAAGATACCACATAGTACCTGACGTCTTTGAAACTCAGTACCTTTAACTGAAATACCTACACCTTTTTTCTTAATTAAAGTTATCCCATATTTTCCAAGTGCCAAGGCTACTTCCGTTAAATCTCGTTGTACAGTACCTTCACTTACTTTTAGAGACATCGCCAGACTAACAATTTTTTGTGACTCATCTTCTAGTAAAAGCATTGCCGCCAAAATACTTTGCCTTTCAGATACTGACATTTCTTGTTGGCTAGGACTATCACCAATGTCTTCACGCAATTGTTCAATATCTCTTTCTTGTCCTTGAAGTACATATTTCCCATCAATGTTAGAAATTGTCAGTCCTCTTCGCTCTAAATCCAGTTTTAGCTCATTAAATTCACGATAAATGGTTCTTCGACTAACATTGATGCTTTCTTCAAGCTGTTTAATCGTTGTCCCATTTGATATTCGTAATAATATCGATAAAATTTCTTTTTGCCTTTTTGTAAGAATTATCATAGGAATTAACGTCCTTTCACGCTACTTTGACAAATTTAGACATTATCTAATATTTAGTCTAACTCACAATTTTATTAAAGTAACCCTATTCTTCAACAAATTCCGAATTGAGAACTATCGATTCAGCTAAAAGAATTTCACTATATAAGTGATACACATATTTTTCATACCGTGCTTCTTTTTGAGAAATCATATCTAAATATTGTCGTTCTTGATAGAATGCATTAATAAATGCACGTCTTTCCATTTCTTTTTCCGCTTCTGTATATTGTGGATGACGTACTGCGTTACGCCATTCTTTAACAAAATCCTTTGTTCTTGTATTTTGATTTTGAGACTTCAAATCAAAAATTACAGATTGTTTTACATTTTTCGCTAAGTACATTTTCTGTACAGTGTCGATTGCTTGTTGAATCATTTCTTCTCTTAATTCATCTAATTCCTTCTCACCGTCTTCATCAGACACATCTTTTTCTAAAATGAACCTAAAAATAACAGTAGGAACTATCATGCTCAAAATAATCAGTACACTTTCAGACATCACTACTAAACTAAAATCCTGACTATTAACACTAGTCTTAGCTACTGTAAATGCTAGGGATAACGTTACAGCTCCATGCACACCACCTAAAGAAAAGATCCAACCTGCACGATTATCCATTTTAAATTTAATTCTGCCATATATATATCGTACAATTACATTGGATAGATACAAAATTGCACCTAAAGTTATCCAGATCCACGAATTATAAGTGATACTCTCATCTTTTATGATATTAACCAACATCATTCCTAAAATTACAAAAACGATGCTGTTGAAAAGTTCCGTAATGATTGAAACTAAATTTGTACCCATATACACCATTTGAGCATTCGCTAGCCGACTGCGTTGAGTTTCAGCATTATGCACCAATCCTGCACAAACTACTGCAATAATCCCAGAAACATGAAATTCTTCAGCTAGATAGTAGATAATAAATGGTGTCATTAAATAAATAATCACCTGTGCATTTACAGAATTATACGAACTTCTAAGGAGTGCTTGCCTGAATAAAACAATAATCCATGCGATTATAAAACCAATTACAATCCCACCACCAGCAGATAAAATAAAATCTGTCAATGTTTCACGATAGTTTATTCTTCCATTGATATACCATAAAACAGCCATGTTTAATAAAATAATTCCTGAAGCATCATTAAATAATGATTCCATTTTTAAAAAGAATCCTTCGCGACGTGGAATTTTTAGTCCTTCAGTTACTGATTGAGTGGCTGTTGCATCAGTTGGTGTACTGATTGCAGCTAAGATAAAAGCCAATGGCAAGCCAATCTTACCAATTGCATAGCTACTAAATCCGGCTACGATTGCACAAAGTAAGACCATGATAACTGTAACTTTGAAAATTTGTTTTACCCTTTTACCAACTACATTAAGGAAAGTAGCTTGCCCTTCAAAGAATAATAGCGGTGCTACGATTAAAAGCATAAAAACTTCCGGATTAAATGAACGGATGTCATAAGTCGTTACAGGAAGTAATCCTAAAACCGCTCCCATAATTAGACTAACGTAATTCATTGATACCTTAGCAAACATCTCAGCAATTATAATGCTGATAACAGCAAAAAATACCAATTCAAATAATAAAATTATTATCTCCAAACTATCTATCATCCCTTCCTTGTGTTATCTATAAATTAATTCTAGCATAAAATATAAAAAATTTGTATGAATTAAGCAAATAAAAAAGAGCGGTAAATTAAAACCGCTCTCAATTCTACAATGTTGCACGACTTTTAGAGTTGGCCGACTCTATCTGTGTTCAACATAATTATCTTTATTCTGACACTATTATAACATAAAACGTTTTTCCGTAAGTCCAGGATAAAATTAAAATAGTTGAAAATTATGCCTGTTTGAAAGCTAATCTTCAACTATTCTCTATTTCAAGCAATTGAAATTTTATACTAATAAATATTGTAAGCCAGCAGCTAAGATACCTCCAACAATTGGACCTAACATTGGTACCCATGCATAGCCCCAATTTGCATTACTCTTATTAGGTACTGGTAATACTGTATAAGCAAATCTTGGAGCCCAGTCACGAGCTGGATTCAAAGCGAAACCTGTTGTTCCACCCAAAGCTTGACCAACTACCATAATTAATAAACCAACGATTAATGGCTTCAATCCTTTTGTAAAGTCGCCAAGATTTAATAATGTAAAGATAAATACAAAAGTTGCGATTGTTTCACTCAAGAAATTATATAAACCATTGTCAATAGCTGGACCAGTTGCAAAAATTCCAACTACATTACCATCGCTAGTATTCTTAGCATTCTTGAATTGTGCTCCATATTGAATGATTACTAAAACTGCACCAACAAAAGCACCTAAAAATTGTCCTAATAAATATGGTAAAACTTGGCTCCAAGGGAAGAAACCAAAAAGAGCAAATCCGATTGTTACCGCTGGATTCAAATGTCCTTGGGCTCCAAAACTACCAGCTACATAAACACCGAACGTTACGGCCATACCCCATGCTAGAGTTACGAACAACCAACCAGCATTACGTGCATATGACGTCTTAAGATTTATGCCGGCGCCGGTACCTACACCTAGAACGATTAAAATCATCGTACCAAGAAATTCACCAATAAATCCGTTCATAGTACTCACCTCTATTTAATTTTTAGTGGTTCTAACTGCTTTTCTACTTCCTGTAAATCTACTCCTGCTTCAAGAAGTGTTGCTGCTGTATATGCTCCTTCGATTAAAGCAACATCATAGAGATGAACTTTTTTATCTGTCATTTCGATCGCCATCTCTAAGTTCATTTTTGCACTTCCTAAATCATAGAAAGCCAAAATTTCATCAGCATCATTTTCTTCAAAAGCATTCATGATTTTTTCCATACTTGTCCCAACATCATTATCTTCAGTTCCACCAGCTGTTGTAATAGGAACATCCTTAGCTACCTGAGTCAACAATCTTGGCAATCCATTAGCAACTTCATAAACGTGAGAAACAATTGTAATTCCAAAACTCATTACATAACCCCCGCTTCTAAAAGGGCTGTAAATAGGTAACCACTTGATACAGCACCTGGGTCTAAATGTCCAACTGAACGTTCACCTAAGTAAGAAGCACGACCTTTCTTGGCAACCATATCCTTTGTAGATTCAACTGCTGCATCAATATCTGCTTGAGTTAGACTATTATCTTTCAATTTTGGTACTAATACCGTCCAAACATCCACCATTGTCTTATCTCCAGCTTCAGCTCCACCACGTTTCTTAATTCCAGCTAAAGCTAATTCCATTAATTCTGCTAAATCATCTGTCTTAGCACTAGCTTTGGCCATTTCTAAAAATGCAGTTCCATATAAAGGACCAGAAGCACCACCAACTTTACTAATCAAGGACATCGCTGTAACCTTAAATACTCCAACAATATCTTCTGGTTGCTTACTTGCTAAAGTTTCTTTAACTGCAGCCATACCACGAGCCATGTTATTACCATGATCTCCATCTCCAATTGGTGTATCTAAATCACTAAGATATGCCTTGTTAGTTTCAATTAAATCACCAAATATTTCTAACCATTTTTCTAAGTTTTCTTTAGTTACTAACATTTCAATCTTCCTTCCCTACCTAAGCTTTTTACCATGCAATTGTTTCTACTGGATAATTTAAATATTCTAGCCACTTATCTTCAGCTAATTCAAATATTGTTAAAGAAATACCAGCCATTTCAATTGATGTCATATAATTACCAGCTTTCGTAAATACTGGTTTAACACCTTTTGCTTCCAATGCATCTAGCACATCGTTACCAAATACATATTGTTCCATTAATGGAGTTGCACCCATACCATTAATTAAAACAGCATATTTCTTATCCTTATCTAAATGAAGTTCTTCATCAAGTTTTTCAATTAATTCTGCTACCAATTCTTTGGATGGCTTAATTTTTTCTCTTCTATAGCCAGGTTCACTATGAATTCCTACACCATATTCAATTTCGTCTTCAGCTAATTCAAATCCTGGTTTGCCAACTTCTGGAACAGTTGCTGCTGATAAAGCTACCCCAATAGTCTTCAAGTTAGGTAATACTTTCTTAGCCAATTCTTCTATTTCATCTAAACTTGCACCTTGATCTGCTGCAGCACCTAAGATTTTATGCATTAATACAGTTCCGGCTACACCACGGCGGCCTTGTGTATACAAACTATCTTCTACGGCAATATCATCATTAACAATAATTGATTTAACTTCAATATCATCCATTTCTGCCATATCTTTAGCCATATCGAAGTTCATTACATCGCCAGAATAATTTTTAATAACTAAAAATACACCTTTGCCGCTATCAACAGCTTTGATTGCTTCATATATTTGATCAGGTGTTGGAGAGGTAAATACTTGCCCTGCAACTGCTGCACTCAACATACCTTTACCTACAAATCCTGCATGTGATGGTTCATGCCCACTACCACCACCACTGACAATACCTACTTTACCTTGCATAGATTCTTTGTCACTACGCACCATTACTTCAGTACCATCAATCTTTTCAATATATTGTGGATATAAACGAACCATTCCATTAACCATTTCTGGAACAACATCTGCTGGATTATTGATAATTTTCTTCATGACTATACCTCCATGTCGAACTATGATTATTTACAACTCGATTGTATAATATAAACGCTTTCAATTATAGTGGACAATATCTTAAATCTGTCCGTTACTCTATCCCATAAGGTATTATTATACTAATAGTATGGAAGTGATTAATATGAGATTAACAAACACACATGATATTTCTTTAGAAAACACAATCCAAGGTATCAAGCTTGCTTATCCATCTCTTAAGCAGGTTTCAGGAATATTTGGATTTATAGATAGAAATTTTAATGATGAACACATTCCTTTAATTTCAGGTGGTGGTGCTGGTCATGATCCTGCTCACTGGGGATTTGTTGGGTCTGGGATGCTAAGTGCTTCAATTACTGGAGAATTATTTGAACCACCTACTCCAGAAGAAATAATTACAGTTACTAAAAAAACAACTAAACTTAAAAAAGCCTTTTACATTGTCAAAAACTTTCCTAAAGATGTTGCTGCTTTTACTCAAGCTAAAGTAACTTTAGAAGATGAAGGCTGGCAAATTGGAATGGTTATTGTTAGAGATGATGTCTCAGTAGATTCATCCTTTGAAAAAAGACGGCGTGGTGTAGCTGGAACTGTCCTAATTCATAAAATTCTCGGCTACTATGCCCAAAAAGGAGCTAATATTGATACTCTTGAAATGATTGGTCAGCATTTAACAGAGAACCTAAAAACTATCGGTGTGGCTTTTTCTGGAGATAATTTTAACCTAAAAGATAATGAAATATACTACGGAATTGGTATTCATGGTGAGCCTGGCTATCGCAAAGAAGAATTTAAGTCTTCTGAATTACTTGCTAGAGAGTTGATAGCCAAATTGCGCTTAAATTTCCAATGGTACAAGGGTGATACATTTGTTGTTCTAATCAATTCTCTAGGTGGTACTACACCTATTGAAAATTTGATTTTTAATAATGATGTTTGTTCTTTATTGGCTTTAGATAATATCAATATCGCATTCGATAAAGTCGGTACTTTTCTTTCATCTTATGGAATTAACGGGATTTCTCTATCATTATTAAAAGTTGAAGATGCTGACTGGCTTCACGCCTTGCAAGCTCCCGTTAATGTTCCAGCTTGGTAATTAACTCTCAAAAGAATATTCAATTGCATTAATTGCTTGTTTTACAATTAATTCATAATCTACCGGATTGGGTGTCGTAACATTGTGAATTATAGTTGTAGATATACCTAAGCATAGGATCCACATATTATCCTGTGCTTTTTTATTTGAGATAAGCTCCTGCCTTTCTAGCACATGAGCTAATAATACTACCAAATGTGTCGCAAAAATATCTGCTACATTAACCTCGGTTTGTACCGTTAAACATTCATAATAGTAGCGTTTATGAGCATCTATTTCGTAAATGAACAACTTTAAAATTTCTTTCCAATGAAGGTAGTCAATATTATTATCAATTGTTTCTTCCAAGGTGTCATTTAATTGCCACTCTAGCAGATCATATTTGTCTTGAAAACTGTCATAAAAAGTTTGGCGTCTGATATCTAATATTCTCATTAAAGAACTTACTGAAACATGATTAAAACCCTTTTTCATTATCTGTTCACGAAAAGTATTAGCAATTTTCTTTTGTAATATATAGCTCATATTTGGCACCTCATCTAAACAAATCCAAATAAAATCAAACATCTTTTATATAAAATAATAACAAAATTCCCAATATAATTCTAGACACCGCAAAAAGTGCGTATAGCATACACTACACGCACTTCGATATTTTAACATTTATAATCTATTCTTTTTCAGTTACTCCTACAGATACTCTAGCCTTCTTATAGAAGTAAACCCCTAATCCTAATACTAATCCAACTAATGCTGGAACTACCCATGATAATCCGATACTAGCTAATGGTAAGTAATGCAATCTAAATGCTGCAACTGCTTTACCAAATGCGCTTTGACTAACAACTGCTGGGAATGCAACTACCATATCAAAGAATGCTGGAACTACAGTAAATAGAACTACCATGAAGTATACTGCACCATCACGCTTGAATAAAGGTGAAAATACAGATAATAGGATCAATACCATTGATAATGGATATAAGAACATTAACATTGGAGTTGACCAAGCGATGATTTGTTCTAATCCAAAGTTAGCTGTTAAGAATGATGCTAAGCATGATAATGCCAACCATGTGTGATAACTAACCTTTGGAAAATGTGCATGGAAATCTTGAGCAAAAGCTGCAACCAAACCTACCGCTGTTGTTAAACATGTAACTGTGATTAATGTAGCCAATACAGCTTGACCAAATGAACCTGCATAAGCATTAACAATTTGAGAAAATGCTACACCACCATCAGCGGATAATTTAAATCTACCTAATGACATTGCGCCTACAACAATTAGAAGTAAGTAGATTACTGCAACTGCACTCATTGAGAAGAAACCAGCTTTAGCAGTAACGGCAGCAACACTCTTTTCACGTTTTTTACCCATTGCACGAACGGCTGTAACAACAGTAACACCAAAAGCTAAACCTGCCAAAGCATCCATTGTGTTATAACCTTCTAAAAATCCATTAGTAAATGCACCATGTAGATATTGTGCAGTAGGTGCTGCTTGAGAAACACTACCCATTGGTTTTAAGAATGATACCAAGAATACTAAGAATAATAATACCAAAAATACTGGATTTAAAACCTTACCTAAATTAGATGCGATGTTATTTTCTTTATATGATAATAAAAATGCTGCTAAAAAGAATAATGCAGAGAAACCAAATAATGCTACTTGTTGATATTGTTGTGGAACTAATGGTGCCAAACCAACCGTAAATGAAACAGTAGCTGTTCTTGGAGTACCAAATAATGGTCCGATTGTAGCATGAATTAATACCATAAATACTAAAGCAAAAGTTGGGCCTAGTGGTAAACCTACATCATAAACACCTTTAGAACGTGTGATTGCGATAGCTAGAACTGATAGCAATGGTAACAAAACACCTGTTACTAAAAATCCTAGTGTAGCAGGAAGCCAATTATGACCTGCCAATTGTCCTAAATGTAGTGGGAAAATTAAGTTCCCAGCTCCGAAAAATAATGCAAATAGCAACGAACTAACGACAAAATAATCTTTTTTAGTTAATTTTCTTTCTACTAATTTCTCCATAAAATCATACCCTCATCAAATTCTCATTTATTAGAAAAAATATAGCAACTAATTAAGCACCTTCCGGATTGGTTACTCTCAGTTTGCACGCAATAAAAAAATAGACGCCCCTAAATCGACTACTCGATTCAAGGACGCCTATCGCGTGGTACCACCCTGCATTTATAGCTACATCGCTGCAGCTACCTTTCACGTACGGCCTACGTCTAGGCGATACGCTAACACTGTAATGGGTGTTCCCAATGCACCTTACTCTCACTAGGATTTCGGTACAACACTCGAAAGTGATTTTCATCTGCTTACTGTCTTACTTCCTCTCACCAAACGAAGCTCGCTTAAAGGGCAAACAAATTACTCTTCTTTCTCATTGCGTTCTTTTATATTTAATCTCTATGCTTTGTATTCTAATCATACTGTAATTATTTGTCAACACATTTTTCGGTTTTTTTTAACTCCAATATAACAGCTCTCATTTAATTTTCTTACTGAAAGCGTGTTATACTATGGTTGGAGCTTATATTCAGGGAGGTTGATTTATCATGAAAAATTCTTATTATCCAACTACTACTCCAAAAATCGTTGTCTTTGTAGTTACAATTTTGTTGTTTATTTGGACAATTATCGATTCCAACCTAATTCATTTGGGTGGACTGGCGTTTGCTTCATTGGTTATGTTGATGTTCCATTTTCATTTTTATGAATCAACTTCAGACAAAAATATTTTCAATAAAATAGACTTTATTCTACAATTATTTTTGGTCTTTATTTCTATTATTAAGTTTTTTGTTATTTCAGGTGTTAATTAATTTAAATTTTTCAAAAAATAAAAATGGTAAATCAAAAATCGATTTACCATTTTTTCTATTTTCTAGTAGCTTGTCCTGTAGCATAATTAATATTTATGTTAGTTTGTACATTAGGCACAAATACATTAAATTCTAGCGAACCATCTGATGATTTAGCTTCCAAATGTGCTCCTGCTGGCACTAGATTATTACCATCATAGACATCTGTCACACGATAACGAACCTGCTTGTTTCTATCTAAAGCTTTTCTTACCAATCCTTCGTAGTAATTTTGTCCGGTAGAATCCTTAGAAGCTGATTCATTAGCCCATGCAGTTTGAGTAGCTATATTCTTTTCATTAGACTCAGAAGCATCAAACCCTCTAACATTTCCCACAAGCGCATATGCTAATAAATGTCCTCTATCATAAGCATGCTTGAATCTACCTGGCAAGTTTTGTACCTGTCTAAATCCTTGTGGCTTCCAACTTGTACGCCCATTTCCTGTAGCTTGACGATTTTTATATTGACGACTAGTTCTATTTAGCCAAGCATTCGCAACAGTTGGTCGATTCAATGAATCAACCTCATTAACAGCATATGGTGCACTAGAAACTTTTGTATTTAAGTTAGTCTTATTATTATTTACAATGAAAGCTCCTGCCCTATTAAAGCTTAAATTACCACCTAATTGTTGGCGTACATTATCTGTTAATACTACACTTGCTTGTTCCTCAGTAGGAGTGTAATCCTTTTTGTTATATGTACTACTACTTGCAACCTCATTATTAAATGGTGTACTAATATGATTTGTATTAACCCCTACTGCTGCTAAAGCAACCCCTACAGCAACGGTAGCTAACCATCTCATAAATTTATTTGATTTATTTTTCTTTTTTCTTGCCATTTTAACCCTCCGAACACATATTCTAAATAAATTTTACAATACTTTTTAGATTATTTAAAGCATAAAAAAACTCCACAGCTAGGGAAACTGCGGAGAAAAAGGAAATATATTTAAGGGTTATTCCCAGTTCATCAGCTGGGAACTATGCTTTCAAAAAACATACTCTAAACTGAGTACTCACTTATACTACTTTTTATTTTTGAAGAATTTGTGAACTTTTATTGAATAAAATTTTAAGATTTATAAAAAATAAATCAATCATTTTAATTACAAAAAATTAGTATTTTCTATTTACTTACTTTTTGTAATCTGTTATATTATATGTGTACTTATTGAACACAACATAATTGAAAAAGAGGTAATTAATAATGGAATCAAAATTTAACGAATTACAAAAAAAACGTCGCTCAATTTACGCTATTGGTGAAAATGTTACTGCTGATAAAAATGACATCTTTAACTTAGTAAAAACAACTATTCAACAATCTCCTACAGCTTTCCACAGCCAAACAGTAAGAGCTGTTGTATTATTTGGTGAAAAATCAAATAAAGTATGGGACATCGTTGAAGCTAACTTACGTAAAGTTGTTGATGATGACGAAGCATTCAAGAATACTCAAGCAAAAATCGCTAGCTTCCGTGCAGGTTTTGGTACAATCCTTTACTTTACAAACACACCTAAAGTTCATGAATTAGAAGAAGCATTTCCATTATATGCTGATAACTTCGCAACATGGGCAGAACAAGGTATTGGTGGTGCTCAACAAGCTGTATGGACTGCTTTAGCAGAACAAGGTATTGGTGCTAGCTTACAACACTATAACCCACTAATTGATGATGATATCAAGAAAGAATTTGATCTTCCAGCAGAATGGACATTACGTGCACAAATGCCATTCGGTTCTATCGAAGCTCCAGCTGGTGATAAAGAATTCTTAGACGAAGCTGAACAATTCAAGTTAATCGACTAATTATTAGTCGTTATATATATCAAAAGCGTTGAGAAAAACTCTCAACGCTTTTTTATACTTCATTAACTTCTACTTTATACTTTTCTGTTTTAGAGTGTGGATACTTATTTATTTTTTCATTTTCTTCCTTTATCTTCAATAAACGTAAAGCATTTAAAATAGCTATGAAGGTTACCCCTACATCAGCAAATACAGCTTCCCACATTGTCGCTATTCCTAGTGCACCTATCAAAAGGAAAATTGCTTTTACTACTAAAGCAAAGATAATATTTTCCCATACGATTACCTTTGTCTTTCTAGCAATTTTTATTGCTTTGGTAACAGCAGTTGGATTATCTTTCATCAAAACAACATCTGCTACTTCAACTGCCGCATCTGAACCTAATGCCCCCATTGCAACGCCTACATCGGCACTAGCTAAAACTGGAGTATCATTTAAGCCATCACCTACAAAGATCACTTTACCTTTATCACCTATCTCAGATTTGATTTTCTCAACTTCTGTTACTTTATCTTGTGGTAATAATTCGGTCTTTACATTAGGGATAGCTAATTTTTCAGCTACACTTTCCCCAACAATCTTTTTATCCCCTGTAAGCATAGTAACATTGTCTATTCCTACATTCTTAAGACCTTGAATAGCTACTTTAGCATCATTCTTTATCATATCTGAGACTTCTATTGCACCAAAATATTCATTATTTAGAGCTACATAGACGACAGTTCCTGTAGTATCTTCTATTGTTGATACTCCGTCAATATGAAGCTTATTCATCAGCTTCATATTACCTACACTAATAGTATCACCTTGATATTCAGCTCTAACACCTAGGCCTACTAGTTCTTCAACATTGCTTACTCGCGCAATATTTCCCGGGTAATTTTTAACAATCGAACGGGCAATTGGGTGTGGAGAAGATGATTCAGCGATTGCAGCTAATTTTACGATTTCTTTCTTGCTTACTCCATTTGCAGGTATAATTTGAGTTACAAAAAATTCACCTCTAGTTAAAGTGCCTGTCTTATCGAAAATAACAGCTTTAGCTTGACTAAGCGCCTCTAGGTAATTGCTTCCTTTAACTAAGATACCAGCCCTAGAGCTTGCACCAATTCCACCAAAATAACTTAATGGTATTGAGATAACTAAAGCACACGGGCAGGAAATAACTAGAAAAATCAAAGCTCGATATAGCCATACTTGGAATTCTTGTCCTAAAAATAATGGTGGGATGCTAGCTAACATGATCGCAGATATTACTATTACTGGAGTATATATCTGAGAAAATTTAGTAATAAAATTCTCTGTCTTTGTCTTTTTTTCACTAGCATTTTGTACTAATTCTAAAATCTTTACTACGGTAGAATCTTTATACTCTTTACTTACTCTTATCCTAAGGGCACTATTTTCAACAATCATTCCACTTAAAACCTGACTATCCTTAGTAACTAACAAGGGTTTGGTTTCACCAGTTAGAGCTGCAGTATTTAAATATGCCTCTCCAGATTCAACAACTCCATCAACCGCTATTTTCTCTCCTGGATTAACAATGATTATGTCACCCTTGTTTAATAACTCTGGCTTAACTTGCTGTAATTTACCATTCAATTCTAAATTAGCATATTCAGGTCGAATATCTAGTAAGTTAGTTATTGATTTTTTAGAATTTTCTATCGCTAAATCTTCAAATATTTCACCTACACGATAAAATAACATAACTGCAATAGCTTCAGAAAATTGTCCAATCGCTAAAGCCCCAACTGTAGCTACCGACATCAAAAAATTCTCGTCAAACCACTTACCATGAAGTATATTTTCTATCGCTTCTTTTAAAATTGGATAAGCTGAAATAATATAAATTACTATGTACAGAACTATCGTTATATTTTTCGGTATAAAATGAGCGAGAATCAAAAGCATTAAGCAAAGTGCAATTACTCCACTTTCTTTTTTCTCATCTGGTGACATTCTTTTTATTAAGCTCATAATAAACACCTACTTTCTAAAATTATGAATATATGCTCATATATTTACATCTAGAGTATAACACGTTTTCATTTCCCTATCAATCCAGCTTATAACTTTTTTGCGTGTCTTTTTTTGCTAGTAATGGTAGAATTAGTTTTGGTGAACTATATGAAAGAACATTTTGCAAAATTACCTTCAGAAGAAGAAACTCAACGTAGTGTCCAAATATTTAAAGCATTTGGAGACTATACTCGCTACAAAATTTTGTATCTATTATATGAACGTGAACTTTCAGTCTCAGAAATCACTTCTGAAATTGGAGTTTCACAATCTGCTATCTCTCATCAACTTAAACTGTTACGTCAAACAGGTCTTGTATCTGGTCGACGTGATGGTCAAAGAATTTTATATAGTTTAGCAGATAAACATATTATTATGATTTTTAAACAAGTCAAAGAACATATCAGTGAAGATGATATTTAAAAAGAGTGCTGAGAAAATTTCAATTCTCTAGCACTCTTTCTTTATCTCTATTCAAACATTCTCTTCGTTGCTCTAAGCAATACTCTTGGATCTTTATCAAAGCGTGGATTCTTAACTAGTTTAGCCTCTGACACTCCTGCAAAATGGAATGCAGCAACTTCACCTGAACGAACTGCACTTTGTTCAGTAAATACCATTTGATATGGTTGTTCTACAAATTCTCCAGTAAATGCTAAGTTTGTAGAATGCTTTGGAATTACTTCTGGACGATCACTCTTAGCACGATTGTTAAATAATGCTGAAGCATATGGCATGTATACTGGGATACAATTGATAACACTGTCCATAATTTCATCTTCTAAGTCCATGATATTGTGTGGACCAGGATCTACTTTAGATAATTGTCCTATCAATTCTTGCAACATTTCTTTACCTGTCATCTTGATATATTGTTTATCAACAAATTCTCCTCGACGACGTGGATATAAGAAGTATCCCCAAATTACAGATTCATTAGCTTTTTGTGTTGTAAAGTGTGGTTGGTGATGTACAACAATCGACATATTAACATCTTTATGTCCTAATGGTGTAATAGGTTCAGTTGAAATGAATGAATTTAAAGCATTTCCTGGAACTTGTGTTGTAATTCTAGTGATTTCATTTAATAAAATATGATTCTTAGTTGTTAAAGTAAAACTTACCCATTCTGATGCATCTCTATCATTGAAGAATTTATCAGGATTTCCCAGGTTATAAAATCTTTCGCATGCTTTCTTCCATAATGATGAAGCTGCCCCATAATCCATATTTTCAGGAGCTGGCGTGTTGAAATCACCTAAAGTTGCAGAATCTGTGATAGATCCGTTAGTAAAGAAGACAACTGTTTCATCATCTACAGTTACGTGTTCTACTGTGCCTTGTTCGATGTTTTCCATTTCTAAACCAGTTACAGTAATTTCATCTTGCATTGGTGTATCTTTAAATTCAAAATCTGTAACTCGTCTATTCATAACAAAATTACATCCTTGTCCTTCAAGATACTTAATTAGTGGTAACATAATACTTTCATATTGGTTGTAACGTGTACGATTTACCCCTACTAAATGTTCAATTTGAGTAAATTCATAAATCATCTGATGCATGTAACGTCTTAATTCTTGAGCTGATGATTGTGTTCTAAATGCAAAAGTTGTTTCCCACATGTACCAGAAATTAGTTTGGAAAATATGTGGTGAATCTTCAAAATATTCTGCAATTGTTACATTATCTAGCTTTTCTTCTTGATTATCAGGCATCATAACTAAACGTGAAAGTAATATTCTGTCTAGATTATTTAAGCCAAGCTTGTGACCATCAACGATGCCCTTGCCGCCTTGAAGCAAACGAGCTTTATCATAGGTACGATGTTTACTATCAAAATCACGTGTATCTTCAGCAGCCGTCATGCCTGGTTCTGTAACTGATGGAATTCTGTCCAATAAATCCATCAAATCAACGTATGTACGATAGTTTAACATACGTCCACCACGAGCAATAAATCCCTTTGTATTTTCCATTGGATGATTTTTATTCCAATATTCTTCAGCAGCTTCAGAAGCAGTAGATCCGTCATTAGCGCCATGTGTATCTAAAGCATAGAAAGTAATATCTTTACCATCCCAATTTCCTTCTTGGATCAAATAAACTGCACCAGCCATATTTGCTAAACCGGCACCTATCATTATAGCTTTCTTCTTCCTCATAAAGATCACCTCACAAAACTTTTAAAAACGTTTTCAATATATATTATAAACTTTTTTGTCGTCACTAAAAGAGATATTCGACATTTTAATAAAAATGTATCAATATTTAATGGATTTTAATAATATAAAAAAAATCGGATCTAAAGCCCGATTCCTAGTTTTCTTAATTTAAAAATGCTTGATGTTTCTTTCTTAAATGTTCAAATTGTTCTTCACTAATATTACCTAGCTCTAACAATTTATTTTCTACAGTTTCTAGAACTTGAACACGATCTTCCTTACTTTCCATAAAGTCGTATTTATCACCGTCAATGATCAAAAGTGGTGAAGCATCATATTCCTTCATCCAGATATCGTAATGCTTCAATAGTCTTTGATAGTAATCTACCAAGGAAGGATCTTTTTCAATTAATTCATAATCACGACCACGTTTTTCAATTCTCTTAATCATTGTTTCATATGAAACTTTGATTGTGATCATCAAGTCAGGTGATTTTTTATGTGAAGCAAGTGGTAATTCTTCCATCATGTTGTGCAATAAACTCTTATAGATATCATATTCTACTTGAGTTGCATTTCCCATTTCAGTGTTCATACGCATAAAGATTTCATCTTCATAGATTGAACGATCCAAAATGTTGTTATCATCTTGCATAGCTTTCTTTATCATCGCAAAACGACGATTTAAAAAGAATGTTTGTAATAAGTAAGCATATGGATTAGTTGCTTCCTTATCCCCCTCAGCACGCTTTTTAGCAGCAATTTCATTTCCCTTATAAAAAATTGGTAATACAGGGTTATCCTTTACTGGTTCATAGTATGCTTTAGTCCCTAATTCTTTCGCTAAAATTTCTGTTAAACTTGACTTGCCAGAGCCAATAATACCCGATAATGTAATCAAAATGATTGAAGCATCCTTTCTTTTCTAAATATCCGTAATTGTAAGCAAAAAAATATGCTACACGCAGCAGCATTTCAATAAAGTTCTGATACAAACCAGACTTTCCTATATAATAATACACATCTTAACCTAAAAAATAAAGAATTATTTTTCGGTATCTTGTATTTAAAATAATATTAAGGTACCATATGTTGTATCATCATTAATTAATATACATATTTGAGGAGAATTGTAATGGCTAAAATTTATCTTGCGGCTCCATTTTTCAGTGATGGCCAACACGACCGTATCAATCAAGTAAAAGAAGCTCTTGAAGCTAACAAAACTGTATCTAGTATTTTTGTACCTGAAGAACATTCATATGAACATGCTGAATTCGGATCACTAGAATGGCAAAAAGCTACTTTTACTCTTGATATCAATAATATTTATACTGCTGATGCTGTAGTTGCAATTATTGATTATAAGAAAGAAGAAAGTGATAACGAAGCTGATTCTGGTACAGCTTTTGAAATTGGCCTTGCTTTTGGTACTAATACACCTGTCATTGTAGTTCAATTCGATGCTGAAAAGGAATTGAATCTCATGATTTCTCAAGCTCTTACAGCTTACTTTGACGCAAGCAAAGGTGAATTATCTGATTTAGCAAATTATGATTTCAATGAATTGATGCCTAAATTAGCTAATCGCCCAGTTATCTAAACTCTTTTCACTACCAGTATTATCATGTTACTGGTAGTTTTTTATATATTTTTTTAAGAAGGTGTTATTTATGAATGCTGAACTTAATCGTAAAACAGCAATTAAAGAAGTTCTTCCTACTGCATTCGGCTATATTGGTATTGGAATTGCTTTTGGGATTGTTAGTAAAGCTGCTGGTTTGTCGGCTTTGCAAGCTGGTCTTATGAGCTTGATTGCCTACGGAGGATCTGCACAATTTATTATCGTAAGTATGCTGTTAGTACATAGTCCTATTATTTCCATCATTACAGCTGCTTTTCTCGTTAATTCACGTATGATTTTAATGAGTTTAGTAACTGCTAAATACTTCAAAAACGATAGTATGTTACATAATATCCTAATTGGATCCTTGTTAACAGATGAAAGCTTTGCTTTGGCAATGAATAAACTCAACTATACAAATAATAAGCTCAATTTTGCTTGGTTTGACACAGCCAATTGGTTCGCATACTTCGTCTGGTTTTTCTCTTCAGTTTTAGGTGCTTTAGTGGGAAATTTTATCGAAAATCCCACTAATCTAGGAATCGATTTTGCCTTGGTAGCTATGTTTATAGGTTTGTTATACCTACAAATGATTTCTGATAAGTCATTAAAATTAAGTCTACAGCTTTTAGTAGTAGTTGCTACCTTTATCCTTGTTTATTTAGGACTTATTTTTATACCTAGCAATCTTTTAATTATTATTATCACATTATTAGGGTGTGCAGTAGGGATGGTGTTGAAACATGTCTTCTTTTAATTATGTCTTATTCACAATCATTGGTTGTGGATTTGCAATGTGGCTTTCAAAAGTATTGCCATTTATTTTACTTAAGAAATTTTCTTTACCAGCAATTGTTATTGAATATCTGAGCTTTGTTCCAATTGTTATTATGTCTGCCTTATGGTTTAGTCAACTTTTCACTCAACACTTGGGGCGTCTTCCTGGCATTAACTATGAAAATCTTCTGGCATCTTTGCCAACCCTAATCAGTACTATTATTTCTAAAAATCTTTTGATCACAGTTATTGTGGGAATTATCTCATTAGCTCTCATTCGTATGGTAATTTAAAAGGCTATGCAGCTTAACATTGGTAAGCTACATAGCCTTTTAACATCTTCAATTATGAACGTAATCTTCTTCTTTGGCGTTCTTCTAATTCACGGTTATTATCGTAAATCTTGTCCCCAATTTCTTTAACAAGCTCAACGTTCTTCTTATATTCTGCTTGTGTCATATCAACATTTTCAAAACAATCTTGTACGTGTGATTTAATTTCTGCTTCCATTTTAACTGAGTAGTCTGTTAAGGAAACAAATACCTTACGTCCATCTTCACCTGTACGTTCACGAGTTACCCAACCATTTTTTTCCATACGTTTCAATAATGGTGTCAAAGTACCTGTATCTAGGCCTAAACGTTCACCTAATTCTTTGATCATCATTGGGCGTTGTTCTTCCCATAATACCAATAATGTGATGTATTGTGGGTAAGTTAACTTAAATTCTTTCAATGATTCTGTATAAAAACGATTATAGAATTTTTGAGCTGTGTAAACAGCAAAACATAGTTCATTTTCTAATTTATTTGGCTTATGTTCTAACATATTACCGTCACTTCTTTCTTTTTAATTATCATATTAATATTTAGCTTTCGCTGGTGCAATAATTACATAACGATAAGGCTCTGAACCTCGCGAAAAAGTTTTAACATGCTCATCTTTAGCTAAGGATGAATGAATAATCTTTCTTTCAAACGCTGGCATTGGCTCTAAACTAATTTGACTTCTAGAAATTATAGCTTCATGTGCTTTTTTCTGAGCTAAATTGTTCAAGGTTTCTTCTCTTCGCTCACGATAATCAGCTACATTTAACATAATACGAATTCTTCGATTATTATTTTTATGCTTATCGAAGTAATCTTGCGCTAGTAGTTGTAAGGAATTTAACGTTCTACCATGTTTTCCTATTAATAAACCTTCTAGTTCAGTATCAAAATTATAGTAAACTACCCTTTTCCCTTGGCTAACATCTATAACAGCCTCTATTCCCAGCTGCTTAGTTATATCAGCTAGATAGTAACCTAAATTTTGAATAACCACATCTAAATTATTTTGATTTTCTTTTTCTACTTTCTCACTATTTATTTCAATGTTTTTACTATCCTCGTTATCTAAAGTTTCTGATTCTCTATCTACTTGATCCTCAGATACAATCTCTAATTGAGGTTTAGTATCACTTTCAGTTTGCACACTTGAGTTCACAGTCAATTCTATAACTGCTGGCTTTTTTCCTAATCCCAGGAATCCTTTGCGACCATGAGAGATGACTTCAATCTCTACATTTTCTCTATCTACACTCAAATCTTGCAATCCTTTACTTATGGCAGAATCAATAGTTTCTCCCGTGTATTGCATCAAAATCTTCCCCCTTTCACAATTTTTATCAAACTACTATTATATTTTTTTGCCATAAATTGCACAAATAATTATATCATGAAAACTTATTTTAAACTATATAATTTTGCACAAATAGTATACTATTCCTTTATTGGTCTAAATAAATGATATGGAGAAATAATTTGGATTTTCCCTAAAATATCAAGGAATTCATCGATACTTTCCATTGATTCTTTATTATAGTTTGATACCCAAATTCTAATCGTACTTATGATTTCACCTGCAAATATCTCCTCTGCATATCTGTTAGGTATCATTGTCCCATACGTTATTTTATGAAAAGAATTACGAATAGTTATTTCTTCTTTTAATAAATCCATAAAATCACGATAAAAATCTATTGTTGCATTTCTTGAAAATAAAGTACGCACCATATCACTATTTTCATTAATAAAAACGGCTAATTTATAAAATTCATCATGTGTTGATAAATACTTTTCTTCATCTGTCTGCAATCTGCGGACTTCAAACTGTTCAATGACTTTTCTATCGGCTTCCATCGCCTGTTTAATACCTTTTAAAATCCTACTTCTAACATCATTCAAAAATTCATACTTATCTTTATAGTATATATAAAACGATCTACGACTAATACCGGCGGCAGCTACCAATTCCGCAACTGTCAACTGGTTAAATGATTCATTTTCCAAAGCCTTAACCAGTCCACTCTCCAACTTGAGTTCTGTCTTTTTCAAAATTCATCCAATCCTCTCTGTTTTGTACACTCATTAAAACAGTTCTTTTTCAGTATACAGGAAAAAACCGAACTTTCATATCTTTTATTTCACAAATGATTTCAGTAAGCATCACCCTTGAAATTGAATACCTTTTCATTTATAATGTGCTTTGTACAATATTATGTGAAGATAGATTTGACTAGCACAAGGGGAGCCTTTTTGGCTGAGAGTGAAGTTATTCAGACCCTTTGAACCTGTTCGTTAATGCGAGCGTAGGAATGTGTAGTAAATCAGATATAACTACAAATAAATCTGATATTCATACCGTCTTTGTGTTGGCTCTAATCGAGTTCACACAAGGAGGGGCTTTTTTATGTACAAAGAAAAACTATTAATTTTATTAGAAGGCGCTTTGATGGCTGCGATTGCCACTGTACTAAGTGCTGTTGTACCAACGGTTGAATGGTTCGATATTTCTTTGGGAATTATTCCAATCGTAATTTTTAGTATTCGCCGTGGTCTAAAAGCTGGTCTTTTGTCTGGATTACTTTGGGGATTACTTCCAATTTTAATTGGTCGTGCTTCTATTCTTACAGTTACTCAAGGAATTTTGGAATACCCTGTAGCTAACATGGTTGTTGGTTTAGCTGGAATTTATTCCAATCAAATTAAGCAAGCACTAAGCAACAATAATTGGCATGTAATTTTCAGTCGCAGTTTGTTAGCTGTTTTCATCGCCGTATTTGCTAAATATTTCTGCCACTTTATTGCTGGCATTATTTTCTGGGGATCCTATGCACCAAAAGGTATGAGTCCTGTACTCTACTCCTTATTTGTTAATGGTGGTAGTTTCCTATTCAATCTAGTCTTAGCCGGCATCGTTGTCGTTGCTTTAGAAAGAAAAGCAGATCGAATATTTGCATTATCTTAATTCGATATTTTTATAGTCTGGAAATTCTATTGTAATTTTCAGGCTATTTTTTTAACCAACATTGCCTTATGCTTTAAAAAAATTACAGATTACATTAAAATAAGATTAAATATTCTAAGGAGATGGATTCATGGTTAATAACGAATTAATAAAAGATGACTTATATATGGCTGTCAACGGCGACTGGTTAAAGACTGCTAAAATTCCAGCTGATAAGGCTGCTACAGGTGGCTTTTATGATTTAGCCGATGATATTGAAAAAACTTTAATGGAAGATTTCGCCAATTTTATGACAGGTGAAGCAATATCTAATGATAAATACTTAAATGAATTCATTAAATATTATCGTCTCGTTTCCAATTTTGAAAAGCGTAATGCTGATGGATTTAAACCTGCCAAACAATACTTTGATAAGATTACTTCATTAAAAGACATCAATGATTGGCAAGAAAAGCTCTATGATTTAACTATGATGGGACTACCTAATCCTTTCCCATTATATGTTGAACCTGATATGAAAGATACTCAACACTATGCCCTATATGCATCTGTACCTAGCTTAATTTTGCCAGATAAAACCTACTATGAAGAAAATCACCCTCAAGCTGAAGCATTACTCAGTGTTTATCGTCAAATGGTACTTGCCTTGTTTGAGCGTGCTGGCTATGACAATGACTTTGCACAAGCAACTTTAGAAAAGGCGCTTGCTTTTGATAAGTCACTTGCTCCTGTTCAAAAAGATAGTACCGAACGTGCTGATTATGCTAAATCCTATAATAAGTACAGTTTTGAAGATTATACAGCATTCAGTAAGAGTGTAGATTTAGGAGCTTTTGCTAAGAAATTGATCGGTCAAACTCCTGATCAAGTCATTGTGGATGAACCTAAATATTATGAAGCATTAGAAACTTTGATTAATCCTGATACTTTCGAAAACTTCAAGAGTTGGCTTTTAGTAAAAACTCTCATCAGTGTAAGTACCTTATTGGATGATGATACTCGTGTTCTAGCTGGCACATATTCTCGTGCTTTGTCTGGTTCTAAAGAAGCTATGAAAGCCCCAAAAGCTGCCTTTTACCTTGCTACTGGTCAATTTAGTCAAGTAGTTGGATTATATTATGCACATAAATATTTTGGTGCTAAAGCTAAGGCTGATGTTCATCATATGGTAGAAAAGATGATTGATGTTTATAAAAATCGCCTTGCTTCCAATGATTGGTTGAGTGATGATACTCGCCAAAAAGCTATTGTTAAGCTTAATACTTTGGGAATAAATGTAGGTTATCCTGATAAGTTAGATCCACTTTACACTAAGTTTGTTGTCGATGAAGATGCAGATTTAGTTACTAATGACTTAAACTTTACTCAAATTAGCCTTAAGGAACATTATGATCGTTGGGGTAAAGATGTTGATAGAAGTCGTTGGGAAATGCCAGCTCACATGGTAAATGCTTATTATAATCCTTCATTTAATATCATTGTTTTCCCAGCAGCTATTCTTCAAGCTCCATTTTATAGCTTAGATCAATCTTCAAGTGAAAACTTTGGTGGAATTGGTGCGGTAATTGCTCATGAAATTTCACACGCATTTGACAATAATGGTGCTCAGTTTGATGAGTTTGGTAATTTACACAATTGGTGGACTGATGAAGATTTGAAACATTTCCAAGGACTTGCTCAAGATATGATTGCTGAATTTGATGGTCTAGAAACTGAAGCAGGTAAAGTTAATGGAAAGCTTGTAGTTTCAGAAAATATCGCTGATGCTGGTGGTCTAAGTTGTGCATTAGAAGCTGCTAAGAGTGAACCAGATGTTGATTTAAAAGCCTTCTTCATTAACTGGGCTCGCATTTGGAGAATGAAGTCTTCAATTGAACGTCAAAAATTATTATTATCAATTGATGTTCATGCTCCTCACGTATTACGTGCTAATGTTCAACCTAAGAATCTAGCTGATTTTTATACAACATTTGAGATCACATCAGATGATAAGATGTATCTCGCTCCTGAAAAACGTGTAAATATTTGGTAGAATTTAAGAAATCAGAAGTTAAGCTTCTGGTTTTTTTATTAATATAAATTGACAACGTTGCCATTTAGATCTTAAAATTGTTGTAACGATGTTGCTACTAGATCATATTTAGAATTGGAGTGATTTTTATGAAGCAAGTTGGATACTACAATGGTACTATCGCTGATTTAAATGAACTTAAGGTGCCTGCTACTGATCGTGCACTTTATTTTGGTGATGGTTGCTACGATGCAACTACATTTAAGAACAATGTTGCATTTGCCTTAGAAGATCATCTTGATCGTTTTTATAATAGTTGTCGCCTACTAGAGATCGATTTCCCTTTAAATCGCGATGAACTTAAAGAAAAGCTTTACGCTGTTATTGATGCTAACGAAGTTGATACTGGTATCCTTTATTGGCAAACTTCACGTGGTTCTGGTTTACGTAACCATATTTTCCCAGAAGATAGCCAACCTAATTTATTAATTTTTACTGCTCCTTATGGTTTAGTTCCATTTGATACTGAATATAAACTTATATCTCGCGAAGACACCCGCTTCTTACATTGCAATATTAAGACTTTGAATTTACTTCCAAACGTTATTGCAAGTCAAAAGGCTAATGAGAGTCATTGCCAAGAAGTAGTCTTCCATCGCGGTGACAGAGTTACAGAATGCGCACACTCTAACATCTTAATTCTAAAAGATGGCGTTCTCTGTTCCCCACCTAGAGATAATTTAATCTTGCCAGGAATTACTTTGAAACATCTCTTGCAATTAGCAAAAGAAAATAATATTCCTACTTCTGAAGCACCATTCACTATGGATGATCTTAGAAATGCTGATGAAGTTATTGTTAGCTCTTCAGCTTGCCTAGGTATTCGTGCAGTCGAGCTTGATGGTCAGCCTGTTGGTGGAAAAGATGGAAAGACTTTAAAGATTTTGCAAGATGCTTATGCTAAGAAATATAATGCTGAAACTGTAAGTCGTTAAACGAAAAAAATCGAGAACTTTGCTTCTCGATTTTTTTATTTTACATAGTAAGAATATACTATTGACCCTACCACGGCCATTAATAGTAATACAATTATTATTACAACTGACATGTTACTTAGAAATACAGCTAAAATAAGTCCAATACCACCTACTGCCAATAACAAGTTACTTGCAAAAGTATTAGTCTTTTTCCAAATTTTATCGCTACTCATAATTCTAGTGGTTCTAATGCCAATATAGCGATTAATTTTGTTATTTCTTGTCATTAAAGCTATGATGATGATCATACATGACAAAGCAACTGCATTAATCATGTTAATATTTGCTGTAGATTTCAAAGCTACACCTATTATTGCTAACTGTGCTAGAAATAATATTATTCCTATACCATCTATTACTTTTTTTAGATTGATGTCTTTAATCCCAAAACTGCTTATCAGCCACAAGATTAATTCCATAACCGGCATAAAACTGATACCCTCCAATTTAGGTGCTGTACCATCAACAGTTCCAGTTAAGGTAAAATGTATAGGCAAACGTGTTGGTAAAATACCATATACAGCGATTGATATCAGCACCATCAAAATCAGAATTATAACCAATATATTATTTTTTATAACTTTCATAATTTCCCTCCTTCTTAACTAATAACTATTATCTATGTTCAATATATCACATTCCCCCTAAATTCTTCTTTTTATCATTAACAAGTTAACATAAGTTCTTGACAGACTTTTTACAACTTGAAATTAAATTAAAATTAAAATATAATTAAACACAATATATTATATTGGGGGATTGATAATGGAAAACAAACAGCTTCTCGTAGCAGAAGATCTGTCTGCTGTAGGGGATCTTTCTCTAACAGTTGCCACCCCTATACTTCAATGTCAGAACATTCCCGTAGCGGTACTACCTACAAGTGTCTTATCAACTCAATCTGAAGGATTTGGTACTCCCGCCATTTTACCAACAGAGAATTGGATTAAATCTACTTTCGATCATTGGTCAAAAGAACAACTTGATTTTTCTGGGATATTAATTGGTTATTTTAATAATCAAGTTGTTGGGCAAGAATTACTTCATTTTATTGAAAGTCATTCACTTGATTTAGTAGTTATCGATCCTGCATTTGCTGATGATGGTGCTTTTTATCCCGGTTTAGATGATAATCACCTTGCTACAATAAAGAAATTGTTACAACATGCGACTGTTACCACACCTAATCTAACCGAAGCTAAATTCTTAACAGGATTAACTGAACTTGATAACTCCTATGAGAGTTTGACCAAGTTACTGTTAGCAATGAAAAAACTAATTCATCCTGGCGGAAATGTGGTAATCACTGATATTGTTTTCGAAAATAAGCACGGCTGTGTTTATGAGCAAGATGGAGAAGTAACGTTTTGTTCATATCCTCAATTGCCTGGTCACTTTTATGGAAGTGGCGATGTTTTTTCAGCCTTACTAACAAGCTTTCTATGGCATGGAAAAGATTTCCATCAAGCTGTCAAAAAGACTACTAAATTAACCTTTAATGCTTTAATGGAAACAGCTACATCGCATCGCGAACGTCGCTATGGAATCAATCTATCTCGTTTATTACAACTATTAATTCTTGAAAACGAAGGTGAAAATTATGAAAACTAATAATTTAGTTAATACACACCAACTTACCTTACTTGCTGTTATTGTGGCTGCTAACGTCGCTATTGCTCGTGTTTTTTTGATACCTATTCCTATGACACATGGAAATGTCAATCTCTGTGATACTGGTATTTTTCTAGCAGCTTGGCTTTTTGGTTCTAAAAAAGGCGGTGTTGTTGGCGGCCTTAGTGGATTTTTGTTAGATTTAATTTCTGGTTATCCTCAATATATGGTATTTTCTTTGATTGTTCATGGATTAGAAGGCTTTATCGTTGGTAAATTAACCGAAGATAAGAAAATTTCTGCTAAATCACTTATTGTTTCTTTAATTGCCGGTGTATTATTTATGGTTTTAGGATATTTAGTTTCTGACTCTCTTCTTTACAAGTTCTCCACTGGTATCATAGCTGTTCCTATGAATGTCATTCAAGGATTAGTTGGTGCTCTTGTAGCAGTCCCTCTATTCTGGAGATTAAGAAAATTAGTAAAGTAGGTTTTGGATATAGGACCAATTTTCTAATTTGTGCAAGTAAACGTTTGATTTGCATAAATTAGAAAATTGGTCCTATATTTATATCGTCATTTTTACTTTTTGCAAGACATTTTCAATGAAATGTTGAAAAAAATATTATTTTCAAAAGCAAACATGCTATAATACAGATGGGCTTTAACTAGCTTTAAAGTTGATAATATTAGTTCCATTTTCCAATCCAAGAATCTATATCCCTTGAGTTAGATTCTTGGAACACATTCTCCTTGGAATATGTCATAATTCTGATTTAACTGGGAATTTTCAGAGTTTGTAACTAATGTTCACTCACTCTTAGTTAGCTAAGTCGGGCTCTTAACAACTAGACGCAATAAGGTTGAAAAGTCGCTAAACTTTTCAACCTTATTTTTCACTTTATAAATTTAGTTCATAAGCATATCTGATTGGTTCAATTTTTTCATCAACATAAATTATGCCACGTTTTTCAAAACCAAACTTTTCTGATAATCCTTTCATTCGTTCATTTCCCGGATGAGTATCTATTCTAAAATCTTTATATCCTTTTTGAATGCCAATTGTAATTAGTCCACTAAATAAGTAATTGCTTAGATGCATTCCTCTGAATTTACTTGAAATTGCGGCACGATGAATAGCCGCATAATCATCATCACGTTTCCAACTACCTTCTTCTATGGCATCATAATTTTCTTGTCGCTCAGTAGTTAATACTCCTATACCTGCTACTTCATCACCTACTACCAGTACGTAGGCTTCTTCATTATTTATATCTTCTTTAAATCGTTCTTCATCAGGATAACCTCCTTGCCATTGAGGAATTTTATCATTTTTAAACAATGCTCTTGCATCTTCAACAATTGACATAATTTTATCTAAATCATCAATCGTAGCTTTTCTAGTATAGATCACAGCCATATATTTCTTCCTGCCTCTCATTAGAATTTTGCTTTATATTATACATGTTTTCAGTGGAAATACTCTAGAAATAACTTATTTTAAAAAAAATTCTTGCATAACGTTATAAATTCTGGTAATATATTTTTTGTTGATACGCTATGGGTGGTTAGCTCAGCTGGCAGAG
>NZ_AYYT01000010.1 GCF_001435955.1 Ligilactobacillus salivarius DSM 20555 = ATCC 11741 | reverse complement strand
TACCCAGATGGCTCCAAGGATACAATTCCAGGAGACAAAGTGGTAGAAGGAAAGAGCGACGCAGATAAGAACGAACCAAAGGAACCAGGCGACAAGGTAAAAGTAGACGATCTAAACAAACTAACAGATAGCGAAAAAGAAGAACTATCAAATAACTTGGAAAAACTTAATCCAGGTACAGTGGTAACTATAGCTGATGACGGAACTGCAACACTAACATACCCAGATGGTTCAACAAATACAATTCCAGGTAGTCAATTAGTAACTGCTAAAGGTAATGGTAATACTACAAACTCTAACGTGAAGGTTACACCAACAAATACCAATAATAAGATTAATAAAGATAATAATTCACTTGGTAAGAATGCTGCTAATGCTAAAGCAGGTGAATTACCACAAACTGGTGAAACTAATGATAGTCAGAAGTTATCTGTAATCGGAATGGCATTAATGGGAATCTTAGGTTTGTTCGGCTTAGGTAAAAAGAGAAAGAAAGACTAGTTAAGATAAAGATTGACTAGCAAAAGAGATCAATAGCGTAAAAGTTATTGATCTTTTTTTGTGCAATTTGTATGTACTACTACTTAAAATATATAAGATAGTGGTATACTATTATATATAATATTTTTTAAGGTGGTGGAAATGTTGGAAAAAGTTGAGATCAGTAATGCAGAGTGGGATGTTATGAGAGTTATTTGGGCTTTAGGTGAAACAACAAGTCGACAAATTATCGAAGCTTTATCTGACAGAAGACAATGGAAACCAGCTACCACTAAAACATTAATTGGTCGCTTAGTAGCAAAGGGATATGTAGGAACTAGACGGAAAGGTAGAGCCTATATTTACTATCCTATTATTAAAGAACAACAAACAATTAACGAACAAATATTAACAAGTTTTGGAAATATTTGTCAGATGCATGTGGGTCAAACTTTGGCAACGGTATTGAATAATGTAGAATTATCCAAAGATGATATAAAAAAACTTGAGTCAATTCTTGAAGTTAAAGCAAAAAATGCTCCAGAATCATTGCCATGTAACTGTGTTCCTAATGGCAGTTGTGATTGTATGATGGAGATGGATAATTGATTTTTACAGTATTGAAATAAAAAGTTTGGTTATCCTAAAAAATATATTTAAAAACTTAGGGGAATAAAGTATAATAAAATCGTAGCTTTGCAGGTACAATTTTTTGTTGAGAGGATGGAAGAGATGGACTCTGAAAATATTAAAAATATTAAAAAGATACTAGTTGGTGTAGATGATTCAGAAGATGCTCAATTAGCATTCCGTGTAGCCATGCGTCGAGCTATTGAATTAGATGCAACTTTAGTTATTACTTCTATTTTAGAAAAAGATGAAATGAATATTTATCAAGCTATGTCACGTGATTATATTCATGGTGAACGTGCAGAATTAGAAAAGCACATGGAAGGTTACAAAAAAATAGCGCTAGAAGCAGGTGTAAAAAATGTTCAACTAGTATTTTCTGAAGGAAATGCCGGTGAAGAAATTGTTAAGCATATTATCCCTGCGGTTGAACCAGATTTACTAATTATCGGTGCTTTATCCAAAACTGGAATTAGAAAATATTTTGGTTCACAAGCTGCTTATATCGTTAAATATTCCCCAATTTCAGTGTTAGTAGTACGCTAATAATTAAAAATTATGAGGTAATAGGTCAATGAAAAAGCAACAAGCCAGAAGAAAAGAAGCATTAGGTAATAGTTTATTAGTACTTTTGCGAAAAGAACCACTTGAAAAGATAACGGTAGATCAAATTTGCCGTGAAGCAGGAGTACATCGTAGTACATTTTATCGTTACTTTACTGATAAATTTGATTTGTTAAAGTATAGTTTCTTAACTTTCATGGTTGCTGAACTTGACCCACATGATACTATTAATTCAGTTGTTACAATGATTGGCAATGATAAGCCACTTTTTAGAAATGTATTAATTAATAATAATGATGTTACACTGATGAATATTATTACTAATATGCTCAGCGAACAGTTACTGCAAGGTTCGAAAGAAGACACAGAAAATTTTACTGACATTAACTGGGTGAGAAATGCTCTAAGCACTTCTGCAGTTCCGAAAATGACGGCTAAAATGATTGCTGGTGGAGTTCTAACAGTTGTAGTGGATTGGGTAGAACAAAATTTTCAAACACCAGAAGAAGAGTTAATCGACTTCTTTAGGAATTTCATGCCATAACATTGTAAGTAATTAAGTAAAAGCACTAGCTATCAATACTAAATTAAGTGTTGATAGTTAGTGCTTTTATTATGATTTTATAAGAATGATCAATAATTTTAAATTTCATTGCAGTAAAAATAATTTAGCCAAAGTATTTTACAAGATAAAAATAATAAAGTATAATAATACAGAAGGTAAATTAAGTACAACTGTAAACTTATCTGGAAAACGTTATTTTAAATAAATTTATAGTATTTGCTATTTACTTATGTATATGTTTTATTATACGATAGAATTTGTGTTTATTGCATAAAAAGGAAGATCTATAAGGCAATCTTAGTAAATTGGAGGTAAGATCAATGAGCAATTCTATTCAAAGAGCAATGGTTAACTTAACACAACTTATTAGATTACATGATTATTATGAAGGTGCTGTCGAATTGGACAAGTTGGGTGCAATCGATATGTATTATTTAGAAGCAATTAACCAATTAGATAATCCTACTATTGGAACAATTTCTAAGTTATTAGGTCAATCTACACCTAATACAAATTATCATATTAAAAAATTAACAAGTCTAGGTTTAGTGACAAAAAAAATCGATGATGAAGATAGACGTGTTACACATTTATCAGTTACAGAAGATTATACTAATGCTTTAGCACAACAAAGTGAATTTTGGGATAATTTACAAGAACGTTTAGAAGATGAAGTATCTCCACGTGACTTAGCTATTTTTAAGCGTGTATTACGTCAAACAACAGAATTTATTGCTGAAAATAATCCTAGATAATTACTCATAAGTAAATAAATAATTAATAGTCTAGAATCAAAGATTCCAAAATCGATGATTCTAGACTATTTTTTATCTGTTAATAAAGAAATTAGTTTACTTTGGTTAGGAGTTAAAATATGAGAACGACGGTATGCAATTGAAACAATGAAATTTAATGGAATATTAGTTTCAATATCTAGTGCAACTAGATCGTCAGTGTTTTTCAAAGCCAAGTCCGTTAATAAAGCTATTCCAGTATTTTGAGATACCAAACTTTTTAGTAACGGGACATCGCTGGTCTGGAAGATAATAGTTGGACGAAAATGTGCCTCGTGGGCAAAGTGTTTAAAAACTTCTGCATGAATAAAGCTTGAATTTAAATTAATAAAGTTTTCGTTTACTAATTCATTGAAAGTTACACTTTTTCTATTTGCTAAGCGATGTTGAGGACTAACAATAATTTTAAAATTAGCTTTTGAAATAATATGTGCTTTCAAGTTCTTATCAGTTAATGGAGTAGTTGAACTAAGCAAAGACATGTCCAAAGTACCATCTTTTAACATTTTCAATAGAATAGCAGATCCTTTTTCTTCATAGGGTTCGATTCGTCTTAAAAGTTTGTTGTCTGTTAAACCTGGAGTAATTTGTGGGAAATAGAACTGACTAATAATAGGGGGCAGTCCTAGACGGATCATTTGTTCCTGATTTCGAGAAATTTCTTTACGTGCAATTTCTAATTCATTAAGAATTGTGACTACATGTCTATCAAACTGCTTACCATCTTTAGTCAAAATAAGTTCTTTATGTGATCGATCACGTAGAAAAAATTTTGTTTGATATTCATTTTCTAGACGTTTGATAGCTAACGTAATAGTAGGTTGACTAACCTCAAAAAATTCCGCAACTTTTGAAAAATTTTTTTCTTCAACTAATTTGTGATAATATTCTAAACTTTTTGTATCCATTTAATCACCGGTATAATAACCTTTCTTTTTATCATATAAATAATATTAATAGTTGTATCTTTATTTGACAATAATTTTAACTCAAAACTATAATGCACCATGTAAACAGGTAAATTAGATATTTACATGGGAGGAATTTATATGGCAACGCCACAAGAAATTTTAAGAAATCCATTTTTAAATAAAGGTACAGGCTTCTCTAAAGAAGAAAGAGAAGAATTAGGCTTAGTAGGATTATTGCCAAGTCACGTTCAAACAATCGAAGAACAAGCTGAACGTGTCTATGAACAGTATAGCTCAAAGACATCAAGATTGGAAAAAAGAATTTACTTAATGTCCTTATTTAATACTAATAGAACATTATTCTTTTATCTAATGGGACAACATTTAAGAGAATTTATGCCAATTGTTTATGATCCAGTAGTTGCTGAATCAATCGAAGGATACAATCATTTATTTATGCGTCCTCAAGAAGCAGCATTTATTTCAATCGATAAACCTGAATCAATTGAAACAACTTTGAAAAATGCAGCTGATGGTCGTGACATTCGCTTAATTGTAGTTACTGATGCTGAAGGAATTTTAGGTATTGGTGACTGGGGTGTTGATGGTGTTGATATTGCTATTGGTAAATTAATGGTTTACACAGCTGCAGCAGGTATTAACCCAGCACAAGTTTTACCAGTTTCTATTGATGCAGGTACTAACAACAAAGAATTATTAAATGATCCATTGTATTTAGGTAATAAACATAAACGTGTTTATGGCGAAAAGTACAACGAATTAATTGATAAATTTGTAGCTGCAGTTCAAAAACTATTCCCAGAATCAATGTTACATTTTGAAGACTTTGGTCGTTCTAATGCGGACGTTATTTTAAATAAGTATAAAGATAAAATCTTAACATTCAATGATGATATTCAAGGTACGGGTATTGTTTGTTTGGCGGGTGTCTTAGGTGCTTTAAACATTTCAAAACAAAAATTCACAGATCAAAAATTCTTAACTTTTGGTGCTGGAACAGCTGGAATTGGGATTGCTCGTTTAATGTTTGATGAAATGAAGCGTCAAGGCTTGAGTGAAGAAGAAGCTAAGAAACACTTCTATCTTGTTGATAAACAAGGATTATTATTTGACGATACAGAAGGATTAACTGAAGGTCAAAAAGCATTTGTTCGTTCACGCGATGAATTTGAAAATGCTGATGAATTAACAAACTTAGAAGCTGTTGTAAAAGCAGTTCATCCTACAGTTATGATTGGTACTTCAACTCAACCAGGTGCGTTTACTGAAAGTGTAATCAAAGAAATGGCTGCACATACAGAACGTCCAATCATTTTCCCAATTTCTAACCCAACTAAGTTGATTGAAGCACATGCAGATGACTTAATTAAATGGACTGAAGGTCGTGCCTTGGTTGCAACAGGTATTCCATCAGATGATGTTGAATATAATGGGGTAACCTACAAGATTGGTCAAGCTAACAACGCTTTGATTTATCCAGGTGTATGTTTTGGTGCAATGGCAGCAAGTTCTAAAGTGTTGAATGAAGAAATGATTTCCCAAGCAAGTCATGCTTTAGGCGGAATTGTTGACCCTGATGAACCAGGTGCACCAGTTTTACCACCAATTGATAAGTTACAAGAATTTACAACAACAGTTGCTGAAACTGTAGCTCAATCAGTTATTGATCAAGGATTGTCTAAAGAAAATGTGACAGATGCTAAAAAAACAGTAGCTGATATGAAATGGGAACCACGCTATTAATTAATTTAAGAGAGATAGAGAGATTAGATTAGGAGGAGATAGAGTGGCAGCATTTTTAACTTCAGTATCTAGCGTAGTCGTTATCGTTTTGATGATGGCATTAGGATATATTTTACGAAAGAATGGATGGTTTGACGATTCATTTTCAAGTAATATTTCCAAATTAATCACACAAATTGCTTTACCAGCTTCAATTTTTATTTCAGTTCAAGATCATTTGACAAGAGATGGCTTAGGCAATTTATTCCAAGGATTACTATTTCCAGCTTTAGGAGTAGTAATAGGTTATATCATTGCTTGGTTAACAGTTAAGATTTTTAAAATTTGTCCAGGTCGTCGAGGCATCTTTATGAACACAGTAGTAAATGCCAATACAATTTTTATTGGTATGCCATTAAACAATGCTTTGTTTGGTTCAAAGGGACTATCTTACTTTTTGATTTACTATATTATTAATACAGTTTCAACCTGGGCATTTGGTGTTTATTTAATTTACAATGATGATCCAGTTGCTAAAAATAAAAATGTAGCTAAAAAGATTAATTGGCGTAAATTATTACCAATGCCATTGGTAGGTTTCATTGTTGCAATTTTATGGTTATTGACTGGTATCAAAGTTCCAGCATTTGCGGCTCAAACATTGACATATGTTGGTGGTTTGGTAACACCATTATCTTTAATTTATATTGGTATTGTACTTTGTGATGCGGGATTGAAGAATTTTAAAGTTGAAAGAGACACAATTTTAGGTTTAATAGGAAGATTTATTCTTTCCCCACTTGTATTAATTTTACTTATAAAATTTGTTGCTCCAGCAGCAGGAATTCACATGGTAAGTTTAATGAGAGAAACATTTATCGTGCAAGCTGCGACACCAGCATTGGCAGTCTTACCAATCTTAGCAAATGAAGCACATGGCGATGTAAAATATGCCACTGACATTGTTGTCATGAGTACAGTATTATTTATTGTAGTAGTACCAATCTTAATGACAATTATCCAATATATTTAGTTTTAAAGCATAAGAGAGAGAAACTAATCATATTATGACGATTAGAAGTTCATAATATGATTAGTTTTATTTTTATAATTTTATTTCTAATAATGTGATATAATCTAAGCTAATGAATTATCTAAGAAGGGATTTTACATTTTGGAGAGTAAGGATAAGATTTTTAGACAGGTACTAATTGCTTTATTTAGTGCAATTATTATCATTCAAAATTTCATACCATTTTTAGGTTATATTCCAATGGGGCCACTAAATTTAACAATTATCCACATAACGGTAATTGTTACAGCCTTAGTTTTTGGTACTAAATATGGATCGATCATAGGTGGAATATGGGGTGTCATTACTTTTATTAGGGCTTTTGTTTGGCCAACCAGTCCCTTAGCAGCAATTGTTTTTGTTAATCCATTAATTTCAATATTACCTAGAATTTTAATTGGGACAGTCGCTGGCTGGTTATTCAAGTTCTTAACACTTAGAACTGGGAAAAAATATTTAAGTATGACAGTTGCAGCTGTTGCAGGATCATTAGTTAATACTATCCTGGTCCTAGGTCAAATCTATCTATTTTACCGTGGACATTCGATGGCTTTATATCATATCGACATTCAAGCATTATTACCTTATTTATTAGGGGTAATCGCAACAAATGGAATTCCTGAAGCTATCTTAGCAGGAATATTAGCTCCAATGATTGCAAAGCCTTTAAGAAAAATGATGATTGATCGTATCAAATAATAAATAGACTAATAGGAAGGAAGTTACAAAGTTTGGCACGAAAAAGAACACAAAACAAGAAAACAGTCAAAAAAAGACGGAAAAAAGCAAAATTTAAGTTCTTATACGTAAATGGCAAACTTCGGTTATCAGACTTATTATTAGTAGTTATTTTGTTAAGTTTATTATTTGTACAATTTATAAAATGGTCTGGTGTAAATAACAATACACAAATGACCAAAATTGAAGATGTAAAAAAGGAAGAATTTGTAGAGAAAATTGCTCCAATTGCGCAAGATGAACAGCGAAAATACCATATTTTTGCTAGTATTACTATTGCTCAAGCAGCATTAGAATCAAATTGGGGTCAAAGTGAATTAGCCACACAATATTACAATTTATTTGGGGTAAAGAGTGATACTGGAGGCTTAATGACAACTAAAGAGTATGTAAATGGACAATGGATTGTTGTAAGGGCACGATTTGCTATCTATCAAAGTTGGAGAGAATCCATTGAGCAACATACAGCACTTTTTGTAGATGGAACAAGTTGGGATAGTAGCCATTATCAAGCTGTGTTGTCAGCAGATAATTATGTGGAAGCTGCTCAAGCTTTACAACAAAGAGGATATGCCACAGATCCTAATTATGCTCAAAAGTTGATTTCATTGATAAAAACATATAATTTAGATAAATATGATAATAATTAGATTTAAAAACCGAATTATAATGGTTGTTAAAGTTGTTATTGTATGTTATCTTTAAATATATACTTATATATCGTCATAATATGGGTGACAGTTTCTACCCAGGACCTTAAATCTTGGACTATAAGTAATTAAGCATAGTATATTTTAGTATGGGCTTTTTTACTTATGGTAAAAGAGCTTTTATTATTTTATGGAGGAATTAGGAGTTATGAAGCTATTAGAAGAGAGAATCAAGAAAGATGGAGTTGTTTTACCAGGAAATGTGTTGAAGGTAAATCAATTTTTAAATCATCAGATTGATCCTGAATTGATGTACAAAATGGGAGAGGAATTTGCAAGATTATTCAAAGATGAAGAAATAACAAAAATTATTACAGTTGAATCATCAGGGATTACACCTGCTGTAATGGCTGGATTAGTTATGAAGTTACCAGTTGTTTTTGCACGTAAACACAAGAGTTTGACATTGGTAGATAATCTATATACTTCAGATGTTTATTCTTATACAAAGAAAGTTACTAATACAATTTCTGTTGATAAGAAATTTTTAACATCAGATGATAAAGTGTTGATTATTGACGATTTCTTAGCTAATGGCCAAGCTGTTCAAGGAATATTCAATATTTGCGATGCTGCTGGTGCTGAAATTAAAGGTGTAGGAATTGTCATTGAGAAATCTTTCCAAGAAGGTGCAAAGATTATTCATGATAGAGGAGTTAGATTAGAATCTCTAGCTGTTATTAGTTCATTTGATGATAACCAAGTACATTTTGAAGGGGAAGAATAATCATGCAAGAAAAAAATGTAAATCATGGTAGAGCTGCGATTTTAGGTTTACAACATTTATTGGCGATGTATTCAGGAGCAGTTGCCGTACCATTACTAATTGGTACAGCATTAAAATTTAATAGCGAGCAAATGACATATTTAGTTTCAATTGATATTTTTATGTGTGGTTTAGCTACCTTTATTCAATTAGCTCGTAATAAGTATTTTGGAATTGGACTACCAGTTGTTTTGGGATGTGCGATTCAAGCTGTAGAACCTTTGAAGATGATAGGTAAACAATTTACAATTGGAACGATGTATGGTGCAATTATTGTCGCCGGAATTTTTGTATTTTTGATTTCAGGTTATTTTTCTAAGATTAAGAAATTATTCCCACCAGTTGTAACTGGAACATTGATTACAGTTATCGGTTTAACATTAATTCCAATTGCTCTACAAAATATCGGTGGTGGCGATGCAACTGCTGCTGATTTTGGTAATTGGAAGAATTTAGTTACTGGTTTTGTAACAATTTTGATTATCTTGATTATTCAGATTTGGGGTAAAGGTTTTTTGAGTTCTATAGCTGTATTAATTGGTTTAATTTTAGGAACATTACTGGCAGCTACAATGGGTATGGTATCCTTGCAACCAATTGTCGAAGCTGCATGGTTCCACGTGCCACAACCATTTTATTTTGGAGCTCCACACTTTGAATGGTCATCTTCTGTAACAATGATAATCATTTCCTTAGTATCAATGGTTGAATCCACAGGTGTATTCTTTGCTTTAGGTAATTTATTAAACAAAGATATTACTGAAGATGATTTAAAGCATGGTTATCGTGCAGAAGGTTTAGCAGTAGTTTTAGGGGGTATTTTTAATACTTTCCCATACACAACTTTCTCACAAAATGTAGGTTTATTACAATTAACAGGAATTAAGACTAAGCGTCCAATTTATTGGTCAGCAGCTTTATTGATGATTTTAGGATTACTTCCAAAAATTGGAGCATTAGCAACTATTATCCCAACTCCAGTTTTGGGTGGGGCTATGTTGGTAATGTTTGCGATGATCAGCGTTCAAGGTATTAGAATGTTGATTGACGTTGATTTTAAAGATGAACGTAATATTTTGATTGTAGCTGTTTCAATTGGTTTAGGATTAGGTGTATCTATCTATCCTACAATTTTCCAAAACTTGCCTCGTACAGTGCAATTATTCTTAGGTAACGGTATTGTTGTTGCAAGTATCTGTTCAGTTGGTTTAAATGTTTGTTTCAAAGGTAAAGAAGGATTAGATCAAGAACAAATTACTCAAAAAGATGAACGACCAATGACAGTTGAAACTAAATAAAAAGCAAAATTCACGAGATGTTAAAACATTTCGTGAATTTTTTCATGGCTTATCATCAATATTGATTTTACGAATAACTCTGGCAGGATTTCCAACAGCAACTGAATTAGCTGGAATATTTTCTGTAACGACGCTGCCAGCACCGATAATAGAGTTTTTACCAACTGTTACTCCAGCACTAATTACAGCATGTCCTCCAATCCATACGCCATCTTCAATGTTAATGGGAGCAGCTGAAAGATAATGTTGTTTTCTCAATTTAGGATCATCAGGATAAATAGTAGTATAGATACCAACCTTTGGAGCAATATTGACATTATTTCCAATCTTAACTGGTGCATAATCTACAATAGTTGCATCATGATTTAGAAAAGAGTTATTTCCAAATGAAATATTGGTACCTAGTTCACAATAAAAATTAGATTCAATGTAAGGATTATCTCCTAAATTTTTAAATAAAGATGACAGTAATGAGTAATCATACTTACTTTCGAAATTTATTTTATTATTATATTTACGACAGATATCTTGAGCTTGAGCTTTTAATGCCGTAAGTTTATCAGTTTGACTATTAAACAATCTTACAATTCCTTTTCTTCAATATAGTGTATAATTTTATTGTAGCAAGAATGTAAAAGAATGGAAGATTTTTAATGAAGAAATTAATTTTAGCAGAAAAGCCAAGTGTTGCTCGTGACATTGGAAGAATTTTAAATGCTAATGAAAAGAGGAAAAACTATCTTGAAGGTAAAAATTATGTTATAACTTGGGCTCTAGGACATTTACTAGGTTTAAAAATGCCAGAAGATTTAAACAAAAAGTGGGAGAAGTGGCAATTAGAGACATTACCAATGTTACCTAAATTCATTGGAATAAAACCATTGCCAAAGACTAGAGGCCAATTAAAGACAATAGAAAGTTTAGTCAAAAGAAAAGACATAAATGAAATTGTAATAGCTACTGATGCTGGTCGTGAAGGAGAATTGGTAGCTCGTTGGATATTACAATATGTACATGCAAATAAAAAAGTTACGCGTCTTTGGATCTCTTCACAGACAGATAAAGCTGTTAAACAGGGATTTAAAGAATTAAAACCGGCAGAAAAATATGATAACTTATATGAATCAGCATTAGCTCGTGCCACAGCAGACTGGTTAGTCGGTTTAAATGTTACACGTGCACTAACTGTTAAGTATCAAGATAATTTATCAGCTGGACGTGTTCAAACTCCTACATTAGCTTTAGTAAGAAGACAAGAAGAAAAAATTGAAAAGTTCATGCCTCAAAAATATTATCGGGTAGCATTACGCATTGGTAAGCAAACTGCATACATGAAGCAGAAAAATATTTATGCGATTAAAGAACGCGATGAGGCTGAAAAGAAAAAGCGTCATCTGGATAATTTTAAAGGTCAAATAAAGGATATTAATTCAAAGATAAAAAGAGAACCAGCACCTTTATTGTACGATTTGACGGAATTACAAAGAGAAGCAAATAAGAGATACGGTTATTCAGCTAAGAAGACATTGAGCTTGGTTCAAAGCTTATACGAAATTCATAAAGTGGTATCTTATCCAAGAACTGATAGTAGATACTTGTCTAATGACATTAAGGCTACTTTAATGGAAAGGTTACAAGCAATTAGAAAATATGATAGTAGGGCTGAAGAAGCTATAAAAAACAAAGCTAAGGTTATCTTGAAAAAAGTTTTCAATGATAGTAAAGTTACAGATCACCATGCTTTAATTCCGACTGAACAAGTACCAAACTACAGTAAATTTTCTGCTGATGAACAGAAAATATATAACTTAATTGTTTCACGTTTCTTGGGGATTTTTGCGCAACCTTATACAGTTGAAGAATTAAGAGTAGTTGTAACTTTTGATAAAGATGAATTTATTTTCGTAGGAAAGAAAGTTCTAGATTATGGTTGGAAGAATAAAGATGCATCTGAAGAAGTTGCTTTAAATCTGAAAAAAGATACTATAGTAAGTCCAAACTTTACAGTTGAAGAAAAATTAACAACACCACCATCACCATTAACCGAAGCTGGATTATTAGCGCAAATGGAAAAATTTGGCTTGGGTACTCCAGCAACTAGAGCTGAAATTATTGAGAAGTTAGTAAAATCGGAGCTGATGGAAAGAACTGGTCATGCACTAAGAGTAACACATAAAGGAAAACAATTGTTAAATCTTGTAAATAAAGAACTTGTTAGTCCTAAATTGACTGCTAAATGGGAAAAACAATTGGAAGATATTGCTCATGGAAAAATGAAATCACAAAAATTTATTGGAGATATAAAAAATGATACTAAACGTTTAGTAAGTGAAGTAAAGAATAGTAAAGAAGATTATAAAGACTTTTCATTGACTAAGAAACGTTGTCCAGAATGTAATAGTTTCCTAAAAATTCGAAAAACAAGAGATGGAGAAATATATGTATGTTCTAATCCAGAATGCAATTATCGTCGTCGAAAAGATGCTAAAGTTTCCAACCATCGCTGTCCACAATGTCACCGTAAAATGTTAATTGTTGAAGGAAAAAATGGTAAATATTTCAGATGTAAGTATGACGGTACTACTGAAAAGATGACAGTTGGTAAGAAAAATAAAAAGATGACTAAGCATGAGGAAAGAAGATTGCTAAAGAAAATTAACCAAGATGATGAGCCACAAGAGAGTCCTTTAGCATTAGCTTTAAAAGCAGTAATGGGTAAAAACGAATAAAATTGAAAATTTTTGAAAAATAAAAGTATCTATTTCCAACAACAAACGCTAATATGTTAAACTAATAAGCGAAAGTATTTAGAATTGGAAGGTAAGTACGATGGATTGGCAATTATTTTTGAATCCCTACGAACAAACCGTAAATGAATTAAAATTAAAATTAAGAGAAATGAGAAAGCAGTATCGTCAAACTGATAATCATGCACCAATAGAATTTGTAACTGGACGAATTAAATCAGTAGATAGTATTAAAGAAAAAATGGTAAGACGACAGTTAACAGAAGATAGATTAGATGAGATGGAAGACATCGCTGGTGTAAGAATAATGTGTCAGTTCGTTGAAGATATTTATCAAGTTGTATCAGATTTACGTAAACGAAAAGATATGACAATTATTGAAGAACGAGATTACATTACAAATAACAAGTCTAGTGGATATCGTTCTTATCACATCGTAATTAATTATCCTCTACAACAAATTGATGGTGAAAAGATTATCAAGGCTGAAATTCAAATCAGAACTTTGGCGATGAACTTTTGGGCAACAATTGAGCATTCACTTAATTACAAGTATCAAGGAAAATTTCCTGATGAGATAGCAGCTAGACTGCGTAGAGCAGCTGAGGCGGCTTTTCAATTAGATACAGAAATGTCTAGTATTAATGGTGATATTAAAGAAGCTCAACAGATTTTTTCACAAAAAAAAGGTTATACAGATAGTTCGCTGGATGATATAGACAACTAAATTGAGGTGTAAAGTTAAACATGAGAGTCGGAATCTTTTCAAATAATGTTCGTCGTTCTTTAGAAGTAAAAGCTGCCTTGACTAGACGCTTTTTGGAAAGGCATTTTATAATTGATGATGAAAATCCAGAAGTGGTAGTTACGATTGGTGGCGATGGTACACTTTTGTCAGCCTTTCATAAATACATTGATATGTTAGATAAGATAAGATTTGTAGGTGTACATACTGGACATTTGGGATTTTATACAGATTGGCGTGACGATGAAATAGATGACTTAGTTATCAGTCTACAGTCTGATAATGGACAGTCAGTTAGTTATCCTCTCCTAGATGTGTTTGTTACTTATAAGGATTCAAATAAACGAGATGTATTTACTGCTTTAAATGAAGCTACTATTCGTCGTATTAGTAGTACTATGGTAACTGATGTTTTTATTGGTGGCGAATTTTTTGAACGTTTTCGTGGCGATGGTTTGTGTGTATCAACTCCAACTGGTTCTACTGCTTATAATAAATCTTTAGGTGGTGCGGTAGTGCATCCAACTTTAGATGTATTACAATTAACTGAAGTAAGTTCGATTAATAATCGTGTCTTTAGAACATTAAGTTCACCAATGATTATTGCCCCTAAAGATTGGATAACAATTGAACCTGAAGGAGCTGCAGATTTTATTTTAACTGTGGATTCCGATAGTTATCATAAATTGAAAATAAAAGAAATTAAATTTAAGATTTCGAAGAAGAAAATTCATTTCGCCAAATATCGCCACACACATTTCTGGCATCGTGTTCAAACTGCGTTCATTGGTGATGAAGATGCAGATTAATTGGATTTATTCAGAAGATGTTAGTTGTAAGTTAAAAACTTTCTTAAAAAAACAAGGAATATCTAGAAGATTATTAGCTAAGGTCAGATATTCTGATGGAAAGATTTTGATAAATGGTAAATCTGGGCGTAAGATAGATAAAATAAAAAAGAACGATAAAATAACTTTAGTTGTCCCAGATGAAGAATTTAGGCGGAGCGTTCCACCATCATTTGTACCAATTAAAATTTTGTATGAAGATGATAATTATCTTTTAGTAGACAAACCGGCTTTTGTAGCGTCAATTCCTTCACCTTTGCATCCTAATGATTCTTTAGTTAATCGAGTTGTAGGTTATTATCAAATTCGAGGATATCGTGGAATTATCCCACATATTGTGACTAGACTAGATAGGGATACGTCAGGGATTGTTATTTTCGCCAAACATCGCTATGCTCATGCTTTACTAGATAGTCAATTAAAAGAGCATAAGATTAGCAAGACATATACAGCAATATTGAGTGGAATTTTGCATAATAATCATTATATAATTGATTTACCTATTGGTAGAGATAGTACAAGTTTAATTAAACGGAAAGTACTATTCTCTGAAAAAGCTAAGAGAAGTAAAACTGAAATTTTTGTAGAAGAGAGAATAAGAGACAATACACTTTGTAAAATAAAGTTGCATACAGGTAGAACCCATCAAATAAGAGTACATTGCTCCTATTTAGGATATCCTTTGGTTAGTGATACTTTATATGGTGGGACTATTTCTATGCCACTACAACGTCAAGCTTTGCATTGTAGTGAGGTTGTATTTTGGGATCAATTTAGTTCTCAGTATATAAAAGTAAAGAGTAATATTTCCCAAGATATGATGAATTATTTAAAGTGAAAGGAGGATGATTAGCAATGGTAGAGAAACAAATTGAGAGCGAAGAAGAAATCAATGCTATTTTAAATTTATTAAATCAACAGAAGGCGCATGATTTTAGAGAGCAATACTTAGACTTACACGTCTATGAGCAAGCACAAATTTTTGCTGAAATGGACTATATTCAACGTTCTAGATTGTATCGCTATCTTACTCCTGAAGAAGTTGGGGAAATCTTTAATGTTAGTGAAGAAGAACCAGTGGTATTAGCAAATTATTTTGAAGAAATGACTCCGCGTTATGCAGCCCAAGTTATTAATTCAATGTATACAGATAATGCGGTTGATATTTTGGCGTATGCTAAGAAGAAAAACTTAGTAAAATATATGAAGTTACTGCCAGAAGAATCGGCAACTGAGATTAGAGAAATGCTGCATTATGAAGATAAAACTGCTGGAGCGATCATGTCTACAGAATATGTTGACATTGTGGGTAACCAAACTGTTAGATCGGCGATGCACGTTATCAAGAGTGAAGCTTTAGAAGCAGAAACTATTTATTATGTTTACGTAATTGACGATGAAGAAAAGTTAATCGGAGTTTTAACTCTACGTGATTTATTAACTAATGATGATGATACAATGATTAGCGATATTATGAATACTCCAGTAATGTCAGTTGAAGTTTCTGAAGACCAAGAAGAAGTTGCTCAAACAATCAGAGATTATAATTTCTTAGCAATTCCAGTAACCGACTACGATGATAAGTTAATAGGAATCATTAACGTCGATGATATTATTGACGTTATCGATGAAGAATCGTCTGAAGATTACTCAGGCTTGGCTGGGGTTGATACGGAGCAAGTTACAATAAATCCTTTTGAGAATGCTAAAAAACGTCTGCCAAGTTTAACGGTAATGCTATTGTTAGGGCTGTTGACAGTTTTGTTAGTTTCTCATTTTGAACACTTGATAAATCAAGCTACAATTTTAGCAGTGTTTATTTCAACTATTACCGGTGCTTCAGGTAATGCAGGTACTCAAAGTTTAGCTGTTGCAATTAAACGAATTGCTAATAATGATGATGAAGAATCTAGACTAAAAATTATGGCAAATGAAGTTTTAACCGGTATTTTAATAGGTGGGGTTACTGGTGTTATTATTTGGATTTTAGTTGGAGCATGGAAAGCAAATTTCATTCTAGGTTTTGTGGTTGGGATTGCGATGTTCTTTGCAATTATTGTGGCAAACTTAATTGGATGCTTGATTCCAATGGTAATGGAAAAATTCAATGTTGATCCATCTGTGGCTTCCGGTGCTTTTATTTCGACCTTAAGTGACGTGACCTCATTATTGATATATTTTCTTTTTGCACAAATGTTCTTACAATTTTTTATTGGACAATAACAAATGTGGTAGTTTCTGAACAGTTTATACTGATTAGAAACTACCACATTTTATTATCTAAACATATTTACTATGTAATTTAATATTCGGAAAAATAAGTAGATTGAACTACTAACAATAAAATAATATAAGAGAAGCAAAGCCAAAGGTAGATACCAAAGATTAAGAGAAAGTAAAACTGATACAAAGGCTAACTTTCCTTTTAAATATAGATGAATCATATAAATGAGGGTAATAATAAAGCCTAGAAAAATACTACTCTTAAATTGCTTCTTATTAATCATAGAAAAAACTCCTAACAATTTAGCTATCTCCATTATAGTATGAATATCAAGGAATTTAAACCAAATATAGATTAAATTAAAAAAGTTAGATAAAAATATCAAAAACTTGTTGACACCGCTTACAGATAGAAGTATTATTATGGAGTAAGGTATTTAATAAATTTACCTTCTAATCAATTCTCTTTCTCTCTTATGCCAAGGAGTTGGGATAAAGTCATTCGGCTATATCTCAGCTCCTTTTGCTATGGTTGAAAAATATTATTTGAGTTAAAATAGATATTGCATAATAGTTGGGAAAGGAAAAGTAAAATGGCAAGAAAAAGTAATGAAACATTAACTTTGATTGAAGAAATAACACGTAATGATGGCAGTAAATATTATGAAATTTCAAATATGGTTCAAAATGGACGTGCAGAATTAGCCGCAATTCGTGGAATGATAAAAGAAGTTAGAATTATTCAATTAAATATTCCACATTCTACTAACGTAATTAAATACGAAAATTATGTTAATGAGAATTTTGAAATGCCACCTGAAAACTTTACTGAATTTGAAGAATGGAAGAAAACCCCTGAAATGGAAGAAATAGTTGAAAAAATTTTAAAAGAAAATCATATTGGATAACCTGAAAGGAAGAGATTATGGAATTTAAAAAGGTATGTCCAGAAGAAATAGATGCGATAGTTAGAATTGAACAAAGCGGTTTTACCCCGGAAGAAGCGGGAAGTAAAGCTACTTTTATTGAAAGAATTAAGAATTTTTCCGAGACGTTTTTGGTAGCAGTTGAAGATGATGAAATTAGAGGATTTATTTGTGCAATTAGGACTGACGCTCGTTATGTAGAAGATTGGATGTATGAAGCACAAGCTAAGCCAGATGATAGTGGTAAGTATTTAAATGTTTTATCTGTTGCTGTCGCACCTGAGTATCGTGGGAATCATATTGGCAGTGACTTATTGATAAATTTGGAGAAAATTGCTAAAAAGTTAGGAATAGATGGCATTTCTTTGACTTGTTTAGAAAGTAAAGTGGGATTTTATGAGAAGAATGGTTATTCAAACAAAGGGAAATCATCTTCTGAACATGCCGGAGAAATTTGGTATAACATGAAAAAGGAATTATAATTGAATACGAAGAAAACTAGTAAATAAGCAAGTGATAATAAGTTTTTTTCACAAGATAAAACCTAATTTAAAAGCATTTGTTAGAATATTTTGTGAAAAAACAAAGCAAAATACTTGCTTATTTTTTATAATAGCATTATTATGTAAGCGTACTCAAATTTAGAAAGAGGTGCTTTTTATGGCATATAAAACAATTAATCCATATACAAATGAAGTAGAAAAAGAATTTCCTAATGCAACTGATGAAGAGTTGGAAGCTGTTTTAGCCAAAGCACACCAATTATATTTAGATTGGCGAAATGATTCTGAAAGCTTAGAAGATAGAAAAGCTATTTTACATAGGGTAGCTGATATTTTACGTGAAAGAAGAACAGAATATGCAACAATTATGTCTCATGATATGGGAAAATTAATTGGCGAAGCAGAAGGTGAAGTAGATCTTTGTGCAGATATTTGTGATTACTATGCAGATAAGGCAGATGAATTCTTAAAGCCTCGTACTTTAGAAACAGATGCTGGAAAGGCATATTATATTAAGCAATCAACTGGAGTTTTGGTAGCGGTTGAACCATGGAATTTCCCATTCTACCAAATTGCACGTGTATTTGCACCAAACTTTATTATCGGTAATCCAATGATTTTAAAGGATGCCTCTAATTGTCCTGCTTCAGCTCAAGCTTTTGCAGATGCAGTTTTAGAAGCAGGAGCTCCAGAAGGCAGTTTGAATAATATGTTTATTAGCTATGATCAAGTAGCAAAAGCAATTGCAGATAAGCGTGTTAGCGGTGTTTGCTTAACTGGTTCTGAACGTGGTGGAATGAGTGTAGCTGCTGAAGCTGGTAAAAACTTAAAGAAAACCACGATGGAATTAGGTGGTAATGATGCATTTATCATTTTAGATGATGCCGATTGGGATTTAGTTAAGGAAGTAGCTCCACAAGCTCGCTTGTATAATGCAGGACAAGTATGTACTTCATCTAAGAGATTTATTGTAATGGCTGATAAGTATGATGAATTCTTAGAAGTATTGAAAGATGCATTTTCAGCTGTTCGTATGGGAGATCCTACTGATAGAACTACAACATTAGCTCCATTAAATTCTAAGAGTGCTAAAGAAAAATTGGAGAAGCAGGTTGAACTAGCAGTTAAAAATGGTGCTAAAGTTTACTATGGAAATGAAAAGGTTGATTTACCAGGTCAATTCTTTATGCCAACTATCTTAACTGATATTACTCCTGATAATCCTATTTTTGATCAAGAAATGTTTGGACCAGTTGCATCTGTTTATAAGGTAAACTCTGAAGAAGAAGCAATTGCATTAGCAAATAACTCAAGCTATGGTTTAGGAAATACAGTTTTCGGTGAACCAGAACATGCTGCTCGAGTAGCTGCTAAGATTGAAACAGGAATGTCTTGGATTAATTCAGGCTGGGCATCACTTCCAGAATTACCATTTGGTGGAGTTAAGAACTCAGGATATGGTAGAGAGTTAAGTGAATTAGGATTCAATGCTTTTGTAAATGAACACTTAGTATTTGAACCAAAGAGATAATCAATGATTATTAATATCGACGAGTTTTTAAGGCTTGTCGATATTTTTTATTAAATAAATCTGGCCTTAAGTTTAATTTTAGATTAGGTAAATTTAATTTATTTTTAAAAAATATGAGAAAACAGTTGATTTTAAATAGATGTATTAGATATAATTAGGTCAACGATAAAATTGGAGGTGCTGCTAATGAGTTATGTTGATGACGTTTATTCAAGAGTAGTAGAACAAAATCCTAGTCAGCCTGAGTTCCATCAAGCTGTTAAAGAAGTATTAGAATCATTAAGACCAGTAATCGAAAGTGATGAAGAAAAGTATCGTAAAGAAGCTTTATTGGAAAGATTAACAACTCCTGACCGTCAAATTCTATTCAGAGTAAGTTGGGTAGATGATAATGGACAAGTTCAAGTTAATAATGGTTATCGTGTTCAATTTAATAATGCAATTGGGCCTTATAAGGGTGGTCTTCGTTTACATCCATCAGTTTACCTAGGTATTATTAAGTTTTTAGGATTTGAACAAGTATTTAAGAACGCATTAACTTCACTACCAATTGGCGGTGCTAAAGGTGGTTCGGACTTTGATCCTAAAGGTAAGTCTGACAGAGAAGTTATGGCATTCTGTCAAAGTTTCATGACTGAACTTTATAAATATGTTGGAGCTGATGTTGACGTACCAGCTGGTGATATCGGAACAGGTGCTCGTGAAGTTGGTTACTTATTTGGTCAATATAAGCGTCTAAAGTCTACATATGAAGGTGTTCTAACTGGGAAAGGCTTGACCTTTGGTGGTTCTTTAGCTCGTACTGAAGCAACTGGTTATGGATTACTATATCTAGTTGAAGAATTATTAAAAGATCATGGTAAAGACTTGAAAGATAAAGTTGTGACAGTTTCTGGTGCTGGTAACGTAGCTATTTATGCAATTGAAAAGGCACAACAGTTAGGAGCTAAAGTTGTAACATGTTCTGACTCTAATGGTTGGGTATATGACCCAGAAGGAATTGATGTTGAACTGTTAAAAGATGTTAAAGAAGTTAAACGTCAACGACTAACAGAATATGCAGCACGAAGAGAAAGTGCTCAATATCATGAAGGTCGTGGGGTATGGTCAGTTAAAGCTGATGTTGCCTTACCATGTGCAACTCAAAATGAGTTAGATTTAGATGATGCTAAGAATTTAGTTGCTAATGGTGTACTTGCTGTCTGTGAAGGTGCAAATATGCCAACTACATTAGACGCAACAAAGTATCTTCAAGAAAACGGGGTACTTTTTGTTCCAGGTAAAGCAAGCAATGCTGGTGGTGTTGCAGTGTCAGCCTTGGAAATGAGTCAAAATTCAGAACGTCTAAGCTGGTCATTTGAAGAAGTAGATGGCAAGCTAAAGGATATCATGGTTAACATTTATCATAATATTGATGAAGCTGCTAAGAAATATGGTTTAGATGGAGACTATGTAGCAGGTGCAAACATTGCTGGCTTCTTAAAGGTAGCAGAAGCAATGGAAGCACAAGGTGTAGTTTAAAGAATAACTAATTAATTAATTTAAGAGGCTATTAGGTTTTTCCTAATGGCTTTTTTTAGTATAATTATATCTGAAAGGAAGCGGTAACAATGTTAGGTGGATTTAGTGTTCTATTTGAAGCTCCCTTAGAGAAAGTTAAAATTGTTACAGATGATAGTGGGGGCTTACGACTTAGACCTCAAGAAAATGAAGAAACAAAACAAATAGTTATAATAAAGAAAAATGGAAAAGTTAGAGTTAAGAGATATAGCTATAGATTAGAAATTAATGGTGATCGAAAATTTTTTGATCGGACATTTAAATTTGATGAAGAAATCACTCAAAAGATTTTAGCAAGTATAAGGGATTGTTTCAATAACAGAGAGGGTAACATTATAGGTTTAGATGCTAGACCTTGGACTTTGGATGTAACTGATGAAAATGGTAGGAAGAACCAATTAGTAGGTATAGTCAATGGAGACGAATCAGTTAGCAAGATTTCAAGTTATATTCGAGAAACGTTAGATTTGGATTATTTATGGTTATTTGATGGTAAAGATACTAAGGATGAAATAAAAAAAGTTATTTTAGAAACTAGACATAATTTAAACAATACGATCAAGATAGAAAAGCTAATTATAACCGCTAAAGAAGATAAAATTGAATATAGTCAAAAAGATAATAAAGGAATGAAAATCGTTAAGACGTATGTAATTCCTAATAAGGTGAAAGAACTTTTAGAAAATTATTCTTTTACTAATTCATTTAATAGAATCTTAGGCAATCCTAAAGATGTTATTGAGCCAGAAGAAAAGCGGGATTACCAATTAATAATTGAAAATAGTCAAAATGATCGAAAGATTTATGTGGGAACTTATGATAAATATTCTCTTCCAACAGATTGGGGAGATTTTATTAAAGATATAACAAATATAATTTCACAAGAAGATGAAACAGAGATTTTTAAATCAAGTGTTTATAATAGGAGATTACGCAGAAAAGGCGAATATATTATTTGTGGTGTATTCTTTGAAGGTGGATATAAAGAATATAATTATTTGACTGATGATGAGAGTATTCAAGTTGGTGATGAGGTTGAAATCCCAGTTGGTGTTGATAATCATGTAGTAAAAGCTAAAATAGCTGATGTAAATTATTATTATAAGGAAGAAGCACCATATCCAATTGAAAAGACAAAAAAGATTCTAAGAAAAGTTTGATTGGAAGTATCAAGATAGCATAGGGGGAATTTGAGAAAAATGAATTTAGCAGCACTTTATCACAGGCCAGATAGTGAAATGGCATATTTAGTAAAGAAAGATGACTTTCAGATTAGGTTAAGAACGGGGACAAATGAAGTTGAAAATGTAATTTTATATTATGGAGATCCATATGACGTTACCATAAATGATAAAAAGAAGCAGATTTGGGAATATCAAGTTCAAGAAATGAATCTACAAGCTTCAACAAGTCTTTATGATTATTGGCAATTAAATGTGAGCGTTCCACTAAAAAGGTTACAATACTTTTTTAAAATCAAATTTAGAAATGGCAAAGAATTTTTATATGATGATAGACATATTTGGAGTTATTCTAAGACACATTTAGAGAATAGTTCTGGTTTTAGAATGCCTTATTTCCACGAAATAGATCGCATAAAAACGCCAGATTGGGTGAAAAAAACGGTTTGGTATCAGATTTTTCCTGAACGCTTTGCTAATGGTGATCATTCAATTGATCCCAAAGGAACATTGCCATGGGGAAGTGAAAAGCCTAGTAGAACAAATTTCTTTGGTGGTGATCTTCAAGGGGTAATCGATCATTTAGATTATCTGGAAGACTTAGGAATTAATGGAATCTATTTTTGTCCGATTTTTGCTGCACATTCTAACCATAAATATGATACGATAGACTATTTTAATATTGATCCTGCTTTTGGCAGTAAGGAAAAATTCAAAGAATTAGTAGATAAAGCACACGAATGTGGTATTAAGATAATGTTAGATGCTGTATTCAATCATATGGGGGACTTTTCCATGCAATGGCAAGATGTCATAAAGAATGGAGAAAAATCCCGCTTTGCCGAATGGTTCCATATTAATAAATTCCCAGTATCTTATGATGAAATTAGTCTGGAACAAGCAGAAAATTTAACCTATGAAGTTTTTGCTAAGACACCACATATGCCTAAATTAAATACAGCTAATCCTGAAGTGCAAGATTATTTGTTAGAAATTGCTAGATATTGGATTGAACAATTTGATATCGATGCTTGGAGGTTAGATGTTGCTAATGAAATAGATCATCACTTTTGGAAGAAGTTCTATCGAGAAACTCATAAGTTGAAATCAGATTTTTATGTTGTAGGAGAGGTCTGGCATTCAGCTCAATCTTGGTTAGATCAAGCTGAATTTGATGGTGTGATGAATTATCCATTTACTGATGCAATTATTGATGGAATTATTTTGAATAAGATCAATATTACAGATATGAAGGATACACTTATAAATAATTTAATGAAATATCGGGATCAAAATAATCAAGTTATGTTAAATTCATTAGATACACATGACACAGCCAGAATTTTGACGCTAGCAAAGGGTGATAAGAATAAAGTAAGACAAGCTTTAGTATTTATGTTCATGTTGACAGGAAGTCCATGTATTTATTATGGTACTGAAATTGGTATGACTGGAGGACCAGACCCAGATTGTAGAAGATGCATGATTTGGGATAAAAGTCAGCAAGATTTAAGAATGTTCAATTTTATGAAAGATTTAATTGCTATAAGAAAAAAGTATTCAAAAGTATTAAATTATAGTAATATAACATGGAGTTTAGTAGACAAGGGTAATTATAGTGTTGAGTTAATACGAGAATTACCTGGGTGTAAAGTGCAATCAATTTTTAATTTTGGAAAGAATAATATAGATGTAAAAGTGGATGGAAAGAAAATTTTAGCAAGTAATATCGGAAAAAATGAAATCGCTCCAGGTGGCTTTATAATAACTGTTACTGACTAAGAGAAATTTAGAGAGAAAAAATAGTTTTTCTCTCTTTTTTTTATTGGAATAAAATTAGTAAAAAATACATTTAGATGAAAAATAGATTAAAAAAGTCGGTTGATTTTGATAAAATTTGTGAAAGCTATTTCTTTAAATCAATATACGTTGTATTATAAAAGTAGATAATTTTAAATTTATCAATTCAACATAAGGAGGGGTGTCTATGGCTGTAAATACAGAAGAACGCCACGGACAAGAATCGCTAGAAAATCATAAACACATGTTTAATCAAGGTGTGAACTATGAACTCTATAATTTTTTAGGTGTTCATAAAATTAGTAGAGATGATGAAAGCGGTTATGTTTTTCGCGTTTGGGCTCCTCATGCTAAACAAGTATGGGTATGTGGAGACTTTAACAATTGGGATAAATCTCATCCGATGATTTTAGATGAGAAATCTGGTATTTGGAGTATCGAGGTAAAAGAATCTCGAGAAAATCAATATTATAAATATCTAGTCAAACAAGCAAACGGTAGAGAAATTATGAAGACAGATCCTATGGCACAGGTATATGAGAAAAGGCCTGAGACAGCAGCTGTCGTCAAAGAATTGGAACCGTTTAAATGGAATGACGGTCTATGGCGTGGCAGACAAAAACGTATGAATCATTTTAATAATCCTATCAATATTTATGAAGTACATGCACCATCATGGAAAGAACATGAAGATGGTAGTTTGTATACGTTTAAGGATTTAACAGCAGAGTTAATACCATACGTGAAGAAGATGGGTTACACTCATATCGAATTTATGCCATTGATGGAGCATCCCCTTCCAGCATCCTGGGGTTATCAGTTAACGGGGTACTTTGCTTTGTGTTCAAGTTACGGTACACCAGATGAGTTTAAGGATTTTGTTAATGAATGCCATCAAAATAATATTGGTGTTTTGGTTGACTGGGTTCCTGGTCACTTCAGTATTAATGATGATGCTTTAGCATATTATGATGGAACTCCAACTTACGAGTATGAAGATCCAGACAGAGCTAAGAATATAGGTTGGGGAGCTTTGAATTTTGATTTAGGTAAACCAGAAGTGCAATCATTCCTTTTATCAAGTGCCTTTTATTGGCTTAACGAATTTCATTTAGACGGTATGCGAGTAGATGCCGTATCAAACATGATTTACCTAGATTATGATGAAGGCCCATGGAAACCTAATAAATACGGAGATACTCGTAATTTAGAAGGATATGCTTTCCTACAAAAATTCAATAAAGTTGTGAAGTTCGCTCATCCTGAATCTTTGATTATTGCTGAAGAAAGTTCATCAGGTACACAAATATCAGGAACTATTGAATCTGGAGCAATAGGATTTGATTATAAATGGAATATGGGTTGGATGAATGATGTATTAGAATTTTTCGAAATGGATCCATATTTTAGAAAAGATAACTTGAATTTAGTTACATTTTCATTTATGTACTGGCAAGCAGAAAACTTTGTATTACCTTTATCACATGATGAAGTGGTACATGGTAAGAAGAGTTTAATGCATAAGATGTGGGGAGACAGATATCGTCAATTTGCACAATTGAGAACACTTTATACATTTATGATGATGCATCCAGGTAAGAAATTACTCTTCATGGGTGGCGAATGGGGACAATTCTTAGAATGGAAATTTGATCACGGATTAGAGTGGGTAGATTTACAAGATGAAATGAATGCTAAGATGCAACATTTCACTTCAGTTTTAAACCACTTTTACAAGGAAGAAAGGCCATTGTGGGAATTGGGTCAACAAGATGCTACGTTAGAAGTTATAGATGCTGATAATCATAATGATACAGTTTTAAGCTTTATTCGTCATGGTAAACGTAAAAAAGATTTCTTGATTGTTATCTTAAACTTTACACCAGTTGAAAGAAGAAACTTCAGAATTGGTGTCCCATATGAGGGTACATATACTGAAATTTTAAATACTGAGATGAAGGAATTTGGTGGAACATGGGTAGAGCATAATGCTGATAGTGTTAGCGAAGAAGTTAACTTTAAAGATTATGAACATTCTATTACTACAACAGTTCCAGCTTTAGGCGCAATTATATTGAAACCTAAAGATATTAAGGTAACTCGTCGAAGTTCTAAGAAACACTCACATAAGAAATAAGCAAAAAAAGAGAGAGAGAATTTGGTTGTTTTTGTTGTTTGATGTCTAGGGTAAGAACAAAGTGAGGTGAGAGATGAAGTTGTTACGCTTCATCGTAGTATATGAAAAATGAAATGTTAGGAGTAATCCTTGCAGGAGGTAAAGGTACACGTTTAGGAAAATTGACACATAATCAAGCTAAACCTGCTGTACCATTTGGTGGACGTTATCGCATTATTGATTTCACTTTAAGTAATTGCGTTAACTCAGGAGTTAAAAATATCGGTGTTATTACCCAGTATCAACCCTTAAATCTAAATGCACATATTGGAAATGGTGCTAGTTGGGGATTAGATGACTTGAATGCGGGAGTAACAATATTACAACCATATTCTAATAATGAAGGTAGCAAGTGGTTTGAAGGTACTGCTCATGCTATCTATCAAAATATTGGTTACATTGATCAAATGGATCCAGAATATATTTTAATTTTATCTGGTGACCACATCTATAAGATGGACTATGAAGCAATGCTTGACCAACATAAAGAAACAGGAGCTTCATTAACAGTTGCTGTTATTGATGTTCCTTGGGATGAAGCATCACGTTTCGGAATTATGAATACTGATGACAATAATCGTATTATTGATTTTGAAGAAAAGCCAGCTGAACCTAAGAGTAATCATGCTTCCATGGGTATTTATATCTTCAACTGGAAGAGATTACGTGAAGTTTTAGTAAATAGCTTTACTCGTAATCAAGATATGGTGGACTTCGGTAAAAATGTTATTCCATATTACCTAAAGAGTGGTGAAAGTGTATTTGCATACAACTTCAAAGGATATTGGAAAGACGTTGGTACTATCGATTCATTATGGCATGCAAACATGGAATTCTTAGATGAAAATAATGAATTAAACTTACAAGATAGAACATGGCGTATCTATTCTAGAAATCCTATTGCACCACCACAAATTATTGCTGAAACAGCTGAAATTAAAGATGCAATGATTGTTGATGGCTCTTATATTGCAGGTAAGGTTGATCATAGTATTTTATCTGCTAATGTAAGAATTCAAACAGGTTCTGTTGTAACAGATTCTGTGATCATGCCAGGTGCAAAGATTGGTAAAAATGTAACTATTCATCGCGCAATTATCGGTGAAGGTGCTGTTATCGGCGATGATGTTGTCATTGATGGTACAGATGAAATTGCAGTTATCGGAAATAAAGAAGTAGTTGGGGTGACAAGTCATGAAGAATAATAAAATGTGTGCAATCTTAGGGAATGAACATGAATATACGGAATTACTACCATTGACCAAAAGAAGAGCATTAGCTACTCTTTACTTTGACTGCAAATACCGTATCATGGATTTTGCTTTATCAAGTATTGTAAATGCTAATATTCGTAACATTTTCTTAGTGGTAAACCAAGCTAAATTAAAATCCTACTTTGACCATTTAGGTGGCGGTAGAGAATGGGGATTAGATAGCATTGGTAGTTATCGCTATATTAACTTTTCTCAAGATTTAGTTCGTCAAAAAGTAGAAGGTCAAAAATATTTTGATGATGTAATTGATTACTTAGAAAAATCACGTTCAACATATACTGTTTTTGTTGGTAATAAGATGTTAAACAGTGTTGATTTGAAAGCTGTTTTGAAGATTCATAAGGCACAAAAGAATGACATGACAGTTGTATTCAAACGTATGCCAAAAGATAAGATTGCTTCTGATGATCAAATTTTAGAAATTGATGATCAAACAAATCGTGTAAAGGGCAATCATAACTTTAGTGAATATCCACATAATTCTGATATTTACAACTTATCAATGAATATCTTCATCATTGAAACTCAAAACTTAATTAACCAACTTCGTAAAGGTCAAAGAATAGGTGCATCTGCTAACTTAGAAGACTTCTTCTTAAGTTTGATTAGTCGTTTAAACTGTGGTACATACGAATACACAGGATACATGTGCAATATCTTTGATGTGAAGAGTTACTATGATGCTAACATGGATATGTTGAATGTCGATCATATGAATTCATTGTTATACAGTAGCCAACACATTATTACTAGAACAAAGAATGAAGTAGCTACTCACTTTACTAAGACTTCCGATGTTAAGAATAGTCAATTTGCAACAGGATGCGTTGTTGAAGGATATGTAAGAAACAGTTTAGTATCACGTAGAACATTTATCTCTGAAAACTCTAAAGTAGAAGACTCAATAATCATGTCTAATGCTCGTATTGGAAAAGATGTAGAAATTAAATATGCAATCTTAGACAAAGATGTTGTAGTTAAATCTGGTGTAAAGATTATCGGAACTCCAGGAAACCCTGTAGTTATTGAAAAGAAGATGAAAGTAACAAGTGATGTTATTCAAGATACACCTAGGGAGGATGTTGAAGACTAATGAAACTTTTATTTGCCGGTAGTGAATGTGCACCTTTCTTTAAAACAGGTGGCTTAGGCGATGTAATGGGGGCATTACCTAAAACAATTGCTAAAACAACTGATAATGACGTAAGAGTGGTACTTCCATTCTTTACAGGAATGGCTGAAGAATACAAGAGCCAACTATCATTTGTAACAAGTTTTTATGTAAAAGTTGGCTGGCGTGATCAATATTGTGGTGTGCTAAAGTTAGAAATGGATAACGTTACTTACTACTTTATTGATAACTTGTATTATTTTGATAGACCAGGCTTGTATGGTTACTATGATGAAGGCGAACGTTGGGCCTTCTTCCAACAAGCAATTATTGAAATGTTAGAAAAAATTGGATTTATTCCAGATATTTTACATGTAAATGATTATCATACAGCATTTATTCCATTCTTATTAAAAGAAAAATACGGATGGATTAATGCATATCAAAACATTAAAACAGTTTTGACAATTCATAACTTACAATTCCAAGGTGAGTATGGCCGTGAAGTATTGGGAGAATTATTTAATTTAGATGCTTCATATTATGATGATGGAACTGTTCGTTTTGATACTGCTGTTAATTTCATGAAGACCGGTATTCTGTATGCTGATAAGGTAAATACAGTTAGTCCAACTTATGCAAGTGAAATTCAAACTGAAGCCTTTGGACAAGGGTTAGATGAAATTTTGAGAATGCATAATTGGAAGTTAAGAGGAATTCTAAACGGTATTGATTACGAAAGAAATAATCCTGCCACAGATAAAAATCTTGTTGCAAATTATTCTGCTAAAAAATTAAAGGGCAAAGTTAAAGATAAGCTAGCTTTGCAAAAGGAATTTGGTTTACCTCAACGTAAAGATGTTCCAGTGATTGCAATGGTTAGTCGTTTAACAGCTCAAAAAGGATTCCAACTAGTTGTTTCAGAAATGCAAAACTTAGTTCAATTTGATGTTCAAGTGATAGTTTTAGGAACTGGCGATGCTAATTTTGAACATGACTTTAGATACTTTGCAGATACTTATCCTGACAAAGTTGGAGCTGCTATTACATTTGATGTTGGATTGGCCCAAAGAATATATGCAGGGGCAGATATGTTCTTAATGCCATCAGCATTTGAACCTTGTGGATTATCACAAATGATTTCAATGCGTTATGGTACATTGCCAATTGTTCATCAAATTGGTGGCTTGCAAGACAGTGTTCAACCATTTAATCCTGTAACTGGTGAAGGAACAGGATTTGGTTTCCACGATTTTTCTGGCTTCTATATGATGCAAGAAATCCAAGAAGCATTACGTTTGTATGCAGAGCCAGTAGCATGGACAAAAGTTGTAAAGCAAGCTATGTCACAAGATTTTAGTTGGGAAACAGCGAGTCAAGAATATCTAAATATGTATAATGAATTAGTCTAATAAGGATAGCTTAGGAAAGAGGGTTAACATGGATTTTAATAAAGAGGTTTTTAAAGAAAAATTCAAAAATCGTTTGGATGAAAAATATGCTTTAGATGTAAAGGATGCAACACCTCAAGAACTTTATTTAACATTAAGTTCAATTGTACGATCAAGTTATAGTCGTTATTGGCGTAAAACTTGGAAGAAGTACATGGAAGATGGTAAAAAGCAAATTTATTATTTCTCTATTGAATTTTTACCAGGTCGCTTATTAATGAGTAATTTACTCAATATGGGTTGGTTAGAAACAGTCAGAGATGCATTGAAAGATTTAGACATCGATTTAGATGAAATTGCGGAAGTAGAAAAAGATATGGCTCTTGGTAATGGGGGATTAGGTCGTTTAGCTTCTGCTTTTATGGATTCTTTAGCTTCTGACGGTCTTCCAGGAAATGGTAATGGTATCCGTTATCGTTATGGATTATTCAAGCAAAAATTTATTGATGGTTATCAAATTGAATTACCTAATGAATGGCTTGATAGTGGTAATCCTTGGGAAATTCGTCGTGAAAGTAAATCTGTGACAGTTAGATTGGGTGGAAAGGTATATCTTGTTGACAGAGGAAGTTACCTTGAACCAGTTTATGAAGGTGCACAATTAATTAAAGCTGTACCGTATGATACTGCCATTGTGGGCTATAAAAATGGCACTGTTAATACAATGAGATTATGGGATGCTGAAATTCCATCTTCAGAAGAAGCCAAATACAGAACTATTGAACAAAGACGTGAAGTTGAAGATTTAGTATCTGTTCTATATCCAGATGACTCTAAGGAATCTGGACGAATTCTTCGATTGAAACAAGAATATTTCTTTGTATCAGCTGGTATCCAAAGTATTGTTCGTCACTTTAAGAAGTACAATAAATCAATGAATAAGATTGGTGAATATATTGGAATTCATATTAATGATACTCATCCAGCTATGAGTGTAGCTGAATTAATGCGTATTTTAGTGGACGAAGAACATATGAGTTGGGATGATGCTTGGAAACAAACTGTTGCTGTAATGAGTTATACAAACCATACAATCATGGCAGAAGCCCTTGAAAAATGGCCTGTTCATATCATGCAACAAGTTCAACCTCGTATTCTACAAATCATTCAAGAAATTGATCGTCGTTTTGTTGAAGAAAAACAAGGTCAATATGCACGTGATATGATCGAACGTACACGTATTATTAAAGATAATCAAGTGAGAATGGCTAACTTATCTATCATTGGTTCTCATAGTACTAATGGTGTAGCTAAGTTGCATACAGAATTACTTAAAGATGATGTGTTGCATGATTTCTATGTAATGTATCCTGAAAGATTTAACAATAAGACAAACGGAATTACAGACCGTCGTTGGTTACAAATTGCTAACCCAGAATTATCTAAAGTTTTAGACAAAGCAATTGGTACAGAATGGCGTCAAGATCCAACTAAGTTACAAAAGTTATTGAAGCATCAAAATGATAATAAAGTTTTGAACCAGATTGCTAATGCTAAGTTGAAGAACAAAGAAAGATTAGCTAAGTTTATCGAAAAAGAAACAGGAATTAAAGTTTCTACAGATGCTATCTTTGATGTTCAAATTAAACGACTACATGCATACAAACGTCAATTATTGAAATTGATGCATATTGTTAAGTTGTATCTAGACATTAAGCAAGGCAAGGTAGCCTCTGATTTCCAGCCAAGAGTATTTATTTTTGGTGCTAAAGCAGCACCTAGTTATTACTATGCAAAAGCCATCATTAAGTGCATTAATGAAGTTGCAAACATGGTAAATAATGACCCTGAAATTGGCGATAAGTTAAAGGTAGTATTCTTGGAAGATTATCGTGTATCTTTAGCAGAAAAGATTATCCCAGCTGCTAATATTAGTGAACAAATTTCTCTTGCTTCTAAAGAAGCTTCTGGAACAAGTAACATGAAGTTAATGCTTAATGGTGCTTTGACTGTAGCTACACTTGATGGTGCTAATATTGAAATTAAAGATTATGTTGGGGAAGATAATATCTTTATCTTTGGTTTGACTAAGGATGAAGTATACGATTACTACAATAATGGTAATTACCATTCATATGATTACTACAATAATCATGAAGAAATTCGTCGTGTATTAAATGCTTTTGTAGATGGAACAATTCCAAATTGCCAAGCTGAAGGTCAAGAAATTTTTGATTCACTTACAAAATACAATGATGAATATTTTGTATTAAGAGATTTCGAAAGTTATGTAAATATCCAAGAAATGGTTGATAGAACTTATGGTAATAAGCGTCATTGGAACCAAATGAGTTTGGTTAATATTGCTTACGGTGGTATGTTCTCTTCTGATGATACTATTAAGCGTTATGCTGAAGATATTTGGAACATTAGTCCATTAAAGGATGAAAAACATGGCACATATTCTTTATAATGCCTGGGATTCTTTATATAAAGAACCTTTTGGAGCTGTAAAAATAGGTCACGAAGTTGTATGGCGGATACAAATTTTTCCAGATGAGAATGAAGAAATTCATTATGTTAATTTAATTCTTACCAAGGATGGAGAAGAAGATGTACCTTATGCTTTAGAAAATTTAAATCATGATGGGTTATATCAAGTAAAGCTCCAAATTGGAACAGCTGGATTATATTTCTATCATTTTGAAATTGAAACTAGCCATGGTAGATCATACTTGGAAAAACGTCAAGGTGGTATGGCTCAACAAGTAAGTAGTCAATCAGATTTGTTGAGATTTCAGTTAACATGTTTTGACGAAGAAGTTCCAAGTCCTAAATGGTATCGCCAAGGTGTAGTTTATCAAATTTTCCCTGATAGATTTGCAAATGGATTGCCTAATGGTGAAGTTCAAGGAAGAAAGCCAAATAGCTTTATTTATGGTACTACTGCTGATAAACCTTATTATATTCGTGATAAAAATAATGAGATTGTACGTTGGGATTTTTATGGTGGTAATTTAAAAGGAATCTTGAAGAAGTTACCATACCTAGAGAAATTAGGTGTAACTACAATTTATCTGAACCCAATCTTTTTATCTCGTAGCAATCATCATTATGATACTGCGGATTTCTTAAAGATTGATCCAATGATAGGAAACGAAGATGATCTGAAAGAATTAATCACTGAGATGCATAAGAAAAATATGCACTTGATTTTAGATGGAGTTTTCAACCATGTGGGCAAAGAGAGTATCTACTTTAATGCCAGTGGGTCGTATGGGAAAAATGTTGGAGCTGCCCAAAGTAAAGAAAGTCCTTATTATTCGTGGTTTGACTTTATTCATTATCCTGATGATTATAAATCTTGGTGGGGTATTAAAGATTTACCGGTGATAGATAAAGATAATCCTGAATATCAGAAGTTTATTTATGGTGATAGTAATAGAAGTGTACTATCCAAGTGGAATAATTTTGGCATTGATGGTTGGCGTTTAGATGTTGCTGACGAGTTACCAATGAATTTCCTTAGAGGAATTAGAAAAAACTTGGACTCACATCATAAGCAAGTAATGATAGGTGAAGTCTGGGAAGATGCTTCGAATAAGATAGCGTATGATGAACGTCGTCAATATACAGTTGGAGATAATTTAACAGGTGTTATGGGTTATCCAACGAGAATCTTTGTAATGGATTTATTAGAGTCTGTAAAGAGTTCACAAGATATTAAGAAATATTGTAATGAATATTTACAGTTACAAGAAAATTATCCAAGGGATTTTTGGCTTAATACTTTGAATAATATTGGAACTCATGATACCCAAAGAATTAAGACTGTTCTGCATAATGATGATGATAAAGTAATTCAATCTTTCAGAATACTATTTAATTTACCTGGTGTTCCATGTATTTATTATGGTGATGAAGTAGGTGTTGAAGGTGATGCTGATCCGGATAACCGTAGATTCTTCCCATGGGGACAAGAGAAGAGTAGTAGAATTATACAAGAAGTAAAAAAACTTGTTGATAGAAGAAAGAAAAATATTTTATTACAAGAAGGTAGTTTGGGATTTGTTATTGCAAGAGGATCACATTGTCCAGCTTTGGCAATAGTTAGATATGATGATCAAGGTAATTCTGTGTATAATTGGTTGAATTTAACTCAATATAAACAGATTATTTCACCAGAGAACTGTGAATACCTTTGTCTACCACAAAATATTCAACAAAAATTCCAACATGAGTTAACTTTGGACTCGTGGGAATATAAAGTTATATAAATAAAAATGTACCAATTTTCAAAAGTTAGTTAAGAACTAACAATGAAGGTTGGTACATTTTTTTGTAAAAAAAAACAGTCTTTTAAAACTAAGACTGGTGAAATAATTGCTAATTTAATTTTTCTAAAGGATAGACACGATCATCTGCTTCATCATAAACACTAATTGGAAGCTGATTAACAGCATCTATACGGAGATGATATCCATAATTATCTAGGAACAATAATTCGCGATTATCTAGACTAACGATCTTACCGGGAAGACGCTTGCCATCGATAAAGATTTCCAAATTATCCGCAACTTCTAAGCGATGACTTCGTTTACTAATTTCATCAGTAAACATCCAAACTCCAAAATAAAATGCAGGAATAGTAATTTTGTTTTTTCTATGTTTCTTCTTAGCGTGAAAAAAATTTTTTATGCCATCTTTTAAGAACCACTTAGACCTAACGAAGTGCCTACGTTCCATCACCACTATCAACTCCTCCAAACTTAAAAACACACTAAATACCTCTTATTACCGACTATTATATACTATTTTTTTGGTTGTGGAATAGAAAAAATAAATAATAACTAAAATGAAATAATTCATTATTTTTGTTACAAACCAGAAACAATAAAACGTTTACAATAAAACGTTTACGTTGTAATATAACAGTAATTTTTGGTATGATAAATGTAATAAATTATATATGGAGGAATTATTATGCTCAGACTAGGAATTATTGGAACAGGATGGATTGCTGACCAATTTGTTGAAGCTGCTCATGCAACAAAAAGATGGCAATTATCAGCTGTTTATTCAAGAAGGATGAAGAGAGCTAAAGAATTTGGAAGCAAGTATTCTGAGGATATTGTATATTTTGATCGATTATCCGATTTTTTCCAAAGTGATAGTTTTGATGTAGTATATATTGCTTCTCCAAATAGTCTTCATTTTGAACAAGCTAAAGCTGCGATAATGGCTGGAAAACATGCAATTGTAGAAAAACCAATTACATCTAATCCACAAGAAATGTCACAATTAATAAAAGTATTAAGAAGACATCCACAACAATTTTTATTTGAAGCAGCTAGACATTATCATGAAGAAAACTTCAAAGCTGTCCAACAGGCTGTACAAGGAATGGAAGAAATTCAAGGTGCAACTTTGACTTACATGAAGTATTCATCAAGATATGATGCCTTCTTGGAAGGTAAGAATCCTAATGTATTTTCACCAGATTTTGCTGGTGGTGCTTTACAAGATTTAGGGGTTTATATGGTGTATGATGCACTAGCATGGTTTGGAGTACCAGATAGTGTAAATTACTATGCTACAAAGCTAAATAATGGAATTGATGGAAAAGGTATTGCAATTTTTAATTACCCACAATTCGAAGTAACTTTGCAATTTGGTAAAACTGCAAACTCATATTTACCTGGTGAAATCTATGGTAAGAAAGAAACAATTGTTATGGATAATGCTGCAGATTTAAATGAAGTTTACATTGTCAATGGCGAAGGTGAAAAGACAATTATTTCAGAGTTAGCAGATAATAATCCAATGTTAGCAGAAGTTATAGATTTTGCTGATGTATTAGAAAATCCAGATAGTCTTGAAGCTAGAGATATTGCGGATGAATGGTTAGCTATGTCAGTTGAAGTTAATAAAGTAATGTATAAATTACGTTACTATGCGAAAATAGAATTTCCAAGTGATTATGAAGAAGAGTAGAAAGGATTAATTTTAATAATGAATCCAAAATTTGAAGAACAATTCCGTCAAGAAGGATTTACTGAACCTACGTTAATTCAAAAATATGTGTATCCAAAATTAGCTGAAGGAAAGAATGTAGTAGGTTTAGCTCCAACTGGTTCCGGTAAGACTTTAGCGTATTCATTACCATTGCTAGAAAAAATATTACCCAAAGATGGAAGTCAATTATTAATCATGGCTCCTTCTCAAGAATTGGCTGCACAGTTAACAAATACGATAAGACCATGGGCTAAATTATTAGACTTAAGTGTTATTGGTTTGTTAGGTGGTGCCAATGTAAAACGACAAATTGAAAAACTAAAGAAGCATCCAGAAGTAGTTATTGGAACTCCAGGTAGATTGTTAAATTTAATAAATCTAAAGAAACTGAAGCTTCATAAAATTGAATCTATTGTTATTGATGAAGCAGATGAGATGTTAGGTGATGAGGATAGCTTAAACGATGTACGCGAAATCGTTAGTCACTGTCCATCTGAAGCACAAATTAGCTTTTTCTCTGCTACTGAAGCGCCTATTCTTTCTGAATTGCATCGTTGGTTTGGTGTTGATGTAGAAAAAATAGATGTTCGAAAAGAAGATAATACACGTGGTGAAGTAACTAACTATATGATAGAAACGCCAACACGTAAACGAACTGAAATATTAAGAAGATTGGGGCATGTTGATGATTTTTATGCTTTAGTTTTCTTTAAACAAACAGCCACTTTACGTGATGTGGCAGAAAAGTTACTTCATATGAAGGTACCAGTAGCTATTTTGTCTAGTGAACAAAGACAAGTAGATAGACAAAAATCATTAAGACAGTTACGTAAAAGAGAAATAAGATTTGTTTTAACAACTGATGTAGCTGCTAGAGGATTAGATTTACCTGATTTACCAGCAGTTGTTAATTATGATTTACCTAAGGATACTAATACTTACATTCATCGCGCAGGAAGAACTGGTCGTATGGGTGCAGATGGTATTGTTGTTAACTTGGGTAATGAACATGATTTGCGTTTATTTAAACAATTAATGTCTGGAACAGATTTTGTGATAGAAAAAGGTATACTATATGCTGGAAAGTTAATTTCAGAATCTGAAAAAGCATTGGTTGCAGTAGAAGATGAAAGGCCTAATAAGAAAGCAACAAAGAAAAAGATTAAAGATAAGAAGCCTACTCGTAAGGAAGAAAAGGCTACAGAAAAGAAGAAGAAAAAGCGCAAGCGTAATTTGAAAAATAAAGGCAAGCGTCATGGACGTAAAAAAGATAAGTAGAGTAGGACGAAGTAAGAGTTAGAGGTGAGCGGATGAAAGCAGTAACGACTTTACATGTTTCAGCTAAATATTTGTTTGAAAGAATTGCTGATAAAACGTTGTATGATATTTTTCAAACAACTGGTCAGGAACTTTCTTTGAATGAATTACAAGGGTATTCGTATTTAACTAAGATTGATATGTATAATGAAGCTCAAATTACAATTACTAGTGTCCTCCCTTACTCAAAGTTTCAGTATATTACTGATACAGCTGATAGTCATGTTACAGAAACCTATAAATTTAAGAGTTTAGCTCAAGATAAAGTAGAAGTTACATTTGAGCAAATAGAAGTTACATCTAATTTTTTGAAAGCTGTAGCTAATAAAGTAACTAATATATCTTTGGGCTGGTTAAAGAAACATAACTTTAAAAAGGTTTTAAAACATCTAGAAACTGGATATTAGTAATATAAATATTTTTAATTTAATGATTATTGACTAAACCAAGTTTAATTTATTATACTATATGGTGTTGTCAATAATTAACAATGCACTCGTAGCTCAGCTGGATAGAGCAACCGCCTCCTAAGCGGTAGGTCATCGGTTCAAATCCGATTGAGTGCATTTTATCGAAGTTATATACCGAGATAGCAAGTTAAACAGTCGGGGGAGCCAATAGGTTTTCCCGGCTTTTTAAGTATTTAAAAATGATTGGAGATTGAGATGAAAGTAAAAAGAAAAATCTTTTGGGGAGCTTTAATAACTCTAGGGATAGTTTATGGTGATATTGGGACTTCACCTTTGTATGTAATGAAAGCTCTAATTATGGATGCTGGAGGATTAAATGGACTAACCGAAGATTACGTAATTGGATGCCTTTCACTGGTTTTTTGGACTTTAATGTTAATGACAACAATAAAGTATGTTTTGATAGCGTTAAGGGCTGATAATCACGGCGAAGGTGGAATTTTTGCCTTGTATGCATTGGTGCGTAACAAGAAAAAGTGGCTGATATTACCGGCGTTACTAGGTGGTGCGGCTTTATTAGCAGATGGAACTTTAACACCTGCTGTTACTGTAACGAGTGCTATTGAAGGTTTAAAGGGTATTTCGATTGGTTCTCAGCCGTGGATAAATACACAGTTAGAAGTTAATCTAGTAACATTTGTAATTCTATTAGTACTATTTTTGATTCAACGATTTGGTACAAGTTTTATTGGTAAAGCTTTTGGACCATTGATGTTGTTATGGTTCTCATTTCTAGCAATTTTTGGAATTGTTAACTTAATTCATGAGCCACTGGTATTGAGGGCTTTGTCACCTCATTATGGATTAATGTTGTTGTTTTCTCCTGCTAATAAAGTAGGAATATTTATTTTAGGAAGTGTCTTCCTGGCAACAACCGGGGCAGAAGCTTTATATTCTGACATGGGTCATGTTGGTAAGAGAAGTATATATTTAACTTGGCCATTTGTTTGTGGGGCATTAGTATTAAATTATTTTGGACAGGGAGCATATTTGATTAAAAATCTTGGTAATTTTAAAACTACTGGTGATATTTTTAATCCGTTTTATGAGATGCTACCTTCCAGTGTCTATTTATTTGGCGTACTAATTTCAACGATTGCTGCAATCATAGCCTCTCAAGCTTTAATTACTGGATCATTCACATTAGTTGAAGAAGCAGTCGGATTGAAATTACTACCTAAAATGAAAGTAGAACATCCTTCTTTATCCAGAGGTCAAATTTATATTCGTACGATAAATTGGTCATTATGTATTTGTACTCTGTTAGTTTTGGCATACTTTAGAACTTCTGAAAGAATGGAAGCAGCTTATGGTTTAGCAATTACAATTACAATGCTTATGACAACTATTTTGTTATCACAATATCTTAAGGATAAAGTAAATGTAGTGTTTAATGGGATTTTCTTAGCTGTTTTCTTGTCAGTTGAATTGATATTCTTAATCTCTAGTTTAACTAAGTTTACACATGGTGGTTACGTAACTCTATTAATCACGCTTCTGATACTATTAATTATGGTAATTTGGTATTTTGGTAATAAATTACGTGATTATCTAAGTGATGAAGAAGAATGGGTATCGTTAAGTGATTATAAAGATGTATTACAGGAACTATCAAATGATGATAGGATTCCACTTTATATCAGTAATTTAGTAATGTTGACTAAAGTAGATAAAAGAACTTATAAAGTTAAAAGAGAAACACTGTATTCAATTTTAGATAAGTCTCCTAAGAAAGCCAAAGTATATTGGTTTGTAACAGTTAATACTACTAGTGATCCATATACAAATTATTATACAGTTGATATGATGGGAACAAGAAACATTGTTAATCTACAACTTTATTTAGGATTTAAAATGGATCATCGCGTAAACCTTTATTTGAGACAAGTAGTTGAAGACTTAATCGAAAATGATATTATCGATGAACAACCTCAAAAGTATACAACTATGCCTGGAAGAAAGATAGGGGATTTCCGCTTTATTATCATTCAAGAACTACTATCTCCAAATACAAGAGTAAGAGGATGGCAACATTTACTTATTTCTGCCAGAATCTTTATTCAAAATCATAGTACTAATCCAATTCAATGGTTTGGACTTGAATTTAGTGAGGTTAAGGTTGAAAAGGTACCATTGCTATTGAAGAAACGAAGAATACCAGCAATGGAACAAAGAATGATTTTGAATCCTAAAGATGTAAAACGTAGTACAAAAGAATAATATAAAAAAGATAGGTTGATAGTTAAATGTTACCTATCTTTTTTATATATGTCTTTAATACAATTTATAGTAGAAAACATAATGTTAAATATTGTATAGTAGATATGAGAATAAATTTAAGAGAAATACGAGGGATTGTATGACTACAATTAGAGATGTCGCAAAATTAGCTGGTGTTTCTCCATCAACAGCTTCAAGAGCGATGCATGACAGTAATTTAATTAGTGATAAGACGAAGGAAAAAGTAAGAAAAGCAATGGAGGAGTTGAATTTTTCTCCTAATTACGCTGCACAAAGTTTGGCCAATAGGTTTTCAAAAACAATTGGGGTTATTTTACCAATAAGAGAAGAATCTGTTGGTAATAATCCATTTTTTATTCAAATACTTCAAGGAATTTCGACTATTTGTAATGCACATGATTATATAGTTTCGTTAGCGACAGGTCAAAAAGAAGAAGAATTAATCCAAAATATCGATAATTTAATAAATAGGGGTAATGTTAAGAACTTTGTTTTTCTTTATTCGAAAGAAAATGATGTGATTCTAGAATATGTTAAGAAACAAAAAGATGTGTTTTATGTGATTGTGGGTAAACCATATGACAATATTGAAAGTACATCATATGTGGATAACGATAATATTCAAGCTAGTAGCGATGCGACTAACTATCTAATCAATAAGGGACATCAAAATATATGCTATGTATATACTAATCTAGACGAAATGGTACAAGATGATAGATATGTAGGATATAGGCTAGCGGTTAAAGAAAAATTATTTAATTCATATAAATTAAACTTTTCAAGTGATAATCGGGAAGAAAATAAGGAAAAGTTACTAACTTTTATCAAAGCAAATCCACAAGTAAATGGGATTGTTGCATGTGATGATATAACAGGATTAACTGTTCAACAAATATTGATAGAATCTGGGATAGATTTAGAAAAGTATGAAATTGTAACATTTAATAATTCTATCTATACTCAAATTGCTAAACCTATGATAACTGCAGTAGAAATTTTTCCAAGATTTTTAGGATCAGAAGCAGCTGTCTTAGCAATAAATAATGGGCAAAAAACATTAGATGTGGGGACTAAACACATAATTGTTCCACATAAAATTATAGAGCATTAAAAAGTCACGAAAAAAATTGTGATTTTTTTAAAATTTTTTATCGCAAACGGTTGCAAAAGAAAACGTTATCTGCTATTATATTCATTGTCGAAATGAAAGAATGCGATTTCATTTTTTGATAATTTTATTACATTTATCTAGGAGTGTGATCTTATATGAGCGAAAAGGCGCAAAGTTCACAAGCAACAAAAGGTTTGCCTGACGTTAGTAGAAGTTTAATTTGGATGATAAACTTTGGATTCTTAGGAGTTCAAACAGCATTTACGTTACAAAGTTCGCAAATGTCTCGAATTTTCCAAACATTAGGTGCGGATCCTAATAGTCTTGGTTGGTTCTTCATTTTACCACCTTTAGCTGGCTTATTAGTGCAACCGGTTGTAGGATATTATTCAGACCGTACATGGGCACCAAAATTAGGTGGTCGTAGATTGCCATATTTACTATTAGGTACATTAATTGCCGTTATTGTAATGATTTTATTGCCTAATTCTGGTAGTTTTGGTTTTGGATATGGTTCATTAGCAGCTTTGCTATTTGGTGCTATAACTGTTGCGTTCTTAGACGTTTCATCTAACATGGCTATGCAACCATTTAAAATGATGGTTGGTGATATGGTAAATGATGATCAAAAGAGTTATGCATATGGTATTCAAAGTTTCTTATCCAACACAGGGGCTGTAATCGCAGCTGTTCTTCCTTTCTTATTTGCATATATGGGATTAAAGAATACAGCTGCTAAAGGGGTTGTTCCTCAAACTGTTGTGGTAGCGTTTTATGTAGGCGCTGCATTACTTATCATTACAAGTTTGTTTACCATCTTTAAAGTAAAAGAATATGATCCTGAAACATATGCTTTATATCATGGTATTTCTACAGAAGCAAATGAAGAAAAAGTTAGTTGGATTCAATTGTTGAAGACAGCACCTAAAGCATTCTGGACAGTTACTTTAGTTCAATTCTTCTGCTGGTTTGCATTCCAATACTTGTGGACATATTCAGCTGGTGCAATTGCTGAAAATGTATGGCATACAACAAACGCAACATCTCAAGGATATCAAGCAGCTGGTAACTGGTACGGAGTTTTGGCAGCGGTTCAATCTATCGCAGCTGTTGTATGGTCATATGTATTAGCTAAAGTTCCTAATAAATATCACAAAGCAGGTTACTTCTCAAGTTTATTACTAGGTGCATTAGGATTCTTATCAATTTTCTTTGTTTCTAATCAATATGTTTTGATTGTTTCTTATATTCTTGTAGGTATTGCATGGGCAGGTATTAATACATATCCATTGACAATTGTTACAAATGCATTATCAGGAAATCACATGGGAACATACTTAGGTTTATTTAATGGTTCAATTTGTTTACCACAAATCGTTGCATCTTTACTAAGTTTTGGTTTATTCCCTCTACTAGGCGGACATCAAGCAAATATGTTCTTAGCAGCCGGAATTGTTTTAGCATTAGGTGCATTTTCAGTATTACTAATTAAAGAAACACATGAGGCATAATTTATGATAGAAGAAGAACATTTTGGATATATTGGAAATAAAGAAATTTCAAAATATATTCTAAAAAATAAGCAACAAACACGAGTTGGAATTTTAAATTTGGCAGGAATAATTCAAGAATTCTCAATAGTAGTAAATTCTAAGCGGAAAAATTTGGTTGTTAATTTTGACACACCTAATGAGTATGTAGAAAATAACTTTCAAATTTGTAAGCAAATAGGAAGAGTTGCTGGAAGAATAAAAGGTGCAAGTTTTGAACTTGATAATATGCAATATACAGTAGAAGCTAATGAAGGTTCTAATGCATTGCATGGAGGCTCACATGGTTTAAGCACCCAAATCTTGGATGCCAAAATTACAGGAAACACTTTAATCTTATTTACGAGATTAAAACATGAAGTAGATGGTTATCCAGGAGATATAGACTTGGAAATAAGTTATAGTTTGGATGATGATAATTGCTTGAGTGTGGGATATAAGGCTAAAGCAATTGGAAGTACAGTTTTTGATCCAACGGTGCATGTCTATTGGAGATTACCACAAGGGTTGAAGAATTCCAAGTTGATAATTCCTACTGGTCAACATGTAGAAACAGATGTGGAAAATATTCCAACTGGTAATTTTGATACGAATGAGAAGTATAATTTACAAAAAGAAAAATATTTATCAAATGTAATAGAAGAACTAAGATCTGATGAAATTGCAGGTTTAGACGATATCTATAAAGTTGATGCTAGTGACGATAAAGTGGTTGCTAGACTTACCAATATGGAAGATAATATTAATATAGATATTTTTAGTAATAGAAATGGACTGATTGTTTTTACAGCTGATCCTATAGATGTAGCTAATCATGACAAGGGTATTTACAATGCAGTGGCAACTGAAGCTCAAACAGTTTCTGATTCGTTGCATCATCCAGATTTTGGTGATATAAGGTTGTATGATGGTCAGGAAAAAAATTACGAAATAAAATATAAAGTAAGTATAGTTTGAAAGGAAGTCTAATTATGAAGAGAATATTTGAAGTTGATCCATGGAAAGTTATTTCTCATGAACTAAAGCCTGAAGATAAACGATTACAAGAAAGTATGACAAGTATTGGTAACGAATATATGGGTATGCGTGGGATGTTTGAAGAAAAATATTCTGGCGATACACATAAAGGTATCTATTTAGGTGGAGTTTGGTTCCCTGATAAGACAGTTGTTGGTTGGTGGAAAAATGGTTACCCACATTATTTTGGTAAAGTTATAAACGCTGTGGACTTTGTATCTGTTGATATTAAAGTAAATGGTGAATCCATTGACTTAGCTAAAGATAGTTATTCTGATTATGAAGTTAGTCTTGATATGAAGAAAGGTATTTTAACTCGTAGCTATGTAGTTGATAAAGATGGAGCTAAGGTAAAGGTAACATCTACTCGTTTTGTAAGTATTGCATTTAAAGAACTATATGCTAATAAATTAACTTTTGAAAATCTGGGCTCAGAACCTGTAACTTTAGAAGTTGATTCTGTAATTGATGCAGATGTATACAATGAAGATGCGAATTATGATGAACAATTCTGGAATGTTTTGAGTAAACAAGTATCTGCTAAAGATGGAAGATTAGTTGCACAAACAATTCCAAACAATTTTGGTACACCTCAATTTACTACTGAGATGGCAATGCATCATGTTACTGACATGGAAGCTAAAGGCTTAGGTAAAGAAGAAGACAAGCAAGTTGTTAATACTTTTGCTAAAGAATTGGCAGCTAATGAACAAGTAACATTTGAAAAACGTGTAATTGTTACAACATCTCGTGACTATGCAGATGAGAAAGACTTAGATGAAGCAACAAGTAAATTATTAGATTCACAAGCAGAAAAGACATTTAGTGAATTATTAACTGCCCATGAAGAAGCATGGGATAAGAGATGGGAAAAAGCTGACGTTAAGATTGAAGGCAGTGACGAAGCACAACAAGGTATTCGTTTCAACTTATTCCAACTATTCTCAACATACTATGGCGATGATGCTCGACTAAACATTGGACCAAAAGGCTTTACTGGTGAAAAGTATGGTGGTGCAACTTACTGGGATACAGAAGCATTTGCTGTTCCACTTTACTTAGCATTGGCTGATAAAGAAGTTACTCATAATCTTCTTGAATACCGTCATAATCAATTACCAGGTGCATACCATAACGCACAAGAACAAGGTCTAAAAGGTGCTTTATATCCAATGGTAACGTTTAATGGTATTGAATGCCATAATGAATGGGAAATTACTTTTGAAGAAATTCATCGTAATGGTACAATTGCATATGCTATTTACAACTATACACGTTATACTGGCGATGAAGAATATGTGACACATGATGGATTTGATGTTTTGACAGGTATTGCACGTTTCTGGGCAGATAGGGTGCATTACTCACAACGTAAGGGATTATACATGATTCATGGTGTAACAGGTCCTAATGAATATGAAAACAATGTAAATAATAACTGGTATACAAACATGCTTGCTAAATGGTGCTTAAATTACACTAATGAAATTGCAGATAAGGTTTCTGATGAAAAATTAGCTGAATTAGGACTTACTGAAGAAGAACGTAACAAGTGGCATGAAATTGCAGATAATATGTATCTACCAGAAGACAAGGAATTAGGAATCTTTGTACAACATGATACATTCTTAGATAAAGATTTAACACCAGTAGCTGATATTCCTGCTGATCAATTACCATTAAACCAAAATTGGTCATGGGATAAGATTTTAAGATCACCATATATCAAGCAAGGTGATGTAATGCAAGGAATTTGGTACTTTATCGATAAATTCCCAGAAGATGTTAAGAAACGCAACTTTGAATTCTACGAACCATTAACAGTACATGAATCTAGTTTATCTCCTTCTGTACACGCAATTATTGCTGCTGATTTGCACAAAGAAGATAAAGCTGTAGAAATGTATTCTAGAACTGCACGTCTTGATTTAGATAACTACAACAATGATACTAATGATGGATTGCATATCACATCAATGACTGGTTCTTGGTTAGCTATTGTTCAAGGATTTGCTGGTATGAGAGTAATTGATGATGAACTTCAATTCTCACCATTTGTACCAAAAGATTGGGAAGGTTATAACTTCCGTATTAACTTCCGTGACAGATTACTTGAAGTTACTGTAAATAAAGAAGGTTCATCTATTAAATTGCTAAAAGGCGATGATTTAACAATTAAGTTAAATGGTGAATCTTTGACATTAACAACAGAAAAGTAGGTGAATAGTTTGAAGGGTGTAGTATTTGATTTAGATGGTGTAATTACTGATACAGCTAAATTTCACTTTGAAGCTTGGAGTCAACTTGCAAAAGAAAAATTTGATTTAACTCTACCAGCTGAATTTGAAAGTAAGTTGAAGGGAATTAGTAGAATTGAATCTTTAGAAAGAATTTTGGAATTTGGTAATTTGAGCGATAAGTATACAAGTGATCAAGTAGCTGAAATGGCAAATGAAAAAAATACTTACTACGTAGCAGCAATTGATAGTCAATTAACTGAAAATGATATCTTACCAGGAGTAAAAAGATTACTTGATGAGTTGAAAGAACATGACATGAAACTAGCAATAGCTTCTGCCTCTAAGAATGCTCCACATATTTTAGAAAAGCTAGGAATCATTGATGAGTTTGATGCAATTGCTGATCCAGCTAAGGTAGCTAAAGGCAAGCCAGCTCCAGATATCTTTATTGCAGGTGCTGAAGCAATTAATTTAGATCCTAAAGATTGTGTAGGCGTAGAAGATGCAGTGGCTGGAGTAGCTGCTATCAAGTCTGCAGGAATGGTTGCAGTTGCAGTTGGTGATAAGGATGAATTAAGCCAAGCTGATGAAGTTGTACCAAGTACACAAGATTTTAGCTATGAATTGTTTAATCAAGTGTGGAATAAAGTGAATAAGTAAATAAGAGAATAAGATGTGATTGAGAGAAGAAGATATTAACTGATTTTGGTTAATATCTTTTTTTGCGTATAAAAATGAGGATTAGAGAAAGAACTCTAATCCTCATTTCTTTTAAATATTTGGATTCTTACGACCTATCATAGTAATTACAATCAAGGCAATAATTGATTCAATTGCAATATATAATCCGCGCCAAGCTAGATGAGTACCACCAAGCCAGAGATTAAAAATAATAGATACAATGACGATGCCTAAAATAGCAATCCACTGACCTTTATTAAAGGCGATACCATATTTTTCTTCGCGTCGACGGATAGAAGGTAAGATAGCACCTAAACCAATTAAAACTACAATTGCAACAATATTAATAATTAATTCATACCACCATGTATGACTGAATTGCTTAACATCTTGAGGTGTAATTCCCAAAATAGTAGCAATAGCAGTTACAGCAAGTAACAAGAAACCAACAATATAAGCCAGTTTGTCATTTTTTATGTAAACATATTCTGATGGATATTTAGCTGAATTTTTACGAACACGCATGAAGGCATAGAAAATCCAGCAGGTAACGCCAGGAGAAATAATACCGTTTAAATTCAAAAGCCAATTAAATACATCATTCATTTCTGGTAAGAATACCCCTAATAGCATGATGAAAGCTGATAATGAGCTAGTTAAAATATAGCCATTAATAGGTAAGCCATCGCTATTAGTTTTACGTAAGAATTTAGGCATGAATTTATCACCAGTATCTGAGATTAACATACGTGTCATAGCATCTAATAGAACCGCTAGTAAAGCACACATATAAAGAACAGAAGTCCAAGCGTAGATGTACATGAATAATTTACCCACACCAAGTTGTTGTCCTAAAGCTTGAAAAGCATAGTAAGAACCGTTCATCTTTAAATCATTTGGTAAGTGATAAGCATTAAAATAGATACCTAATGCAAATGAACCAAAAATAGTTAAGAAAGCTGTCATGATTGATAAAGCGATCATTGCCTTAGGAAAATCACGCTTAGGTTGTTTCATCTTAGTAACATAAGGAGCAATGAGTTCACAACCATTAACTGCATAGATTAACATACCAACAGTTGACCAGTATTTTAGATCAAATTTAGGGATAATTGTTTTCCAAGTCATAGGCTGAGTTGCCATATGACCGCCATTCTTAGCTAAACCAAAAAAGGCTAAAACAACAAATAAAATTGTCATGATGAACATCATACCGCCACCGATTGTAGAAAGGAGTTCCATTGAATTTTTCAAGTGACGTTGAATAAAAATAAATACGATGAAAATTAAAAAAGTCCAAAATGTAAATTCGGCATTAGACATTGTATCTTGAAATTTATTTGATCCAGTAAATGCCCAGCCAAAACCAACTACAACAGAATTTGCAGAATCAACTACGTAAGGTACGGAAGCAGCCCAATAAGTCCAAGCAGTGAAGTAACCGAGAAATTCTCCGTTAGTTCCACGAATCCATGAACTAAGACCACCACCTTCTTTATTAAAAATACCGCCAAGTTGTCCAACGATTAAAGAATAAGGAATAACATATAAAAATAGCATCAAAACCCAGGAAGTAATAACAGTCATTCCTTGGTTTTGGAAGTTATACATGATGTCATCAAAACCGATAACAGTAACAAAGGCCATTAGAGTTAGAATAGGCCAGGAAATATAATTTTTACTGCTTAAGTCATCCATTAAAATTTCCACCTCTTTATAAAGTAATAAGATTATACGAATAAAAGAATAGCTTAAGATAAATATTTATGCAAGCTAAAAAAGTAGAAAAAGCAATTTATCAAGATTTGGATATAGGACCAATTTTTTAATTTATACAAAATAATCGTTTTCAAAATTNAATCGTTTTCAAAATTAGAAATTGCAGAAATTAAAAAATTGGTCCTGTGTGAAAATAAGAAAATGTTAGTAAGTGGTGATAAATTATGTAAAGCAAAGTTATATGTTTAAACAATATAAATAGCGCTTGAGAAAAATTCCTCTCAAGCGCATTTTAGCAGTATTGTTTTTATGCCCAGTCACCGTTTCTAAAAATAGGAATAACAGTACCATCTTCTTTGATACCATCAATATCCATATCAGCTGAGCCCATCATGAAGTCGACATGAGTTTGACTAATATTGATGCCGTGTTCCTTTAATTCTTCGTCCGACATTTTAGTACCGCCTTGAATTGAGAAAGGATAAGCAGCACCTAAAGCCATGTGATTGCTTGCATTTTCATCAAATAAAGTATTAAAGAAAGTAATACCAGATTGTGAAATTGGTGATGGATCTGGAACCAATGAAACTTCTCCTAATGAAGTAGCACCATCGTCAGTTTTGATAAGTTCTTCTAAAATATTTTGTCCTTTATCAGCTGTGACTTTAGTAACTTTGCCATTTTCAAATTCAAAGTGCATATTTTCAATGATATTACCAGCATAGCTCAAAGGTTTAGTTGAACCGACATAACCGTCAATGTGACGAGCATCAGGTGCTGTGAAGACTTCTTCAGTTGGCATATTTGCCATAAACTCAATTCCAGCAGCGTTATAACTGCCAGCACCTTCCCAAATATGATTCTTTGGAAGTCCAACAGTAATATCAGTAATTGGCGATGTGTAATGAAGAGCTTTAAATTGCTCTTTATTTAACCAATCAGCTTTAGTACGTAAAGTTTCATCATGTTTCTTCCAAGCAGTAATAGGATCTTCTTGATCGATGCGTGTAGTTTTAAAAATTTCTTCCCACAATTTGTCAACTGCTGCATCACCCTTTAAATCAGGGAAAACTTTTTCAGCCCATTTAACACCAGCTGCACCAACAACAGTCCAGCTTAAATCGTTATTTTGAGTGGCTTTTCGTACAACATTTAAAGCTTTACCATTAGCTTTTTGGAATGTAGATACACGATTATGATCTAATCCGTTAAAAGCATCAGGATCTTCAGAGATAACAGAAATACGTGCAGCTTTATTATCAGCAATATATTCAGCTTCTTTTACAAGATAGTCAGGAATATTTTCAAGACGTTCTTGATTAGCAAATTCTAAAAATTGACGAGAAGTAAATGTATCTGACCACTTAACCATAACTTCACTTGCCCCAGCAGCATATGCTTCTTTAACAATTAAGTGAGCTAATTCTTGTTGTTCAACGTTAATGTATAATACAACTGGTTGGTTTGGTTGGACATTTACACCAACTTTAACAATTAATTCAGCATATTTTTGTAGTTTTTCTTTAAAATTTGGAATTGTCATAATGGACCTCCATTCAAAGCAGATTTGTAAATTTAATATATCATAAATACCATAAAAACTGACAATAAAAGCACTGGATTTGTTATACTTTTAATGAAAACATAATTTGAAGAGGACGGATGTTAATGAAAAAAATAAAAGTAATGACGGTTTTTGGAACAAGGCCAGAAGCAATAAAAATGGCACCGTTAGTATTGGAATTACAAAAACAAAGTCAGCGTTTTGAAGCAATTACAACAGTATCTGCACAACATCGCGAAATGTTAGACCAAGTTTTAGATATTTTTCATATCAAGCCTGACTATGATTTAAATATTATGCATGCCAGACAAACTTTGACTGATATAACTTCTAATGTACTAATCAATCTAGATAAAATCTTAAAAGAGGCTAAGCCGGATATTGTATTAGTTCATGGGGATACAACAACTACATTTGCTGCAAGTGTAGCAGCATTTTATAATCAAATACCTATTGGACACGTGGAAGCAGGACTTAGAACATGGGAAAAATATTCTCCATATCCTGAAGAAATGAATCGCCAAATGACAGATGCGATGACAGACTTGTACTTTGCTCCTACAAATCAAAGTAAAGCTAATTTGCTTAAAGAAAACCATAAAGAAGATAATATCTATATTACAGGAAATACAGCTATAGATGCACTTAAACAAACAGTAGATAAAGAGTATCACCATGATATTCTAGATAAGGTTTCTCCTGATAATAAATTAATTTTACTAACAATGCATCGTCGCGAAAACCAGGGAGAACCTATGAGACGTGTGTTTAAAGTAATTCGTGAAGTAGTTGAATCAAGAGAAGATGTAGAAGTTATTTATCCAGTTCATTTAAGTCCGGCAGTTCAAGAAGCAGCAAAAGAAATTTTAGGAAATACAGAAAGAATACACTTGATTTCACCACTTGATGTTGTTGACTTTCATAATTTAGCAGCTAGAAGTTACTTTATTATGACAGATTCTGGTGGTGTTCAAGAAGAAGCACCTTCATTAGGTAAACCGGTATTAGTATTGAGAGATACAACTGAACGTCCAGAGGGTGTAGAAGCAGGTACTTTAAAATTAGTCGGTACAGAGTCTGAAAAAGTAAAGGAAGAAATGGAAGAGTTGCTAGATAATGATGCTGAATATCAAAGAATGGCACAAGCAAAGAATCCATATGGCGATGGAAAGGCATCGGAACGAATTTTAGATGCAATTGCGTATTATTTTGGTGTGACAGATAAAAAGCCAATAGAGTTTGAATAATAGTAATAGGACTAGTTGTTTTCTGACGACTAGTTTTATTTTTTTACAATTTGTGAAAAAGATATCAATCTGTACTATTAAAATGCTTTTGTGAAAAAATACACTTGAAATTAATCAACAATTGCATTATAGTAGTTACTGTAAGATACTACTATAAGGAGGTGAAGATTAAATGCTTGATATATCAACAATTATGAGAAAATATGGGTTCAATGAATCAGAAATAAAAGTTTATCTCACCTTAATTAATCATGAACAGATGACAGGGTATGAAGTTAGCAAATTATCTGGTGTGGCTCGTTCAAAAGTTTACAATGTCTTAGAAAATTTAATACAAAAGAATATGGTTTTAGTAAATCAAACAGAAAATAAGATGTACCGTGCAATTCCTACAGATGAATTTTTAGCAAGACTTGAGCATATTTTTAAGAATGACTTAAAAAATCTGAAGCAAGGCTTTAAAGAGATTAAAGAACCTAAACGAGATGCTGGACACCTTTGGAAGATTAATGATTACACAAGTATGATTGAAAAAATAAAATATGTTATCAGTAACGCAAAAGAAAGTATATATATTCAAATATGGACTTCTGATATTGATGATGAGCTGGTTAATTTAATAAAATTGGCAGAAAAACGACTTACTAAAGTAGTTATTATTTTGTTCAAAGATAGTGAAGATAATTTTGATTTTAAAAATGTGTATTACCATGGTTTTGAAAAAGATAAGTTATCAGATTTCGGTTCTCGTTGGATTAATGTTGTTGCAGATAACAAGCAAGTAGTGTACGGCACTATTAATCATTATACAACAAATGTAATTTGGACAGAAAATACAGCTATGATAAGTTTAGCTTCAGAATATGTAAAACATGATGCGTATACTTTGAAGATTTTTAGAGATTTACCGGAAGATCTAAAGAAAGAGTATGGTGTGGATTTTGAAGGAGTAAGGGAAATTTATTGAGAGGATAGTGAAAGAAAATGGTTAGGTATATATTATTAACAATGGTTGTAATTGTAAACGGATACTTTGCAACTGTATTTATCCGTGATTTATTGAAACATAAGCAGGAATTTAAGGAAGAACCAGCTGATTCCAAATGGTTAGCATTGTCATCATTTATTATATTCTTTTTATCAACATTTGGAATTTCTGATTTTGCAATTGGTACTGTTCTATATCAAAAAGCTAAATGGGTAAGCATGAAAAAATTGCCAGGAACTTTGAATACAGAATGCGTAATACCTGTAGCAGTTATGGCTTTGAGCTATATTACTGGAATATCAGTTGGTATCAAAACTTTATTGGTTTGTATCATTTGCCAAGTTATCGGTGCATATTTAGGACCACGTTTTGTAGTTAAATTGCCAGAAAAAACCATTAAAGTTTTTGTAGGGATTGGTTTAATTATCGCTTCACTTTTGATCGTTGCTGGTCAGTTAAAATTAATTCCTTCAAATGGGACTGCAACAGAATTATATGGTTGGAAACTGATTTTAGCAGGATTTTTACTTTTTGTATATGGTGCGTTGAATAACATTGGGATTGGATCATATGCGTTGACAATGGTGACAGTATATTTACTAGGATTAAATCCAATTGCAGCTTTTCCTATTATGATGGGGGCATGTACATTCTCTGTTCCGGTTGGTTCAGTTCAATTTATTAAATTGGATGACTATAGTAGAAAAATAACTCTATTCACTGCAACTTTTGGGGTATTAGGTGTATTAGTAGCTGTATTTTTGGTAAAGCAACTAAATACATATCTTTTAAATTGGTTAGTAGTAATTGTCTTGCTATATAGTGCCTATACTATGTTATCAAAGCAAAAAGAAGAAGCTTAGGGAGGAAATATAAATGTTAATTTTAAAAAAAGATGATATAAAAAAGTGTTTTACAATGAGAGATGCGATTGAAGCAGATAAAGAAGCTTTAGAGATATATTCTGAAGGAAAAGCTAAGGTGCCATTAAGAACTAATATTGATATAGATGAAAAAAATGGACAAAATCTTTATATGCCAGCTTATGTTGGAGGAAACCAAGCTGCTGCTGGATTAAAAATCGTTTCTGTTTATCCTGATAATATTTCTAAGGGTTTACCAAGTGTGCCAGCGACAGTAATAACTTTAGATGCTGATACTGGAGAATTAGGTGCGGTAATTGAAGGTACTTATTTGACACAGTTAAGAACGGGTGCTGTTCAAGGTGCAGCCACAGAGTTATTAGCTAGAAAAGATGCTAAAGTTGGAGCTTTGATAGGGACTGGTGGACAAGCAGCAACACAACTAGAAGCAATGATAGAAGTTAGAGATTTAGAAGAAATTAGAATTTTTGATATAGATTTTAGCAGGGCTAAAAAATTTGCTGAATTAATGGCAGATAAATTCAATAAAAATATTTATCCATGTCAAACTGCTAAAGAATGTGTTGAAAATGCCGATATTATTACAACAGTTACTACTTCAAAACGTGCAACTTTCAATGATGAATGGGTTAAACCAGGAGCACATATTAATGGGATTGGAGCATATACGCCAGAAATGTGTGAAATACCATGTGAAACAATAAAAAGAGCTAAAACCATTGTTTTTGATACCCTTGATGGAGTTTGGCAAGAAGCTGGTGATTTTATTCAACCATTAAATAAAGGTGAAATTAGTAAAGATATGATTACTGGTGAGTTAGGACAATTAGTGGCAGGAAAAATAAAAGGTAGAACTAGTGATGATGAAATAACTATTTTTAAAACAGTTGGAACAGCTGTTTTAGATGTTTATATTGCAGATAAGATTGTAAAAAAAGCACAAGCTAATGGATATGGACACGAGTTTGAATTAAATTAAAGAGTTAGCAACTAAAAAAGGAAGCAAAGATCAAAAAAATCTTTGCTTCCTTTTAATATTATTTTTTCTTAAATTTAGTATATATCAAACTAATTGCTAAAAGAATTAATCCAACGATTGAGGTAATCATCCCTAGTTTCAAACCTGGAATATTATAGACTAATTTAACTTTATGTGTGCCTTGAGGGAGTTTTAATCCTACAAAAGCTTGGTTAGTTCTAATAACAGGAGCTTTTTTTCCATCTACTGTGGCAGTCCAACCGGTAGAATAAGGAATTGAAGAAGTTAATATTCCAGTACGATTAGTAGTTATTTTTCCTTCAAGACCGTGCTTATTGAATTTTAAGTTTTGAAGTGCATGTTTTTGAATTTTAGCTACTTCTTTATCGTAACTAGTATTTAATGGTTCAGCATAAACCTTTAATTTAAAACTATAAGTTCCCATTTTTGAAGGAGTAAGTTTTAAAGTCTCCGGTAAATTCTTGAAATATCCCATATTCATGGTTCCACTGTTTACGATTTTAAAGAATGAAGTTTTGCTTTGACGAGGTTGAGCAATTGTTTCAGTTCCAAGATTAGAGCTGATATTTAAAGCATAACTCATATCAGGTGATCCCTTCAAAACATGATATCTAAAGTATTTATAGTAGGCCAATTTTTCATTAGCAGCTAGAAGACCATTAGTTAGATCATCTGTTTGATTTTTTTCTTCCAGTGCAATTTGTTTCTTGAAAGAAAATGGAGTGTACTTGATATCATTTATTTCAACATGTAATTCTACATTTTGAGGAAGATTATTCTTTTCCTTCAATTTATCTAATTGTAAAACAAGTTTGTAAGTTTCATTAGCATCAAGTTTTTCTAAGTTATTAGTATCAATAACATTTCCACGACTAGAAACCAATACATAAGGAATGTCAATTACATCAGTATTGGAAATTTTAGCTTTTTTCAATCCTTTGGCATTATTACTAGATGTAAAGACTGCCTTACTTAATAAGCGTTCCTTTTGAGAGACACTGAGTTTATCGTAATTTTTAGGAGTGATAGCAGTGTCTTGCCAATAAAGCAAAGGAAAATTATTTTTAGTAGCATATCTACGTGTTTGTTGGTTTTTACTAGAATTTTGGTTTACATCATAGATTAAACGAGTAGTTTTATCGAGATGATAACCATATGGAATTTTAGTATCATTTTCTTGATTCAACTGAGTAAATAAATATTTAACTCCTAAAAAGTTTAAGATCACTGAGCGGTCATCAAACTGTTGCAGAGGCACATTAGTTTCATATTGGACATTTTGCATATTTAAAGCAAACTGACCTATATATTTGTTTTGTAAGGAATAATATGAACTAAGTCCATGCAATTTTTCGTTAAGAGTGTTATACATTTTAAAGTCTTCACCTAAGTAATAGTTATTACTAATAGTAGAAACTTTAAAAGTATTATCATTATCAATATCTGAATCTAAACCAGCATAACGTTGATTTTGCAATTTATCATAAGCACCAGCTGGTAACATTTCATTAGCAAAACCTCCATTATAAGGTGTTTCAAAATAAATAGCATTTAAAATAACATTTAACAATACTAAAATATTTGCCCATCGATAAGCGTGTTTATAATCAATGAAACGTAACCAAAAAATCAAACCTAAAAATACAAATAAGAAGATGATAGGAATAAATAATTTTTCACTATTTTGGAAATAATAATTAATACCTACAATACTGATATAAATAGCGGTAGTAATTGTAATGTACTTTAACATTTTTGGAGATAGTTTTTTAACATGTTCTAGTAAAATACATACAGATAATGAAACTGGTAAGCAAAGCATTAGAGTCCAACGATTTGAAGGAGACATTAAACCATTGAATGCTGCACCAAAAGCGGGGAATAAAAGCATAATCCCACTAAGGATGAAAATAGCAGTCATAACTGGATATTTTCGATACTTAGCAAGGACATAAATTACTCCGAAAAAGGCGATGCTAGAAAAACCTAAAGCACTCCAAAAGTAAAAATCACGGTTTCCACCATTAATTAGCTGCGATGGTAAGGCTAAGTAATAGTAGAGTGGATAAAATTTTAACCCATTGGCGAAAGTACTACCAGCTCGAGTAGAGTTTTGTACTGCAAGTAATTCAGGGATTAAAAGTACAGAGCTCAGTAACAAACTTAAAATAGTAGAACCTGCGAGCTTCCGAAATATTAAGAAGTAATTTAAAGTCTTATGATAAGTGAAAAAGACTCGAATTACTAAATAAATCATAGCTCCAATGCCTAAAATAAAGGCAAAATAAAAGTTATTGATTAACATCCAAGTGAATGCAAATGTCAACATCCAAGCGGATTTTTCTTGCAAAACTTTTTCTAAACCTAAGATAATTAGTGGAAAAATTATGAATGCAGTTGTGAAAAAAGGTTGTGCAACGTTGGCGTATAAAAGATACGCATTAAAAATATAAACCATTGCTCCTGGAATAATGACTGACTTTTTCAAGTCGAAATGATTAGCAAAATATGTAAAAGCTAATCCAGCAAAATATAATCGTAAAATAATCATTAACTGGTAAGCAAAAATTATTTTACTTGCAGGAAATAGTAAGGTTAGGTAAGCAAAGATATCTCCAACTGTATAATAAGAATAAATTTGAAAAGTATCAGCACCTAATCCGTATTTCCAAGACCAAGTCGTTATACCAGAAAAAGGATGGTGTAAAAATTCAATTAAAGCTCTGCGATAATTAATTAATAGAGGTAAATGTTGTTGAGAACCATCTATTTGCCAAATTAATGAATGGCCTGAAAAATAATAGGAGCCATAAACAAAAAAAGCGACTATCGCAAATGAAATTGAATACCAAATAAATAATTTTTTGAAATCTTTTTTTTCAAATGAGAAATTCACGAAAGAAAACCTCCTAATATGCTCACAACATATTTTACCGTAATTAGTAATAAGTGTGAATGATTAGGAGGTTTTTAAAAGAATATTTAATTAATCTCGTTTTTTAAAAATGAAAAATTTACTAAAAAAGTAATTTAGAACTACGATTACTACTTGGTCAATAAGTTTAGTCAAACTACTATTAGCATGCAATAAAGAAATACCAACAAACATAATACCCGCATCAATGAAATAGGAAAGAATTCTATAGAAGAAAAAAGACCACATTTCAATGAAAAAAGCTTTAACAGTTGTATATTTTGAGCCAAAAACCCAAACTTTATTGGTAAAAAATGCAAATAAAACAGATAAGAACCAAGCAATAAAATTAGCAACTTGGTAGTTCCAATGCAAACCAGAGTCAAAGATGAAAAATACAACAAAGTTAATTAATGTTGTTAATCCTCCAAAAAATAAGTAGGCAATTACGCTTTGATATTTTTTGAAAAGCTTGAAAATCATTAATTTTCCTCCAATTTAGCAGCAAATTCACCGGCAAAGTTTTCTAAGATTTCAATATCTTCATCTGAATCAGGTGCCAGATTAATTTTTACATTTTCAGCACCCTTAGTAGCACCAGCCTTAGCTAATTGTGTTCCAAAATCGTCAACAGCTGTACAGAAGTATTCACCATAGAATGTATCGCCTGAACCTGCAACACCATAAACTTTACCTGATAAATCAACATCTGCCAAATCTTCATAGAAGTCCATTCCTTCATCAGGTAATGCACCTTCGTCATATGTGTAAGGACATACAATAACACCATCGAACTCTTCTAGGTCAAAAGCATCAACTTGTGAAATTTCTTCAACGTCAACTGTAATTCCTTTGTTTTCTAATGCTTCTGCGATAATATCAGCAACATCTTCATTATTTCCTGTAATTGTTGCAAATACAACTTTTACATTAGCCATTTAAAAGCCCTTCTTTCGTAAAATTACAATAATTATTTCATTTCCATATTATAACAGATATTTCAGAATAGGTTGCTAAAATTTCTAATCATCACAAATTAAGCGATAAGTGCTATAATAGATTAGTCGGAAATGATTTATTGGAGGAAGAATATAATGATTACTTTAAAATCACCACGTGAAATTAAAGAAATGCAAAAATCTGGTCAAATTTTAGCTGGAATGCATATTGGCTTGAGAGATATTATCAAACCCGGAATTTCTAGTTGGGAAATTGAAAAATTTGCTAGAAAATATTTTAAAGAACACGATGCGATTGCAGAACAAATTGGTTTTGAAGGTTATAAGTATGCCACATGTGTAAGTGTTAATGATGAAATTTGCCATGGTTTTCCACGAAAGAACTTAATATTAAAGGATGGAGATTTGGTTAAGGTAGATACAGTTGTTAACTATCACGGAGCTATGAGTGACTCTTGCTGGAGTTATGTTGTAGGTAAGTCTACTCCTGAAATTGACAGACTAATGGAAGTTACAAAGAATGCTTTGTATTTAGGGATTGAACAAGCACAAGTTGGAAATAGAATTGGTGACATTGGTGCTGCTATCCAACATTATGTAGAAGATGAAAATGGATATGGCGATGTACGTGAATTTATAGGACATGGTATTGGACCCACAATGCATGAAAGTCCTAATGTCCCTCATTATGGCGAAGCTGGACAAGGTGTTCGCTTAAAAGAAGGTATGACAATTACAATCGAACCAATGGTAAATATTGGTGGTTGGGAAGCAGAAATGGATGATCCTAACGGTTGGACAGCACGTACAGCAGATGGTAGTTTATCTTGCCAATATGAACATACTATTGCAATCACTAAGGATGGTCCTAAGATTTTAACTTCTCAAGATCCTGAAAGAGATAAAAAATATCTATTGGACGATTAGTATAAAAAAGTAAGTACTTATTGTTTTTTAGCAATTAAGTACTTATTTTTTTATGAAAGCCCTTATTTTAATCTTGTAAATCTCGCTATTATTGGTATAATCAGTAAGGAGAGTATATAAACATTTATTGTTGATATACTAACTTAAATTTAAGGAGTCTACGAAAGATATGAAAGTAAGAAAAGCTGTTATTCCTGCTGCAGGTTTGGGGACACGTTTTTTACCTGCTACAAAGGCATTAGCTAAAGAAATGTTTCCTATTATTGATAAACCAACAATTCAATATATTGTTGAAGAAGCTAAAAAATCTGGCATTGAAGATATTTTAGTTGTTACCGGAAAGGGTAAGCGTCCAATTGAAGATCATTTTGATTCAGTACCAGAATTGGAACAAAATCTAACAGAAAAAGGAAAGACAGAATTACTTCGATTAGTACAGCAAACAACAGATATTAATTTGTACTTTATTCGCCAATCACATCCACGTGGCTTGGGTGATGCTGTATTAATGGCAAAAGATTTTGTAGGTAACGAACCATTCGTTGTTATGTTAGGTGATGACCTTATGGAAGATAAGGTTCCTTTGACTAGACAGTTAATTGATCGTTATGAAAAAACACATGCTTCAACATTAGCTGTAATGAAAGTACCTCATGAAGAAGTAAATAAGTATGGTGTAATTGATCCAGCTGCAGAAACTCAACCAGGTTTGTTTGATGTTAAGCAATTTGTTGAAAAGCCAGATGTTGACAAGGCCCCAAGTGATTTAGCAATCATTGGTCGTTACTTATTAACACCTGAAATTTTCGATATGCTTGAAACACAAAAGCCAGGTGCTGGTAATGAAATCCAATTAACTGATGCTATTGACCGTTTAAATAAGATTCAAAGAGTATTTGCACATGAATTTAAAGGTCAACGTTATGATGTAGGTTATAAGTTTGGATATTTGAAGACATCTATTCAATTCGGTTTACGTCATCCTGAAGTAAGAGATGAATTGAAAGAATATATCAAAGAACTTTCTAAGAAGATTAAATAATACTATTTACTATTTATTATTTTTATAGGAGTCTGAAAAGATTTTGTTTCTTTTCAGGCTTTTTAATTTTATAATAGGTTAGGTATGTTAATTAATCTAATTAATTTTTTAGAGGTGAAAATTTTGAAAAAGAGACATAAGAAAAAAAGAAGATGGATAGCTTATTCCATTATCTCAGTAATTCTTATCGCTATTTTGTTAGTGATGGTAACTCCTGTAAAGGGGATAATTGTTGAGCGTGCAATGCCAACTGCAGCGATGCAGAAAGCAGAATATGAAAGTAACAAAAAAGTTGCGCGTGAAAAATATGGAGTAAAAGTTACTAAAAAAGAATCTGAACCAAAGAAAAATAATGAAGAAGCAAGTTTTGAAACAGATACAATGAGTAGTAGTAGTTCTAAAAAATCTAAGTATATTACTTATACAGTTAAAGCAGGCGATAATTTGACAATGCTTGCGGAAGAATACAATACAACGATTGAAGAAATTATGCAGGTTAATGGATTGACTCAAAGAACTGTTTCAACAGGAACTACACTAAAAATACCAAAGAATAGTGTACGTTAAAAATATTGAAAGTAATGATGAATTTGAAAGAAAAATTACATAAATTTCGTGATTTATTTCTCTTAATTGTTGAACGTGCGAGTGAAGCGGATATAAATAGTACATCTATAACAATTGCTTACTATGCATTATTAGCGATCTTACCTACAATCATTTTGTTAGGAAATATTCTTTCGATAATTAATTTAAAAGAAGCAGATGTTTTAAATGGATTACAAGTAATAGTTCCAAGTAATGTTTTTACGACTTTAAAGCCAATTATTGAGACCATGCTAAAGAAAGGTTCAGGTGGAATTGCCTCTGTTAGTGGTATTTTAGCACTTTGGGCGGTTAGTCGAGGAATAAATGCTTTAAAAAATGGTTTAAATATGGCATATGGAGTAGGTAAGGGAACTGGAACAGGTGCAGTATTAGGAAGAATATTCTCTATTTTTATTACAGTAGTTTTAGGATTGTTAATAGTTGCGCTATTTTTAGTATTCAGTTTTGGACAGATAGCTTTGGACTATATTACACCTTTGCTGAATCTTTCCACTAATTGGATAGATTTATTTATGCGTTGGAAATGGCCAACAGCTGCAATTGGTATTTTTGTAATTATAATACTGATCTACACACTAATCCCCAACGCTAAATTACATTTTATTTTAGTATTACCGGGAGCTATTTTAGCAACAATAGGTTGGCTGGGATTATCGCAAGGCTTTTCTATTTATGTTAGATACTTTACGCGGACTTTGTTAAGTTATGAAGCCCTAGGTACATTTATAGTTCTGTTATTATGGTTAAATTATACCGGTTGGGTAATAATGCTAGGTTCGGTAGTAAATGCAGGTTTAGAATATTATTTCTTTGGCGAAGTAAAGACTAAGAGTAGTACAATAAGAAAAATTTTTCAGTAAAAGTAGCTATTAATTGATGAAATATTCAATTTTAATAGCTATTTTTAGTATCCTAAAAAAAATTCAAAAAAATTTTCTGATGATTAAACCGAAGTATTTGAGTGGAAAGTAGAGTTTGTTTGTGGTTTTGAGATTAAAATGGTGATAGTGAATCAAAATGAAACTGTTTTTAAATTACAAAATACGAACTTTGTGATTTTGGATACCCGAAATACCTTGAAATAAAGGGGTTGACGAATAGTATTGAAGTCGGTATAGTAGATTATGCTGTTAGGGCAGATGAGTTGTTCTAACCAAGTATATGATCTTTGAAAACTAAACAAAG
>NZ_AYYT01000001.1 GCF_001435955.1 Ligilactobacillus salivarius DSM 20555 = ATCC 11741 | reverse complement strand
ATTATCAGTCCTAAATATTATACAACCGATTAAAAGTAAAAGGTCATAATGCTTCAATTCGAAACATTATGACCTTTATTTTTTTAGTATATTACTTGTTATCTATTAGACACGAGTAACCTTGCCAGACTTCAAAGCACGAGTTGAAACCCAAACTTTCTTAGGCTTACCATCAACTAAAATACGAACTTTTTGCAAGTTTGGCTTCCAGCTACGATTTGTTTGGTTCAAAGCGTGAGAACGTTTCTTACCAAAAGTTGTCTTACGACCTGTAACAAAATCTTTTGCCATTGTTATATATCCTCCATTTCAATCTCAAATAAAGCAAAAAATGCTTATCCACTAAATAAAATTATCATAGATAGAGAATGATTGCAACATTTTTTTGTAAAGTTAATTTACTTTACACCTTTATTTGAATAAAATGACTTCAAAATAGATAATTTTTTGATAATCAGATAAAATATTCTGGTTTAAAGATGATTTTAATTGTATCATAAATATGATAGAATAATTATTTGTATGAATGCCAATCAGTTAAGGAGGCTATATATTATGGCTGTAAAAATTCAAAACCAATTAGGTAATATTGATATTTCCAATGATGTTATTGCAACAGTTGTTGGTGGAGCTGCTACTGAAATTTTCGGTATTGTTGGCATGGCTAGTAAGAATCAAATTCGTGATAATTTAAATGAAATTTTACGTCGTGATAATTATTCCAAGGGTGTAGTTGTTCGCCAACAAGAAGATGGAGTAGCTATTGACGTTTATATTATTGCAGGTTATGGTACAAAAATTTCTGAAGTATGTCGTAATGTACAAAGCAAAGTAAAATATAATTTAGAATCTATGCTTGGAGTTAAAGCTGAGTCGGTTAACGTCATTGTACAAGGTGTACGTGTTATTGGAGATTAAATATATTTTGGAATCTAGACTGCCAAGGAGGATAATTTTAATTTGAAAGTCGCTAAGATTACTGAGTCAGAGTTCCGAAAAATGGTACTGACAAGTTCTAATAAGTTAAATAAAAATGCTGAATTTATTAATTCGTTAAATGTTTTTCCAGTTCCTGATGGTGATACGGGAACTAATATGAGTTTATCCCTAGCTAGTGGATATAAATATGTTTCAGAATCAACATCTACTAAGGTAGGAGACCTAGGAATAGCTTTAGCCAAAGGTTTGTTGATGGGTGCTAGAGGTAATTCAGGTGTTATTTTATCTCAAATTTTTCGTGGTTTTAGCAAGAGTATGGCTAAAAAAGAAAATTTAACAGCTCAAGATTTAGCAGATGCAATTACAAGTGGAGTTGAGACTGCATATAAAGCAGTTATGAAACCAACTGAAGGAACTATTTTAACAGTTGCTCGTAAAGCTGCTGAAGCTGCTAGAAATACAGTAAAAAATACAGATGATTGTGTTGAAGTCATGGAAGCAACTTATGAAGCTGCTAAGCAAGCATTGGCAACAACTCCAGAACTTTTACCGGTTTTAAAAGAAGTAGGTGTAGTGGATTCTGGTGGTCAAGGGCTAACATTTGTATATGAAGGTTTCTATGAAGCTTTATCAGGAAATATTACCGATGATGAGCATGTACCTAATGTAGAAGAAATGGACGAAATGGTAAATGCTGAACATCATAAGAGTGTCCAAAGTCAGTTACATACAGAGGATATTAAATATGGTTACTGTACTGAAATAATGGTAAAGTTAGGTGCAGGGCGCTTAGTAGACCAAGAATTTGAGTACGATAAATTTAGAAATCATTTGGCTGAAATTGGAGACTCTTTACTAGTAATTGCGGATGATGAAGTTGTTAAGGTTCATGTACATACTGAACATCCAGGCAAAGTTTTATCCTACGGTCAAGAATTCGGTTCTTTAATCAAGGTTAAAGTTGACAACATGCGATTACAACATGAAACTATTCTTGAAAAAGATGAAGATAATAATAAAGATGATGTAGAAGCTAAGAAGTTAGCTGATGCTAGAAAGAATGCTGGCGATTATGGAATATTAACAGTTGTTTCTGGAAAAGGATTGAAAGACTTATTTATTAGTTTAGGTGCAACAGATATCTTAGATGGTGGTCAAACAATGAACCCAAGTACACAAGATTTTGTTGATATTATCTCTGCTAGTTCAGCTAAGAAATTCATTATTTTCCCTAACAACAAAAATATATTCCTAGCTGCTAAGCAAGCAACTGAATTAGTAGATATTCCTGTTAAGGTTGTACAATCTAGATCTGTTTTGGAGGGATTGTCAGGAATATTTGCATTCAATCCGGATATGGATCTTGAAGATAACGTAACAGATATGGAAGAAAATATATCTTCTGTGAAATCTGGTCAAGTAACGATCGCAGTTAGAGATACAACTCTAAATGGTAAGGAAATTAAAAAGGACGATTATATGGGAATTGTGGATGGAGATATTACAGTTACTGCTAGTGATTCTAAAACTGCTGCAATTTCAATGGTAGAATCAATGCTTGATGATGATAGTGAAGTTGTAACTATCATTTATGGTGAAGATGGTAATGAAGCTGAAGCTAAAGAAATTGAGCAGGCAATTCTTGACATCGATGATGACTTAGAAGTAGAGATTCATGAAGGAGATCAACCTGTTTATCCTTATCTAATTTCTGTTGAGTAAAATATTTTATTATTTTAAAGGAGTGGGAGATATGAGTTCTTTTGCTCCTTTTTAAGTAGATTTTAAAAGGGGTGATGTTGGTGAATTTGGGTGATTCAGTCGGAGTTTTACGAGGTGTTGGTCCTAAGAAGATACAGGCTCTTAATAAATTAGGAGTTAATACGATTGAAGATTTATTGACATTCTATCCTTTTAGATATAACGATATTGCGGTCAAAAATTTAGAAGAGATAAATAGTCAAGAAAAAGTTACACTAAAAGGAATAGTGGCATCTGAACCTATTTTAGTAAGATTTGGTAGAAAAAAGAGTAGGTTAAATTTTAAGTTATTAATTAATCATGACGTGATTGGTGTAACATTTTTTAATCAACCATGGATATCAAAACAGGTAACTACAGGACAAGAACTAGCTGTATATGGCAAATATGATGCTTTGAGACAAAGTTTATCTGGTATAAAGATAATCTCAAGAAAGACTAATGATTTTGTGGGAGTATATCGTTCATCTGAAGATATCAAGGAAAGTGTAGTTAAGCAATTAGTAAAACAAGCATATGAAGAATATAATTCCTATATTAGAGATGTTGTTCCTGAAAGCATTCGTATAAAATATCATTTAGAGAATAGAAAGCAAATGATTCATGATATGCATTTTCCTTCGACGAAAAAAGAGGCAGATTTGGCTAGAAGAAGTGCAATATTTGATGAATTTTTTAGTTTTGAAGCTGGTCTTCAACTTTTAAAAAGGGATAATCATAAAAATATGGGGTTGAGGATTAAGTATAATAATGAGAAATTGAAAGAGTTCATTAAAGGATTGCCTTTTGAATTAACGAAAGCACAAAAAAGAGTAGTAAATGAAATTTGTGCAGATATGTTAAGTCCAAATCATATGAATAGATTGCTACAGGGTGATGTTGGATCCGGTAAGACTATTATTGCTGCAATTGCTATGTATGCTACAGTAACTGCAGGTTTGCAAGCAGTATTAATGGCTCCAACGGAAATATTAGCTCAGCAACATGCAGAAAAATTAGCTAATTTATTTGAGCAATATGGGATAAGTGTAGCTTTAATGACAAGTTCTTCATTGAGCAGAGTAAAAGTTAAGAGAGAATTATTAAAGCATTTAAAAAATGGTGATATTGATATTGTCATTGGAACACATGCTGTTATCCAAGATAATATTGAATTTCACAATTTAGGATTAGCTATAACTGATGAACAACACAGGTTTGGTGTTAATCAGAGAAGAATTTTAAGGAAAAAAGGAGTTAATCCTGAAATTTTAGCTATGACTGCTACTCCTATCCCTCGTACATTAGCAATCACTACGTACGGTGAGATGGATGTGTCTATAATAGATGAACTTCCAAAAGGGAGACAACCTGTTAAAACAAGCTGGGTTAAGAAGAAACAAGTAAAAAATGTATTTGAATTCGTTAAAAGACAGCTCGAATTAGGAACACAAGCCTATATTATTTCCCCTTTGGTAGAAGAATCTGAATTATTAGATTTACAAAATGCAGAAGAAGTTTTTGAGAAGGCAAAAGAATACTTTGGTTCTGAAAAAGTAGCATTATTACATGGGAAGATGGATGCTAATGAAAAAGAGCAGGCCATGCAAGCTTTTAAAAATAAAGAGGTTTCCATCCTTGTTTCTACGACTGTTATTGAGGTAGGGGTAGATGTTCCTAACGCTACTGTAATGATCATTTTGGATGCAGATAGATTTGGTCTAGCTCAATTACACCAACTTCGCGGAAGGGTAGGACGTGGTAGTAAGGAATCATATTGTATTTTAGTGGCAGATCCTAAGAGTGAGTATGGTAAAGAACGTATGAAAATAATGACGGAAACTAATGATGGATTCTTAATTTCGCAAAAAGATTTAGAATTGCGAGGTCCTGGTGAAGTTCTAGGGAAAAAGCAGTCAGGTTTACCTGAATTTAAAGTGGGGGATCCAGTAGTAAATTTGAATATATTACAAGTTGCTCAAGAGGAAGCTCATAATGTTGTTTTTAGTCCTAATTTTGAAACAAGGGAAGAGAATTTTGAATTAATCAAGTATTTGAATAGACAGTTTGCCCAAGAGGAAATTATTGATTAGGAGATGGTAAAGATGAAAAAAATTGCTGTTGACGCTATGGGTGGAGATTTTGCACCACAAAGTGTAGTTGAGGGTGTAGAAAAAGCGAGAAATAAATATCCGGATCTCAGATTTATGTTATTTGGTGACGAACAGAAGATAAGAGAAATTCTGACAAGTGATAAAAATATTGAAATTATCCAAACTACTGAAGTTATTGACATGAATGATGAGCCAGTTAAAGCAATTAGAAGAAAAAAAGATTCTTCTTTAGTTAGAGCAGCATATGCTGTAAAAGAAGGAAAGGCTGATGCATTATTTTCTTGTGGAAATACAGGAGCATTATTAGCGGCTGGTTTATTAATTGTTGGTAGAATAAAAGGAATTACTCGTCCAGGATTACTGTCAACTCTACCAGTATTAACTAAAGAAGGTGGAGTATTTAATCTTTTGGATAGTGGAGCTAATGCTGATAACAAGCCAGAACAGCTATATCAATATGCTTTATTGGGAAAATATTATGCTGAAAGTGTTAGAAATATTAAAAATCCAAGAATAGGTTTGTTAAATAATGGAACTGAGCCACACAAGGGAAGTAAATTAACACTTGAAGCACATAATTTAATAGCAGCTGATAGTAGTATTAATTTTGTTGGTAATGTAGAATCTAAGGATATTTTGAAAGGTGTTTGCGATGTAGTAGTAGCAGATGGCTTTACTGGTAATGCAGTCTTAAAGGCTATAGAAGGCACAGCTGGTACAGCTATGCATCTCTTAAAAGATACAATAATGTCAGCTGGTTTATTAGGTAAAATTGGTGGTTTATTACTAAAACCAAGTATTATGAAGATCCGTAATAAAATGAGTGCATCTCAATACGGTGGTGCAGTATTATTGGGAGCTAAGGCCCCGGTTGTAAAGGCTCATGGTGCATCAGATGCAGAAACAGTATATTATACAGTTAAACAAATCAATGATATGCTAGAAAATGATATGTTATCGAAATTTACAGATTATTTTAACAAGAATGTATAATTCTAAACTAAACTAGACATTTAATAGTAAAATTAGTAAACTACAAGTAGTAAAAAATTTGAAAGAAGGCAAATTTATGTCAGAAAAAGAGATATTTGAAAAAATTTCTGAGATTATTGAGGATAGATTTGAAATAAAAGCAGATGAAATTACAGAAAATTTAAATTTTCAAGAAGATTTAGATGCAGATTCAATTGATATCGTGGAATTTGTCCTTGAATTGGAAGATGTATTTGGTGCAGAAATTCCAGATGAGGATGCTGAAAATATTCATACTGTTGGTGATGCTGTTAAATATATATATAGTCATCAAGGATAATTTAAGATGGAAGCTGGCACATATAGCCGGCTTTTTTGGTATAATAAATAAGTCATAGTTGTTTTGAATTTTTTATTCTCCACTGTATAATGATTAATTACTTTATATAACGGAAAATATGAAATTTATTAATTTTATTAAGGAGAGGTATTAATGATTGAAGGATTACAAGAAATGTTAAAAAGAGATTTTGACATCACTTTTAAAGATGTAGACTTATTGGATGCGGCATTTACTCATGCATCGTATGTAAATGAAACTCCAGAAAGAAAGAAAAAGTTAAAATATTATGAAAGAATAGAATTTTTGGGTGATGCTGTAATGCAGTTATGCGTGTCCGAATATATTTATGAACATTATCCAGAAATGCCTGAAGGAAAAATGTCAAGACTAAGGGCGGCTATGGTAAGAGCTGATAGTTTTAGTAAATTTGCTATTGAATGCCATTTCAATGAGTATATTAGATTAGGTAAAGGTGAAGAAAAAGGAAATGCTCGTCAGCGTCCAAGTTTGTTATGTGATATTTTTGAATCATTTATAGGTGCCTTATATTTAGATCAAGGAAAAGATGAAGTTGTAAGATTTATTTCTAAGGTTATTTTTCCAAAATTAGAATTGGGTTGGTTTGATCATATGATGGATAATAAGACTGAATTACAGGAAGTCTTGCAACAAAACGGAGAATGTAAAATTAAATATAATGAAGTTAATGTTACAGGTCCGGATAATGAACGTGTCTATACAATGAATGTAGTTGTTAATAATGAAGTCATGGGCGAAGGTACTGGACGTACTAAAAAGGCTGCTGAACAGATGGCAGCATATCAAGCTTTAAAGAAACTCAGAAAGTAGGAGTTTGTATACAGATGAAAATAAAATCACTTACTTTAAATGGTTTTAAGTCTTTTGCAAATAAAACAATTATAAATTTTCAAGATGGATTAACTGGAATTGTTGGCCCAAATGGTAGTGGAAAGAGTAATATTACAGAGGCGTTACGTTGGGTTTTAGGTGAACAGTCAGTTAAAAATTTGCGTGGTAGTAAAATGCCGGACATTATTTTTGCCGGCTCAGATACACGTGCAGCTTTAAATAGAGCAGAAGTGACATTAGTTCTTGATAATGAAGATGGATATCTATATAATCAGCCAAATGAAATAAGAATTACAAGAAGAATCTTTCGTTCGGGTGATAGTGAATTCTTCATAAACGAAAAGAAAGTCAGGTTGAAAGATGTCGTAGATTTATTTATCGACACAGGGTTAGGAAGAGAATCGTTTTCGATTATATCTCAAGGAAGAGTAGAGTCTATTTTTAATAGCAAACCTCAAGATAGACGTATTTTAATTGAAGAGGTTGCTGGAGTCTTAAAATATAAAAAAGAAAAGAAAAAAGCAGAAAGTGAACTTGTTGAAACAACTGAGCATTTAAAGAGAGTAGCAGATATACTGTCTGAATTAAGTAGGCAGCGTGACCCCTTAGCTCAACAGGCTAGTAAGGCAAAAGATTATTTGAGTCAAAAAGAACAGTACGATTTATTAAATAGAGATAGATTAGTCTTAGAAATTACACAAAAAAGTTCGGAAAAAGAGCAAAAAGAATCGGAATTACAAAAAGTTATAAAAATTTTATCTGACAAAGAAAGAATGACTTCTGAACAGAGTAAACAGGTAGAAGTATTACATTCTAGACAAAAGAAATTAGAGAGTTTAATTGACAATGAACAAAATGAATTGACGGAACTTGTAAGACAAGAGGAAAAAATATCTGGACAACAAAATATGTCTAGACAAGAAGAAAAATTTCAAAAGGAAAGATTATCTGAACTTCAAGAGCAATATAGTGCTAATCTAGATAATTTGACTGAAATTCGAACTGGAAAACAATCTGTTAAAGAAAAAATAGCTAATTTGGAAGATGACAGAGAAAAACTATCTAAAAAAATATTAGAGTTAGAAAAAATAATAGATAATGTAAAAGAACCAGAAGAAATTCTAGAGAAACTAAAAAGTGAATTAAATCGAAAGATACAAGAGAAGAATTTAGTCAATAATAGTAATAATTATATTGAGCAAGAGTTAGAAGAAAAAAGTCAGAATCAAGCTGAGACTAATAAGAATATTCAAAATATAACGAATGAAAAAAATAAATTAAAACTACAGCTAGATGAATTAAAAACTACTCTTAATAATAAAGATAATGAGTATCAAGAAATAGTTACTACTTTAAAAGAACTTAAAATTAAGGAAGTCGAACTATCTAAAAAGGATAGTGAGTTAAAAAATAATAGAAATAAGGCATGGGATATTTATCAACGTGTACAGACTAAATTAGAGACACTAAAAAGTATTTCAGATAGTTATACAGGATATTATCAAGGTGCTAGAGAAGTACTAAAAGAACGTAAAAACATATCTGGTATTATCGGATCTGTAGCAGAAGAATTTGTAATTCCTAAAGAATATGCTCAGGCGATGGAAGTAGCTTTAGGTGGACACTTACAAGATATTATTGTTACAGACGAAAATGTAGCTAAAAAAGTTATACAGCATCTGACTCATAACAGACTAGGTAGGGCAACATTTTTACCACAAAAAACAGTTAAAGCTAGAATGCTAAATAAACAATATAGAGTAACTTTAGAATCATTAGATGGCTATGTTGGTATTGCAAGCGAGCTTGTTAAAGTATCTAAGGAAAATTTAAAAGTGAGTCAAAATTTATTAGGAACAACAGTAATCGCTAAAAATATAGATTTTGCTACTGAAATTGCAAAAAAATTAAATTATGGTGTAAGAATTGTTTCGTTAAATGGTGATGTAGTAAATCCAGGTGGTGCTATAACAGGTGGTGCTACAAAGCAAAAGAAATCAGGTCTGTTAGAACAAAAATTACAAATTGAAGATTTGCAATCCAATATCGAAGTAATGAAGAAAAAATTAGAAGATATGGAAATCTATTGGGGAAAGGTTCACGAAGAGTATAAAAAAAATCAAGATAAGATCGATACTCTTCAAGTTCAAAAAAATAGATTGCAAACTGATAGGGATAAATATCGTAGAAAATTCGAACTTATTAAGATAGAAAATGAGCACCAATCGATTAAACTAAGAGAGTTAAAGGAAAGTAGTAAGTATACAAATATAGAGATACTTTCTCAAAATCTTGAAGAAAATAAAGAAAAACTACACTCTTTAACAAAAGAAATAGATAGTTTAGAGCAGCTGATTACTCAAAAAGCGAAAGCTGAAGAACATAATTCTTATAGTATAGAAAAGCAACGTGAAGAGATTAGCAGTTATAAGCAACGAGAGGCGGTTATAATTGAACAATTAAGAGGATTAAAACTCCAGTTGCAAGAATTAATGACACAAGAAGAAAATATTTCTGAATTACTAAAGAAACAGCAAGATGCTATTGCGAAAATAAAAAATAAAGAAAAAATTGCTTTAAGTGCCAAAGAAGATATTAAGGATAAACAAGAGTATATAAGAAATACGATTGATAGTATAAAGAAGAAATTAAAAGATGCACAGGAAGAAAGAAAACAATTACACATAGAAGTAAAAGAAGCTGAGAAACAATTAACAAGAGCTAACGAACTTCAGCGCTCAGCTTATGAGGAACAAAAAAAGTTAAGTATACGTATAAGTCAATGTGATACTATTTTGGATAGGAATTTAAAAGATTTATCAGAAAATTATGGGGTGACTTTTGAAGAAGTAGAGCATCAAATTTCTGAAAAAGACTTAAATACTATTGAAAAGAAACTCAAGTTATTAAAATTAGGATTAGATGAGTTAGGTGTAGTAAATATAGGTGCTATTTCTGAATATGAAAGAGTCAATGAACGTTATGAGTTTTTAAATAGCCAACAAAATGACTTACTATCGGCAAAAGAGCAGTTAGAAGTAAGTATGAATGAAATGGACTTAGAAGTTAAGAATAGATTCCAAAAAACATTTGAGCAAGTGTCGAAAGCTTTCAGTGAGGTATTTCCAATAATGTTCTCTGGTGGATATGCAAAACTAAGCTTAACTAATCCTGAAAATATTTTAGAAACAGGAATTGAGATAATGGCACAACCACCGGGCAAAAAATTACAGCAATTAAGCTTGCTTTCTGGTGGAGAAAGAGCATTGACGGCCATTACCCTATTATTTGCTATTTTAAAAGTGCGACCTGTACCATTTGTAATTTTAGATGAAGCGGAAGCAGCCTTAGATGATACAAATGTAGCTAGATACGCACAGTATTTACAAAAATTTGATAATGAAACACAATTTATAGTGATAACTCATAGAAAAGGAACGATGGTAAATGCAGATGTTCTTTATGGGGTAACTATGCAAGAATCAGGGGTTTCACAAATAGTATCTGTGGCTCTTGATGATATTGATTAAGGAGAGGTAATATGGGACTTTTTGATAGAATAAGAAAAGCTTTTTCTAGTCAAGATGATGAAGAAAAAATAAAACAAGAAACTGTTGATAACGATGAAGAGAGTATGAAGAGCGAAGAAAACTCATCTGATTCAGATAGTAATGTAGTTTCTGAAGAAAAAACAAGTGAAGATGTTGACCAAAGTGTTGATTCGCAAGAAAAAAATAGTGATGAATCTGAAGAAGATAATGATGCAATCTTAGATTTAAACGGAGATAATAGCGAATTTGTTGAAGAAGAGAATTCGAATGATTCAAGTGAACAAAATGATAGCTTGAAAGTTGAAGAAGAAGTCTCAAGTGATGAAGAAGAGCGTTATGATAAAGGGTTAGAAAAATCACGAAAAGGTTTTGGCGCAATGATAAATTCATTGTTAGCTAATTTTAGACATGTAGATGAAGATTTCTTTGAAGAATTAGAAGAAACTTTAATAGAAGCAGATGTAGGATTTGAAACAGCTATGAAGATTAGCGATGAATTAAGACAAGAAGTTAAATTGAGAAATGCAAAAAAGAAAAATGAGATTTCTGATGCAATTATTGAAAAGCTTGTTGAAATTTACGAAAACGAAGGAAAAGAGGAAGATAATAATTTACACTTTTCTAGCGAGGGACCAACAGTTTTTCTTTTCGTGGGTGTTAATGGTGTGGGTAAGACAACAACTATTGGTAAACTAGCCCATCGTTATAAAATGGAAGGAAAAAAAGTAATGCTAGCTGCAGCAGATACTTTCCGTGCTGGGGCAATTGAACAGTTAGCTGAATGGGGACGACGTGTAGGTGTAACAGTTGTAAAAAAAGTTGAAAAGAGTGATCCTGCTGCTGTAGTATTTGATGCAGTAAAGAAAGCTAAAGAAGAAGACTATGACATTTTATTAGTTGATACTGCTGGTCGTTTACAGAATAAAGTTAACTTAATGAAAGAATTAGAAAAGATTGCTAGAGTCATAACAAGAGAAATTCCAGATGCACCACATGAAGTTTTATTGGCTTTAGATGCTACAACAGGACAAAATGCTTTAACACAAGCAAAGCAATTTAAAGATGTTACTAATGTTACAGGAATAGTTCTAACTAAATTAGATGGAACTGCTAAAGGTGGTATTGTCCTTGCAATAAGAAATGAATTACACTTACCTGTAAAATTAGTGGGATTAGGTGAAAAAATGGATGATTTACGTGATTTCAGTCCAGAAGAATATGTCGTAGGATTATTCAAAGGATTAGTTACTCCAAGTAAATAGTAGGTAGGTGAAAATATAGTGGCGATTGAAAAAACTAATAGAATTAATGCTTTATTTGATTTTTATGAACCATTGCTAACGCCTAAACAAATGACCTACATAGGATTATATTATCGAGATGACTATTCTTTAGGTGAAATTGCTGAAAATTATGAAGTTTCAAGGCAAGCTGTATATGATAACATAAGAAGAACAGAAAAGATATTAGAAGAGTACGAGAGTAAATTACATTTATATAGGAACTTCCAATTACAAAGTGAAGAACTAGATAATTTATTGAAGTATGTTGAAGAAAATTATGCATATGACAAAGAATTATTAACGAGAATTAATCGTTTAGAAAGTTTAGAAGAATAAAGGTAGGTGGCCATTGTGGCATTTGAAGGTTTAACAGAACGTTTACAAAACGCAATTGGGAAACTTAGACGAAAAGGTAAAATTAGTGAATCTGATGTCAAGGAAGTTATGCGAGAAATTCGTTTAGCTTTACTTGAAGCCGATGTAAATTTTAAGGTTGTTAAAGATTTTGTAAAGACCGTTAGAAGTAGAGCTATTGGGGCAGAAGTATTAGAAAGTCTTACACCCGCACAACAAATTGTAAAGATTGTTAATGAAGAATTAGTGAAAGTTATGGGTGAGGAAGCCGCTCCCCTAAATAAATCAGCTAAAATTCCAACAATTATTATGATGGTAGGTTTGCAGGGTGCTGGTAAGACAACTACAGCTTCAAAATTAGCAAATAAGTTAAAAAAAGAAAAAAATGCACGACCTTTTATGATTGCAGCTGACGTATACAGACCTGCTGCTATTGACCAATTGAAAATATTAGGGAAAGATATTGATGTTCCTGTATTTTCATTAGGTGTTGATGTTGATCCAGTAGAGATTGTACGACAAGGTCTTGAAGAAGCTAAAGACAAGAAAAATGATTACGTTATTATCGATACCGCTGGTCGTTTACAAATTGATGAAAAGTTAATGCAAGAGTTATCTAGTATTAAAGAATTAGCACAGCCAGATGAAATTCTATTAACAGTTGATGCGATGACTGGTCAGAATGCAGTTGAAGTTGCTAAAGGTTTTAATGATCAACTTGATGTAACAGGGGTTGTTCTAACTAAGCTAGATGGTGATACTCGTGGTGGGGCTGCACTTTCAATAAGAGCTGTTACTGGAAAACCAATTAAATTTATTGGTCAGGGTGAAAAAATGACGGATTTAGATGTATTTTATCCTGACAGAATGGCTTCTCGTATTCTTGGAATGGGTGATATGCTTACCTTAATTGAGAAGGCACAGCAAGAATATGATCAAAAACAAGCAGAAGAACTTGCAGAAAAGATGAGAGAGAACAATTTTGATTTTAATGATTTCTTGATTCAGATGGAACAAGTTCAAAATATGGGACCTATGGAAGATATTATAAAGATGATTCCAGGAATGGCTAACAATCCTGCACTGAAGAATTTGAAAGTAGATCCTAAGGACATTGAACACACTAAAGCGATAGTATATTCAATGACACCACAAGAAAGAGAAAATCCAGATTTATTGAATCCTAGTCGTCGTCGCCGTATAGCTGCTGGATCTGGTAGACCAATCCAGGAAGTTAATCGCATGATAAAGCAGTTTAAGCAAATGCAAGATATGATGAAAAAGATGTCAAATGGTAACTTCTCAGGTATGGAAGGCCTTTTAGGTAGAGGTATGCAAGGTAAGTTGGCTAAGATGTCAATGAATAGAATGATTAGAAAAAATAAGAAATTAAAGCAAAAGAAGCTGAAAAAACTACTTAAAAGAAAAGGAAAATAAAAAAATTTAGTCTGTCAAGAAATTTTCCTTTACACCAGACAAAATAACTGGTATATTATTAAACGTTGAGATAATAATAGGAGGTGGAAATTTAATGTCAGTAAAGATTCGTTTAAAGCGTATGGGTTCTAAGAAGCGTCCTTTCTACCGTATCGTTGTGGCAGACTCACGTTCTCCACGTGATGGTCGTTTCATCGAAACAGTTGGTACTTACAACCCATTAACAGATCCAGAAACAGTTACTCTTAAAGAAGAAAAGGTTATGAACTGGTTAAACAATGGTGCTCAACCATCTGATACAGTACGTAACATTCTTTCACGTAACGGTGTTATGAAGAAATTCCATGAAGCTAAATTTTCTAAGAAATAAGGTTAAGAAATGACAGAAACAGATGTTAAACAATTAATTCTAACGATTGTTCAACCTTTAGTTGCTGAGCCTGATGAGGTTAAAATAGAAACTGAGCAGGATGATTATTTTTTAAACTTTAATTTAAGTGTTTCAAAAGAAGATGTTGGTCGTGTGATTGGTAAACATGGAAGAATAGCTCAGGCTATTAGAAATATTGTTTACGGCATTAGACTTGATAATAATCTTAAAGTACGCTTAAATATCGTGGATTGATTAGTATAAAGTTAAGAAACCTCAAAATAAGGAGTGTACATACCTTGTTTTGAGGTTTTTATTAATTTTTAAGGAGATGAGTTAATGAATTATTATGAAGTTGGAAAAATTGTAAATACACATGGTATTAAAGGTGAACTAAAAATTATTAGTAAGACGGACTTCCCTGAAGACAGATTTAAGCCAGGAAACATATTATACATTAGAGACAATGGAAAGATTAATAGTTATGAAATTAAAAGTCATAGAACCCATAAACAATTTGAAATGATAACTTTTAAAGGGTTGGAAAATATTAATCTAGTAGAAAATTTAAAGGGAAAGATACTAGAAATCTCTGAAGAACAGCAAGAAAATTTATCTGATGGTAATTATTATCATCATCAAATCATAGGTTTAGATGTCTTTAGTGAGGATAATAACTATATAGGGGTAATAAAAGAAATAATGTCTCCTGGAGCTAATGATGTTTGGGTAGTCAAACGTAAAGGCTCAAGTGATCTTTTATTACCAGCTATTAAAGATGTAATTAAAAAAATTGATTTAGAACAAAATAAAGTGATTATTGAATTATTAGATGGGTTGGATTAAAAATGAAGATAGATATTTTAAGTTTATTTCCAGAAATGTTTGGCCCTTTGACAGAATCAATTGTTGGTAAGGCAGTAGAAAAAGATATTTTAGACATAGAGGTAACAAATTTTAGGGATTTTACTACTAATAAACAAAATCATGTAGATGATTATCCATACGGTGGAGGAGCTGGAATGCTGTTGCAAGCACAGCCAATCTACGATGCTTTAGATAATATTGAAGAGAAAAATGGTAACTTAGGTAGAGTTATTTTACTTGATCCAGCTGGAAGAAAATTTGATCAGAGTGTTGCTGAAGAGCTATCTAAAGAAGATCATTTAACTTTTATATGTGGGCATTATGAAGGATATGATGAGAGAATACGAGCAAAGGTTACAGATGAAATTTCATTAGGTGATTTTGTCCTTACTGGTGGCGAACTCGGTGCAATGGTAGTTATTGATGCTACCGTAAGATTGTTACCAGATGTCTTGGGAAACAATGAATCGGCTTCAGGTGATTCTTTTTCAATGGGATTGTTGGAATATCCTCAATATACAAGACCATCTAATTTTAGAGGAATGGAAGTCCCAGAAGTTTTATTGAGTGGGAATCATCAAAAGATTGCTGAATGGAGAAAAAAAGAATCTTTAAGAAGAACTTATCAAAGAAGGCCGGATTTGCTGGAAGAGTATGAATTTTCTGATAAGGAAAAAGAATGGTTAAGAGAATTTGAACGGGATAAGGATGTGAAAATTCATGGAAAAGGCTAAAATTAGATTGGTTAATTTAAATGATGCTGAAAGAATTTTGCAAATTTATCGCCCATATGTGGAAAATACAGCTATTACTTTTGAATATACGGTGCCAACATTAGAAGAGTTTAAAAATAGGATAGCTAGTATAGTAAAAAAGTATCCTTATATAGTAGCAGAAATAGATGGTAAAATTATGGGATATGCCTATGCTAACACTTTTAAAAATAGAGAAGCGTATGATTGGTCCGTAGAAACATCTATATATGTTGATGAAAATAGTAGAGGTAAAGGGTTAGGTTTGCAATTATATAGAGCTTTGGAGAATCTTTTAAAGAAGCAAGGTATTTTAAATGTAAATGCTTGTATAACTAATCCAAGTAAAGAAAGCAAGTATGTAACCAAAGGAAGTATCTTATTTCATGAAAAATTAGGCTACAGACATGTAGGAACCTTCCATAACAGTGGATATAAATTTGATGAATGGTTTGATATGAGTTGGATGGAAAAATCTTTAGGAGAACATAATCTTAAACCTGGAAAAGTGATAGAAATTTCTAAATTATTGGAAAAATTTACTTTTGAGGAGTTAATGTCTTGAATAAGAAAACATTTTGGAAAAAAATAACGCAAAAGCAAAATCCTAAACTATATGCAGCGAAAGATTCAAAATTAATTCCTAGTTTAAGAACTCTAGATTTAATTGGTCTGGGAACTGGAATGGTAGTAGGCACTGCTATATTCACTTTACCAGGTATCGTGGCTGCTGAATATACAGGTCCTGCTGTCCCGTTGGCATTTATTATAGGAGCAATAGGTGCTGGACTTTCGGCACTTGCTTATGCCGAGATGGCTTCTGTTTTGCCGTTTGCTGGATCTGCTTTTTCATGGATAAGCGTACTCTTTGGGGAATTCTTTGGCTGGATTGCAGGCTGGGCGTTATTAGCAGAATATTTTATTTCTGTAGCGTTTGTTGCTTCAGGTTGGTCTGCATATATGCAAGGATTTTTAAAAAGTATGGGTATTTATTTGCCAGTAGCTCTTAGTGGGGGTTTTAATCCTAATACTGGACAGATTTTTGACGCTTTGGCGGCTTTTGCAATTTTGTTAGTTACTGTCTTATTGTCAAAAGGTGTAAAGCAAGTTGCCAGGATAGAAAATGGAATAGTAATGTTAAAATTAATAGTAATTATTATTTTTATTGCAGTGGGAGCAACGGCTATTCATCCTGATAATTATGTTCCATTTATTCCTGCTCATAAAGCTGGAACTCATTTTGGTGGCTTAACGGGTATTTTAGCAGGTGCATCACAAATATTCATTGCTTATGTTGGTTTTGATGCTATTGCAGCAAATACAGCTGAAACTATTAATCCACAGAAAACAATGCCTAAGGGATTATTAGGGACTCTATTTTTAGGAACAGGATTTTTTGTACTAGTTTCCCTAGTATTAGTCGGAATGTTTAAATATAGTATTTATGCTGGTAATGCTGAACCAGCAGCTTTTGCATTAAGAAAAGCAGGACATTATTTTACAGCAAATTTATTATCTTTAGTAGCTATAATAGGTATATTTTCTGCTTTAATAGGTATTTTATTGGCTTCATCTAGGTTGATTTATTCATTTGGTAGAGACGGGCTTTTATCCTCAAAATTAGGGAAAATTAATACTAAACATGTTCCTAAAAATGCTTTATGGTCAATTTCATTAGGTGCATTAATATTAGCCTCCTTTTTTTCATTCGATTTTCTTGCAACATTAGTATCAGCGGGAACTTTAGTGGCATTTATTTTTGTTTCAATAGGGATTTATGCTCTGAGAAAGAGAGAAGGAATTGACCTACCTGAAGCTAAATTTAAAATGCCAGGATATCCTTTGTTACCAGCTATTTCAGCATTAGTGTCAATTATAATATTTTGGAATTTAAATATTGATGCAAAACTACTAATGTTGGTTTGGTTTATAATAGGTATTGTTATTTATTTTGTATATGGGATGCATCATTCAAATTTGAATAAAAAATAAAATTTATTCTTTACTTTTATAGTAAATTATGGTATTTTATTAATTGGCTTATTTGCCATATAATAACGATATTCCGCTGCAACTGGACATGAATGTCGGTGAAAGGAAAGATTTTAATGTCAGTAAATCCATTAATCGCAAAGATTACGGAATCTCAATTACGTAATGATATTCCAGATTTCCGTGCTGGTGATTCAGTACGTGTTCATGCTCGAATCGTTGAAGGTTCACGTGAACGTATCCAAATTTTTGAAGGTGTAGTTATTAAGCGTCGTGGTGAAGGTATCAGTGAAACATATACTGTTCGTAAGATTAGTAACGGTATTGGTGTTGAACGTACTTTCCCATTACATACACCACGTGTTGATAAAATTGAAGTTACTCGTCACGGTCGTGTACGTCGTGCTAAATTATACTACTTACGTGCATTACACGGTAAGGCAGCTCGTATTCCAGAACGTCGTCGTGGCTAAAAACGTTAGAAACCTTGCTGTTGCAGGGTTTCTTTTTTTATTCTTTAATATAATGAATGGTAAAATTATTAAAAAATAAGCGAAAGGGGGGGTAATTTGGGGGCAAACTATAAAAAATCAAGTTTACTTTCAAGTTGTTTTTTGCTTTTTGGGTCACATGCAAATAAATTTGTCCTAACATCTTAGAGTCTTCATGACCAACAATAATGTAAGAAAATGATTTGATAATAAAACTAAAAATATCAGTAATAGAATTACTAAGATTAACATTTACAATTTTCTAAAAGAAAAAAACTGGCGAACCAAAAAATTCGGTTCGCCAGTTTTTTAAGTCAATTATTTAGCTAAACGAGCAGCCATACGTGACTTATCACGAGCAGCTTTGTTTGCTTTAATTAAACCTTTAGATTGTGCTTTGTCGATAGCAGAAACTGCTTCGTTGAAAAGTTGTTCAACGTTGTCAGCACCAGCAGTTTTAGCTTTTTCAAATTTCTTAACAGCAGTACGCATCTTACTTAATTGAGATGAGTTCTTTGCATTAGCTTTTTCAGTTGTTTTAACACGTTTAATAGCAGATTTGATAATTGGCATGAATTTTTCACCTCCGATTTATAGCTTCTAATAAAGACAAGCTAATTTTTCAACATTTATCATTATACAAGAGCGTTCAAAACAATGCAATAAAAAAATACGTAGATGTCAAGAAAAATTCCTTGACATGCTAATATAATAAATAATTTTTTAGAAGATAGCTTATAAGTATTGCATTTTTAATAAATATCTTGTAAACTATTCTAGTATGTTGAATACAAATATGACCTTTTTACTGAGTTTGGCGGGTCACCGTCGTCTTATCTCGGATTAAGGCAACTATTATGAAAGGTGGGAAATACATTGGCTATTTCACAAGAAAAGAAAAACGAAATTATGAAGAAGTATGCTCGTCATGAAGGAGATACAGGTTCTGCAGAAGTACAAATTGCAGTTTTAACAGCTGATATTAACGAATTGAACGATCATATCAAAGCTCACAAGAAGGATTATGCTTCTTACCGTGGTTTGATGAAGAAGATTGGTCATCGTCGTAACCTTTTAGCATACTTACGTAACACAGATGTACAACGTTACCGTGAACTTGTTAAGAGTTTAGGCTTACGTCGTTAATTTTTGAAAGTAATTGCATACTCTATAGAGCTAGTAGTTTTATACTAGCTCTTTTTTTATACGTCACGATATATAAAGTATGCTATAATTAACTATTAGAATATTAAAGAACGAATGAAAATTGGAGTGAGATTTTATCATGAATTTTAGAAATGCTCATATTTTGACTGCGATGGTTACACCTTTTGATGATGAAGGTAACTATAGTTCTAAAAGAACAAAAAATCTTATTAATTACTTACTTGATAATGGTACAGAAGGTCTTCTTGTTTCAGGAACAACTGGTGAAGCACCAACTTTAAGTGAAGACGAAAAATTACAATTGATAAAAGATTCTGTGAAATTTATTGATGGTAGAGTACCATTAATGGTGGGGACTGGATCAAATAATACACAACAAACAATAGATTATACTAATAAAGTGGCTGATATTGATGGTGTTGATGCTGCTTTAGTTGTGGTACCTTATTATAATAAACCTAATCAAAAGGGTATGATTGCTCATTTTAGAAAAGTCGCGGACTATAGTAATTTACCTATTATAATCTATAACATTCCTGGAAGAACAGGAGTAACCATGGAAGTTGATACTATTATTGAACTTGCTCAACATGATAACATCATAGGTATTAAAGATTGTACGGGTGTCGAAAATATAGCTAAAATAGTAGAAAATGTTCCAGAAGATTTTCTAGTTTATTCAGGAGAAGATGCTGAAGCACTATCTGCTAGAGTTTTAGGTGGGCAAGGTATTATTTCAGTTGCTAGTCATATCTATGGTGATAATATGAAGACAATGTATTCTAGTTTAGAATCTGGAGACGTATCCATGGCTGGAAAAATTATGAGAGATTTAATACCAAAGGCTGAAGCACTTTTTTCTTATCCTTCACCTAGTCCAGTTAAAGCTGCTTTGAATAAAATTGGTTATAACGTTGGAGGATGCCGTTTACCTATTGTTTCACTTGATAAGAACGAAGAAAATGAGTTATTTAAAAAATTAAAAATTTAATAATTAAGAGGTGGAAATATGAGTGATATAAAAATCATCTCGCTAGGTGGGGTACGTGAAAATGCAAAAAACATGTATGCTGTCGAAGTTGATGATGAAATATTTATTTTAGACTGTGGATTAAAATATCCAGAAAATGAATTATTAGGTATAGATTTTGTTATTCCTGATTTTTCATATTTAAGAGAGAATTCACGTAAAATAGTGGGTGTTTTCTTAACACACGGTCATGCAGATGCCATAGGAGCGCTACCGTATTTTGTTAGTGAATTTGATGTGCCAGTTTTTGGATCAGAATTAACAATTGAACTAGCTAAAATTGCATGTGAAAATGAAGAAGATGCTAGAAAATTCGATGATTTTCATGTAATTGATGAGAGTACAGAAATAGATTTTGAAAATGCAACGATATCATTTTTTCAAACTACACATTCTATTCCAGAGTCTTTGGGTGTGGTTATTAAAACAGAAAATGGAAATGTTGTTTATACTGGAGACTTTAAATTTGATCAGTCTGCAGAAAAAGGTTATCGAACAGATTATGCAAGATTAACTGAAATTGGTCGTGAAGGTGTGCTAGCTTTATTAAGTGAGTCAGCCAATGCTGAAAATCCTAGAGAAACAGTTAATGAGCGAGCAATATATGATTTTATTAGTGAAAATTTTGAATATCGTAAAGGAAGAATTATTGTAGCCTGCGTAGCTTCAAATATTTTACGAGTACAACAAATTTTTAATGCAGCTGCAGCTAATAATAGAAAAGTGGCTCTTACTGGACATGATGTAGAAAAAGTTGTTAAAACTGCAATGCGTTTAAATAAATTAGTATTGCCGGAAGAGGATTTACTCATACCTATTAAAAAAATTAACGACTACAATGATGATGAAATTGTAATTCTTGAAACTGGACGTTCTGGAGAACCATTAAAATCATTGCAAAAAATGGCTATGGGTAGACATAGATTTGTCAATCTACATGAAGGAGATTTGGTATTTATTACAACTACTCCATCTCATGCTATGGAAACTAAGGTTGCAAGAACTAGAGACATGATATATCGCTCAGGAGCAGACGTTAAAGCTATTTTTGATGAATTAAATTCTTCAGGTCATGCAAGTAAGAATGATTTGCAGTTAATGATGAACTTGGTAAAACCACGTTACGTCATTCCTGTTCAAGGTGAATATAGAATGTTGTCTGCGCATGCAGAATTAGCTAGAGAACTAGGGATTCCTAGTGAAAATATCTTTTTACTCAAAAAAGGTGATGTCTTAGAATATAAGAAAGATGAGATGACAATTTCATCAAGTGTAGAAGTAGGCAACACTATGATTGATGGAACTGGCGTTGGGGATATTGGAAATATTGTTTTGAGAGATAGAAAAATCCTATCAGAAGATGGAATTTTTATTGCTGTGGTTACTATTGATCGTAAAAAGAGGAAGATTGTTGATACTCCTAAAATAACATCTCGTGGTTTCGTATATATTAAAACAAGTAAAGATTTGATGGTTGAAAGTAGGGATATTGTAGCTAAGATTGTTCAAAGAGATTTGGATAATAAGGAATTTGACTGGAGCCAATTAAAACAAGATATTCGAGAAAATTTGAATAATTTCTTGTATGAGCAAACAAAGCGTCATCCAGTTATTTTACCAGTAATTATGGAAATAAATCAAAATAATCATTTTTCTAAGAAGAAAAAGAAAGGTTAATATTAAAAGTCGTTGAACAAATTTTCAACGACTTTTTTATAAGGTGATAATTTGAGTGAATTATATTTTCAAGCTGAAGAAGCATATAAAAATAAAGATTATACAAAAGCAAGAAAATTACTAGAAAAAGAGTATCTAGAAAAGAAAACATTTAGGACAAATTATTTTTTATTTTTAGTATTTCTTAAAATAGAGGACTATATTGCTGCATATGAAACAGCAAACGAATATATAAGACAGTATATTATTGACAATGAGAAATTCAAGAAGTATCAAAAAGCAGCAATTTTTGCAGGGATGAATGTAAAATTGCAAGAGTTATCAAATAATATATTTGAATATACAACAGAAAGTGAACAAAAAGAATTTGATAAGAATCAGCAAACACTATTAACAGATTACTTAAATAAGAATTCAAAACTTGAGCTAATGAAACAGCTAAGTTATCTAGGTATTTTTCCTTTATTTCAACAAAGAAAAATACTGAAAGATGCCTATGGATTAAGTGTAGATGATTTCTTCATAAATACTAAAAAAATATTAATAGATTCCAACATACATCCACTTTTAAAAAGTAACATACTAGATGATTATAGAAAATTAAATTTAGAAGAAACAGTACAATATACAGATTATAAAAATACTGTCAAAACATTAGATGTAAAAAAATTGAAAGAAATAAAAGAATATAAAATTTATAAAAAAATCTATAAAGAGTTTAAACAATTACCAATGAATGACTTTGAGAAAGATTTGAAATGGAAGGAGATAGTTTTAAAGTTAATGGTGTTGTATCCATTCAATGATATTGAACAGAATTTAGAACAAAACTTAATATATATATTACTATGTAATGATGAGTTTAAAGTTCTAAATGAACAGGAACTGGCTTTTTCGAAGAAATTAGAAGACTACATCGAACAATGGAATAATCTGTGAATCAACTAATTATGTATACATTATCAAAATAGATGAAAATAAAGTATGCAAAAAGATTGCATATTTTATTGTGTGATGATAAACTCATAACGTTTGATAAGTATGACTGAAAGTTTTTTAGGAATAGTAATAATACTTATCGAATGCTGGAGTTTGTAACAATGAATTATTTTCAAAAAAATTATAATTTTTTTGTTTACAAAATCATTCTATATATATATAATATTTAGAGAATTCTTCTTTAATAGATATCACACTTGGTTTTCTTTTAGAGAAGTAGTATAATAAAAACAAAGGTTTATCGTATTATACGATATTTCTTGCAAATTTTTAGGAGGTTTTCTTTAATGGCTAAAGAACATTACGAAAGAACAAAACCCCATGTAAACATCGGTACAATCGGACACGTTGACCATGGGAAAACAACTTTAACAGCAGCAATTACAAAGGTTTTAGCTGAAAAAGGTTTGGCTGAAGCTTCTGACTACGCTTCTATCGACGCTGCTCCAGAAGAACGTGAACGTGGTATTACAATCAACACAGCTCACGTTGAATATGAAACAGAAAAGCGTCACTATGCACATATCGATGCTCCAGGACATGCTGACTACGTTAAGAACATGATCACTGGTGCTGCACAAATGGATGGTGCTATCTTAGTTGTTGCTGCTACTGATGGTCCTATGCCACAAACTCGTGAACACATCTTACTTGCTCGTCAAGTTGGTGTTGAATACATTGTTGTATTCTTAAACAAGTGCGACTTGGTTGACGATGACGAATTACTTGACTTAGTTGAAATGGAAGTTCGTGATTTATTATCTGAATACGACTTCCCTGGTGACGATATTCCTGTTATTCGTGGTTCCGCTTTGAAGGCTCTTGAAGGCGACAAAGATGCTGAAGCACAAATCATGGAATTAATGGACACAGTTGACGAATACATTCCAACTCCACAACGTCCTACAGACAAGCCATTCTTAATGCCTGTTGAAGATGTATTTACAATCACAGGTCGTGGTACTGTTGCTTCTGGTCGTATCGATCGTGGTACAGTTAAAGTTGGTGACGAAGTTGAAATCGTTGGTTTGAAGGATGACGTTGTTAAGACAACTGTTACTGGTGTTGAAATGTTCCGTAAGACACTTGACGAAGGTGAAGCTGGCGATAACATCGGTGCTTTACTTCGTGGTGTTGACCGTACACAAGTTGAACGTGGACAAGTTTTGGCTAAGCCAGGTTCAATCCAAACTCACAAGAAATTCAAAGGTGAAGTTTACGTATTGACAAAGGACGAAGGTGGTCGTCATACACCATTCTTCTCTAACTATCGTCCACAATTCTACTTCCACACAACAGACGTTACTGGTGTTATCGAATTACCAGAAGGTGTAGAAATGGTTATGCCTGGTGATAACGTAACATTTACAGTAGAATTGATTGCTCCAGTTGCTATTGAAAAAGGTCTTAAGTTCACAGTTCGTGAAGGTGGCCGTACAGTTGGTGCTGGTGTGGTTTCTGAAATCGACGACTAATAAGATTTCACGTAATGTTGACATTTTGTTAACTTTCAAGAAAGAGGGTTGGTTTTCCAACCTTCTTTTTTTGTGTAAAAAGATGTATTTACTAACTTTTTTACACTCTAAACATTTACAATTTTGATTATCTACGTTAAAATTAATAGGTATGCAATTACTAAGTAATTATTAAAAATAATTATTCGGAGGGAATAAGATGTCTATAAAGTGGGAAAAGAAAGACGGAACAAACGAAGGTAAATTAACTTTTGAAATTGCTCCAGAAAAAATTAAAGAAGGCTTGAATTCTGCTTTCAATCGTGTAAAGAAATCTTTAAATGTACCTGGATTTAGAAAGGGTAAAGTTCCTCGCCAAATCTTCAACAAGATGTATGGTGAAGAAGCATTATATCAAGAAGCTTTAAATGATTTATTACCTGAAGCATATTCAAATGCTGTTAAAGAAGCAGATATCAATCCAGTTGATCAACCACAAATTGATGTTGAATCAATGGAATCAGATGCTGCATGGGTATTAACTGCAAAAGTTACTGTTGAACCTGAAGTTGAATTAGGTCAATATAAAGATTTAGAAGTTACAAAGCACCCAACACGTGTTTTGAAAGCTGATATTGAAAATGAATTGAATAGATTACAACAACAAGAAGCAGAATTAGTTCTTAAAGAAGATGAACCAGCAGAACAAGGTGACACTGTTGTTATTGATTTTGAAGGTAAGATCGATGGAGAAGCTTTTGATGGTGGAAAAGGTGAAAACCATTCTCTTGAATTAGGTTCTGGTCAATTTATTCCAGGTTTTGAAGATCAATTAGTAGGTCACAAAGCTGGTGAAGAAGTTGCTGTAACTGTAACATTCCCAGAAGATTATCAAGCAAAAGATCTAGCTGGTAAAGAAGCTGTTTTTGATACAAAGATTCATGAAGTAAAGACAAAAGAATTACCAGAACTAGATGATGAATTTGCAAAAGATGTTGATGAAGATGTTGCAACTCTTGAAGAATTAAAGGCAAAAATTAAAGATCGTTTGAAAGATCAAAAAGTTGCTGAAGCTAAAGCTGCAATTCAAGAAGAAGCACTTGATATTGCTGTAGAAAATGCAACAATTGGTGAAATTCCAGCTGTTATGATTGAGGACGACGTACATCGTCAAATGGATAACTTCTTAGCAGGTATGCAAAATCAAGGTATCAGTGCTGATATGTATTACCAATTAACAGGTACATCAGCAGATGATTTGCACAAACAATTTGAAGAAGGTGCTGAAAAGCGCGTTAAAACAAATCTTGTTCTTGAAGCAATTGTTAAGGCTGAAAAGATTGAACCATCTGAAGATGAAATCAATGCTGAAATTAAGAGTTTAGCTGAACAATATCAAATGGATGAAGCAGCAGTTCGTTCTGCTTTATCTGATGATATGCTGAAGCATGATATTGCAGTTAGAAAAGTAGTTGATGAAATTGCTGATTCTGCAAAGCAAACTCGTGATGCTAAAAAGGATGAAGAATAATTAAGACTTCCTTAGTGATTTTCTGTAGGTGAAAGTATAACTTTTACAGAACTAATTAGTTATAGAAGTGCTGATGGATGAAAATCTATTGGCACTTTTTTTATTAATAAATTAAGATAAGTAGCTTTTAAGTCATGTTAATGGCGTTTAGCACTATTGTTTGCTAAAATAAAGGCAGTCTTATGAAATAAAAAACACGTAGGGAGATTTTTAGATGTTTGAAAATGAAGATAATAAGACTCCTGCGACATGTTCTTTTTGTGGAAAAACAGAAGATCAAGTTAAAAGTATGATTTCTGGACCAGGAGTGTATATATGTAATGAATGTGTAGAATTAGCACAATCAATTATTGATACAGAAACAAAAGCAGAAGCACAAAAAGATTTTACTAATGTTCCTACTCCTCATGAAATTGTTGATACTTTAAATCAATACGTTGTTGGACAGGAAGAAGCTAAGAAAACATTAGCAGTTGCTGTATATAATCACTACAAACGTGTTAATGCTTCATTGTCAGATGATGATGGAACAGAATTACAAAAGAGTAATATTTGTCTTGTTGGACCAACAGGTTCTGGTAAAACATTCTTAGCTCAGAATTTAGCTAGAATTTTGAACGTACCATTTGCAATTGCAGATGCAACAACTTTAACAGAAGCAGGTTATGTTGGTGAAGACGTTGAAAATATTTTATTGAAACTTTTACAAAATGCTGATTATGATGTAGAAAGAGCTCAAAGAGGCATTATTTATATAGATGAAATTGATAAAATTGCTAAGAAATCTGAAAATGTATCAATTACGCGTGATGTTTCTGGTGAAGGTGTACAACAAGCGTTACTTAAGATTCTTGAAGGTACAATAGCTAATGTTCCTCCTCAAGGTGGCCGTAAGCACCCACAACAAGAATTTATACAAATTGATACTACAAATATTCTATTTATTGTTGGTGGAGCTTTTGATGGTATTGAAACAATGGTAAAAAATCGTTTAGGAGACAAAACAATAGGTTTTGGTGTAGATTCTAAGCAGGAATATGATCCTGATAAGAGTTTAATGCAACAAATCATTCCTGAAGATCTATTAAAGTTTGGATTAATCCCTGAATTTATTGGTCGTTTGCCAATTCTTACAGCACTTGAAAAACTTACTGAAGAAGATTTAGTGAGAATTTTAACAGAACCTAAGAATGCATTAATTAAGCAATATCAAAAATTAGTATCGTTTGATGATGTATCATTAAAATTTGAAGATGATGCTGTTAAGGAAATTGCGCATTTAGCTATTGAAAGAAACACAGGTGCCAGAGGTTTGAGATCCATTGTTGAAGCTACTATGAGAGATATTATGTTTGACATTCCTAGCGAAGATAATATTAAAGAGGTAGTTATTACAAAAGATACTGTTGATGGTAAGAGTAAACCTGAAATAGTAAAATAAGCATTTTTATGTATATTTAATTAATTGCACCATGATATGATATTTGTTAGAATACTATTGTAATTTACATGTTGAAATTGTATATGATAATTTAGGAGGATATTTATTATGAGCAAACCACAAATTGGTGTTGTTGGTATGGCTGTTATGGGTAAAAACCTAGCCTTAAACATTGAAAGTCGTGGATACAGTGTTGCTATCTATAACAGAACAGGATCAAAAACTGAAAAGGTAGTTGCTGATCATCCTGATAAGAATTTAGTACCTAGTTATACGATTGAAGATTTTGTTAATTCTTTAGAAACACCTCGTCGAATTATTTTGATGGTTAAAGCGGGTGCTCCAACAGATGCAACAATTAAGTCATTATTGCCTCATTTAGATAAAGGTGATGTTTTAATTGATGGTGGAAATACATTCTTCCAAGAAACTATGCGTCGCAATGAAGAACTAGATAATTCTGGTATTAACTTTATCGGTATGGGTGTATCTGGGGGAGAAAAAGGTGCGTTAGAAGGACCTTCTTTAATGCCAGGTGGACAAAAAGAAGCATATGATTTAGTAGAACCAATTTTGAAGAAAATAGCTGCTAAGGCTGAAGATGGTGAAGCCTGTGTAACTTACGTTGGACCTAACGGAGCAGGTCACTATGTTAAGATGGTTCATAACGGTATTGAATACGGTGATATGGAACTTATTGCTGAAAGCTATAACTTGATGCGTAACTTACTAGGTTTATCAAATGATGAAATTTCTGACGTATTTAATGAATGGAAAGATGGCGAGCTGAAGAGTTATTTAATTGATATAACTGCCGATATTTTAACTCGTAAAGATGATTTGGGTACGGGTAAACCAATTGTAGATGTTATTTTAGATCGTGCTGGCAACAAGGGTACTGGTAAGTGGAGTTCTCAAAGTGCTTTAGAATTAGGAGTACCTCAATCATTAATTACAGAATCTGTATATGCTCGTTATATTTCAGCAATGAAAGATGAACGTGTGGCTGCTAGTCAAGTTTTACCTAATCCGGAATTTGATTTAGGTGACGTAAATAAGAAAGAATTAGTAGAAAAAATTCGTCGTGCATTATACTTTAGTAAGATTATGAGTTATGCTCAAGGTTTTGAACAATTAAGAGTAGCATCTGAAAATTATGACTGGAACCTAAATTATGGCGATATGGCTAAGATTTGGCGTGAAGGTTGCATTATTCGTGCTCAATTCTTACAAAAGATTACTGATGCATATGAAAAGAATCCTGAATTAAAGAATTTGATGTTAGACGATTACTTCAAGAAAATCGTTGAAGAATATCAAAATGATGTCCGTGATATTGCTGCTTTAGCAATTAAAGCAGGTGTTGCTTGCCCAGGATTTTCTAGTGCTATCACATATTATGATCAATATAGATCTGCACATCTTCCTGCAAATATTATTCAAGCACAACGTGACTACTTTGGGGCACATACTTATGAACGTACTGATCGTGAAGGTATTTACCATTACGAATGGTATCATGAAGAATAATTATTAAGATGTATAGTATAAAATAACGGTATAAGGACTATTAACAATAGTTCTTATACCGTTTTTAATATATCTAAATTATATTGTAACAAGCATTGGTAAAATCATAGGATGTCTTTCTGTTTGTTCAAATAAAAATTCTTGCAGATCAGAGATAATAGTATTTTTAATTTGAGCTTCAGAAACTTTATCATTTTTAAGTTCTCTCTTAATAGAACGATAAAGATGACGACGACCTTGATTAATTAAATCGCCAGATTCACGCATGTAGATAAAACCTCGTGATAATAAATCTGGGCCGGCAATAATTTGGCGCTTTTGCATATCTATGGTTGCTACAACAACTACTAGACCTTCTTCTGAAAGTAAACGACGATCTCGAAGTACAACATTTCCAATATCTCCAACGCCAGAACCGTCAACATAGACATCACCAGCATTAAAGTGGCCTGCATATCTTGCTGAATCCTTTGTAAGTGCTAAAACATCTCCATTTTTTAGAATAAATGAATTTTCTTTAGGAACATCACACTTCTCAGCTAACTCAGTATGAATTTTTAACATTCTGTATTCACCATGGACAGGCATGAAGTACTTAGGTTTCATCAAGCGAAGCATAAGTTTTTGTTCTTCTTGACCACCATGTCCAGAGGCGTGAATATTATTAACTTTACCATGAATAACAGTAGCTCCAGCTTCTTCTAACTCATTAATAACTTTATTTACACTGGTAGTATTTCCTGGAATAGGAGAACTAGAGAATACTACAGTATCACCGGGTTGAATAGATACTTGACGGTGAGTACCATTAGCTATACGACTCAAAGCTGCCATAGGTTCTCCTTGAGATCCTGTACATAGAATCATAATTTTATTAGCGGGTAAACTACTTATTTCTCTAGCATCAACTAAAGCATCGTCAGGAATATCTAAATAACCAAGTTCTCTACCATTTACAATTGCAGCTTCCATACTACGTCCAAAAACAGCTATTTTACGACCACGAGCAATAGCTGCAGATGTAGCTTGCTGTACACGCGAAATGTTAGAGGCAAAAGTAGCAAATATTATACGGCCTTCGACTTTTTCAAATATACGACGAATAGAACGGCCAACCCAGCGTTCTGACTTAGTAAAGTTAGGAACTTCAGCATTAGTACTATCAGAAAGTAGGCAAAGCACACCTTCATCACCTAATTTTGCCATTTTTTGTAAATTAGGTGGCTGATTTGTAACAGGAGTAAGATCGAACTTATAATCTCCTGTACATACAATTGTTCCAGAAGGTGTTTTGACAGCCACACCTAAAGTATCAGGGATAGAATGTGTTGTTCTAAAAAAAGATACTGTCGTTTTTCTAAATTTTAGAATAGAGTCTTCATCTATTTCATGAAGTTCAGTTGTGCGAAGTAGTCCATGTTCTTCTAGTTTGCTTTTAATCAATGCAAGTGCAAGAGGGCCAGCATAGACAGGTACATTTATTTTTTGTAGTAAATAAGGAATACCGCCAATATGATCCTCATGTCCATGTGTGATAACTAAAGCTTTAATTTTTTGTTGATTTGCAATTAAATATGAGTAGTCAGGTATAACATAATCAATACCTAACAAATCATCTTCTGGAAATTTGATACCAGCATCCACTACGATGATTTCATCTTGAAATTGGATACCGTAAGTATTCTTTCCAATTTCTCCAAGACCACCGATTGCAAAAACAGCAGTCTCATTATTTTTAACATTTAGTTTTTTCATTTAACTAAAACTCCGTGAGTTTGAAGTTAACACTTTGTTTTTCATATTCAAGTGTAGCTTCGTCCAAAGCTTCAATAAATTCAACATTGCATTCTGGAAAATGTGTTTCAACAAGATGACGAGCTTCAACTTCGTCTTTAGCTTCAAAATACATAACATGAGTATTTTCACGCTTTGGATTAGATTTTTTTGATGGTTGATAATATACTTTAAAAGTCATTAAAACTTCTCCTTTAAAATGAATTTACACAATAGTGTATAACAAAAAATTATTTAACCGAACAAAGATTGCTTTACACAATAGTTAAGTACATTTTAGCATAACAAGCAAATTAAGTATAGAACTTAGACAAAACATATAAAAATTAGACAATAGACTGTGATATACTTAAAAATGAGGAAGCTTTGTAGAAAGAGGCTGATGATATGAAATTTTGGTTAGTTATATTAACTGCGATAGTTTTCATTGTAATTATTGTTGTTATACAGTATTACATAAAAAACAAGGAATTGAAAAGATTACAAGCAAGAAGTAGAAAGCTTACTGACGACGCTATGTATAAATCGATAAATGAGATAGATCTAGAATGGTTTAATCAGAATAATCACAAAAATATAAGGGATATAGCAGTAGTATCTGACGTTTGGGGAAAAGATGTGATGGTTTTTGAATATTCAGTAGAATTGATTCAGAATCAAAAATTTTCCAGTGAGAAACTAAATGCTTTGAAGGAATTACTAGAAAAGAAATTATTTGATTATGCAAAACAGAAAAAAATTCAAAATATGGCTAATAAACCTCCATTTATAGTATCAGATATTTGGCAGCTAGAAAATATACTGCATATAGATGTAGCGTATATAATGAATGAGGCAACGTATAAGTATTTAAATGATATTGAAAAGTTAGAGCCTGGTTTTAAGAAATAGTGGAGAATCATCAAGTAAAAAATAAAAGATCGATAAAGATTAAGTTATTAAAACATTAATCTTTATCGATCTTTTGCTTGTATAAAATTATTTTTGAGATTTATTTTATTCTAAAATAATAGTACCTTCTGGAACGGTTAAAGGTTGTTCCTTATTAATATGATCATAGAATAAAATACCATTTAAGTGATCAATTTCATGTTGAACTACAATTGCAGGGTAGTCACGAAGTCTTTCAACATGCTTATTTCCATCTAGGTCATACCAGCGAAGTTTAATACGATCGTGTCGAGGGACATATCCTGGAATATCACGATCAACTGAAAGGCAACCTTCACCTTCACCAAGTGCTGCTAATTGAACGGATTCACTTAAAATTGTAGGATTGATCAGAACATGTTTAAAAATTGGTTCGTCATCATCTTCAATACCTGGAACCAAAACAGCAGTCATTCTTTTAGAAACATCTACTTGAGGAGCTGCTAAACCAACACCCGCACGAAGATGATATTTTTTGGCAATTTCAGGATTTTGACTATTTTCGAGAAACTCCATCATATCGTGTGCTAATTTTTTATCTTCTTCGCTTAATGGAAATTCGATAGCTTTTGCTCTGGCTCTTAGAGTTGGATTTCCATCACGAATAATGTTATCCATTGTAATCAACAGAAAAGACCTCCAATAATATGATTTAATACACTTATGATATCACAATTTTTCTGTAATAGCATATTAATAGTTTTAAGTCAAAAAAAGTTACTATATCTAATTATATGGTAGAATAGTAGTAATAAAATATAAAGAAAGGAGTAAAATGATTAATGCAGAAGATAGTATATTATGGATATAATGAAAGCGTACTGGACTTTCTGAAAATAGGCATAAATAATAACACTAAGTTATATTTTAATTGGCAAATTAATGATACTGATATTCAGGATGAAATAAATAATTTGGTAGAGTGTTCACGTCTGCTATCACCTAATTTTTATTTTTATATAAATGAAACTGTAAATTGGGATGAAATTGACATGATGCTACTTTCAATTGATGTGGATAGAGATAATTTTGCTCAAAAGAATAGTTGGATCCAAAAAGTGGTCACTGAAGCTGTAGCCAATGGATTTAATGGTATAGTTGTATTAGATAGTAATAAGGACTATTTATTGATTAATGAAATTTTAAAATACACAGGGCTTTCATCTAGACAAGTGTTGGGATTAGGAACTTCTATAGAATCAGAAGTTGTAGCTAGAATGGTTGCAAAGAAATTAGGAATTAATAGTAATTATATTCAGACGAGTGTAATTGGAACTAGAGATAAGTCTTTTGTTTTGTGGAGTAAGGGTAGAGTCGCTGAAGCATCACTTATGAGTTTAATAGTGCAAGAAAAAAATATGTTTAGTATAAAAAATATGCAAGAGATATCTAAAGAGTATAAAGGATTAGCTGAAAAGACTCGAAAGTTAATTTTTTCTTCTGTATTAAATAAGATATTAATGGCGATGGATACTTCCGAACAGTTTATAATACCTCTGGTTCATAGTAGGAATGAAGAGATTGAAAGTTATAGTTCACCTGTATTAGTTGGAAAGATGGGAGTTATAGAATTAATAAAAGTGAATTATACAGAAGATGAGCAAGATGCTTTAAATGAGGTAAAAAAAGCTATTAATGATGAGTTAGATAGATATAAATTAAGATGAGGTTTAACAAATGGTAAAAGAAAATTACAGTTATCCGTTACTACCTGATTGGAGTACGGAGGAAATTATAATTGCTTGTGAATTTTATGCAGAAGTTGAAAAATATAATACTAATGGGGTGAATAGGGAGAAATTTCTGGAGAAATATCAAGATTTTTTGAAAGTAGCCCCATCTAAAATGCTTCAAAAAAGTCTAGATAGAGAATATGAAAAACTTTCGGGTTATAGTATTTATCAATCAGTAAAGAAAGTTAAAGAAAACGAGAAAAAATTTGTAAAAGGATAGTGGAATTTTATGAGAGATTTTCAAGGCATTGATGCTAACGTTAAAGATTGGCTAAGAAAAGCTCGGGAAATAATATTAGATAGTTTCAATTTAAGCTTGGATGTTGAAACGAAAAGTGGACCGACAGATTTAGTGACGAATGTTGATAAAGAGGTTGAGAGATTTTATATTCAACAAATACAAAATGCATACCCAGAAGCTAAGATTTTAGGAGAGGAAACTTCAAAAATACATCCGCTTACAAATATGGAAGGGCTAGTTTTTATTTTAGATCCAATTGACGGTACGATGAATTTTGTTAAGCAAAAGCGTAATTTTGCAAGTATGATTGCCGTATATTATAATAACCGTCCGCTTTTAGGATATATATATGACATTATAAGGGATGAACTATATTGGGGTGGACCGGTATATGATGCCGTTTATTGCAACGATTATCAGCTTGCAACTCCAACAGATAGTATTTTAAGTGAAGGTTTAGTACAACTTTGTAGACCTTTTGTCATGAATGATAGCTATGGTTTTAGAAGAGTAGTAGATGCTAGTGCTGGTTTAAGAATGTACGGTTGTGCTGGTCTAGAATTTATTAATGTTTTAACAGGAAGATGTATTTGTTATGCGTCAGCATTACGCCCTTGGGATTTGGCTGCTGGAAAAATTTTAGCTGAAACATTAGATTTAGTTGTTGAAACAATTGACGTAAAAGAAACTAATATGTTATCATCAAAAGTTGTATTAGTAGCTACAAAGAATGCTGAAAAAGATATTACAAAACTCATTTCTATATAGATAAGAGTAAGTCTGTGGTTGAACCACAGCATTTTTAATATAAGTAAATGAAAGTAGAGTAATTTGTTTTCATGAATTAATGAAAGCTTTTTGTGCTAAAAAATTTTTTGAAGGGAAGAAATAGCTTTGAAAAGACGTGAAGATATTCGTAACGTTGCAATTATTGCCCACGTTGACCACGGTAAAACAACCTTAGTTAACGAATTACTTAAGCAATCAGATACATTAGATGAACATACTGACATTGGCGATCGTGCTTTGGATTCCAATGATCTTGAAAAGGAACGTGGTATTACAATTCTTTCCAAGAATACAGCTGTTAAGTATGGAGATAAACAAATTAATATTTTAGATACACCTGGACACGCTGACTTTGGTGGAGAAGTTGAACGTATCATGAAAATGGTTGATGGTGTACTTTTAATTGTTGATGCATTTGAAGGTACTATGCCACAAACTCGTTTTGTATTGAAGAAAGCTCTTGAACAACATTTAACACCAATTGTTATTATTAATAAAATTGACCGTCCAGGTGCTCGTCCAGAAGAAGTAGTAGACGAAGTATTGGATTTATTCATTGAATTAGGAGCAGATGAAGATCAATTAGATTTCCCAGTTATCTACGCTTCTGCAATGAATGGTACAACTTCTCTTGATTCTGATCCTGAGACACAAGAACATACAATGAATCCAATTTTTGATACAATTATCAATACGATTCCTGCTCCTATTGATAACTCAGATGAACCACTTCAATTCCAAGTGGCAATGCTTGATTATAACGAATTTGTTGGTCGTGTAGGTATTGGTCGTGTATTCCGTGGAAAGATCAAAGTTGGTGATCAAGTAACAGTTATGAAACTTGATGGTTCTCAAAAGAACTTCCGTGTAACCAAGTTATTTGGTTTCTTTGGTTTGAAACGCTTGGAAATTCAAGAAGCTAAAGCTGGCGATTTAATTGCAGTTTCTGGTATGGAAGATATTTTCGTTGGTGAAACTGTATGTCCTGTTGATCATCCAGAAGCATTACCATTGCTTCGTATTGATCCTCCTACATTACAAATGACATTTATGACTAACACATCTCCATTTGTTGGACGTGAAGGTGATAATGTTACTGCACGTAAGCTAGAAGATAGATTGAAAGTTCAACTTCATACTGATGTTTCATTAAAAGTTGAAGATACAGAATCTCCAGATGCTTGGACTGTATCAGGTCGTGGGGAATTACATTTATCTATCTTAATTGAAACATTGCGTCGTGAAGGATTCGAATTAGCTGTATCTCGTCCTAAGGTAATCTATCGAGAAATTGATGGTAAGCTTTCTGAACCATTTGAAAGTGTTGTTATTGATACACCTGATGAATATTCTGGTGCGGTTATTGATTCTATGGCTCAACGTAAAGGTGAAATGTTGAACATGGAAACTGGTAATAATGGTCAAACACGTTTAGAATTCTCTACGCCAACACGTGGCTTAATTGGATACGATTCACAATTCTTGTCAATGACTCGTGGATACGGTATTTTAAACCATACATTCTCTGAATATAAACCAGTTATTAGAGGATGGGAACCAGGTCGTCGTAATGGAGCATTAGTATCAATTAATCAAGGAAAAACAACAACATATGCAATTATGGGTGTTGAAGGTCGTGGAACTATTTTTGTAGATCCAGGTACAGAAGTTTATGAAGGTATGATTATAGGTCAATCTTCACGTGAACGTGATATTTCTGTCAACGTTACAAAGGGTAAGAACATGACTAACGTTCGTTCTGCTACAAAAGACCAAACAGCAACAATTAAGAAACCAACACATTTGACATTGGAAGAATCTCTAGAATTCTTGAATGAAGATGAACTTCTAGAAATTACACCAGAATCCATACGTTTACGTAAACGTATTTTGGAAACAAATGCGCGTGAAAAGGCTGCTAAAAAAGCTAAGAAAGCAACAGAATAATATAGAAAAAAGCTCGTAAGTATTTACGGGCTTTTTCTTATTTATACGGATATAAAATTATAATAATATAAGTAACTATAATGTATAGAAGTAAAGCATTAGATTGATGAAATGTTTGATACACAATGTATTTACGCGACATAAAGCGTTTTCTTAATTGGGACGTACCAATCACATGTTTAAGTTAAGAAACAATTAGAAACTAAGTTTTTTTGATTATTTTTAATTATTTTTAAAGAAATTGATGACAATAATCACATTTCATGATATTATAGTAAGTGTTTTCAAGGGAACAACATTTCCAACATGAGCACTTATAATGTTTTTATTTTTTGCTATTGAATGAAAAGGCTTTATTAGTTTGGAGATGTGGTTTCACTTTATTTTATAGGAGGTAAGACAAATGGTAGGGATTATCCTAGCTAGTCATGGTGGCTTTGCCGATGGTATTTATCAATCTGGTGAAATGATTTTTGGCAAGCAAGAAAACGTAGCACATGTTATTTTAAAGCCTGATGAAGGTCCAGATGATGTGCGTGCTAAGATGGAAAAGGCTATTGAATCTTTTGATAATCAAGATGAAATCCTTTTCTTGGTTGATCTTTGGGGAGGAACTCCTTTCAATCAAGCAAACAACTTGGTTGAACAACACAAAGATAAGTGGGCAATTGTTGCAGGCATGAACTTGCCAATGGTTATCGAAGCTTATGCATCACGTTTCTCTATGGAGTCTGCACATGAAATTGCTGCTCATATTATTGAAACAGCTAAAGATGGTGTTAAAGTAATGCCTGAATCATTACAACCTAAAGAAGCACCTAAACAAGCAGCAGCTTCTGGTCAACCAACTGGAGCTATTCCTGAAGGCACTGTTATCGGTGATGGTAAGATCAAATATGTTTTAGCACGTATTGATACACGTTTACTTCATGGACAAGTTGCTACAGGATGGACTAAAGCAATGAATCCAAATCGCATCATTGTTGTATCTGACAGTGTTGCTAAAGATAAATTACGTAAGAACATGATTGCTCAAGCTGCCCCAAGTGGTGTACATGCTAATACTGTTCCAATTAAGAAGATGATTGAAGTAGCTAAAGATCCTCGTTTTGGTAACACAAAGGCAATGCTTTTATTTGAAACACCTCAAGATGCTCTTGAAGCAATTAAAGGTGGCGTTGATATCAAAGAAATCAACGTTGGTTCAATGGCTTATAGCGATGGCAAGGTTAACGTTAACCAAGTTCTTGCTATGGATCAAAAGGATATTGATACATTTAATGAACTCAAGAAATTGGGCGTAAAATTTGATGTCCGCAAAGTTCCTTCTAGTTCTCCAGAAAATATGGATAACTTATTAAAGAAGGCACAAGACCTTGTAAATCAAGGTAATTAAAATTAAGGAGGAAATATCTCATGTCTGCTATTTCAATGATTTTAGTTGTTATTGTAGCGTTCTTTGCAGGATTGGAAGGTATTTTGGATCAATTCCAATTCCATCAACCATTAATTGCATGTACATTAATTGGTTTAGTTACAGGTAATTTAACTGCCGGAATTATGTTAGGTGGATCTTTGCAAATGATCGCTTTAGGTTGGGCTAACATTGGGGCTGCTGTTGCTCCTGATGCTGCTTTGGCTGCTGTTGCATCTGCTATTATTTTGGTTAAAGGTGGTCAAGGTACAGCAGGAATCAGTACAGCTATTGCTGTTGCTATTCCTTTAGCTGTTGCTGGTCTATTCTTAACAATGATTGTTCGTACAATTTCTGTTGCTATTATTCACATTATGGATAAAGAAGCTGAAAAAGGTAATTTCCGCGGTATTGAAGTTTGGCAATTTATTGCCTTACTATTACAAGGTTTACGTATCGCATTACCAGCTGCATTCTTATTAGTTATTCCAACAAGTGCTGTACGTTCATTCCTAGAATCAATGCCAGCTTGGTTAACAGATGGTATGGCAATCGGTGGTGGTATGGTTGTTGCCGTAGGTTATGCTATGGTTATCAATATGATGGCATCTCGTGAAGTATGGCCATTCTTCATCATTGGTTTTGTTATTGCTGCAGTTTCTCAATTGACATTAATTGCTATTGGTGCTTTAGGTATTGCTTTTGCTTTAATCTACTTAGAATTAGAATCTAAGGGTGGTTCAGGCAATGGTGGTTCAAGCAATACTGGAGATCCACTTGGCGATATTTTAGATGACTACTAAGATGAAGGAGGAAGAGTATAATGGCTGAAAAGAAAGTTACATTAAGTAAAAAAGATCGTATGGCTGTTTGTTGGCGTTCAACATTCCTTCAAGGATCATGGAACTACGAACGTATGCAAAATGGTGGCTGGGCTTACTCGATGATTCCAGCTTTAAAGAAATTATACACTACTAAAGAAGATCGTGCTGCAGCTTTAAAGCGTCACTTGGAATTCTTTAATACTCATCCATATTTAGCAGCTCCTATTTTAGGTGTTACATTAGCTCTTGAAGAAGATCGTGCTAATGGTGCTCCAGTTGATGATGTTGCTATTAACGGTGTTAAAGTTGGTATGATGGGACCATTGGCTGGTGTTGGTGATCCAGTATTCTGGTTTACAGCTCGTCCTATTATTGGTGCATTAGGTGCCTCCTTAGCTATTTCAGGAAACATTGTTGGACCTATCTTATTCTTCGTACTTTGGAATGTTCTACGTATTGCATTCTTATGGTATACACAAGAATTTGGTTACCGTGCAGGTTCTAAGATCACAGACGATCTTTCTGGTGGATTATTGCAAAAAGTTACTCGTGGTGCTGCCATGATGGGTATGTTTGTTCTAGGTGCTTTAATTGAACGTTGGGTAAGTATTAAATTTACACCAGTTGTTTCAAAGACTCCTGTGCAAAAAGGTGGTTACATTGACTGGGATCACATTCCTAGTGGTGCTAAAGGAATCAAGGAAGTTCTAACTCAATGGAATATGGGTAAGGGCATGTCCTTAGATAAGATTAAAGTTACAACATTGCAAGATAACTTGGATCAATTAATTCCTGGTTTAGCAGCTTTACTTCTAACATTCTTATGTATGTGGTTATTGAAGAAGAAAGTTTCTCCAATTGTTATCATCTTGGGAATTTTCATTGTAGGTATTATTGCACACGTTATTGGTTTAATGTAATTTCATAATTAATTTAAGAAAGATAGGTTTTATACCCTATCTTTTTTTGTAGTTTATTTTTTGATTATCTTTATATTAATACTGATAAAAGCGAAAATATATGCTAACATAATAGTGTTAAGTCATTTAAATGCGAAAAAATAAAGACTTATATGATAAAAATATCGTTAACTTGCGAATTATCTAATTCTTTATACTTTTCTTATAGAATCATTTTATTGCATAGTATTACGTTATGTTATAATAAATCTAAGGGTAAAGGAGGAATTTAAATCGTTAAGGATTTGAAGAATTGATAATGAAGAATAAGTTAAAAGAAAAGTTAAAATATTTCGACTATGGATTATTTATACCGTATTTAATTTTATGTCTTATTGGCATTGTAATGGTTTACTCTGCTAGTGCGATTAACCTTACTTATGTCGGAGTTAAAGCAACTTCTTATCTCTTTAAGCAAATAATTTTTGTTGGAATAGGGATTACATTAACTTTAATTTTTAGTCATATGAATCCAAAATTTTGGGTTAGTAAAAATGTCCTAAGATTTGGATATTGGACTGTAATAATTCTCCTGATGATGGCTAAGTTTTTATTTGGTGCTATTAATGGTGCTAACGGTTGGATTACATTAGGTTCATTTAGTATTCAGCCAGCAGAGATAGCTAAGCTTTACTTGGTAGTTGCGATTTCTAAAGCTTTTTCAAAAAGAGAAGCTGATATTTATTTAGGAAAACATAAACGTACGACTACGCGAAAAAATTTGGCAGTAAATATCTTACCAATTTTGGCCTTAATTGCAATTGAACCTGATACTGGTGGCGCTACAATTTGTGCTGCAATTTGTTTAGTTCTTATTTTGGCCAATTCTAAAAATTGGAGAGCAAGTATAGGAATTTTGGGAGTAGCAATTTCAATAATAGCACTTACAGTTATGGCTATCCATGCAATTAATCCATTTAAGGGAAGTAAAGTTGAGTATATGTATAAGCGTTTTGAGGGTTATTTTGATCCATTTACATATGCAACTACAAGTGGTAAACAGTTAGTTAATTCTTTTTACGCTATCAGTAACGGAGGATTGTTTGGAGTAGGACTGGGAAATAGTATTCAAAAAAGAGGATATTTACCAGAACCCTATACAGATTTTATATTGGCAATCATTGCAGAAGAACTAGGATTTATAGGAGTTTTAGTGGTTTTAGGGTTACTATTTTTTATAATTTTAAGAATAATTTTGATTGGTATAAGATCTAATAATACTTTCAATACCTTAGTTTGTTACGGAGTAGCGACATTTTTTACAGTAGAATCAATATTTAATATTGGCGCTGTTAATGGACTACTACCTATTACAGGTGTTACATTGCCTTTTATTTCTTATGGTGGTTCAAGTATGGTGGTATTGTCTATGGCTTTAGGAATGGTAATGAATATTTCAGCAAATGAGAAGAGACATACAGCAAGAAACATGTTTTTAAATATGGAGTTGAAGAAATAGTTTAAGTTTTCGGAATAGGAGTGAAGACGAGTGGAAAAAGTATTAATTGCTAATCGTGGCGAAATTGCAATTCGTATTATTAGAGCATGTCATGAACTAGGATTAAAAACGGTAGCTATTTATGCCAAGGAAGATGAATATGGTGTTCATCGTTTTAAAGCTGATGAAGCTTACTTAGTAGGTAGTGGTAAAAAACCTATTGAAGCTTATCTAGATATCAATGACATAATTCGAATAGCTAAAATGACCAATGCTGATGCAATTCATCCAGGTTATGGATTTTTAGCTGAAAATGAAGAATTTGCTCAAAAATGTGAAGAAAATGGAATTACATTTATTGGACCATCAGTGGAACATCTACGTATTTTTGGTGATAAAGTAGAAGCTCGTAATGTTGCTAATTCTGCTGGTTTACATACTATTCCGGGAACGAATGATCCAGTAAAATCACTTAAAGATGTTGAAAAGTTTGCAGATAAACACGGTTATCCTATTATGATTAAAGCAGCAATGGGTGGCGGTGGCCGTGGTATGAGAATTGTTAAACGTAAAGAAGAATTACGCGAGGCATATGAACGCGCTAGAAGTGAAGCTAACCAATCATTTGGTGATGATGAACTTTATGTTGAAAAAATGATTGTTAACCCTAAACATATAGAAGTTCAAATTTTAGCAGATAAACATGGAAATGTAATGCATCTTTTTGAAAGAGACTGTTCTGTACAACGTCGTAATCAAAAGGTTATAGAATTTGCCCCAAGCATAACTTTGTCACAAGAACGTCGCAAAGAAATTTGTGAAGCTGCAGTTAATTTGGCGAAATCTGTAAACTACTATAATGCTGGAACAGTAGAATTTTTAGTAACTGAAGATGATTTTTACTTTGTTGAAGTAAATCCACGTGTTCAAGTAGAACATACTGTTACAGAAATGATCACAGGTGTTGATATTGTACAATCACAAATTCAAATTGCTGAAGGTAAAGACTTGTATAATGATTTAGAGTTACCAAAACAAGAAGAATTAACAAGCCAAGGTATAGCAATCCAATGTCGTATTACAACTGAAGATCCAGAAAATAATTTTATGCCAGATACAGGTAAATTGGAAACATACCGTTCACCAGGTGGTTTTGGTGTTCGCCTAGATGGTGGTAATGTATATGCTGGAGCAGTAATAACACCTTTTTATGATTCTTTATTGGTTAAGGCTTGTGTTCAAGCACGAAACTTTAAAGAAGCTATTAAGCGTATGAACAGAGTGCTTAATGAATTTAGAATTCGAGGTGTTAAAACAAATATTAAATTCATGCGTAACGTGTTGAACCATCCTGTTTTCGTTGCAGGCGATGCACGCACTACATTTATTGATAACACACCAGAGTTATTTGAATTTAATCGTAGCAGTAACAATAATAACCAATTATTGAAGTATATTGGTGATGTTACTGTTAACGGATTCCCAGGCACAAAACATCATCGTAAAGTATTTGTCCCTGATATTAAATTGGATAAGAATTTTGTATCTGAAAGTAAAGTAGAAAATGCAAAATCAGTATTTGATAATGGTGGAGTTGATGCTTTAGCCAATTGGGTAAATAAACAAGAAAAGGTATTAATAACAGATACAACAATGAGAGATGCCCACCAAAGTTTATTTGCAACTAGAATGCGTACTAAAGATATGCTTCCGGTAATTGAAAAATATGATACAGCTTTACCTCATGTATTTTCTGCTGAGGTTTGGGGTGGAGCTACTTTTGATGTAGCGTATCGTTTCTTAAATGAAAGCCCATGGGATAGATTAGATATTATTCGTGAGAAAATGCCTAATACTTTGCTACAAATGCTATTGAGAGGTTCTAATGCTGTAGGATATAAGAATTATCCTGATAATGTATTAAGAGAATTTGTCAATGAAAGTGCAAAACATGGAATTGATGTATTTAGAATTTTCGATAGTCTTAACTGGACAGATCAAATGGAAAAGAGTATAGAGTTTGTTCGCGATGCTGGAAAGATAGCAGAAGGGACAATGTGTTATACTGGAGATATTTTAACTCCTGAGAATAATAAGTATAGTTTAGACTACTATGTCAACTTAGCTAAGGAATTAGAAGCAATGGGTTCGCATATTATCGGTATTAAAGATATGGCAGGACTTCTAAAACCAAATGCTGCTTATGAATTAATTAGTACATTGAAAGAACAAGTTAATGTGCCAATACATTTACATACACATGATACAACAGGTAATGGTGTAGCAACATATGTGCAAGCTGTTCGCGGTGGAGTTGATATTATTGATGTTGCAACTAGTTCACTTTCTGGTACAACAAGTCAACCAAGTATGAGTAGTTTGTATTACGCATTAGAAGGGAACGCTCGTCAGCCAGAACTAAATATTGATAATGTTGAAACATTGAATCGTTATTGGAGTGGAATTAAGCCATTCTATCAAGACTTTATGAATGGAACTACATCTCCACAAACGGATATTTATCAAACAGAAATGCCGGGTGGACAATATTCTAATTTACAACAACAAGCAAAGGCAGTAGGTATTGATGATTTTGAACAAGTTAAGTCAATGTACAGAACTGTTAATAAGTTATTAGGTGATATCATTAAAGTTACTCCAAGTTCAAAAGTTGTGGGTGATTTTGCAATCTTTATGATTCAAAATAATTTAGACGAAAAGTCAATCTTTGAAAGAGGTAAAACTTTAGATTTTCCTAAATCAGTTGTAGATTTCTTTGCAGGCGATTTGGGCCAACCAGTTGGTGGATTTCCTAAGAAACTGCAAGAACTTGTGCTTAAAGGTAAGAAGCCAATCACAGTGCGCCCAGGTAGTTTAGCTAAGCCAGTTGACTTTGATGAAGTAGCTGATGAATTAAAAGATAAGATTAAACGTAATCCTACAAAGGAAGAAGTTTTAAGTTATATCCTATATCCAGAAGTCTTCATAGATTATATTAACAACGTAAAACGTTTTGGTTCTATGCATGATTTAGATACAATTACTTTCTATCAAGGAATGCGTGAAGGGGAAACAATTCATGTTGACTTTAAACCAGGACGTAGTATTATAATTCGTCTAGATTCTGTTTCAGAAGCTGATGAGGAAGGAAATCGTAGCTTATTTTTCTCATTAAATGGTCAAAATATTCAAATTATTGTTCATGATAAGAGTAAGGAAGCTAAGATTAAGAAGATTCCTAAAGCAGAGCCAACTAATGAAAGTCATATAGGTGCAACTTTAAGTGGATCAGTACTAGAAGTATTAGTACAAAAGGGTCAAGAAGTTAAGAAGGGTGAAGCATTAATTGTTACTGAAGCTATGAAGATGGAAACAACAATTAAGGCTCCATTTGATGGAAAAGTTAGTCATGTATATGTTAAAAATGGCGATGTTCTTGAAAGTCAAGATTTATTATTGGAATTGGACAAAAACTAATAATCATTTTAGAAGTGGGAAGAAGTTTCTTCTCACTTTTTTAATTTCATATGGAATTAAAAGATTTTTTCACTGAATTTTTAGCATATATCAAGTATAATTTGATATGATTGTATTAAAACCTGAAAACTTTTATTTTAAAGTGAGGTGTGTAAAATAATGGAATTTAAAAGAGTAGAACGCCAGGGAGTAATTGTTTATTTGAAACATTTAAAACAAAGTAAACAATTACGGAAATTTGGAACTATTCACTATGTATCTCGAAAGATGAAATATGTTTTAATTTATATGAACGCTGAGGATGTTAATGAAGCTTTGCATAAACTAAAAAGCATGAAATTTGTATCGAAGGTTGAAATTTCACCTCGTAAAGAAATTGATAAGGATTTAGAACAAGTTAGAGGTACAGCAAGAGAAAATTTAGAAGATTTTGATTGAGGTAATTAGAATGAGAATTGTAGCAGGTGAATATGGTGGACGACGTCTAAAGGCAGTTTCAGGAATGAAAACTCGTCCAACTACAGATAAAGTTAAAGAAGCAATGTTTAATATTATTGGTCCATATTTTGAAGGTGGAAAGTCGTTAGATCTATTTTCTGGAAGTGGTGGATTAAGTATTGAGGGAGTTTCTCGTGGTATTGAAGAAGCAACCCTTATAGATAGACAATATCAAGCAATAAAAACTATTAAAGAAAATGTAGCAGTAACAAAGCATTCAGAAAAATTTAAAATCATAAAGGGGGATGCTAATAAAATAATTCATGTGCTAGCTAAAAAGCAATTGAGTTATGATTTAGTTTATTTTGATCCACCTTATAAGGAACAAAAAATAGTAGAAATGATGTTAAAATTAGCAGAATTATCTTTACTTAATAAAAACGCGATTATTGTGTGTGAGACAGATCAGGAAGCTAATTTACCAGATGAAATATCAGGATTTAAGTGGATAAAAAAAGCAGATTATGGGATTACACAACTAAATATCTATGAGTTTGAAGGCGGTGAATAGTAATGAAAGTTATTTTTCCAGGAAGTTTTGATCCTATTACAAATGGTCATATGGATTTAATTAGTCGTACAAGTAAGTTATTTGATCAAGTTGTAGTAGTTATTTCCAATAATACTAGTAAACACTCATTATTTACTCCTGAAGAAAAATATCATCTAGTCACTGAAGCATTATCAAAATTTAGTAATGTATCAGTTGAGCTTATTCAAACTGATTTAACTATCAATGTAGTAAAAAAATTTAATGCTGATGCGATTATTCGTGGAATTAGAAATACAAGAGATTTCACATATGAACAAGAAATAGCTTTAATGAATAAAAAGTTAGATAGTGATATTGAAACAATTACTTTATTTTCAAATCCAGAAGTAAGTTTTATTTCTTCAACCTTAGTTAGAGAAATTTCACAGTTTAATTTAGACAAATTGGTTGGGACGGTGCCAGATAATGTTATTGAGGCATTAAGAAAGAAGGTTAAGAATTGAAAAAAGTAAATAAATACATTGTTACTTTAACTATATTGGTAATAGTAGCTATTTTAATGTTTTTACCAATTCCTGTTTACTTAGAGCAGCCAGGTGCAGCTGAAAGTATTAATCAATATGTAACGGTTAATGGAAAGACTAATAAACAAAAAGGTGATTTCATGCTAGTTTATGTTGCTGTTCAAAAAGCAACACCACTAACATACTTATGGAGTTTTTCGCAAAAACATATTGATAGAGTGTCAGCTGAAGAAATGACGGGTGGTAGTTCAGATGCAGAATTTGACAGAATTCAAGAATATTATATGCAAGATGCAGTGAACTCTGCCAAATATGTGGCCTTAAAACATGCAGGGAAAGAAGTTAGCCAAAAATATATTGGAATATATGTTATGTCTGTCTTAGATAAATCCGATTTTAAGAATAAAATTCAAGTTGGCGATACAATAACAAACGTTAATGGAAAGCATTATAGTAATGCTACAGGATATCAAAATGCTTTAGCAAAAATTAAAGCCGGAGAAAAAGTAACTATCACTTATCAGCGTGATGGAAAGAATCATAAGGCTATTGGTAAGACAATGAAATTACCACAAACTAAGAGAACAGGTATAGGGATAACACTGGCTAACCGTTCGAAAGTAAAAACCAATGAAAAGATATCCGCTAATATGGAAGGGATAGGAGGCCCATCTGCAGGTTTAATGTTGTCTTTACAAATGTATTCGCAATTATCGAAAAAAGACTTATTAAAAGGTAGAGATGTTGCAGGTACAGGTACTATTGATGCAGATGGAAAAGTTGGAGATATTGGTGGAATTGACAAGAAGGTTATCTCCGCTTCTAAAGCACATGCTAAAATATTCTTTGCTCCTGATAATCCTGTAAGTAAAGTGGTTAAAAAGTATGACCCGAATGCCAAATCAAATTATGAAGAAGCAGTTGAGACTGCAAAAGAAATTCATACAAAAATGAAAATTGTTCCAGTAAGATCATTTAATGATGCAGTTAATTATTTGGAAAATAATTAGTATAAATGACGTTATAAAGATTGAAGAAATCTTTATAACGTCATTTTTTTGCGAATTATCATATTATATATGTTTGTTAATTAAAAAACGTATTATAAGTCTTTATATAAACTTAATTATACGTAATATATAAAAGATGGAGTTTATATAATAGACTCAATTATTGTATTTTTCGTTAAAAATGAAATCGTTTTTTAAAAATAAAGTTCATTTTATTTGTTGCATTATTCGTGTTTAATTGATAATATATGGTTTGTAAGGTTTATAAAATATGTTTTTTGTTTAAAAGACGAACAATAAGGAGATAGAATAATGTCTGAACTGTTATATGAAGGTAAAGCTAAGCAAATGTGGAGTACAGAAGATGAAAATGTATTAAGAGTAGTGTATATGGACCAGGCTACTGCACTCAATGGTAAGAAAAAGGATGTCATTAAAGGTAAGGGTCATGTTAACAATCAAATTTCAAGTTTAATCTTTGAATATTTGATAAAGAATGACATTCCTACACATTTTATAAAGAAGATTTCTGAGAACGAAGAATTAGTAAAAAAAGTTAAAATCTTCCCACTTGAGATAGTTACACGAAATGTTGCGGCAGGACATTTTTCAACTAGATATGGAGTGGAAGAAGGAAAGAAATTCAATAAACCTGTAGAAGAAATGTACTTCAAGAGTGATGAATTAGATGATCCATTCATTAACGAGTCACAGGCATTAGCATTAGAAATTGCTACTAAGGAAGATTTAAATAGAATCTGGGATTTATCTAGAAAAGTAAATGCATTATTGACAGATTTATTTAAACAAGCAGGAATGAAATTAGTTGATTTTAAGCTCGAATTTGGAACTTTAGAAGATGGTACATTAGTTTTAGCTGATGAATTTTCTCCAGATAATTGTCGTTTATGGGATTTAGAGGATAATCGTCATTTAGATAAAGATGTCTATCGTAGAGATATTGGTGACTTAACACCTGTATATGAAGAAGTATTAAATCGTTTGAAGAAAGTGTTAAACAAATAATAGGAGGAACACAACACCATGACAAAGGTACGTATTTTCGTAACATATAAGCAATCTGTTTTTGATCCACAAGGAGAAACAATTACTGAAGCTGTTCATTCTTTAGGACATAATGAAGTAAAAGAAATTAAAGTGGGAAAATTTTTCGATGTAACTATTGATAGTAGAGAAAAAGAAGTTGGAGAATCTGTAAAAGAAATTTCAGAACAATTATTGGTGAACTTTAATCTTGAAACATATCGTTATGAAATTATGGAGGAAGATTAATGAAAATAGCAGTTATTGTTTTTCCTGGCTCAAATTGTGATATAGACTTATACGAAGCATTACACACTGTATGTGATGCAGATGTTGAATATGTTTCATATAAGCAAGATAACTTAGATGGTTTTGATGCTGTAATGTTACCAGGAGGATTCTCTTATGGTGATTATCTTCGTTGTGGTGCAATAGCACGGTTCTCACCTATTATGCCAGCAGTAATAGAATTTGCAAAAAATGGTAAGCCAGTTTTTGGTACTTGCAATGGATTCCAAATTTTAACAGAGGTTGGTCTATTACCAGGAGCTTTGAAGCGAAATAACAGTTTGAAGTTTGTATGTAAAACAGTAGAATTAACTGTTGAAAATACTAATACACCATTTACTTCTTTATATAAAAAAGGAGAAAAAATAAACTTACCTATTGCTCACGCTGATGGAAGTTATTATGCAGACGAAGAATTATTAGCAGAGCTTGAAGAAAATGGACAAGTTGTTTTTAGATATTCAAAAGAAAATCCTAATGGTAGTTTGAATGATATTGCTGGGATTACAAATAAGCAAGGAAATGTTTTAGGAATGATGCCACATCCTGAAAGAGCTGTTGAAATGTTATTAGGCAATGAAGATGGCTTAAGGGTATTCAAATCATTACTAGAAGAAGGAAAGGTAAAAGGCTAATATGAATAAGGAATTAACACCTGAACAAATAAAAGAACAAAAGGTTTATCTAGAATGGGGCTTAACACAAAAAGAATACGAATATATTTGTGATAAATTATTAGGTCGCTTACCTAATTATACAGAAACTGGTCTTTTCTCTGTAATGTGGTCAGAACATTGCTCATATAAGAAATCTAAACCAGTGCTCAAACTATTTCCAAATAAAAATGAACGTGTTTTGCAAGGCCCTGGTGAAGGTGCTGGTATCGTAGATATTGGCGATAATCAAGCGGTAGTTTTCAAAGCTGAAAGTCATAATCATCCCTCAGTTGTAGAACCTTATGAAGGTGCAGCAACAGGTGTTGGGGGAATTTTACGTGATATTTTCAGTATGGGAGCTAGACCAATAGCATCCTTAGATTCATTACACTTTGGCGAAATTGATAATGCTAGAACTAAGTATCTTATCAATGAAGTTGTAGCTGGAATCGGTGGTTATGGTAACTGTATGGGTATTCCAACTGTTGCTGGAGAAATAACTTTTGATGATTGCTATGCTGGAAATCCTTTAGTAAATGCAATGAGTGTTGGTATTTTAGATCAAAGTCATATTCAAAAAGGACAAGCTAAAGGTATTGGTAATGCAGTTATGTATGTGGGGGCTAAAACTGGTCGTGATGGTATTCATGGTGCAACATTTGCCTCTGCAGATTTTGCTGATGATAAGGAAACTCAACGTTCAGCTGTTCAGGTAGGTGATCCATTTATGGAAAAACTACTTATGGAAGCATGTATTGAATTAACAAATAATCACCAAGACTGGTTAGTTGGTATTCAAGATATGGGAGCTGCAGGTATTGTTTCATCTAGTTGTGAAATGTCTTCAAAAGCTAACAGTGGTATGGAATTAAACTTAGATATGGTTCCACAACGTGAAGAAGGAATGTCTGCTTATGAAATCATGTTGAGTGAGTCCCAGGAAAGAATGTTATTATGTGTCAAAAAAGGTCATGAAAATGATGTTAAAAAGTTATTTGAAGACTACAATTTAGAAGCTGTAGTTATAGGTAGAGTAACAGAAGGACATGATTACATATTACATCATAAAGGTGAAGTAGTTACAAATATACCAGTATCTACTCTAACGGATGATGTTTTAGAAGAACCTAGTGAAGAAAGAGTTCCTCAACGTATTTTAGATAATAAAAATAAAGATACTTGGGTACCACAATTATCTAGTGCAAAAGAGACATTAGAAGCTTTATTGCAACAACCAACAATTGCTTCAAAGAAGATGTTTACAGAAACTTATGATTCACAAGTACGAACAAGTACAGTTGTAGGACCAGGAAGCGATGCTGGTGTAATTCGTATTCGTGGAACTAAAAAAGCTTTAGCAATGACAACTGATGGAAATGGTCGCTTCATTTATTTAAATCCAGAAGTTGGTGGAAAAATAGCTGTTTTAGAAGCTGCAACAAATATTATTTCAAGTGGTGCTTTGCCATTAGCTATAACTGACTGTTTGAATTATGGTGATCCTAATGATCCTGAAATCTACTGGGAACTACATCAATCTATTAATGGGATGGCTGAAGCTTGCAGAACTTTAGATACACCAGTTATTTCCGGTAACGTTTCTTTGTATAACGAAAATAACGGAGAAGCCATTTATCCTACTGCTATGATTGGTATGGTTGGATTAATTAAAGATGTTTATCGCACAGTACCATCTTTTGTTCAAAATACAGGTGACAAACTTTACTTGGTAGGTAAAACAGGTAATGATTTTAATGGTTCTGAATTGCAAAAATTATTAAATAATAAGATCTCTGGAGATCTAAATGATTTTGATTTAGAAAAAGTTAACTCATATTTGAAGAATCTTTTAGTAACTATGGAACAAGGTTTAGTTTCATCTTCTCATGACTTGAGTGAAGGTGGCTTGGGTGTTAGCTTAGCTGAAATGGTTTTTGGAACTGATAAGGGGATCAAAGTTAGTTTAGATATGAAAAAAGAACTATTATTCAGTGAAACTCCTGGACGATTAGTTGTTAGTGTTTCAAAAGATAATGTAGCAGCCTTTGAAGAAATTATGGGTGAAGATATTACGGAAATTGGTGAAGTTCAAGTTGATCATCAATTAGATATAACTTTAACAGATGACAACTTTGTTGCAGAGGTATCAGAATTAGAAAAACTATGGGAGGAGGCAATCCCATGTCTTATGAAATCAAAGGATTAAACGAAGAGTGTGGAGTCTTTGGAGTTTTTGGAGCTGAAAATGCAAGTCAATTGACTTATTTTGGTCTACATAGTTTACAACATCGAGAACAAGAAGGAGCAGGAATTGTTTCAAGTGATGGCGATAGACTACATCAACATCGCGATAGGGGATTATTAGCAAAAGTATTTGCTGACGAAAAAGACTTACTAAGGTTAACTGGAGATAGTGCTATTGGCCATGTTCGTTATGGAACAAGTGGCAATAATTCTATCAATAACATTCAACCATTTTTATTCAGATTTCATGATGGTGATGTTGCTTTAGCTCATAATGGTAATTTGACTAACGCTGTAACTTTAAAGCGAGATCTTGAAGATAGAGGAGCAGTTTTTCAGTCAAATTCAGATACTGAAATTCTAATTCATTTGATTCGTCAAAAACAAAATTGCACTTTTATTGAAGCACTTAAGCAAAGTTTAAACGAAGTAAAAGGTGGATTTGCTTTCCTACTATTACGTAAGGATAGCTTAATTGCAGCACTGGATCCGAATGGTTTTCGTCCTTTATCAATAGGACAATTAGATAACGGTGCATATGTAGTAGCAAGCGAAACTTGTGCGTTGGATACAGTAGGAGCAAAATTTGTTAGAGATGTGCAGCCAGGTGAATTAATTGTAATCAACAAAAATGGTATGAAGATAGATAGATATACTGATAAAACACAACTATCAATTTGTTCAATGGAGTATATATATTTTGCCAGACCTGATTCAATTATTCATGGTGTAACTGTGCATAATGCGCGAAAGAGAATGGGAAAACTTTTAGCCAAGGAACAACCAGCAGATGCTGATATGGTTATTGGTGTTCCTAACTCCTCATTATCGGCTGCTTCTGGATATGCAGAGGAATTGGGACTACCTTATGAAATGGGATTAATAAAGAATCAGTATATTGCTCGTACATTTATTCAACCGACACAAGAATTACGTGAACGTGGAGTAAAGATGAAGTTGTCAGCTGTTAGAGGGGTAGTTGAAGGCAAGCGAGTTGTTGTTGTAGATGATTCAATTGTTAGAGGAACAACTTCAAAGCAATTAGTAAAATTATTGCGAGAAGCTGGAGCTAAAGAGGTTCATATGCGAATTTCATCTCCACCATTTAAGTTTCCTTGTTTCTATGGAATTGATATTTCAACTCGTTCAGAGTTAATGGCTGCAAATCATACTGTAGAAGAAATGTCAGATTTAATAGGTGCAGATAGTCTAGGTTTTTTGAGCATACCATCCTTAATTAAGGCTATTTCGGTTAAAGGCGGTGCTGATTATCCTAATGGTGGATTAACGGTTGCTTATTTTGATGGTAAGTATCCAACTCCTTTATATGATTATGAAGAAGCTTACTTAACTTCTTTGAAATCACAACAAGAAAGAGAGGAAAAGTAAATGAGTCGCTATCAAGAGGCTGGAGTAGATATTCATGCGGGTTATGAACTAGTTAATAAAATAAAAAAAGATGTTAAGTCTACTCGAAGAGTGGGAACAACAGGAAATATTGGTAGCTTTGGTGGAACTTTTGACTTAAGTGTACTAAATATTAAAGAACCTGTATTAGTTTCTGGTACTGACGGAGTAGGAACTAAGTTATTGATTGCACAAAAGATGGACAAGCATGACACTATAGGGATTGATTGTGTTGCTATGTGTGTAAATGATATTTTGGCTCAAGGAGCAGAACCTCTATATTTTCTAGACTATATTGCTACTGGAAAAAATGATCCAGATAAGATTGCGCAGATTGTTGCTGGAGTTGCTGAAGGTTGTAGACAAGCGGGTACTGCCTTAATTGGGGGAGAAACTGCTGAAATGCCAGATATGTATGCGAAAGATGAATATGATTTAGCAGGATTTTCCTCTGGTGTTGTAGAAAAAAGTAAGCTGTTAACGGATGCTAATCCTCAAGAAAATGATATTTTGATAGGCTTAGCTTCTAGTGGAATACATTCAAATGGTTTTTCCTTAGTTCGTCAAATTCTATTTAAAGATAATAAAATTGATTTATCTGAAAAAAGGGAAGAATTTGGTGGAAAAACAATCGGAGAAGTAATTTTAGAACCAACAAGAATTTATATAGATAGTGTTTTACCACTTGTAAAAGAAAATTTAGTAAATGGAATAGCTCACATTACAGGTGGGGGACTGATTGAAAATTTACCAAGAATGTTTGCTGATGATCTAACTGCTGAAATTGATGCAAGCTCTTGGAAAGTTTTACCAATTTTTGAATATCTCAAAAAATTAGGTAATTTATCACAAGATGATTGTTACGAAACTTTCAATATGGGTATTGGTATGGTTTTAGCAGTATCTGAAGATAAGTTAGAGTCAGTAAAGAAATTATTAAGTGATAAAGACGAAGATTTCTATATTATTGGAAACTTGAGGAAAAGAAAAGGCAATGAAGAAAAAATCATTGTACATTAAGGAGCATAGGTAATGAGAGTAGCAATTTTTGCTTCAGGAAATGGAACTAATTTTGAGGTATTAGCAGATAAATTTGCTAAAAAAGAAATTACTGGAAATTTAGTATTGCTTTTTTGTGATCATCCTAATGCTCCAGTTATTAAAAGAGCTGAAAAATTTAACATTCCCTATGAAACATTTACAGTTAAAGAATGCGGCAATAAATTAGATTATGAAAAACGAATTGTTGAAGTGTTAAAAGCTCATCAAATAGATTTTATCGCTTTAGCAGGATACATGAGAATTATTGGTAAACCAATACTAGATGAGTATGAAGGATCCATTATAAATCTTCATCCTGCATATTTACCTGAATATCAAGGTTTACATGCTATTGAAAGAGCATTTGCTGACCATAAAGAGCATAATAAGAATCAAACAGGAGTAACATTGCACTATATTGATTCTGGTTTAGATTCGGGACCAGTTATATATCAAGAACATGTACCCATTTATCAAGATGATACTTGTGAAACCTTAGAAGAAAGAATTCATGAGTGTGAACATCGTATATATCCTAAAGTTTTAAACGAAGTTTTGTTAAGTAAGTCAAACAATTAAGGAGAATAAAAATGAAACGAGCATTAGTTAGTGTATCTGATAAAAATAATTTAGTACCATTTGTAAAGAAATTAGTAGAACATGATTTTGAAATTGTTTCAACTGGTGGAACTAAGAAATACTTAGATGAAGCAGGTATTAAGACTATTTCTGTTGAAGAAGTTACTCATTTTCCAGAAATTTTAGATGGACGAGTTAAGACTTTGAACCCTTATATTCATGGTGGTTTACTTGCAAGACGTGAGTTACCAGAGCATATGGAAACTCTAAAAGAACAAAATATTACACCAATTGATCTAGTATGTGTAAACTTATACCCATTTAAGCAAACTATCGAAAATCCTGAAGTAACCTTAGAAAATGCTATTGAAAATATTGATATTGGTGGACCAAGTATGCTACGCTCAGCAGCTAAGAATTATCGCGATGTAGTAGTTGTTGTAGATGCAGATGATTATGAAGGATTAGAGAAAGAATTAGATGAAAATGGAGAAATTTCATTAGAAACAAGATTTAAATTATCTGCTAAAACATTTAGACATACAGCAGCATATGATGCTTTAATTGCAGATTACTTGAGTAAGCAAGCTGGTGAAGATAACCCAGAAAAATTAACACTAACATATGATTTGATTTCTTCAATGAGATATGGAGAAAATAGTCATCAAAAAGCATGGTTCTATGAAGATGCTATGCCTAAAGCATACTCTATTACACAAGCTAAGCAATTAAACGGTAAAAAGCTTTCATTTAATAACATACGTGATGCTGATGCTGCAATTAGAGCGGTCAGAGAATTTGATGGACCAACAGTTGTAGCTTTGAAACATATGAACCCTTGTGGAATAGGTCAAGCTGATAATATTGAATTAGCATGGGATCGAGCATATGAAGCAGATTCAATTTCAATTTTTGGTGGTGTAATTGCTTTAAATAGAAAAGTAGATTTGGCAACAGCAGAAAAAATGCATAAACTATTTTTAGAAATTATAATTGCTCCTGAATTCGATGCTGACGCTTTAGAAGTATTATCCAAGAAGAAAAATCTACGTTTATTACAACTTGATTTTACTAAGAAAGACGAAGATGTTCGTGATGAAACAGTTTCAATTATGGGTGGTTTGCTTCGTCAAGAACAAGACGTTATAGATGAAAATCCTAAGAATTGGGAAGTAGTAACAGAAAATGCCCCTAGTGATAGTCAATTAGAAACATTATTATTTGCTTGGAAAGCAGTTAAACATACTAAGTCTAATGCAATTGTTGTAGCAAACGATGAAAGAACATTAGGTATAGGAGCTGGACAACCTAACCGTATTGATTCTACAAAGATAGCAATTAAGCATGCTGGCGATTCACTAAATGATAAAGCTGTGTTAGCAAGTGATGCATTCTTCCCAATGGACGACTGTGTTCAATATGCTGCTGAACATGGGATTAAAGCAATAGTTCAACCTGGTGGATCAATTAGAGATAAGGATTCTATCGCTATGGCTAATAAGTATGGGGTAGCAATGGTATTCACAGGCGTAAGACATTTTAGACACTAATTAATGGAGTTATAAGATGAAAGAAAACGTAAATTTATTAGTTGTAGGTTCTGGTGGACGCGAGCATGCAATTTGTAAAGCTTTATTGAAAAGCGATAAAGTTGCTAAAGTTTACTGTGCACCAGGTAATCCAGGAATGACTTTTGATGGTATTGAAGTTGTAGCGATAGATGAGTTGAACTTTGATGCGTTAAAGGGTTTTGTTTACGATAATGATATAGAATGGACTTTTGTAGGTCCTGAAGATGCTTTAGTTGCAGGAATTGTTGATTCCTTTAGAGAAGATAATCTAAAGATTTTCGGTCCAGACAAACGTGCAGCACAACTAGAAGGATCAAAAAATTATGCGATGGAATTTATGGATAAGTATCATATTCCAACTGCTAAATTCAAAACCTATACTACCTCAGATGAAGCAATCGCAGGGTTGAAAGAATTTGATGAACCTGTAGTTATTAAAGAAGACGGATTAGCAGCAGGTAAAGGTGTTGTAATAGCCCAATCCTATCAAGAAGCTGAAGATGAAATTCGATTGATGTTTAGAAAAGGTCAGAAAAAAGTAGTACTTGAAGAATTCTTGGTTGGAAATGAATATTCTATGTTCTTGGTATTAAGTGATAAGGGCTATCGAATTTTACCAATGGCTCAAGATCATAAAAGAGCATACGATAATGATGAAGGTCTAAATACAGGTGGTATGGGTGCATATAGTCCTTTACCACAATTATTTGATGCAGAATACCAAGCAATGATTACAGATATTGTAGAACCAACAGTGAAAGGACTAGAAGCTGGGGATTATCATTATCATGGAATTTTGTACATAGGTATGATAATGACAAAAGAAGGTCCTAAAGTTATTGAATATAATGTTCGTTTAGGAGATCCAGAAACTCAAGTAGTCTTACCCCGTGTAGAAAGTGATTTTGCTGAGTTGATAGATGCAGCTATTAATGATAAACAATTGCCAGAATTGAAGATTTCAGACAAAGCATACTTAAATGTAGTAGTTGCAGGAGCAGGCTATCCTAAGCAAGCAGTGAAAGGGCAGGCTTTACCTAAGTTGGAAAGTCAAAAAGACATATACACCATTTATGCAAATGTTAAGATTGAAGATGAGGTTGTATATGGTAATGGTGGTAGAATTTTATCAATCGTAGGTGAGGCATCTACAATTGAAGAAGCACATAAATTAGTCTACAAGTATTTGGAAAACTACAAGTGGAATGACTGTTTCTATCGTCATGATATAGGTGTAAAAGCTTTTAAATAATTATAATATAGCAAAAGTTGTACAATTATGTTTGTACAGCTTTTTTAATTTTATTGATAGTTAGAATTGATTAAGAGATACTTATTAGGATTATATCTCAACTGATATTGACCTTTCTAACTTAACAACTTAAACTTGTAAATGAACATTTTTTAATTAAGGAGTTTATACTTGTGAAACGTAGAAATTATGGGATTGATTTATTACGAATAGTAGCGATGTATATGATTGTATTGTATCATTGCTTACTACTAGGTGGAGTCATTACTAAAGCAACACAAATTGGTATAGGAAGTATAAATTATGATATAAGCTGGCTATTAGATACATTATGCTATTGTGCAGTTAATTGCTATGCGCTAATATCTGGTTATGTAGGGGTAAAAAGTAAATTTAAATTACAAAATATAATAAAACTTTGGTTTCAGGTATTATTCTATTCTGTAGTATTAAATATAATAATATGGGTAACAATACCAAATGTGCCTATTAATAAAGGGTTATTAATACAAATGTTAATGCCGATTTCTTTTGAAAGATACTGGTACTTTTCAGCATATTTTATTCTCTTTGCATTTATGCCTTTCTTGAATCTATTACTGAATAAGCTGGATAAATCAATGGCGACTAAGTTATTAATAACATTAATATTAGTATGTTCTTTTGGGGAAACTTTCATTTTTAGGGCTAAAACCTTCCTAAGCCTCCAGAGTGGATATAGTGCACCATGGTTAATAATTCTATATTTAATTGGTGGATATATTAAATTGTATGGTTGGAAGTTTTGGAAACACGATAAAACAGTGTATTTTTCAATGGCAATCCTTTCTTTTGCAGTTTTCTTATTGTTAGGTGGAGAACAATCGCATGGACGTGTTCTAATAAATTATCCTGCACCAACAATGTTATTTATGGGAATAGCATTGTTAAATATTTTTAGTAAGTTATCACTGAACTCTAGAATTATACAAGGAGTAAAATTATTTGCCCCATTGACGTTTGGAGTATATTTGATACATATTCATCCCTTTGTAGCGGAGTATTTATTTAAAGATAGATTTGCTGATATAGCTCTGAATTCGCCTGTCATGTTTATTGGGAAAATTATAATTTTTAGTTTATGTATTAACCTGGTTTGTTCAATTATTGAGTTAGTACGTGCAAAACTATTTAAATTGTTGAAATTGAACGTATTGGCAGATGCAATAGCGGCTTATATACAAAGATATTTTGAAAAGTTAATTTAATGTATAAAAATACCCTCTAAGTATGCCAACATACAGCATATTTAGAGGGTATTTAATTGCAGATAATTATAGAGTTGGAGAAAGCAATCTTGAGAAATATTGCTTGAATTTTAACCAACTAGATTGATTATCAAAGAATTCAGTAGTTAACTCTGTACAATTATCCAAATCCTTTAAAAAGATAGCCTTTAAATCTTTTGATAACTTATCATCATAACAAAAAGCATTACCTTCAAAATTAAGTTTAAAACTACGAAAGTCCATGTTGGCAGAACCAACAGAGGAGATGTGGTCATCAGAAACAACGGTTTTAGCATGTAAGAAACCATTATCATATTGATAGACTTTAACCCCATTTTCAACTAAATACTTAGCATAGAATTGAGTGGCTCTATAAACAAAAATATGATCAGGCATGCATGGAATCATAATTCGGACATCAGTACCAGCTTTGGCAGAAATGATGAGTGCTTCTAAAACCGAGTCATCTGGAATTAAGTAAGGAGTTTGTATATAAACATAATCCTTGGCATTTGCAATGATGTATTGATATCCACGTTTGATTGATTGACGTTCACTATCAGGACCAGAAGAAACGATTTGTATTCTGGTAGAACCATGAGCTTGTTCGTTAGAAGCTATTGGCATATATTCTTTAGTTGAAATATCTAAGCGAGGTTTTTTAGTTTTACGACAAGTTGTATTCCAATCCATTGAAAAACGTGCTTGCATTTCAAAAAGAGCAAACCCTTTGATGCGAAGATGGGTATCACGCCAATAACCAAATTTTTTTGATTTTCCTAAATATTGATCTCCAATATTAAAGCCGCCAATATAGCCAATGTTACCGTCTATAATAACGAGTTTTCGGTGATCATGGTAGTTTAGTCTAGGAGTCGAAATTAACGCCTTAGATGCTGAAATAAAGGCTTGAGCATACCCGCCAAGTTCTTCTAAATGTTTAAAGAATTTATAGGTAGTTCCGTGTGAACCGAATAAATCGTATAAAACTCTAACTTCTACTCCCCGAGCAGCAGCTTCTTCTAGAGCTTTTAATATTTTATTACCAATATCATCAGCAATAAAAGAATAGTATTCTATGTGAATATGATGTTTAGCATTCTTTATATCACGAAGAAGAGATTCAAATTTTTCTTTTCCATCAGTAAAAATTTCTACCTGATTATCTTGAGTTATAAAGGCATCTTCTGATTCAAGGAAAAAATGAATTAGTGCACGACCAGTATCAGTAGTTTTTTCGGATGGAATTAGAGAATGCTTATTCCAGAGGCTTTTTTGTTCATTAGCTAACTTGGTAATTTGTTCCTGTTGTTCCTTCTTCATACTGAAAATTTGTTCATTAGAAATCTTTCTACCAGCAAAAAGATACAAAGTGAAGCCGATTATAGGTAGTAATGTTAAAACTAATAACCAAGCCCATGTGGTTGCAATATCTCGTTTTTCACGAAAAACTGTCCAAATGGCTGCTATCAAGTTAGCAAAGAAAATAATTGCAATAATCCATAATGGATGAGTAATAAAAATAATGATAGCACTCACACCTTTCTAAAGATTTTAAAGTAATTATAACATTATCTTGAGTTTACGTCTTGAATAAGTAAGAAATTAAATGTAACATAAAAGCAAATTTTAGTAATGAGGATTAAATAACATGACAAATTTTAGTTACGAAGTTTTTAGTGAGGTTGCTAGACAAAAAACATTTATTGCTGCTGCTAAACAATTACAAGTTACACCTTCAGCAATTAGTCATTCAATTAATAGTTTAGAGAAAGATTTAGGGTTTTCACTGTTTGTTAGGAGTAGAAGTGGCGTAAGACTCACACCTAATGGTCAAAGGGTATTACCGCTTATTCAAGATATTTTGAATGCTGAGGCTACTTTAAACGAAGAGGCTGCTCTAATTAATGGCTTAAATAAAGGACGTGTAAGAATAGGAGCATTTAGTAGTGTATGCATTAATTGGTTACCAGATATAATAAATAAATTTAAAAATATTTATCCTGATATAGAAGTAACGGTTTGGCAGGGAAATTTTAATGATGTTGTTGAACAAGTTAAATTAGGGATACTTGATATAGGCTTTAGTGCATTGCCAATTGAAGAAAATTTGGAAGTTATCCCATTATATAAAGACCCAATATATTGCATTACGCCACAAGACTTTAAACTTCATAGGGGAAAATCAATTACAAGAGATGATATAAAGAACGAAAAATTTATTTTACAACAAATTGATTATGATAGAGATACCAAAAGAGCTTTGGATACATATAATGTTTCTGTTAATTCATTACAGTACAGTATAGATGATGCTTCGATTATAGCGATGGTAGAAAGTGGTTTGGGACTAGGAATTTTACCAGAGCTTGCTTTGCAAAATTTAAGTGGAAATGTTAACAGATATATTTTTAGTGAACATTTTTATCGAACAATATGTTTAGTAACACATCAGAAGAAACAACAAACTCCATCCGTCAAAGCCTTTGTATCTATAATTAAAAACTATATTAGTGATAGATATGGAGATATTAATTAGAGATAGAATAAAAGCTCATCTATTTCCTAGGTAAAGGATTAGATGAGCTTATTTTCAATCCTCCGGGCCCTTTTTCGGACCTTAATGGATAATGATTATCACTAGTAATGCGTCAAAACCCTGATAAATTAATAAGCGGGTAACGAGAATCGAACTCGCGACACCAGCTTGGGAAGCTGAAGTTTTACCACTAAACTATACCCGCAAGACATTGATAAGTATAACATAAAAATTTATCAATGTCAGTATATATTAAGCTGCTACTTTTTTCATATCAGAAAGGCGAACTACAGCACGATTATGAAAATCAGTTACTACAACAGAGTCTGCTTTATCATGTTCTACAATTGTAACCATTGCAGAATTTTCATAAATTTTTTCAATTGTACCGATAAAATCATGAGTTAAAGAAGCAAATTTCTTACATTTAACGCGATCGCCAATTTCAAACTTAGTTTCCATAAAAATCTCCTTATATTACTAATTATCCTAAGAATATTAGCAAATTTTATTTGAATATGCAAGACAATTAACCAACAATTTGCAAAATATCCTGTAAATTATTTACTTGATAAGTAGGGGTAATTTTCTTATCAATAGGAGATAATTTTGGATTGTACCAAATAGAGTCTATGTTAGCATTGTGCCCACCTTGAATGTCAGATGTAAGTGAGTCACCAACAATAAGCGTATCATCAGGATTGAATTCAGATAGCTCATTAAATACGTTCTTAAAAAATCTAGCATCTGGTTTTTGATAGCCAATTTTTTGAGAAATAAAGATATCATCAAAAAATGAATTGAATCCGGTGTTGCGTAAACGACGTTCTTGAACAAAATCTATACCGTTTGTAACGACGTATAATTTATGCCCAGATTTTTTTAAAGTAGAAAGTAAATCTTTTGCTCCAGGAATAGTATCAGTACCAGTTGATAAGAACTCTAAGTATTCTCTATTCAAACTAAGTCCATCGATATTAAGATCAAATTCCTTTTTAAAGAAAGTAGTAAAACGGTTAGTCATGAGTTCTTGTCTACTAATTTCTCCCAATTCTAATTTTTTCCATAGACTTTGATTAAATTTTACATAATTATCTTTTACAGTATCAGTTAATTCAATACCATGCTTTTCAAAAAGTAATTCTAGAGCTCGATTTTCAGTAGCATGAAAATCCAATAAGGTATCATCAATATCAAATAATAGGGTCGAGTAGCTCATGTGAAACCTCCAAAAATAGAAAATTTTCTTACATATTAAATTAAACTTCAGTAAATTTCAAGAAATAAATAAAAAAATCATAGATAGATTGACCTATAGATTAAGTTTTGTTATCATGTCTTCAGTAGTTTATTATGATTTATAACAGAGAATGAGTTTTCCCTGTGGTTTTGACTATTCTATGATAGAAATTAGTAGTTTATGAAAGTTCTAAGCGAGTCCAAGTTGGTGTGAGTTGGATAATGGAAGTAAATGAATCGCGTTTCTTAGAATAACAATTTAATATTTTTTGAGTGGATTACTAATCAAGTAGAGTGGTACCGCGGGAATTTCTCGTCTCTTGCATATTATTATGCAGGAGTTTTTTATTTTTATATGGGAGGACAACATGGATTATAAAGTTAAAGTTGCTCAAGTTATTGAACAAGCTGTTGATGGAAAATTATCACAAGAAGATATTTTAGCTAAGATAGAAAAACCTAAGACACTTAATTTAGGGGATTATGCATTTCCAGCTTTTGTATTATCAAAAGTATTACGTAAAGCACCACAAATGATAGCTAGTGAATTGGTTGAAAAGATTGACCAAACAGGATTTGAAAAGGTAGAAGCAGTAGGACCATATGTAAATTTCTTTTTAGACAAAAAAGAATTCAGTAAAGATATATTATCTGAAGTTTTATCTGAAGGTTCTGCTTATGGTAACCAAGATTTAGGTCATGGTGGAAATGTTCCTATTGACATGTCTTCACCTAATATTGCTAAGCCAATGTCAATGGGACATCTACGTTCTACAGTTATCGGTAATTCTTTAGCATTATTACTTGAAAAAGTAAATTATAAGCCAATAAAAATAGATCATTTAGGTGACTGGGGAACACAATTTGGTAAATTAATTGTTGCATATAAACTATGGGGAAGTGAAGAAGAAGTTAAAGCTGACCCAATCAATAATTTATTGAAGTATTATGTTCGTTTCCATGAAGAAGATGTTAATAATCCTGAATTGGATGAAGAAGCACGTGAATGGTTTAAAAAGTTAGAAGATGGTGATGAAGAAGCACTTAAACTTTGGAAATGGTTCCGTGAAGAATCTCTAAAGAAATTTACTGAAGTATATGATCGCTTAAATATTACTTTTGATTCATATAATGGTGAAGCATTTTATAATGATAAAATGGATGAAATTACAGACTTGCTTCAAGAAAAGGGATTATTAAAAGAAAGTCAAGGGGCAGAAATTGTAGATTTAGAAAAATACGATTTAAACCCTGCTTTAATTAGAAAAACAGACGGAGCAACACTATATATTACTCGTGATTTAGCTGCTGCATTATATCGTTACCGTACATATGATTTCGTACAATCATTATACGTAGTAGGTCAAGAACAAACTAACCATTTCAAGCAATTGAAAGCTGTTTTAAAAGAAATGGGATACGACTGGTCAGATGATATTCATCATATTCCATTTGGATTGATTACATCCGGTGGTAAGAAGTTATCTACTCGTTCTGGACGTGTAATTTTATTAGAAGAAGTTTTAGATGATGCTGTTAAATTAGCTAATAAGCAAATCGAAGAAAAGAATCCAAACCTTGCTGACAAGGAAGAAGTAGCAGAAGCAGTAGGTGTAGGTGCTGTTGTCTTCCATGATTTGAAGAATGAAAGAATTAACAGTTTCGACTTTAACTTAGATGAAGTTGTCCGTTTTGAAGGAGAAACAGGACCATACGTACAATACTCACATGCACGTGCTATGAGTATATTACGTAAAGCAGGTGATTTAGAATTAGATTCTGATAACTTAGAAATTAGTGATCCAGAAGCATGGCAAACACTACGTTTATTGGCTGCTTTCCCTGAAACAGTAAAGAAAGCTGTTAGTGAATATGAACCTTCTGTTGTTGCAAAATATGCAATTCATTTAGCGAAAGCATTTAATAAATACTATGCACATTCTAGAATTTTGAATGATGATGCTGAAAAGAATGCAAGATTAACATTAGTACAAAGTGTTGCTACTACATTAAAAGAATCTTTACGTTTATTAGGTGTAAAAGCTCCTAATGAAATGTAATTTATATTTTAAACAAGTCTCAATGGAGGCTTGTTTTTTTGTATTTTTTTGAAAAATAATTTTTTTTGCGTATTTATTAATCTTAGAGGGAACTTAAGAAAGGAATAAGTGATGAAAGAAGAGATAAAAGAAAAACTTCAAGAGTTTCTAGAAAATAATAAATGGCAAATAGTAACCATTGTAATAGCAATAATTGTAACACTAATTTTTGTTTTACCTACTAAACACTCAGATAGTGATACTTTTGAAATATCTAGTAGCAGTACATCTCAAATAAGTAAAGTTTCTACATCTGTGCCGCAAGTTAAATCTAGTGTGACTAAGAAGGAAATATTTGTAGATATTAAAGGAGCTGTTAAACATCCAGGTTTGTATAAAGCAAAACCAAATCAAAGACTAGCTTATATTATTCAACAAGCTGGAGGATTAGAAAATAATGCGGATGTTAGTAAGCTTAATTATGCACATAAATTAAGTGATCAAATGATGATTTATGTGCCTAAGCAAGGAGAAAACTATACTGGTGATGTAATTATAGAATTACAATCGGAAAACACTATGAGTAGTGATACAAGTAATAGCAATACAACAGAGGAGGCCGGAGATAACAGTAAAATAAATCTTAATACTGCTACTAAAGAACAGTTAACACAATTGAATGGAATAGGAGACAAGAAAGCTGAGCTGATTATTTCATATCGCGATGAGCACGGAAAATTTAAAACAATTGATGAGCTAAAGAATGTTTCCGGTATAGGAGATAAAACATTTGCTGCAATCTCAGATAAATTAACAGTTTAAACTATGTTATACTAAATAAAAACATATTTGGATGGTGAATTTTATGACCGATAAAAGAATACCTTGGAATCAGTATTTTATGTTACAGGCAGTATTGCTTTCATTAAGATCAACATGCGAAAGATTATCAGTTGGAGCAATTTTAGTTAGGGATAAGCGTGTAATTGCTGGAGGATACAACGGAGCTGTTTCTGGCGATGATCATTGTATTGATGTAGGTTGTTACGTTGTTGACGGACACTGTTTACGAACAATTCACGCGGAAATGAATGCAGTATTACAATGTTCAAAATTTGGAATTCCAACAGATGGGGCAGAAATTTATGTTACAGATTTTCCTTGTTTGCAATGCACTAAATCATTGTTGCAAGCAGGTATAAAGAAAATATATTATATGCGTAATTATCATAATGACGATTATGCGATAAGATTATTGAAACGAAAAAAAGTAGCAGTTGAACAAGTTAAAGTTGAACCTAAATATTTAAATACAGTTTCAATAAATATTGCAGAAAATTAGGAATAAAAAGTATTGTACAGGATTGTTATTTTTTTCTGTGCAATTCTTTTAGTGGTTATTGAATTATTATTTTTTGAATTCAATTATATTTTTATAGTGGTACTATGTTTAATTTGTTTGAGAATTTTATGTACTAAAAGTATTTGTATAGTAAACATTTGTTTAATATGGTGCCTAGGATGTATAACATATATTTTTAATTACTATCAATGTAGTAAAAGTAGAGAAATAAAACAAGAATTAAGTGTTAAAAACCAGCATATTTTGGTATATGCAGATAATATAAAAGTTAACGGAGATTTACTGACATTAACAGGAAGATGGTTAGAAGGAAAACAACAGATATGTACTTATTATTATTTAAAATCTAAAGCAGAGCAGAATTATTTCAAAAAACAAATAAATAGTGATGTATATACTGTAACAGGAAAAATTAAAGGAATTTCTCCTCCTACTAATGAAAATGAATTTGATTATAAAAAATTTTGTCAAAGTAAAAAGATATATAATGGTTTAACTGTTAAACATATAAGTTTAGAAAACAATAAAGTTCCCTCTAAATATAAACTTTTATGTAAATTACATGATTTAAGAAAAAGTATAATATGTTATCTACAATTATTTCCTAAGTATTTACGAGGATACTCAACAGCCTTAGTAGTAGGATATAGGGATGATGGATTTGATGATATAAATAGTAGTATCAAAGAATTAGGCTTATTATATCTTTTCAGTTTATCAGGAATGCATGTTTTTTATTTAGTGAAAACTCTGCAAAAATTAGCACAAATACTACGGATAACAGCAGAGACGGTAGATATGTGGTTAATTATTTGTCTCCCTATATACATGATTTTAGCAGGTTCTTCATCAAGTATTATACGTGCAGTATTTATGGTATGGATACCTATATTTAGTAGATATTTTTTATCAATAAAGATAGATAAATTAACTTCATGGTCATTGACGATAATTATAAACCTATTATATTCACCAATGATATTATTCACTATGGGAATGCAGTTAAGCTATTTGTTGACGTTAGTTTTAATTCTAAATGAGGAAGAAAATAGTATAAAGATTGGTATAAAGATGAGTGGATATAGTATACCATTAATGTTATGGCATACATATCAATGGAATGTACTGACTACTTTTCTATCTATATGCATTATTCCAATTTTTGAATATATAATTCTACCATTTACAATAATAGGAGTACTATTAAATGTATTCTCAAAAATTAGTAATACTATTTTGTTTTTAATTTCTATCTTTTTTGAGAAATTAGCAGATAGTTCACCAATGATAACTTTTGGAAAACCGGATTTAACGGTAGTTATACTATTACTATCACTTATGATCTGTTTAGAAGTTAGCAGGAGAAAAAATGTAGTTATTTATCTACAAGTATTGGTATACATTTTTTCATATAGTCAAATACATCGAAATAAAGATGAATTAGTTTACTTTGACATTGGACAAGGTGATGCTACTCTAATCAGAGAAAAAAATAATAATCAAATAATTTTAGTAGATACAGGTGGAAAAGTTAGTTTTAAGCATGAAAAATGGAGAAGTAGGACAAGCCAGACTAGTGGTGAAAGGATTATAGTTAATTATCTGTTAAGTAAAGGAATTAATTCGATAGATAAGCTTTATTTAACACATCAAGATGCAGATCATGTTGGCAATTTTCCAAGTATTAGTCAAAAAATAAAAATCAAAAAAATTTTGGTTCCTTTAGGAATGGAGAAATTACCTAGTTTTAATAAAAGATTGAATGAATCGAATATCTGTAATGATAAAGTGGTAGAGCCTATTACTGATACTAGTGATTTTTCTAAAGAAAGAATAGATATTTTACATCCATTTGTTGAAGGAAAAGGGAAAAACGAAGATTCTATAGTTCTAAAATATACTATGGACAGGCTAATTTTTTTAATTACGGGTGATTTAGATCAAGAAAATGAAATAAAAGTAATAGAAAAGTACCCTGATTTACGATGTGATATTTTAAAAGTAGGACACCACGGGAGTAAAACATCAACTGCAGATCAATTTGTAAAAAGTTTAAAACCTCAATATGCTATTATTTCGGTAGGTCTTAATAATAGGTATGGACATCCTAATATTGAAACATTGAGGACATTAAATGCAAATGGTATTCCATATTTAATGACTTCCGATAAGGGAATGATAAAAGTAGTAAATGTGTCTAAAGACAAATTTTGTATGAGTACTAAATATGGAAAAATATTAATTAGAAAGTGAGATAGAAAAGTGAAAGTAGATGAGTTGCGCAAAGAAATAGAAAATAATAGTCTAAAAAATGTTTATTTAGTTTTAGGGGAAGATACATATCTTAATAATAAAGTTAAAGAATTATTTTGGAACTATATTCCTGAAAGTGATAGGGAATTTAATGCTGCAATTTATGATATGGAAACTACTTCGATTGCAACTGCAATAGCAGATGCAATTTCTGCTCCTTTTTTTAGTGAAAAAAGATTGGTGATTATTACTCATCCATATTTTTTAACAGGGGATACAAAGAAACATTCTATCGAACAAGATGTAAATGAATTGATAGGATATTTGCAAAATCCTTCTCCAGATACTTTGTTAGTAGTATTAGCAAGTTATGATAAGTTAGATTCACGTAAGAAAGTAGTTAAAGAGTTAAAGTCAAAAGCTGAAATAGTGGATACTTCCTCGTTGAATGAATCTGAGATAAGACAATATCTTATAAAATATTGTGATGGGAAAAAAGTTATAATTGAAAAAAGAGCAATAGACAGATTAATTCAATTAACTAATGCCAATTTCTCTAAAATAATGAATGAACTTTCTAAACTAATAATAGCAACTGTTGATACTAAAAAGATTACAGTTAGTGAGGTAGATGGATTAGTTACAAAATCGCTGGAACAAAATGTTTTTGACTTGGTAGATTTTGTTCGTGATAAAAAGATAAAAGAAGCATTTGAATTATATCATGAACTTTTAGAACAAAAAGAAGAGCCAATAAAAATAAATGCGATCTTAATTGGACAATTTAGATTACTTTTACAAGTTAAAATATTACAGAAGCATAGCTATGATCAAGGAAGTATTGCCTCAACTTTAAAAGTTCATCCCTTTAGAGTGAAGTTAGCTATGCAGAATGCTCGTAAATTTAGCAATAATAGTTTGAAATCTGCTTACTTAGGTTTGGCCGAAATAGAAGAAAAGTTAAAAACAAGTAGTCAGAATCCAGAATTGTTGTTTCAATTATTTTTAACAAAATATGCGTATAAAAAATAAAGGTTGGGATTAAAAATCTCAACCTTTATTTTTTAATAACTCAGTCATTTGCTTTTTAAAAACTAATAACTCAGAGCTTAAAATTACTGGTAATTTATGTAAGTCATCAATATTTTTACAACCTAGCATCAACATAATTTTTTTAATTTCAATTTTTAAATTAGTTATATATTCAATTAAACTCTCAGTTCCCTGACGTAATAAAATATGTAAAAATAGGCCAGAAATACCAACATTGTCAGCTCCTAAAACTAAACATTTTACTATATCAAGAGAATTTCTAATTCCCCCAGAGGCAGTGAAAGAAATGTCTTCATCTACAAGTTTAGCAGCTACTAAGGATTGAGCAGTAGTCATACCAATATCTTGCAAAAATGCTAATTCTTTTTGTTTACGACGACGATTTTCAATTTCTATAAAATTAGTACCACCTTTGCCAGAAAGATCGATATACTTAACACCAATATCAGCTAATTCTTTAATAGTCATAGGAGTTAATCCTTGTCCAACCCCCTTAACAAGTAAAGGAAATGATGAATTATTAACTATTTCACGAATATTATCTTTCCACACAAATTCAGTATCGCCTTCAGGCATGACTAATTCTTGAGAAACATTAAGATGCAGTTCCATTGCATTAGCATCAATCATTTGTTGAGCAACATTGAAGTTTGAGTAAGAATGACCTGCTCCAAGGTTGCCTAACAAAAAGCCATTTGGATTTAGTTGCCTTATTTTACTGAAATTTGGTGATAAACTAGGATATTTTAAAGCAATACTTTGAGAGCCACAGGCCATAGGTATATTTGTTTTAGCAGCGACAGTTGATAATTTATAGTTTATATCATCAGTTTGTGAACTTCCTCCAGTAATTGCGTTAATAAAAAAGGGTACAGGAATATCTTTACCGACTAACGTACTTCTTATATCTATATCTGATAAATTTAACTCAGGTAAGTTACTATAAATTAATTGCACTTCATCTAACTGATTAGATGATTGAGTTTTAAAAAATTTTTCAGCTAAAGAAAGATGTTCATTTTTGCGATGTTGATGAATTTTCATAATAATCTCCTGTAATTAATCTTGATAAACGTGCAATGATAATGGGACTATTCCATTTTCTTTCCAATAAGCAAATAATGGCTCAACATTCATAGATTTATCAATTAGAACAATACCACAATCTCCTCCACCAGCACCAGAAGTTTTTGCTGCTCCACCAAATTTTTCTGCAGAAGTGATAAGTTTAGTTAGTAGGGGAGTCTCGATTTCTACAGAACTCAAACTAGCTAAATTTCGGAGTAATTCACGATTATATATTAATGATTCTTGAATTTTGGATAGAGAATTTTCCTTAAAACCAGTAATCATTGTATCGATACATTTCCAACTATTTTCTAAAAAATGATTGTATTTATTTTGATTATTAGCCTTATGAAGGGCAACTGCATCTACTAGATGTGAAGTTGATGCAGGAGATCCAGTCCAACCTATTAGAAGGTTTAAGTTATCAGGTGGAGTCAATTGAGTAACTTTCAAATTAGGCCAATTTAAATCTAAAAGTTCGGAAATTGTATAGGATCTTTGAGCGACTTTAAGCCATTCTTTATCGAAAGAATGATAAGCTATCCAACCACCGTAAACACTAGCAGCGATATCCCCTAAAGAACCGTTTCCTTGAACATTTAAATGAGCAATAGAAGCTAGTTTAAAAAGATGCTCTTTTGATAAATTTAGTTCATAAAATTCAGATAGAGCTTTAATAGTTGCTACAGTGACTGCAGCAGAAGAACCAAGTCCATATTTCTTTCCATCAGGACTATCTAATTCACTATCAATTTTTAGATGATAGAATTCCATTTTTTTACCTAGACTTTGGGCATATTCTTCGACTAAATTAATAGCAGATAAAATATAATGAAATGGATTGTCTCGATTATCAAAAATAATTTGATTACCTTCTCGTTTCCAATATAAAGAATTTTCTTTATATTGTTTAGAAATGATTGACCCTAAATCATTACTCTTTTCCAAATTTACATATACAAATTGATCTAAAGCCACTAGAATAGCTGGTTGTCCAGTTTCAACAACAGCATATTCACCAGCAATGTATAATTTTCCTGGAGCTTTGACAGAAATCAAAACATCATAACCTTTCTTTGTAAATTAATCAAGATATTGTACACCTGGTCCCGCTGAAGAAACCAAAACTTCAGTGTTAGGAAGATTTTTTTGTAAAAAGGAAGTGATACTAGCAGTATCTTTTCCTAGACAAATAATTTTAACATTTGGACCAGCATCCATGGTGTAATAACATTCAATTCCCATTGAACGTAATTCTTCTACAAGATTCATAACTTGAATACTTTCAGGAGAAAAATAACTAAAATGAGGATGAGCGCTTAAATTTAAAGCATGCATCTTCATAGCATTTTCTTCGGCTAATTCACCCATAGTAGTAAAATCTTGTTTGCTAATAGCTTCTTTCATCAATGGAATAGAGCAGTTAGCCTCTTTTATCCAAGAATTATAATAAGGAGAAGTATTAACAACAGTTTGCATACCAGCACGCGAAGTTATTTTTTTGGGTTTACTATTTATAACAACTGCAATCATTTTTATGTCCCAAGACACATTTTCAATAAATGGAACAGCATAAGAATTTAGATCATTATCACCTGCTTGCCATTCAACAAAACCACCATAAATAGAGCGAGTAGCTGATCCCGATCCACGTCTGGCTAAACGAGATAAATCGCGACGAGATAAATTCATACCACTAGCTTTACTTGCAGCAGCAGCTAATGCAGCAAAAGCAGAAGCGGAAGATGCTAATCCAGCAGTTGTAGGAACATGATTAGTTGAGTTAACCTTTGCGAATTCTGAAATACCAGCTTTTTCTCGAACGATGTTTAAAAATTTATGCACATTTTCATTAGGAATTTCTTTTCCATTCAGAATAAAAGTATCTTTAGTATAACTTGAATCAAAAGTAACTGAAGTATCAGTATAGAAATGATCCAAAGTTAGTGATAAAGAATTATTCATAGGTAGAATAAGCTCTGTATCTTTTTTTCCCCAATATTTAATTAATGCAATATTTGTGTGTGCTCGTGCAGCAGCGTGATTGGACACGATAAATTCCTCCTAAAGATTCGATAGGGGTTCTATCCAATTTTTAGTAACCCCGTGTTGATTTAAAATTTTAGCAAGTACTTCTGCCTCTTTTTTTGTCTTCAATAAACTGATAAAACATCCACCACGACCGCCACCAGTAAGTTTACTACCTAGTGAGCCGTTTTTAAGTGCTATAGTAATAAGATTATCTAATTTAGGAGTGCTAACACCTAAAGAAATTAAATCTTTTTGGGCTAAAGTAAATGTTTTTCCGAGTCCTACTATATCATTATTAGCCAGTTGATCTCTAGTGGTTTGTGCTAATCTACCTAATGCAGCTAACTTTGATGAAGTTGATATTTCGTCTGTATTAAGTTGGTCTTTAACAATTTTTATTGCTTCACTTGTTTGACCTTTAATACCGCTATCACTAATTAGTAGATAAGCATCTAGGTTAATTGGAATAGGTGTAATTTCTTTATTACGAATTAACCAGATAGGATTATCGCTAGCACTAGTTGTAGCATCTAAACCACTAGGATTGTTATGAGTAACTTTTTCAGCAATATCAGCGTATGATAATAGTTTTTTATGATTAATTCTAGTATCGGTAGCGTTGTAAAAACAACGAATAATAGAAATCGCAACGGCAGCTGAAGATCCCATACCTCTTTCTGCGGGTAATTGACTGGATAAATGTAACTCAAATCCATTTTCTATACGTAAATCAGAAACTAATTTTAAAATTAATTTCTTAATACCGAGCATATTTTTAGGCATATCATCAACTGAACCATCATAGTAAGAACTTGTAATAGTTTGTTCACTTGATGATGGTATAACTTTAATACTTGCAGTTGCGGTTACGGTTTTTAATGGCAGAGCGATTGCTGGATGACCATATACGACAGCATGTTCACCAATTAAAATAATTTTTGCATGACTAGAACCCTTAGCATCATGAAATATATGCAAATCACTCTTCTCCCTTCGAATTTTATATACCTCTATAGTAGTACAAACAGTGTAATTATACATGTTATTAATGATATAAACAATAATATAGCTAGGGATTTTTAAAAGAATATTTTTAAATTTAGATAAAGAAATAGGAAGTAGATACCTATAAAAAGTACGTGGAACAGTAAAGTATGTATACTGGTAATAAGAAATTATGCTAAGATTAAGATGGTTGAGAATTTTAGCAATGAAGGTGAGATTAATGATAAAAGAAAGAATATATGCAGTGGTTGATTTAGAAACTACAGGTCCTAAACAAGATGGTAGCGATAAAATAATTCAATTTAGCTGTGATTTTGTACAATCAAATAAAATTGTAAATCATTTTTCTACCTTAATAAATCCAGGGATGCCTATACCAGCTGAAGTAAAGAAACTTACAGGAATAAAAGATAAAGATGTACGGTACGCGCCATATTTTGATGAAGTTGCAGGAACAATTTATGCGATGTTGCAGAATACAACTTTTGTAGCGCATAACGTGAATTTTGACTATAGTTTCTTAAGTTCTGAATTAGAAAGGGCTGGATACCCAGAATTGGAATTACCAATGATGGATACAGTTCAGCTGACACAAATAATTTATCCAACATTAGTCTCATATAGGTTAATAGATGTTAGTAAGTATCTACAACTTTCTCATATACATCCTCATAAAGCGGATAGTGATACTAAAGCAACAGCTGAATTATTAATTAATTTAAAAAAGAGAATTGAAACTTTCCCCTTAATTCTATTGCAAAGATTAGCGAAAATGGGGGATTCTTTAATTGCTCAAACAGGTGAATTTTTTAATGAAGTATACCTTAATAAAAAGGATAGAGAAGAGAAGTTACCTAATGATTTAATGGTCGTAGAAGATATTGTCTTAAAAAGGCCTAAACTCATAGACGAAAAAATATCAAAACAAGAATATCCTGAGACAAAGGATGAAAAGCAAAATCTTTTTTCTGAAGTCTTGGAATGGCGTTCTAGTCAAATAAAAATGATGGATGATATTAATAATGACTTGAATGAAAAAAAATCAAAAAAATATATATATGATGCCGCAACTGGGATTGGTAAAACATTAGGCTATCTAATGCCTATTGCATATAAAGCTACTGAAGAAAAAGTTGTAATAAGTACCGCTACTACAACTTTACAAAATCAGTTAATAGATAAGGATATATCAATGTTAAAAGAAGTTATTCCTTTTAATTTGAATATTGTAAATTTAAAGGGAAGCCAGCATTATATTGATATAGATAAATTCTACCAAAGTTTATCTATCCCTCAGTCAAAAAAGGCCACTCAAATACAGATGACTTTATTAGTTTGGCTTATGGAAACTTCAACTGGCGATATGGAAGAACTTAACTTATTGAGTATGCAAGATACAATTTTTGCACAAATAGAGCATCATGGGATAAGAGGACTAAATAAAAAAAGTGCATTTTATTCAGTAGACTTTTTAAAGCGGCAAGAAATTTTGAGAAGACATGCGAATATAATTATTACAAATCATGCTTATTTATTAAGTCATGTTGATAAATTAGGCGGAAATGACACGGTATTAATAGTTGATGAAGCACAGCACCTGAATGATAATTTGCTTAAAGAAAATAGAAAAACAATAGATTTTGATCAAATAAAAATAATTTCTGATTCATTACTAGTAAAAATGGAATCACAATTATCTTTTTCATTTAGAGATTTAGTAGAGATAAATTTTATTACTAAAGCACAATATACTGAGTTAATAAGACCAATTCAAACTATAGACTATGAAATAATGAATCTAAGAGAAATTTTTATGACTTATCTTAATTCAAATATGAACAAAGCATCAGATGTATATGTTGAAGTTCCAATAAAACCTTTGAATCTTAGAGGAATGATTAAGGCAAATTTATTTATATTCAAAAAAATTGAGAAAGCTTTAAGAAATTTAAAAAGGCTTCAAAATAAATTTTCTCAAAAGTATAGCATAGCCATTGTTACTGGGAGATTGGGATTGGATGAAATTCAGTTAATAAATGATTATCAAAAGTTACTTAATCTTTTATTAAGCGAAATGAAAAGTTGGTCATATCTAGATTTAAATAGATTGGAAGATGAATTGGAAACAGAGTTTATCTGGTTGACATATCCATATAAACAAGAAAATGGACATTTACGTTTGAATTTTATCATGTTAGATGGTGAGAACTTCTTAAATGATAGAGTATATAAAAAATTTTCTACAGTTTTACTGGTAGGTGCAAACCTAGCTATGAAAGAAACTAGGGATTACATGTTTAGACAATTAGATCTCAATAGTCAGGTTAAGATTAAGAAATACGATAATATTTTTGATTATAGCAAACAAACTAGAGCCTATATTTTAAAAGATATTCCGGATATAACGTCGATTTCAAAAAAAGAATACATAGAGTATTTATCTCATGATTTAGAGAAAATATTGCTGAATAATAATAGACAGACATTGATATTATTTAATTCATTAGAAATAATTGAATCAGTCTATCCTAAGTTAGTTAAGAAAATTGGAAGTAAACGTGAGATTTTAGCGCAAGGTATAACTGGTAGTGTAGAAAAAATTAAAAAAAGATTTATGCTAGGAGAAGGAAAAATTTTATTAGGAGCAGGTGCTTTTTGGGAAGGTATTGATTTACCTGAAAATAATTTAGAGATGGTAATAGTCACACGATTGCCGTTCCAGTCTCCAGATACTGTCCTTAATAAAGCTAGGTATAGAAAGTTAGAAAAAAAAGGAATTAATTCATTTTATAATCTAGCTTTACCAGAGGCAATTTTAAGATTGCAACAAGGGTGGGGAAGATTAATAAGAACTCCTAAAGATAAAGGAATATTTGTATTACTTGATTCAAGAATTGCTAATAAAAACTACGGAGAAAAATTTATTAGTTCGTTTCCAGATGGAGTTAATCTTAAAAGTTTGAAAATTGATGATCTATTAAAAGAAATTACTTCATTTTTGGGTGAATAAAGAGAAAATATGAGTTTTTTACACATTTTTTATCAATTTTAAATTTTAAAGTTTGCTTTTTTTATTGTATAATATTGCTCAGATACTAATGATTTAATAGTATAGAATCAAATAGAAATTTTGGTGAGAAAATTGAGAAGAAAACATGATTCAAGGATAAATAAGAAATTTTATTTTTGGAGTACAATTATTATTATTGTTCTTTTAATAATTTTAGGTTACGCAAAAGCTCAAAGCCCGCAAGTTCAAGAAAAAAAAGAAGCTTATTTGGTGGCTAAGAAATATGGTAACGTAAGAAAAGTTGAAGACTTTTATGTATTTAATAGAAAACAGACTTATTACACTATTTACGGAACAAATGCGCGTGGTCAAGAGGTATATGTTATTACTTCTCAAAATGGCAAAAAAGTAAATATATATGCACAGGATAAGGGGATTTCTGTAAATAAAGCTAAGAATATCGTTAAGATAGAAAGAAATCCTAAAAAGATAACAAAAACTTCCTTAGGATTGGTAAATAACAAACCTGTTTGGGAAGTAACATATTTGAATAATCAAAATAATATTTGTTATGATTTGATAAGTTTTAAAACTGGAAAGATCATAAAATCCATTCAAAATATATAATTTGGAGGCAGTTATCTATGCAAATTTCACAAAGAGCTAAAAATATACAACCATCTGCAACGCTTGCACTATCAACTAGAGCTAATGCAATGCGTGCTGAAGGAATTGATGTAATTAATTTAACGGTAGGAGAACCTGATTTTCAAACACCTAAGAATATAAGAGATGCTGCTATTGCTGCAATTAATGATGGAAAAGCAGATTCATATACTCCTGTATTAGGTATAAAGGAATTGAGAGAAAAAGTAGCAGAGGTTACTAACAAAGACTATAACACTAACTTTACGAGTGATAATGTTGCAGTTACGACTGGTGGGAAATTTGCTTTATATGCCATAGCACAATGCTTGCTAAATCAGGGAGATGAAGTGATTATTCCACTCCCATACTGGGTAAGTTATGGTGAGCAAATTAAATTATCGGATGGGAAACCTGTATTTGTTAAACCAAGTAAGGGACTAAAAGTAACAGCATCAGATTTAGAAAGTGCTAGAACCGACAAAACAGTAGCGATGATTTTAAATTCACCACAAAATCCATCCGGCTTAGTATATACAAAAGAAGAATTGGAAGAAATTGGAAATTGGGCTGTAAAGAATGACATAGTTATAATTTGTGATGACATGTATGGAAAGTTGGTTTATAATGGTACTCGGTTCGTATCATTAATGGATTTAAGCGATGATATTAGAAAACAGACAATTTTAGTAAGTGGATTATCTAAATCTTATGCGATGACAGGCTGGAGAGTTGGATATGCGGTAGCTGATGCAGAATTTATTAAAAAGATTGCTGCAGTAGCTGGACATTCTACAAGTAATTTGACAGCAGTTAGTCAATACGCAGCTTTAGAAGCTTTAAATGGAGATCAAAGTAGTGTGTCTACTATGCGAGAGGCTTATGAAGAAAGATTAAATAAAATCTATGAGGAACTTAAAGAAATTCCGGGATTTGTGTTTGATTCAAAACCTCAAGGAGCTTTCTACCTATTTCCTAATGTTGCTAAAGCCGCAGAGTTGGTAGGATGTAGTAATGTCTCTGAATTTGCAGAATTTTTATTAGAAAAGGCACATGTTGCTGTGGTTCCAGGAGTTGCATTTGGAATGTCTGATTACATTAGAATAAGTTATGCTGCAAGTTTAGATAATCTTGAAGAAACGGTAAAACGTATTAAAATGTTTGTTGAAGAAAGAAAATAGGAGGTTATATTAGTGAAGACGATTAGTATTATTGATGCTAAACACCATGTTAACGAAAAAGTAAAAATAGGTGTATGGCTTACTAATAAACGTTCCAGTGGGAAGATTGCTTTTTTACAATTGCGTGATGGATCAGCATATTTCCAAGGAGTAGTTGTGAAAAATGCTGTTAGTGAGGAAACATTTGCTCTTGCTAAGGAAGTAAAGCAAGAGACTAGTTTGTATGTTACAGGTGTCATTCATGAAGATAAACGTTCACATTTCGGATATGAAATCGAAATTGAAGAAATAGAAGTTGTTGGTGAAAGTAATGAATATCCTATTACACCCAAAGAACATGGTACAGACTTTTTGATGGACCATCGCCATTTATGGCTACGTTCTAAGAAACAATTTGCTATTATGCAAATTCGTAATGAAATGATTCGTGCAACTTATGAATTCTTCAACAAAGAAGGTTTCATTAAATTAGATGCACCTATTTTGACTGGTAGTGCACCAGAGGGAACAACTGAATTGTTCCATACAGAATATTTTGACAGAGATGCATATCTATCACAATCTGGACAGTTATATGAAGAAGCTGGAGCAATGGCTTATGGAAAAGTATTTTCATTTGGTCCTACTTTCCGTGCTGAAAAATCTAAGACACGTCGCCATTTGATTGAATTTTGGATGATTGAACCTGAAATGGCATTCATGCATCAAGAAGAAAGTCTAGAAATTCAAGAACGTTATGTTGCATATTTAGTACAAAGCGTTTTAGATAACTGTCAATATCCTCTACAAATCCTAGGTAGAGATACAGAAGTTCTTAAGAGATATACGGAATTACCATACCCACGTATTTCTTATGATGAAGCAATTGAATTATTGCAACAATCTGGTAAATTCCCAGATGTAAAATGGGGAGAAGATTTCGGTTCTCCTGAAGAAACATATTTAGCTGAACATTTTAGTAAACCAGTTTTTGTTATGAACTATCCAAAAGCCATTAAGCCATTCTACATGAAACCACATCCAACTCGTGATGATGTAGTAATTTGTGCTGATATGTTAGCACCTGAAGGATACGGTGAAATCATTGGTGGATCTGAACGCGCTACAGATCCAAAGTATTTGGAAGAACAAATTATTAAAGCTGGCCTAGATGTAAAGGATTATGAATGGTATTTAGACTTGCGTAGATATGGTAGTGTTCCACATTCTGGTTTTGGTTTAGGATTAGAACGTGCTGTAACTTGGATTACAGGTGAAGATCATATTCGTGAAGCAATTCCATTCCCAAGATTATTGAATAGGATTTATCCATAAATTTATTTTGAAGAGGTCTGATGAATTTTCATCGGCCTTTTTAAATTGCTTTTTAATAGTAATATATGTTTAAATCAAGGTAGTGAATTAAGAAACGGGTGATAAAAAATTGGACAGTACATTAAGAGAGTTTCTACATCAAGGAAATACGGTAATTTCAAACCTGGTATTGAAAAACTATAAGAAATTAGGAATGACTGATACGGAATTTATTTTGTACTTACAACTTAATAGTTATCTTCAAAAAGGGGAAACATTTCCTGAACTAGAAAATATAGCTAAAAGTTTGCAAATATCTGTTAATGATGTATATACACAATTACACAATTTAATAGAGAAAAAAATACTGAAGATTGAAACAATTATAAATCAACAAGGACAAAAAACTGACAGTTATAGTTTTGATTTCTTATACCAAAAACTAGATTCATTGATAGATGAAGAAAAAAAAGAACTATTAAATGTATCGGCAGAAAAAGATAGACAAAAAATATTTAATGCTTTCCAAGTAGAATTTGGTAGGGATTTATCTCCAATAGAATTAGAAATGATAAATGATTGGATAGAAGAAGATAAATATAAAACAGACCTAATATTACTTGCTTTGAGGGAAGCTGTTTTAAGTCAGGCATATAATTTAAAATATATTGACAGGATTTTACTCAGTTGGGAAAAACAAGGAATTAGATCTAAGGTAGATGTAGAAAATTTAAAGAAAGCTAGAGAAAAAAGGAAAGAAAACATTAATACAATAAGCGACAATAATAAAAATAAAGAGAACAAACCTAAAATACCATTGACAAAGTGGTTGGATTAAGTGGGGGAGATTATATGTTAGATAGTAAAGAAACACAATATGCGCTACAAGAAATGGGAAAAATGTTTCCAAATGCGACAACTTCATTAATAGCTGATAGTGATTATCATTTTTTATTAGCTGTTATCTTGAGTGCACAAACCACAGATAAAGCGGTAAACAAAATCACCCCAGCATTGTTTGATAGGTACAAATATCCGATAGATATGGCTAAGACTGATCCAAAAGAAGTTGCTAAATATATCAAGACTATCGGTCTTTATAAAAATAAAGCCAAATATTTAGTAGAATGCTCGAAAATGCTAGTGGAGAATTTTAATTCTGTTGTGCCTAAAACACATAAGGAGTTGATGTCCTTATCTGGTGTTGGAAGAAAGACGGCAGATGTTGTATTAGCTGAGAGATTTGGTGTTCCTGCTTTTGCAGTTGACACACATGTACATAGAATTTCTAAGCGTTTAGCAATAGTTCCAGAAGATGCTACAGTTAGGGAGACTGAAAGAATATTAATGTCAAAGGTTCCTAAAGAAGATTGGATAAAATCTCATCATCGAATGATTTTCTGGGGACGCTATCAATGTATGGCGAGAGCCCCTAAATGTGAAACTTGTCCATTATTGGAAATCTGTCAAGAAGGGCAAAAAAGGATAAAATAATATTAGAAAACATGATATAATCAATCTAATGAGTTTAATGAACGAGGTGACTTATATGAGTAAAGATACTGCTATTTTTGCAGGTGGATGTTTCTGGTGTATGGTAGAGCCGTTTGATAAGATGCCGGGGATTATTAGTGTTCGTTCAGGATATACAGGGGGCTTTGTTGAAAATCCAACTTATGAGCAAGTATGTTCTCATACAACAGGTCATACAGAAGCTGTAAAAATAGTTTTTGATCCTGAAATCATTTCCTATGCAGAATTAGTGAATATCTATTGGCGCCAAACAGATCCGACTGATGCAATGGGGCAATTTCAAGATAGAGGGGATAGTTATCGCCCTGTAATTTTTGTTCATGATGAAGAGCAACGTAAAATTGCTGAAGAATCAAAGAAAGCCTTAGCTGAAAGTGGAGAATTTGATAAGCCAATCGTAACACAAATTGAAAATGCTAAACCCTTCTATGAGGCAGAAGAATATCATCAGGATTTCTACAAGAAAAATCCGGAAAGATATGCTTTAGAAGAAATGGGCGGTAGGGAACAATTTCGTAATCAGCATTGGAATTAATAAAAAGAGAGGAATTATAGATTATGGATGAGTTGCAAAAGGTGTGGAAGAGACACCAGTATTTTGCAAAAGCATCAATGGCTTTTATTTATGGTATTTTGGTATCAATTGCATTAAATTTCTTTTGGGATCCTGGTAAGATTTATTCTTCAGGTATTACGGGGTTAGCTCAGTTGATTTCTACATTAACTGCTTCAAGTGGAATTCATTTGTCGACAGCTCTAATGTTATTTGTGTTGAACTTACCTTTGTTTATATTAGCATGGTTCCAAATTAGCCATAAATTTACAATTTTTACAATTTTGGCAGTTGTTTTTTCTAGTATTATGATGAAAGTTATTCAGCCAGTTACTTTGACCAATGATCCCATTATTTGTGCAATTTTTGGTGCTACTATTAATGGCTTTGGAACAGGATTAGCATTAAAAAATGGTATTTCAACTGGTGGATTAGATATTATTAGTTTAACTGTGCGTAAACGTACTGGGAAATCAGTTGGTACAGTAAACTTGGTTTTTAATATGTTTATAATTATAGCTGCTGGTTTCGTTTTTGGTTGGCCACATGCCTTTTATTCAGCTTTGGGAATTTTTATTAATGCTCAAGTAATGGATATGGTTTATACTCGTCAACAAAAAATGCAAGTGATGATAGTTACTAATAAACCAGATCTTGTAGTTAAGACTATTCAACATCATATGAGAAGGGGAATTACAATTATTCATGATGCTGAGGGGGCATATCAGCATGATAGAAAGACAGTATTATTAACTGTAATTTCTCGTTATGAAATGTTTGACTTAAAAGAAGCCATGCGTGAGTCAGATCCTAAGGCATTTGTCAGCATTGCTGAAAATGTACATATATTAGGAAGATTTTATGAACCAAGTATGTAAAAAAGAGGAGTAGGGATGGTTTCCATTTCCTACTCTTTTTAGTAGATATTAAGATTGAGGTAGGTTATGTATGAATAACATAATTGTTTCTATGTATAATAAGAGTCAAAACGAAGCTGGCCCCAAGGCAAAGATAGACGTTGAAAATTTTTTAAAAATTTATGATTTTAAGATACAAGACTTCTATTTTTATGGTGGAAGACGTGCAGAGTTAGTTAGTTATAGACAGAGTTTATTTGATATACCCTTTAGATTAAAAGGAAGATATGAGAATGCTATTTTTCAATATCCAGCACTTAATGAGCGTACTAATAAGGCGATAATAAGGAATTTAAAGAAAAATTCTCAAAAGGTATACATCTTAATCCATGATTTAGAGTCATTACGATTTAAAAATGGTGGAAACAATTTTGAGCTGGATTTGTTAAATATGTCTGATGGTGTAATTGCTCATAACAAAAAAATGATTGATTGGCTAAGAAATAGTGGAGTAGAGGTACCAATTGTTGATTTAGAAATTTTTGATTATGATAATAATATTCCTCTACAAGAAAATAATATTTTTGATAAAAGTGTTTGTTATGCAGGCAATTTGAATAAAGCTGCATTTCTAAAAGAATACGAGCCAGATTTTAAATTGACATTATTTGGGCCTAACTTTTCTCCAGCTTTAATAAGTAAACATATTGAATATAGAGGATCATTACCACCTGATGAATTAGCTAAAGAATTGCTAACTCAAAATTTTGGCTTGATATGGGATGGAGACAGTAGTAAAGAATGTAGTGGTGTATACGGTGAATACCTTAAATATAACAATCCACATAAAACTTCTTTATATTTAAGTTCAGGTATGCCTATCATTATATGGCGAGAGGCAGCATTAGCTGAATTTGTTGATAAAAATAAATTGGGCATAGTAGTTGATAATTTATCACAAATTAAACCAATTTTAGATAAAATGACTAGAGAAGAATATCAAGAGATTAAATCCAATACTATAAAGATAGCTCATAAACTTCGATCGGGATTCTATATAAAGAAAGCTATTACAGAATTAGGGGTGATAGATCAATGATACCTAAAGTTATTCACTACTGTTGGTTTGGCGGAAATCCTCTGCCCAAAGAACTTCAAGATTATATTGATACATGGAAAGAAAAATGTCCTGATTATGAAATAAAATGTTGGAATGAAAGTAATTATGATTATACAAAAAATGAGTATATGAAACAAGCTTTCGAAAAAGGTAAATGGGGTTTTGTGTCTGATTACGTCGGATATGATGTAGTATACAAATATGGTGGAATATATTTAGATACAGATGTAGAAGTTATTAAGAACTTTGACGATTTATTGGAAAATAAAATATTTATGGGTATTGAAAGTAATGAGAATGGATATTTTATCAATCCAGGTTTAGCATTTGGAGCTGAAAAAAATAATAATGATATCGGTAACCTACTTCATGAATACGATAAAATAAAGTTTATTAATGAGGATGGGAGTCTTAATTTGATTTCTATTCCAATATATGCGACAAACTATTTTTTAAAAAAAGGGTTCAAGAAGAAAAATGAATTTCAAAAATTGGATAACGGTATTTCAATTTATCCAATGGAATATTTTTCACCAATGAATTTTTTGACAGGAAAGATAGCTACAACTGATAATACGCATAGTATCCACCATTATAGTGCATCATGGCAGTCTAAAACTAATTTAAAACATATTGAAATAATTAGGAAGAATAATGCTATATTTGGTGAAAAATTAGGGAGATATGTAAATTTAGTGTTCAGAATATTTTGGGCGATTTCTAGAAGAATTAAAAAGGTTATAAGGAGAAAAAATGACGAAAATTAGTATAATTGTGCCAATTTATAATGTAGAAAAATATTTAAAAAGATCCTTAGATAGCTTAGTGAATCAAACACTAGAAGATATAGAAATTATTTTAGTAGATGATGGAAGTACTGATAATTCTCATAAAATTGCTGAAGATTATAAAGAAAATTATTCTAATGTATTATTAGTTACTAAAGAAAATGGTGGGTTGTCTGATGCAAGAAACTTTGGTTTACAGTATGCATCAGGAGAGTATATTGCTTTTATTGACTCCGATGATTACGTTGAAAGTCAAATGTTTGAGAGAATGTATAATTTATCGGAAAATGGTCGGAAGAAAATTATTGAAAGTAATTTTCTTTGGGAATTCCCAGATAAAAAAGTAAAAGATGTAGTGAAAAAATATAATTCATTAAATGAATACTTAGTAAAAGGTAGAGTAGTGGCTTGGAATAAAATTTATAAAAAGTCATGGCTAGATACATTGGATTTTAAATTTCCAGTTGGACGATTATATGAGGATCAGGACTTCTTTTTCAAGATGGTTGCTAATTTACAAAATATAGAGGAAATAGCTGTAGATGATCATATAGGAGTTCATTATGTACAAAGAAGTAATTCGATTTCTTATAATGAATCTACAAGAATTAGAGATATTTTTTGGATATACAATGATATAATTAAATATTATCAGGTACATAAAGTAACATGTTATAAAGATGAGATGGAATATAGATTCACTAGGAATTTACTGGGAAATGTATTGATTAGAAAAGTTTTAAAGCAAAAAGATAGGAAATTAAAAAGAGAATTATTATCTGAAATAAAAAGTTATATTGATACAAATTTTCCAAATTGGAAAAGAAATAAATATCTCAGTGAAAGAAGTAAACAAAATCTATATTTAAAAATGGTAAATTCAATAACATATAAGTTATTCTATTTATATTAGAAGGGATGTTAATTTATGAATAGAAAGAGTCTATTTGAAGAAGGAACATTTTGGGTTGCAATAATTTCGTTCGTATGTGCCTTTTTCTGTTTATTTGTAGGAGTTTTTGAAGCTTTTATAACTGCAATATTTTGGGCAGTTTTTGGAATTTTTACGTTGAATTATGCAATTTTAAAAAATAGAAGAAGAAATAGGAGGTAGCGATGTTTAAAGATTTAATTAAACAACTTAACTTTTGGGTATCTATTTTTTGTTTTATTTTATCATTTTTCAATCTTTTTATTTTTGAAAGAAAATATCTTTTACTAACGATTTTAATTCTTATTATTGGTGTGGTAGATATGTTTAATGCGGTTATGACAGTAAGAGTGAATAAGAAAGATAAGTAAGGAAGAACCTTGTAATTATTGGAAATTAAAAATTACAAGGTTCTTTTTGATATACAAAAAAAGCATAATATCGATAATACATCGGAATTATGCTTTAGATTGCTTAATCTTCACTATCAAGACTTTCAATAATAAGGGTTGCTGTTTCTTCAATAGACTTAGTTGCTACATTAATTTGTAAGCATCCTAATTCTTTATATAGATTAGTTGCAAATTCTAATTCTTGATTAATATTATCCATATTTGAATAAACAGTATCTGGATCTAGACCATAAGAAATCATGCGTTGACGTCTAATATTGTTTAAAACTTCAGGATCATTAGTCAAGCCAAAGATACGTTTTTTATCAACTTGATAAATTTCTTTAGGAATTTGAGTTTTAGGAACTAGTGGAAGATTGGCAACCTTATATCCTTGGTTAGCAAGATATAGTGATAAAGGTGTTTTAGATGTTCTAGAAACACCTAAAAGTACAATATCTGCTTTAAGGAAACCAGATGGATCTTTACCATCATCATAGGTAACTGCAAATTCAAGAGCTTCAATACGCTTGAAATAGTCTGGATTGAGTTTGTGCTTTAATCCAGCTGCATTTAAAGGTTTTTCTCCAGTTATCTCGGCTAAAATTTGGACCACACCAGTTAGAGCATCAATAACATGCAAGTTATTTTCTTTACCAAAATTATTAACATAGTCAGATAATTCAGGATTAACAAAAGTATGTAAAATAATGGCATTTTCTCTTTTTGCCTTATTCAAAATACCTTGAAGTAAGGAAATAGTTTTTGTTAGTGGAAAACGGCGAATGTTAAATTTACTATTAGGAAATTGAACGGTACCTGCAGTAATTAAACTAAGACCAGTTTCGCCAACTGAATCAGAGATAACAAAAATATTAGTAATAGAATCAGACATATTATCACTCCTATAAAAGCGTTTTACATGTAATTAATTATACATTTAAATAGATATTATTTCCATATGGAATGAAGAATTAATGTATTATTAGCTAAGTAAAGAATAATATGTCAAGAAATTACAAATTATTTATTGATATATTATTGACACTAGATAAAGCATTAGTTACAATAGAAAAGAACTGTTGAAATATGTACTTTTGCTATTTAAGACGGTTACATTTAAGCTCGGAGGGAGGGAAACACACATGTCAAAAACAGTCGTTCGTAAAAACGAATCTCTTGATGACGCTCTTCGTCGCTTCAAACGTTCCGTTTCAAAAACAGGTACTTTGCAAGAATATCGGAAACGCGAATTCTACGAGAAGCCAAGTGTAAAGCGTAAGAAGAAATCCGAAGCAGCTCGTAAACGTAAAAACAAGCGTCGTTTCTAATTTAGGAGGCTTGATGTAGTGAGCTTATTAGAGTCATTGCAAAAAGATATGATTGCAGCTATGAAAGCAAAAGATAAGGTCAAACTTGGCACTATCCGTATGTTAAAAGCTGCAGTTGTGAACGAGCAAATTGAGGTTGGACATGACTTATCTTCAGATGAAGAAATAGCTGTGTTATCTCGAGAGTTAAAGCAACGTAAGGATTCTCTTGAAGAATTTAAGAATGCTGGCCGTGATGAAGCTGTTCAAAATCTTAAGAATGAAATAAAGGTTGTTGAAAGCTATTTACCAGAGCAACTTAGTGAAGATGAAGTGAAGACCATTGTTCAAGAAACGATTGACCAAGTTGGAGCAACGTCCAAAGCTGATTTTGGTAAAGTCATGGGAGCAGTAATGCCAAAACTCAAAGGAAAGGCTGACGGAAAGTTAGTCAATGCAACCGTAAAAGAATTATTAAATTAATAATTACTCGATTTACTACCACATTATATTTGTGGTAGTTTTTTTATGCTTTTATAATATGATATAATGAAAGCGATATATAAAGGGGAGGACTATTTACAATGAAAAAATACATAAAAAATAAATTATATGCTCATAGAGTAAGGGTTAAAAAATTATGGGCAGTTTGTTTAATTTTAATAGGAATTAATAATATTATAGTTGGTATAGGCAAATATTTTAAAGCTAATTCTGATAGAAAATAAAATATTTTGTAGATCATTAATTGAATTATACATACATATAAAAATGACAAGATTTAATTTGAAAAATCTTGTCATTTTTAGTTATTCGGTTGTACTATAAGATTTTTGGCGATAATAATTTAATGATGTAAGATCTTCTAATCTTAATTGCTGAATAAGTTGTGTATCGCTTAAATTTTGATTATTTAGAATAAAATAACATACGGCATTTTGATATAGTTCACGAGGAGATAACTTGATATCGATACTCTTTTGGTCCTTCTTTAAATATTTGTGTAATCCAGGTAAAGTTAATTGGGGTGAAACAATATCCAATCTCTTTTTCAAAAAGATATCGTGAGTATGTTGTCGTTGCTGAAGGTTTATAATCTCCTCATTAAATAAATTGATAAATTCATACTCAAAATCTGTAAATTCTATCTGATTTAGTTCCTGATAAAAGTCTCTTTGTAAAATCTCTTTTATTGTATAGAAATGTGATATCAATAAGAGAGTCATACGAGTATAAAGGCTCAGATTATCATCAACTAAATATTCAGCTAACTTTTCAGTCCAAGCTAGATCAGTAGCTTTATTTACAGTACGTTTTCTTCCTTTAATAGATAGAGTAGGCAAAACAGGTGATAAATTATTAATAAATAAAAATTTAAAGTAGGTATTAATATGGGTAAGCATCTTATTATAAGTAGTATTTTTAATATTATTAGTTATTGATAAGGTGTTTAAATACTCTTTAATATCATTGCTAGAAATTGATGAAACTTTTAGTGAATCACGGTAATTTGGATTATTTTGTCTAAGATAATTAAAGAAACGTGTGATATCACGAGTTAAATCAGCAATGGTATTTTCTTCTAGAAAACGTTCATTACGCAAATACAAGATAAATCTCTTTTCATAAGGAAAACTCAAAAATTTATCCTCCCTTTTTAATGTACTTCAATAGTGAACGACTTGGGGTATTAAAACTAAATCCGTCGCCCATTGCCTCAGAAACTTCAAAAATAGAGACAAATGCCTCACTATCATGATGATTGATGTATCCTTTTAATGTATTTAGTTCATTAGGACTAACGACACAGTATAATGCTTTTCGTTCTTGTCCAGAAAAAGCACCTTCAATTTTAAGATAGCTGACACCACGTTCCATTTTCTGAATTATATCATTAGCAATCTCTGTTGGATGATTAGTTATAATAATAACCCCTCGTGCAGCATAGGCACCTTCTTGAATGAAGTTAACAACTTGGGCAAAAACATATGAACCAAGTAAAGTGTACATCATTTGGCGTAAGTCTAGATAACTTAAAGAACAAGTTAAAACGATAACATCTAAGGCAAGTAATGTTTTTCCCATAACAATACCACGTTTCTTTTCAAAAATACGTGCAACTATATCGGTACCACCAGTAGTTCCTCCAAAACGATAAACCAATCCAGAACCAGTACCACCAATTAAACCAGCTAAAACACCAGCAAGGAACAAGTCGTGATGAATATTGATATTAATAGGAATCCTTTGCCAAAGCCAAGTCCAAATTGATAACATGGTAGTTCCGTAGATAGTATATATTAAAGCTTTCTTTCCTAGATAACGATAACCAATCCAAATTAAAGGAATGTTAAGTAAAATAATTGAATATGCAGGATCGATATGTAGCCAATATCTAATAATTAAGGTAATACCTGTTGCTCCACCTTCGGCAAGGTTATTGGCAATATTTACAGTAACTAAGCCAAAAGCGTATAAAGAACAACCGATAGTAATAAAAATTAAATCTTTAATACTAATTTTTTCATTTTGATAAGTCATTAATTATTCACCCCTTATATAAGTTCACTTTTTCATAGATAGTATTTATAGTTCTATACTATCATGAATTTCAAAGATATAATATTATTTATAACTATTAGATAGTCGGTATTTTAATAAATACGATGAGTATTGTATAATTGATATTAATATAATGCATGGGAGGACTTTTTTATGATAAATGTTTTAGTTGCTGGATTCAAAGGAAGTATGGGAAATAAAACAATCCATATGGTAGCAAACAATGATAAATTTAAGCTTGCAGGTGTTTATAATCCCGTAGTTACTGAAAAGAATGTTAATGAAGTTGCTGAATTTGCAGACTTGGATGTGCCTGTATATACAGATTATGAACAAATCCCAGTTAATGATATTGATGTATGGATAGATTTTACAATTCCAAGTGCTGTTTATCAAAATGTTAAGTTCGCACTAGAAAATAAAATTTCAGTTGTTGTGGGTACAACTGGACTTAAGGATGAACAAATTGTTGAATTAAAAGAAATTGCTGCAAAGAACGGTATTGGTGGATTGATTGCACCTAACTTTGGTATTTCAGCGGTTTTATTAATGCAATTTGCAAAACAAGCTGCAAAATATATGCCTGATGTAGAAATTATTGAAATGCACCATGATAATAAGTTGGATGCACCAAGTGGTACTGCTATTAATACTGCAAAATTAATTGCTGAAGTTCGTGAAGAACATCAACAAGGTAATCCAGAAGAAACTGAAAGTTTAGATGGAGCTAGAGGTGCTAATTATGAAGGAATGCATATTCATTCTGTTAGATTACCTGGATATGTAGCTCATGAACAAGTTCTCTTTGGTAGCAAGGGAGAAGCTTTAACAATTAGACAAGATTCATTTGATAGAGAATCATTTATGACAGGTGTAGCTTTAGCTGTAGAAAAAATTGGTGATTACAATGAATTGATGGTAGGTTTGGAGAACTTATTATGATTGTAGAAAATATACCAGATGAGTTTAAAAAAGCGTTACCTATTTTAGAGAAAATTAGAGAAGTTGGATTCGAAGCATACTTTGTCGGTGGTAGTGTTCGCGATACTTTACTTGGTTTACCAATTCATGATGTTGATATCGCTTCAAGTGCCTATCCTGAGGAGATTAAACAAATATTTAGTAAGACTGTTGATACAGGTGTAGAACATGGTACGGTGATGGTTTTAGACCACGGTACTGGATATGAAATTACTACTTTTCGAACAGAATCAACTTATCAAGACTATCGAAGACCTGATAAGGTTGAGTTTGTGCGCTCTTTAGAAGAAGATTTAAAACGAAGAGATTTAACAATCAATGCTCTTGCGATGGATGATAAGGGTAAAATCATAGACTTATTCGATGGATTGAAAGATTTGAAAAATGGCATTATAAGAGCCGTTGGAAATCCTGAAGAACGATTCCATGAAGATGCATTACGTATGATGCGTGCCGTCAGATTTGGTAGTCAATTAGATTTTAAAGTAGAACTAGATACCTTCAATGCTATTAAGAAAAATTCCCATTTACTTGAAAAAATTGCAATTGAAAGAATTCATGTAGAATGGGTTAAACTTCTCTTGGGTAAAAACCCTAAACAAGGATTACAAGAATTTTTAGATACAGAATTATATAAATATTGTCCATTATTTGCAGATAAATATGCTGAATTAAAGTCTATATTAGAATTTTCAGACTTTAAATTAAATACAGAAGAAGAATGTTGGACATTATTATCTGATGTTTTTAAGTTAAAAGATACTGATATAAGCAATTTATTACGTTCTTGGAAGAGTTCTAATAACATTATTAAATATGTTATTGCAGCTAGTTTATGTGTCCAAAAAATCAAAGATAGTAAGTTAGATATTGAGACATATTATCAAAATGGAATAGAAATTATTTTAACAGCTAACCAAATTGCAAAAATACGAGGATTTGGTATGGATGATAATGAGCTTAAAATCAATTATGATAAATTACCGATTAAATCTAGAAAAGAAATGAAGATTAATGGTAAAGATCTTGTGCAAGAAGCAGGGGTCAAACCTGGAAAAATAATGGGTGAAATTTTAAATAAACTTGAAAAAGAAATAGTTTTTGGGAATATTATTAATGACAAAGAGATATTAATAGAAAATGCAAAGAAACTATTAGAAGAGAAAGTGTGAGTAGTGTGCAAACTTTACGTGTAGAAAGTTTAACCAAGACATATGGCGAAAAAACGCTATTCAAGGATTTAAACTTTTTAATAAATGAACATGATAGAATTGGTTTAATTGGAACGAATGGTTCTGGAAAAACAACACTATTGAATGTTTTAACTGGAATTGATTCAGCAGATTCTGGAAATTTAATAAAACCAAATGATTATCGTATAAGTTACTTAAAACAAGCACCTGAATTTCCACAAAACAGTACAATTATGGAAGCTATTTTTACTGGAGCTGCTCCTGTATTTCAAACAATTAGAGATTATGAAGAAGCTCTAACTGAATATGGTGCACATCCAGATGATAAAAAAGCCGAACAACGTTACATCAAAGCTGAAGAAAAAATGAATCAAGAAGATGCATGGACAGCCGATAGCGATGTTAAGACAATTCTAACTCAATTACACATAGAGGATTTAACGCAAAAAATAGAAGAGTTATCAGGTGGACAAAGGAAACGTGTAGGCTTAGCTCAAGTATTGATTCAAGCGCCTGATTTGTTGATACTAGACGAACCAACTAATCATTTGGATTTTGATTCTATTGAATGGTTAGAACAATATCTTGCTAACTATAAAGGAGCATTATTAGTAGTTACACATGATAGATATTTCTTAGATCAGATAGCTACTGAAATAATGGAATTGTCATTTGGTAGTTTATATTCGTATACTGGAAACTATCAAGATTTTGTTAGACAAAAAGCTGAACGGGTTGAAAGAGAACTTGTTCAAGAACATAAACAACAGCAATTATATAAAAAAGAATTAGCTTGGATGAGAACAGGTGCTAAAGCACGTACTACTAAGCAACAAGCTAGAATTAATAAATTTAATGAATTAAAAAGCAATTTAAATAAAGTCCAAGTTGACGAAAATGTTGATATTAATTTAGGACAACAAAGATTGGGAAAGAAAGTATTAGAATTAAAAGATGCAAGTTTAACAATTGGAAATCATAAAATAATTGAAGATTTCAATTTGCTAATCCAAGCTGGAGACAGAATCGGTATTACAGGCGTTAATGGTGCCGGGAAATCTAGTTTTTTAAATGCTTTATCAGGTGAATTGCCATTAGATTCAGGTATTTTGACAATCGGTGAAACTGTAAAGATGGCTTATTATCGACAACAGACGGAAGAGATTCCTGAAGATAAAAGAATTATTAGTTATTTAAACGAAGTTGGTCAAAATATTGTAAATAAAGATGGTGAGCGAATTAGCACAACTCAATTATTGGAACAATTTCTATTTCCAAGATTTATGCATGGAACATTGATTCGTAAACTCTCCGGCGGTGAAAAGAGACGCTTATATCTTTTGAAATTACTGATGTCTCAACCTAATGTTTTATTATTGGATGAACCAACTAACGATTTAGATATAGGAACATTAACAGTTTTGGAAGATTATTTAGATAACTTTAACGGAACTGTTATCACCGTATCACATGACAGATATTTTCTTGATAAGGTAGCTGATTCATTATATATCTTTGAAGGGAATGCAAGAATCAAGCATTATGTCGGGATGTTTACAGATTATCTGAAAAATGCCAAGAATGAAGCAGTTAAAACTAAAAAACAAGCATCTGCAGCAAAAGTAGAAAAGGCAGATAATGCAGAAGACAAAGTTAAGAAGAAAACTAAGTTAACTTACGCTGAAAAGATGGAATATGAAAAATTAGAATCAGAAATCGACAAGCTTGAAAATGATAAAACAAGTTTAGAAGAAGAAATGCAACATGTTGATGGGGCTGATTATACTAAATTAGCAAGTTTACAGCAACAAATTGATGAATTAGATGAAGATATTATGGAAAAAGTTCAACGTTGGGACGAACTTAGTCAGTATGTTGATTAATAGGAAGGAGAACACCGATGTCTATAGTAGAAGAACCGTATTTACAGTTAATTCGTGATATTTTAGAAAAAGGTCATGAAAAGAGCGATAGAACTGGAACAGGGACAAAGAGTCTCTTTGGTTATCAAATGAGATTTAATTTAGCAGAAGGTTTCCCATTATTAACGACTAAAAAAGTTCCATTTGGCTTAATAAAGAGTGAATTGTTATGGTTTTTAAGAGGAGATACTAACATTAGATTCTTATTGGAACATAATAATCATATTTGGGATGAATGGGCATTTAAGAATTGGGTTGAAAGTGATGAATATCATGGACCAGATATGACTAATTTTGGTTTAAGAGCCCAAGAGGATGATAACTTTAATAAGGTTTATCAAGATGAAAAGAAAAAGTTCTGTCAGAAAATTGTTGAAGATCAAGAATTTGCTAATAAATTTGGCAATTTGGGAGATGTATACGGCGCTCAATGGCGTCATTGGCAAACAAGAAATGGTGAAACTATAGATCAAATAAAAGATGTTATTGAGACTATTAAAAATAATCCAGACTCACGTCGCATGATTGTAACAGCATGGAATCCAGAAGATGTTCCATTAAGTGCTTTACCACCTTGTCATACATTGTTCCAATTTTATGTAAATGATGGAAAACTGAGTTGTCAATTATATCAACGTTCTGCAGATGTATTTTTAGGTGTACCTTTTAATATAGCAAGTTATGCATTGTTGACACATATGATTGCTAGAGAAACTGGGCTTGAAGTAGGAGAATTTGTTCATACTCTTGGCGATGCACATATTTACTTAAACCATCTAGATCAGGTTAATGAACAGTTGCAAAGAAAGCCTAATGATGCTCCAACATTATGGTTAAATCCAGAAAAGAAAAATATTATGGATTTTGAAATGGAAGATATTAAGGTAAAAAATTATCATTCACATTCAGCAATTAAAGCGCCAGTTGCTGTTTAGTCTGTGAGGTGTGCACTATGATTTCATTTGTATGGGCAGAAGATCAAAAACATCAAATAGGATATAAGGGACATTTACCTTGGAGACTTCCAGCCGATTTGGCTCATTTTAAAGAAGTTACAATGGGTCATCCAATGGTAATGGGGAAGAAAACGTTTGATAGTTTTCCTGGTTTATTACCAGGACGTCAACATATAGTGTTAACCCATGATACTAACTTAAAAGAAAAGTATAAAGACAATCCCCAAGTAGAAATTATGAATTCTATTGATGAATTAACTTCTTGGTTAGATGAAAATCAGTTTCAAGAAGTTAGCGTTATTGGTGGAGCGATGTTATTCAACTTACTTCTTAATAAAGTAGATAAATTATATAAGACTGAAATACTAAGTGAGTTTAATGGCGATACGGTTATGCCTACTATTAATTATGATGAATTTAAACTTGTTTCAAAAAAAATCGGTAAGGTAGATGAAAAAAACAAGTATCCTTATGTATTTTTGGAATACGAAAGAAAATAATTTCTAATAAAAATAATGAAAGATGAGTAAGACAATTTTGTAGTACTCATCTTTTTTTACATTTTTAAGGCTTAAATGTTGACTTCAAGTTAACTTGAAGTTTTATTATAGATATGTAAGTTCATATAGGGTTGATATTAAAAAATCTAAATTTTTAATAGAAGGATGTGCTAAATATGCAAAAATTATCAAGTTTAACATCGCCATTAGTTCTAGCGAATGGTGTTGAAATTCCAGGACTAGGCTATGGTACTTACCAAACTCCACCTGAAGATACATACAAAGTAGTATCAGAAGCATTATCAATCGGTTATCGCCACATTGACACAGCTGCATTATATGGCAATGAAAGTGGTGTAGGTAAGGCTGTTAAAGATAGTGGGTTGAAGCGTGAAGAAGTATATATTACTAGTAAGTTATGGAATACTGAACGTGGATACGACAAAGCAATTGCTTCCTTTAATAAGACTTTAGAAAATCTTGAGACAGATTATTTAGATTTATTCCTAATTCATTGGCCAGCTAATGAAAAGCAATTTGGGGATGAAGCTAATAAAATTAATTTAGATACATGGCGTGCTTTTGAAGACCTCTACAAAGAAGGCAAAATTAGAGCAATTGGTGTATCTAATTTCATGCCAAATCATTTGGAATATTTATTAGAAAATGCAGAAATTAAGCCAATGGTTAACCAAATTGAAGTTCATCCTGGTTGGCCACAAACAGAAGCAATTCGTTATTGCCAAAGACATGATATTTTAGTTGAAGCTTGGGCTCCATTGGGTGAAGCAGCAGCTTTAAGTAATGAAGTTTTACAAAGAATTGCTAAAAAATACGATCATACAACTGCACAAGTATGCTTACGTTGGGGAATTCAACAAGGAATATTGCCATTACCAAAATCTGTTCATAAGAATAGAATTGAAGAAGACACACATATTTTTGATTTTGAATTAACAGATGATGAAATGGATGTTATTGGTTCACTTCGTAATCTTGGTGGACAATGCAAAGTTCCAGATCAAGTGGATTTTTAATATGAAAACGGAAGAAAAAATATATCGAATCGGTGAAATTGCTGAGATGTTTGATCTTAGTAAATCAACTATTCGTTTTTATGAAGAAATTGGATTATTTCCTAATTTAAAACGTTCTCCAGGTGGACTACGACTTTTTTCTCAAGAGGAAATTAACTGCATTGAAGATGTTGAATGTTTAAAGAAAACAGGAATGTCTTTAAAGGATATTGCAGCATATGTAAGTTGGAAACAAGAAGGAGATTCCAGTCTTCTAGCAAGATTAAATCTCATTAGAAATCAAAGACTTACTTTAGAACAAAATATTCGTAATCTTGAAAAAGAATTGACAAAGTTAACACACAAACAATGGTATTATGAACAAGCTGTTGCAGCTGGAACAGAATCTATTTTTAATGGGGATTGCGAATATGAGTATTATCGTGCTCATCCTGATGAACAACAAACTGAAAGTGAGGGGTAATAAATGAGACAAATTGTTTTAGGTAATGGTGAAATTACTGCTTCCCAAGTTGCACTTGGAATTATGCGTATGGGTAAGAAGAGTGTAGAAGATGCTACAACTGTTCTAAAAACAGTCTATGACCAAGGAGTAAATTTCTTTGATTCTGCTGATATATATACAGATGGTGAATCAGAATTAGTTTTTGGTAAAGCTTTAAAAAATGCAGGTATACCACGTGATAAAGTCTATATTCAATCTAAAGCTGGAATTGTATTAGATCATGCACGAACAACTGCTAATGGATTGGTATTTGGACAAAGATATGATTTTTCTAAAGAACATTTATTACAAGCTGTAGATGGAATTTTAGAAAGAATTGGTGTAGATTATTTGGATACATTCTTGTTACATCGCCCTGATCCATTAATGGAACCAGATGAAGTAGCGGAAGTATTTAATACTTTATTGAGAAGTGGAAAAGTTAGAAATTTTGGTGTATCTAATTTTAATGCTAGTCAAATAGATGTGTTACAACAAGCTGTTGGCCAAAAATTAATCATCAATCAAGTTCAATTAAGTTTGAAGCATACACCTTTAATTGATAGTGGAATTTTTGTAAATAGACTTGAAGATGAAGCTATTGATAGAGAAAGTGGGATGCTTGAATATTCTAGAAAAAATAATATTACTCTACAAGCATGGTCCCCATATCAATATGGAATGTTTGAAGGTGTATTTATTGATAATCCTAAGTTCCCAGAATTAAATGCAATGATGGATGAAATTGCTAAGAAGTATGGGGTTACTAAAAATGCGATTGCGACTGCTTGGATTACTAGATTGCCACATAATGTTCAAGTTATTTTAGGTTCAATGAATCCACAACATTTGGAAGAAAGTATTGCTGGTGCTGATATTCGTCTAACACGACAAGAATGGTATGATTTATATCTTGCAGCAGGACACAAATTACCTTAAAAAATATTGAATTAAGTAAAAAATAGGCGTCAATAAGATAATATATCAATAAAAGATATATATCTTACTGGCGCTTTTTGTTTAAAAAATTAATAGTGTTATTAACCATGAAGTAGTAGCAAAAGTAAATAAAATTGTTTCTAAAAGTTTGGTATATTCAAATTGGCGTATAATAATAATCACATTAAATGAGATTAGAACTATTATGGATAGTATAGTTGATAAAGTACTAATTCTTAGATTAAGTAAAGAAAGTAAACTATATATAAAAAATAATATATTAGTAACTGAAAAAAGTATTTTTTGTTGATGATAACATAAACAAGTAAATAAAACATTAAATACTAGTAGAGCTAAGCTTAATCCAAACCCAATCCAACCAAGAACAGATAGGTGGAATCCAATAAATACAGCTATGTAAATAGTAGTTGTATATAAATAGAGTAAGCATGATGAAATTATATCCATAACTTTGGCAGCCCCGGTTAATTTAAGAGATATACTAACAATTTCAAATGATGAGTAAATAAAAAGTGTAGCTAATATGAGAGCTAAAGATGTAATCATCGCATAATTAGTAGTTCGAGAGAACTTAATTAGAGTGATGATTAGTAATAACATTGAAGAAATTAAGGATAATCCCAAAAGAATAGAGCTACTAATTATAGTAATTAAGGGATGTTTATTATTAAAATTTTGCATTAGTATCACCTATAAAATTTTGTTATAATTTACGATGTATGTATCTTTTATTGTAACATAGATATTTTAGTTTCTAGAGGTAATAAAAATGAATTATAAAAAAATAGTATTGTTGTGGTCATTGGTTGCAATTTTAATCGGAGTTATTACTTTAATTACTATTAATAGTAAGAAAAATATAAGCAAAAGTAATGAAGTTCAGCTAAAGAGGACTAGAAAAAATGTTAAGGCTGTAAAAGTTTCTAAAATTAAGCTTGTAGGATTGGGAGATTCTTTAACGTACGGAGTTGGAGATCAAACTAATAAGGGTGGATATGTACATCTTATTAAAGAAAAAATAGAAAAGAAAGAATCTATAAAAGTAGTTACCAAAAATTATGGCAAAACCGGAGATAGAAGTGATCAAATATTAGCAAGACTTTTAACGAAGAAGAATATCCAAAAAGATATCAAAAATGCTGACGTGATTACAATGACAGTTGGTGGTAATGATCTAATGCAAGTTATGGAGAAAAATTTTTCTTCAATGGCAGATGATAAGATGCAACCAGTTGTAGAAAAATCGGCAAAGAATTATCAAAGTAATTTACAAAATTTAATAGGAAAAGTTAGAAGTTTAAACAAGAAAGCACCAATTTTTTTATTTAGTGTATATAATCCATTTTATGTATATTTTCCTAATATTACGCAGATGCAAGATTATACTAATAAATGGAACAAAATTGCTAGACAAGTTACTTTGGAAGAAAACAAAGTATATTTTATTGACATAAACAAACAACTTTCAATGGGGCAATATGTAAATTTACCTAAAGAAGATTTGGTGAAAAAATCAGAAACAGATTTAGATAAAAAATCAGGTAAACAATTAGAAAATATTTTATCAAATACAAAAGAAAAGAATGACTATTTATCTGAAGATGATCATTTTCATCCTAATTTAAAAGGATATAAGTATATGACAAATAAGTTATTTGATGAAATGAATAGACATAAAAATACATGGTTGGTGAAATAATAGAATGGAAGAGAAAAAAGTAAATTATTGGAAATGGGCTTTTTTTGTATTAGTGGGAATTTTATTTATAAGTGGTTGTTATCTCGCAACAAAAGTAACTTCACAAACAAAAGAGCAAACTAATATAGCTAAAGTTTCAGATAAGAATTCTAAGCAAAAGTATACAAGTGTTGATGTTACATTAGATAAGAAACAAGCTAATGCGACAATCAATTATTATTTACGGAAAAATCAGAAAAAAGGTAAGATTAAATATCGTTTTTTGGTAGATAAATCTGCAATCATGATGGGAACAACTAAGATTTTAGGGAAAAATGTGTCATTTACATTATATACAAAACCTACCTTAGATAAGAATGGAAATATTTTATTAAAAGTTAAATCAGTGGCCATTGGTTCATTAAACGCTCCAGCTGGATTTATATTGAAATATGTGAAAAATAATTACGACTTAGGGAAAGTGGCAATTATTGATCCAAAAGCAAAAACTATAACTTTAGATTTAAATCAATTAACTAAGAAACAAGATGTTTTAGTTAAGGGTACTAAGTTGGATTTGGTGAATGATGAATTTAAATTTAATGTAAAAGTTCCACTGAAATGAGAGGTGTTTTTATGAGTAAAAGACAAAGTTTTTATCAATTTCTAATGACTGAAAGAAATCCAGATAGTACAGATGAAATTGCACAATTTGCTAATAATGCATTTTATGATCAAAGCTTTCCAAAACAAGCAGATGACTATGATTCATTATCGCAATATTTAGAATTGAATGGAACATATTTACCAAGTATGGTGATTTTTGACAATGCTTGGACTAAGTATGAAGAATTTATGAGTTAGAGAAAAAGTATGTTAATATGAATTAGACTAGTATTTTAACGAAAGGATATGATATGTAATGGCGATTATACAATGGTTTCCTGGACATATGGCGAAAGCTTTACGTCAGGTAAAAGAAAACTTAAAATCTGTAGATATCGTACTTGAATTGGTAGATGCACGACTACCAGAATCATCGCGTAATCCACAATTAGCTGAAGTTTTACAAGATAAACCTAGTATTATTGTATTGACTAAAATGGATTTAGCTGATCCCGCTGAAACAAAAAGATGGATTAACTATTATGAAAGTATGGGACAACCTGCAATAGCTGTTAATAGTAACAGTGGTAATTTGAAGATAATTGAAAAGAAGATTAAGGAAATTCTTGCAGATAAGCTTCAAAGCAGAAAAGAAAAGGGAATTCAAAACCAAAAATTACGCGCGATGTGTATTGGAATTCCTAATGTTGGCAAGTCAACTTTATTAAATCATCTAGTAAAAAAGAATGTTGCACAAACTGGTAATCGTCCAGGGGTTACTAAGGCTCAACAATGGCTTAAAGCTGGAAAAGATTTGCAATTATTAGATACACCAGGAATATTATGGCCTAAATTTGAAGATCCTTTAGTAGGGAAAAAATTAGCATTAACTGGTGCCATAAAAGATACATTATATGCAAAAGATGATGTTGCTTTATATGCAGTAGAACATTTTATCCATACCAATCCAGATGCGCTTGCTCAAAGATATAGATTAACACAATCAGAATTAGAAGATACAACTGTTGAGACTTTGTTAGCTATTACAAGAAACATGGGATTTAAAGAAGACTATGATAGAGCTAGCGAAAGATTAATTTTTGAAATTCGTAAAGGTAAATTGGGCAGATATACTTTGGACAAGCCGCCAGTAGATGCTAGTCCAGAAAATTAGAGGAAGTAAATGGAAAAGTTAACAATAGCTCAAATAAAAAAGATGCTAACTGAAGAAATCTCAAGTGAGCAATTAGCAGAATTGAAGTTAGATGAGCGTAAAGGCGTTCAATTAGCAATTAAATCTTATGAAAAAAGGCTAAAGAAAATTGAAAATGAAAAATTAAAATTTCAAAATAGATTGAAAATTGAGCGTGATTTATGGAATAAGGGTATTGAATATATTGCTGGTGTGGACGAAGTTGGCAGAGGCCCGTTAGCAGGTCCTGTTGTAACTGCAGCGGTTATTTTGCCACATGATTTTGATATTTTTGAAGTTAACGATTCAAAGCAATTAAGTGAAAAAAAGCGAGAAGAATTATATAAAAAAATATTAGAAAAAGCAGTTGCTGTAAGTGTAGGCTTATCTGATAATAATTTAATTGATGAAGTAAATATCTATGAAGCTACACGTTTAGCAATGAAACAAGCGATAGAAAGTTTAAACATTACACCACAAAAGATAATTGTTGATGCAATGACAATTGATACAAAAATTCCTCAATTACGGTTAATAAAGGGCGATGCTAAAAGTGCATCTGTTGCTGCTGCAAGTATTGTTGCTAAAGTTACCAGAGATCATTTGATGCAATTTTACGCACGTATTTATCCAGGATATGGTTTTGAAAAGAATGATGGTTATGGAACTAAACAACATTTGGAGGGCCTTGAAAATAAAGGAGTTACTCCAATTCACAGACAAAGTTTTGAACCAGTCAAAAAAATCTTATTAAAATAATACAAAGAAAACCTTATTTCTACGTATCTTATTAGATAGATTGTAGCAGAAATGAGGTTTTTTTATGGAATTAAGAGATTTTTTAATAAGAGCACATATTTGTAGTCAATACTATGGTGGTTCGGTAAAAAACGTAGCATATTTTATGAATGAAATACAAAAATTACCTACAGAAGAAGAATTTATCAAACTATTGAAACTTAGTGAAAAGAAAATTGGAAAGTATATGGCTTATTTTCTTAGTGATGGTTTAACTAAAGAAGTAGAAGAAAATAAAAATTATGGTGGAATATGTACAATTTTTGATGAAGATTACCCAGTTTTATTAAAAGAAATATATAATCCACCGCTAGTATTTTTTTATAATGGAAATTTTTCACTTTTGAATGCTCCTACATTAGCGATTGTTGGAGCAAGAAAGCATTCACCATATGCGAAAGAAGTATTAAAAAAGTTACTACCAGATGTTTTAGGTGAAGGTATTGCAACAGTTAGTGGCTTAGCGAAAGGAATAGATAGTCTGGCACATAAGATAACATTGTCAGAGAAAGGAAAAACGATAGGTGTCATTGGGACGGGACTAGACAGGACATATCCACGTGAAAATTTTGAGCTACAAGCCAATATGGAAAAAGAAGGGATAGTTTTAAGTGAATATGCGTTGGGACAAAAGCCCTTACGTTTTCATTTTCCAGCTCGAAATAGGATAATTTCAGGTTTATGTCAATCATTACTAGTTGTTGAAGCTAGAAGACAAAGTGGCAGCTTAATAACTGCTAATATGGCATTACAAGAAAATCGAAATGTCTTATCAGTTCCGGGAAATATTAATTCAATATTATCAGAAGGATGTAATGAGTTAATTTTGGAAGGAGCCAAACCAATTTTAGAAGCAAAGGATATTTTAGAGGAATTTAAAATATAGCTAGGATATGGTTTCTGAAATAATTCCGCTTGCATAATTTGAATATCTAGTATAGGATAATATTTGAATTTTTAAGCAGAGGAGGTATGGGCTTAATTTTAAAGATGACATTTTAGCTTAGTAATGTTAAAGTTATCTTGATTAAAAAATTTTGAATAAGTTAATTAATGACAAAGGAGCTGGGTTAATGCCTACTACTCAGAAACCAAAGAAAAAGACAACGAAAAGAACACGAAAGAAAAATTTAGTAATAGTAGAATCGCCTTCCAAAGCGAAAACAATTGAAAAGTATTTAGGGTCAAATTATAAAGTTATGGCTAGTTTAGGTCATATTCGAGATTTACCTAAAAGTAAGATGGGGATTGATGTTGAGAATGGATATGAACCACATTATATCTCTATTCGTGGTAAAGGCGATGTTATAAAAGAACTTAGAAAAGAAGCAAAAAAAGCAAGCCATGTTTATCTAGCAGCCGATCCGGACCGTGAAGGAGAAGCTATTGCTTGGCATTTATCATATCTTTTAGGATTGAACCCAGAAGATAAAAATCGCGTTGTGTTTAATGAAATAACCAAAGATGCTGTAAAGAATGCATTTAAATCACCACGTTCAATTGATATGAATTTGGTAGATGCACAACAGGCTAGACGTGTGTTAGATAGGCTTGTTGGTTACTCAATTTCACCATTGTTGTGGTCAAAGATAAAGAAGGGCCTTTCTGCTGGACGTGTACAATCAATAGCATTGAATTTAATTATCCAACGTGAAAAAGAGATTCGAGACTTTAAACCTGAAGAATATTGGACTATTGATGCTAAGTTTAAAAAAGGTAGAACTAAATTTGAAGCTGACTTCTGGGGTGTAGATAATAAGAAGAAAAAATTATCTAACGAGAAAGATGTTAAAGAAGTCATTGAAAAGATTGATAAAGATAAACCTTTCAACGTTATTAATATTGAACAAAAAGAACGTAAAAGAATGCCACCATTACCATTTACAACTTCAACAATGCAACAAACTGCTAACAATAATTTGAAGTTTAGAACTCAAAAAACAATGATGGTTGCACAACAATTATATGAAGGTATTAATATTGGACGAGGTGGAGCTGTAGGTTTAATTACTTACATGCGTACTGACTCTACTCGAATTTCGAGTGTTGCTAAGCATGAAGCAGCTGTCTTTTTACATGAAAATTATGGTGAAGAATATGCTGCTTCTAAACCACGTCAGGGTAAATTATCTGAAAATGCACAGGATGCTCACGAAGCTATTCGACCATCATCAGTTGAACGTACACCTGAAAAGATGGCTAAGTATTTAGATAAGGATCAATTAAAATTATATACATTGATTTGGTCAAGATTCGTAGCAAGTCAGATGACACCAGCCGTTTTTGATACTATGCGTGTAGATATAGAACAAAATGGAGTTCAATATCGTGCAAATGGTTCTAAGATGAAATTCCCTGGATTTATTAAGGTATATAAAGCAGCAACAAGTAAAGATAACTTATTGCCAGAATTGAAGGTTGGCGATGAGGTTGACATGGTTCAAAATCAACCAAATCAACATTTTACTTTACCACCAGCTCGCTATTCTGAAGCTACTTTAATTCGTACTTTAGAAGAAAATGGTGTAGGTCGACCATCTACTTATGCACCTACTTTAAGTACAATTCAAAAGCGTTATTACGTGAAGTTAGTCTCACGTAAGTTTGAACCAACTGAACTAGGCGAAATTGTTAATTCCATGATTGAAGAATGTTTCCCTGATATTTTAAATGTTGATTTTACAGCTCATTTGGAAGATCAATTAGATGATGTTGAAGAAGGAAAAGAAGAATGGGTTAGAATTATAGACGAATTCTACCAACCTTTTTCTAAGGAAGTTGACAATGCTCAAGTAAAGATGGATAAGATTAAGATCAAAGATGAGCCAGCAGGAATTGATTGTGAAATTTGTGGTGCTCCAATGGTCATTAAACTAGGTCGTTATGGTAAATTCTATGCCTGCAGTCGTTTCCCAGATTGTCGAAATACTAAGGCGATAGTTAAGGAAATAGGCGTAGTTTGTCCTAAATGCCATAAAGGTCAAATTATCGAACGCAAATCTAAGAAAAATAGAGTCTTCTATGGTTGCTCATTGTACCCAGATTGTGACTTTGTTTCTTGGGATAAACCAATTGGACGTGATTGTCCAAAATGCAGTCATTACTTAGTAGAAAAGAAAACTAAGAAGGGCATGCAAGTTAAATGTAGTAATTGTGATTATGAAGAAGCAATTCAAAATAATTAAAAAGCATTAAGGAGATGAAAATATGACAGCAAGTGTAAATGTTATCGGTGCTGGCCTTGCAGGAAGTGAAGCTGCATGGCAAATTGCAAATCAAGGAGTTAAGGTAAGATTATATGAAATGAGACCACAAAAATTAACTCCAGCACATCATACTGAAAATTTCGCGGAATTAGTATGTACCAATTCTTTAAGAGCAAATCGTTTAACCAATGCTGCTGGTTTGCTTAAAGAAGAAATGCGAACTTTCAATTCTATTATTATGGAGTCTGCAGATAAGCATTCTGTACCAGCTGGTGGTGCGCTTGCTGTTGACCGTGAAACTTTTTCGAAAGAAGTAACAGAAAAGTTACACAATCATCCAAATGTTGAGATTATAAATGAAGAAATTGATGAGATACCAGAGGGATTAACTGTAATTGCTACAGGTCCACTTACATCTGATGCTTTAGCTAAGGATATTACTAAATTTACTGGTAGCGATGGATTGTTCTTCTTCGATGCTGCTGCTCCTATTTTAGAAAAATCTTCTTTAGACATGGATAAAGTTTACTTGAAGTCTCGTTATGATAAGGGCGAAGCTGCTTATCTAAATGCACCTATGACTAAGGATGAATTTTATAATTTTTACAATGAGTTAATTAAAGCAGAAACAGCAGAATTACATGACTTCGAAGACGATAAATTCTTTGAAGGATGTATGCCAATTGAAGAAATTGCTTCTCGTGGTGCACAAACAATGCTGTATGGTCCTTTAAAACCAGTTGGATTGGAAGATCCACGAACAGGGAAAGAACCTTTTGCAGTAGTTCAATTGCGTCAAGATAACGCTGCTGGAGATCTATACAATATTGTTGGTTTCCAAACTCATTTGAAATGGGGCGAACAAAAGAGAGTATTTTCCATGATTCCAGGCCTAGAAAATGCACGTTTTGTAAGATATGGTGTAATGCATCGCAACACATTCTTATGTTCCCCAGAAGTTATGCAAGCAACATATCAAACAAAGAAACGTCCAGACTTATTCTTTGCTGGTCAAATGACAGGTGTAGAAGGTTATGTTGAAAGTGCTGCTAGTGGATTATACGCAGGTTTGAATGCGGCTAGAATTGCTCAAGGAAAGGATCCAGTTATTTTTCCTGAAGAAACAATGATGGGAGCAATGGCTCATTACATTACGCATGCTTCCGTGAAGAATTTCCAACCTATTAACGCAAACTTTGGAATTGTACCAAAATTACAAGAAAGAATTAGAAATAAGCAAGAACGTAATTTGAAGATTTCAGAGAGAGCTATTGATAGAATTAAGAAGTTTAAAAATTTAAATTTTGACTAATTTATTAAGCCGTTAGATGATAAGTCTAAAGGCTTTTTTATTGTATTAATATCATATATAATGTAAAAGGAATTCGGTTGTGGTAAATTTATTTGATAAAAAAAGAGGGTGACAAAAGTAAATGTTAGAAACATTAAATAATTTTTTCACTATTTTTGGTGCCAGCATCATAGTACCAATAATAATTTTCATTATTGCTCTATTTTTACATGTTAAATTTTCCAAAGCTATAATGAGTGCTTTTTATGCAGGTGTAGGATTAACAGGGTTTAACTGGGTTATTGCTGAATTCACACCAATTGTAACTAAGATTGTAAAACAAATGGTTAATAATACTGGAATTAAATTACCAGTGGTCGATATAGGGTGGCAAGCAGGCTCCTTAGCAAGCTTTGGCTCATCTGTAGGAATAACTTTCTTTGTATTTGGCTTAATTTTTGAATTAATTATTTTTGCATTGGGTATCACCAAGGTCTTTATGGCATCTAATTTATGGAATAATTTTGGATTTATGATTTGGGGGACCTTAGCTTACTATGTAACTCATAATTTTTGGTTATCATTAAGTTTATCCTTTTTCATGTTATTATACACTTTAGTAATTGCAGAAATTCAAGCTGATAGATGGTCGGAATATTTTGATATAAAAAATGCGACAGTAGCTTCATTGCATAACATAGAACAGACTATTCCTGCAATTTTGCTGGATCCTTTATGGAACTTGTTGGGATTTAATAAGGTGAAATTAACTCCGAAAGTTTTCAAGGATAGATTAGGAGTGTTTGGGGAGCCAACAAGTTTAGGAATAATATTAGGAATAATTATAGGAATTTTAGGTAACTTAAACAATTTAACGGATATAGATGCTTGGGGAGAGGTATTAAAGTTTGCAATTCAACTTGCTGCCGTTATGACCATTTTTCCATTAATTACAGACGTTTTTGCTAAAGCATTCATTCCTTTGGCTGATGCAATTGATAGTAGACAAAAAGAGGAAATGAAAGAGAAAACACACCCTAAGAGATGGTTCTTAGGTATTGATGATGGTGTAGGTTATGGAGAACCAGCTACTATAATATCTGGGATGATATTGATTCCAATCATGGTACTACTTGCATTTGTATTACCAGGTAATAGGACATTACCAGTGGTAGATTTAATAGCATTACCTTTTATGGTTGAGTCAATAGTTGCAATAACTAGAGGTAATATCTTAAAAATCATTGCAAATGGAATTATTTGGTTTAGTTTAGGATTATATGCATCAAGTTGGTTAGGTTCAGTTTATACAGAAGCAGTATCAAATTATGGTGCTACAATTCCAACTGGTGTAGTGTTGATTACAAGTTTTAATCTAATGGCCAGACCATTAAATGCAGTGGTATTTGCAGCATTTATTTCACAAAATCCATTTTGGATAGGGTTATGCTTAGTAATTTATCTCGTATTGTTATTCTTACTTAGAAGATATAGAAGTCAGATATGGAGCTATCTAAGAAAAATGTCAGAGAAAAATATAAATTAACATAAATAAAAATTACTCAGATTTTAAAGTCTGGGTAATTTTTATTTATCTTTCATAATTATATTAGAATTTGGAGCAATGCCTTTCAACAGTACTTCAGTCCATTCTTTAGTAAAAGGGAGGGCTTGTTGATATATTTCAGGTTGGGAAAAGCCGTTAACCATCGCTTGAGTATATGGAAGAAAACGGGCAATTAGAAATATTGAATTCGTTGCATATTGGTTCGCAAGCCTCTAGTATGGCAACAAATTTATTGGTACTTTTACATACAGTTTTAACAATTATTTTAGTTAGTGGAATTTTAGTATCTTACAATGTTAGTTCTATAGATCTTAAAGGTAGTTTGTATTTTGCATGTTCATTAGGATTAGCTAGTTTGTTAGGTGCATCAATAGCTTATCTTTGTACTCAAATCTTTGCTACAAGCTCACAAGCACGTGGAATTTTCTTTAGTATAGTGGGAATATTATATGTACTTAGGGCAGGTACTGATGTTAGTAATTTAACATTATCTAAGTTTAATCCACTAGCTTGGACTTATTTAGGTCATCCTTTTTATCAAAATGATTGGTATTATTTGATAGGATTATTCTTATTAATTTTAGTTGTATTTAGTATTGGTTTGGTGCTTGAAAGTTCACGAGATTTAGGATCTAGTACAATTGCTCCAAAAAAGGGTAAAACTAAAGCTAGTAAATGGCTAGCTACACCACTAGGATTTTTCTTTTACTTAAATAGATCTACTATTATTTCTTGGTTACTAGCTGATGGCGTAATTGCATTAATGTATGGTTCAATTTATGGAGATATTGATACATTTGTCAGCAGTAATAAATTAATTAGTCAAATGTTTGCTAATAATTCTACAACATTGATTAATTCATTTACTTCTTTAATTATGGTGGTAACGATAGCAATTGGTTTAGTGATGCCACTAGTAGTTGTTCATAAAGTGCAGTTTGAGACAAATAAAGAACGATTAGGTTATCTTTTAGTGCAGCGAGTAAGTAGGTTGAAAGTTTACTATTCTAGTTTAATTTTAGCTTTATTTTTTGGGACTTTAGCTATACTAATAAATGGATTTTGTTTAGGAATAGCAGCTACTTCATCAATGCAGGCTAATAATGGAAAATTTATTACAACTTGTATAAAAGCATCGTTAAATCAATGGCCATTAGTTTGTTTATTTGTTGGACTAATGTTACTAAGCTTGAGTTTGCCTATATTTGTTGGTTGGTTAGTTTATGGATTATTAGGGTATAGTTTTTGTGTAACATACTTTGCTGTACTGCTTGATTTACCCAAGTGGATGATGCATACTTCATTATTCAACGTACTTGCAAAAATGCCAATGGAGAAATTTGATTTGATGTCATTTGCTATTTTAACTGGTATAGGGATATTGGCGATGTTATTAGGAGGAATTTTGTATACACGAAAGGAAATAGTGTAGATAGTTAACTACAGAACAGTTGGATTTGTTTCAACTGTTTTTTATTTTAAAAATATCTTTTCAACTTATTAAGAATATGGTATATTAGTTCTCCTGTTCAAAAATAGAATAGGAAATATGATCTTAGCTAAATTTAATATTTAAAGTAGTTAATTTTTATAATATAATTATATCAGTATTAAGTTATGTAAAGGGGTGAAGGTTTGAAAAAGGTAACGTTTATTTGTAATAAAAAACAAAAATTTAGTTATCATTTAGGACCGCAATTCCATGGATGGTTAATGGAAAATATTTCAGAAGAAGCTGCTGATTATTTACATGAATCAAAGATTAATTGTTATTCAATAAGTGTAAGTAATGATGATAAAAATGTGTATTTTACTATTAATTTGCTGAATGAAGTTGCAGAAAAGATATTTAGTTATCTAGTTTTAGACAAAGAAATAGATAAGATAGTGTTAAATAATTCTATACAGAAAGAATTTTTGGTTCTTAATAAGCAAATTGAAGAATTAACTGCGAAGCAATTAACTAGAAATTTTTATGAAGGAATATCTTCAAGAGAAGTTGTAGTAGATATTATGTCTCCCATGTCATTCAAAGTTCAAGGAGATTACTATTTTTTCCCAGATTTAGAGCTAATGTTTAGAAATCTTATGCAGAAATACAATGCTACTTTTGAGAATACAAATATAGTAGATAATGATTTATTACAAGAAATTTTAGAGAATTCAAAAATAGTTAGTTATAAGATACAATCTAGTTATTATCCTATACATAAAGCATTTATACCTGGAACTATCGGAAGAATAAAGATTAGGTTTAAAGGAAATCAAACTTTAACAAACTATACTCAAATGTTGCTAAATTTTGGTGTTTTTTCAGGTATAGGAGTTAAAACAGGTATGGGTATGGGGCATATATCTATAGCTAAGTAAAAATATAGGAGGAGATACCATTGGATGACAAGATGAATAGTTTATTTTATGGTAGCGTTTTACATGATATTGGTAAAATAGTTCAAAGATCAACTAATGAAAGAATTACTCATAGTAGAATAGGTGTAAATTACTTAAAGAAATTCACAGATAACATAGATATATTGCATCAAATTAATTATCATCATGTGAAAGAAATTAATGGTGCTAAACTTGAAAATGATGATCTAGCTTTTATCACATATATAGCTGATAATATTGCTGATGGGATAGATGGGATGGAAATAGAAGAAGATATCAAGCAACAATGGAATAGTAAAACAAATCTTGAAGATATTTTTAATAGATTTGGAGAACATCCTACTAGAAGATATATTGTCCCTTCTATGTTGAGTAAAAATGCTAGTAAAAGTTTTCCCATAAAGGATAAAGTTGAATTTAATGATAGCGAATACACTGAAATAATCTCAAGAATCACCAATACTTTATCAGATATAAGTTTCACACCTGACTACCAGCAGAGTGTTTTAAATTTGGTTGAAGCAACAGCCAGTTTTATTCCTAGTTCTACTAATATTCAAGAAACAGTAGACGTTTCTTTATATGATCATATGAGATTAACGGCAGGAATTGCATGTGCAATCTACCTATATCTAGAAGAGAAACAAGAATATAACTATAAAGATACACTCTATGATGACTCGCAAAATTTTTATAGGCAAGATGCTTTTAAATTAGTGAGTTTTGATATATCTGGAATTCAAAAATTTTTATATACAATCACAACTTCTGGTGCACATAAGCAATTAAGAAGTAGATCTTTCTATTTAGATATGATTAGTGAAACTATTGTTGATTCATTATTAAGTAAGTTAGATCTAAGTAGAGCTAATGTTATTTACACTGGTGGAGGACGTGCATACTTTATACTCCCTAATACTAAGCATGCTGATAAAGCAATACAAGAAGTAGAAAAAGAATTCAATCAATTTTTTATTGATAAATTTAATGTTCAACTTTATGTTTCGTTTGGTTCATCAATATTTACAGCTAATGATTTGATGGATAAAAAGGATAATAATGGAAAAACATATAACCGTATTTTTAGGGAAGTTAGTCATCAAATAAGTAAACATAAGTTAAGTAGATATGATGTTAATACGATAAAACAGTTAAATATGGGTGGCAAAAAAGTAGGTAGAGAATGCATAATTTGCCATAGCGTTGATAGTCTTATTGAAGGTGAAAATAAATGTCGACTTTGTTTTTCACTTGAAAACTTCTCTGGTGATTTACAAAAGGAAAAATATTTTGTTGTAGACGAAGAAGTTAGTGGATTGCAAATAGGTCCTAATATGTATATACATAAAGTGTCAGAAGAAGATATAAGATCAGGAAAAATCAATGGTAAAATTTATACCAAAAATGAATTTGTAACAGGTGCTGACCAATCTATAAGATTAATGATGGGTGATTATTCATACCTTCATAACAATGAATTTGGTAAGTATAGTGATAGAGATTGGACTAAGGTAGATAGTAGTTCTAGTCCAGTTGGTATAAAAAGAATAGCAGCTTTAAGATGCGACGTTGATGATTTGGGCTATGGATTTATTGGTGGTTTTAAGGAACAAAATTCTGGTAAGTATAATACTTTTAGTAGGATAGCAACTTTCTCAAGAAGAATGAGTATCTTCTTTAAAACATATATTAATTCATTCGCAAAGGATAAACGTTTGACTATAATTTACTCTGGCGGGGATGATGTATTTGTACTTGGTGCTTGGGATGAAGTTATAGAGTTTGCGGTTGATTTACGACAAAAATTCATCGCGTGGACTGATGGGAAACTTACACTATCAGCAGGTATAGGAATGTTTGATTCTAAGACACCGATAAATGTTATTGCAAGAGAGACAGGAATGCTAGAAGATGCAGCTAAAGATAACGATAAAAATAGCATAGCATTATTTGATACTAAATATATATTCAATTTTGACTACTTTATCGATAACATTTATAACTCAAAATTATCATATATTAAAAAATTTTTTGAGAATCAATCTGAACAAGGAAAGACATTTATATATCGATTATTGTATTTAATAAATAATCGTGACATTAAAGATAAAATTTCATTTGCAAGAATTGCATATACTCTAGCGAAAGCTGAAGAAAATATGTCTGATAATCAATTAGAAGATTTTAAGGTTTTTAAATCTAAGATGCTAGACTGGTTTGAAGATGAAAAAGAAATATTAAGTACAGAACTAGCACTAATGCTATATATTTATCAAATTAGAAAGGATAGATAATATGTATAATAATCAAAAATCAAGAAGAACATATTCTCAAGAAAAGAATAAAGGAAACTATGACAAGGTTATTAAACAAAAATTTCCTCTGAAATTTACAGACGAATCCTATGTTGATGAAGCTAGAAAAATTATAGAAATTTTTGAAGGAGAAAATTTTGAAATTTTTTATAATAAAAGAAAAAAAGAAAGGTTAACAAATACACAGTTAAGAAATTTATTGGCTATGACAAGTGCAGTTTATGACGAAGCACGTAATAATGGCTTTGATCATGTTAATGAAAAAATTGCATACTTAAAAGTACAATTTATTTATCAAAGTGGAAGAAATTTAGCAGTTAAGGCATTTGTTGAAGTAGCTCAACTTGTTGAATTAGTAGATAAGATTAGAGATCTAAAAAAAATGGATGATTTATTACGTTTTTGCCACTATATGGAAGCTTTAATTGCTTACTTTAAATATTATGGTGGTGCAGATAAATAATTTTTAGGAGGATGTAGATATGTTAAAAAAATTAAAAATTGAGGGCACAATTAAGATAGAAACAGGGTTACATATAGGGGGAAGTACAGAATTTGCTGCTATAGGAGCTATTGACTCTCCTGTTATAAAAGATTCTTTAACGAATTTACCAATTATTCCAGGCTCTAGTTTAAAAGGAAAAATGCGTACACTTTTAGCTAAAGCATATAATGATGCACCATTAACTAGTGGAACATCTGCCAATAATGATGACTATAGAATTAAGCGATTATTTGGAGCAACTACTCAAAATGAGGATGGCCAGTTAATTATTGGTCGTTTGATATTTAGAGATTCAATTTTAAGTAATAAAGAAGAATTGGCACAGCTAGGAGCTAAAAGTTATACTGAAACAAAATTTGAAAATACAATTAATCGTTTTACAGCTATTGCTACTCCTAGACAAATTGAAAGGGTTATTCGTGGAAGTAAATTTGATTTTGAACTCATATACGATGTGGAAAAAGAAAGTGAAGTAGAAGAAGATATTCAATTAGTAAAAACTGGTTTAGAACTTTTGGAAAATGACTATCTAGGTGGAAGTGGTAGTAGAGGTTATGGAAAAGTGAAGTTTGAAAACTTATCTATAAAATCAGTTTTAGGAGATTATGATGTAAAAGGATTAGATGCCATATTGGAGGGATAGTAAGTGGAAGTACAAGCATATAAATTGGATTTTCAGACTGTTCACTTTGGGAATGGTAATTTGAATGAGAGTATAGGATCGTTTAATGCATCTAGGTTATATAGTGCATTATTTTTGGAATCTCTGAAGTTAAATGTTGACAAAGAATTTTTAGATTTGTCAAAATCTGATAACTTTCTTTTAAGTGATTCTTTTCCATTAAAAGATGGAGAATTCTACTTACCTAAACCAATTGGTTATCCTAAAATGCCATTAAATAGTGAAAGTACTAAAGAAACGCGAAGAAAAACAAAGAAAAGTAAAAAGTTGCGATATATAAAATATACAGATATAGAAGATTATGTTGAAGGTAATTGTGATGTAGAAAAACTCGATGGAATTGACAGCTTTTTTTCGAAAAATACAGTAGTTACTAAAAAGGGAATTGATCCATATGAAGTTGGTATTACTAACTTTAAGACGTCTTTATATATATTAACTATTAAGCACGAACTGTTAGATATGTTGATGAATAGCTTACAATATAGTGGTATTGGTGGAAAGCGAAGCAGTGGGTATGGGCGATTTACTGTTGAAAAGTTAGATATACCTAATGAATTTTCCAAAAATATTGTAATTAATGATAGTGAATATGGTGTATACATGACTTTAAATACATCAATTCCTAATAATGACGAATTAGATGTAGTATTACCAACAGCAGAATATTTATTAGAAAAATCAAGTGGTTTTGCATACAGTACGGCTTCAAAGAGCTTACTGAGAAAACAAGATTTATATAAATTTGTTGTGGGGACGACTTTAACTAAGACATATAGTGGAAATATTTTTGATGTAAGGCCTGATGGATTTCCACATCCTGTATGGAACTATGCAAAAGGTTTATTTTATAAATTACCATATTTAGATAGGGGAAGATGATGATGTTAAAGAAACAAAATTACGAATTTATGCTCCATACTTTAGCTCCTGTTTATATAGGTAGTGGGGTAAAAGCAACATCTAAAGAGTTTATTCAAGAAAATGGGGAGTATTATTTTCCTGAAATGGATAAACTATATTTATTTTTAGAAAAAAATTATCCTGAATCTCTTCCTGCTTTTGAACAATACTTGTTAGATAGTGGTAATAAAACAAATAAAAGAAAATCGCGTCTAATAGATTTTCTAAATGATCAGAAAATAGAAGAAAGAGATTTTGGTGGATTTAAAATAAAGCAGAATAATTTAGTAAAAAACTTGGGTGAAGTTTCGCTTTTTATTAGAGATGGATTAGGTAACCGATACATCCCTGGTAGTTCATTAAAAGGGGCTATACGTACAATATTAGAAAGTGAGTATTTTAGAGGTAGACAAATTCCATGGGGTGCCAAAAAAGGAAAAGCTTTTAATGATATATTTAATAATATTCGTGTGAGTGATAGTAGCTCAATAGAAGAATCCCTCTTTTCTGTAGTGGAAAAGTGGGATTATGCTAAAGGTAAAGCTCCTAAAAATTTGAATATATATAGAGAGGCACTTTTGCCAGAACAAGATGTAGTTTTTAATATATCTGCAATAGGCGAGAAAGCAATCTTTCTAATGAATAACCTAGAAAATATAGCTGAAAAACACTATTTATTCTATAAAGGGTTCTTTTTGGACAATGGCTTCGATAAAAAATACGTTCAGAATAATATAAATGCACCTATCTATTTAGGAGCTGGAAGTGGTATATGGACTAAAATAAATATACGACAAATGGATAAGAAAAAAATTGATAAAATTCAAATAAAAAATAGGATGAAAGACAAAGGAGTCATGAAGTTAACAAAATATCCTACAAATGTTAATTCGAAGATTGTAAAAACCAAGGATTTTTATGAAATGGGTAAGTGTAATTTCGAAGTTAAAAAGAGATCATAATCGGTCATGTATGGGGGAATAGTTATGAGGGATATAATCTATATTGAAAATAAACATTTTGTAGGAATAACTAAAGATAGTTTTAAATTAAAAAATGTTGTTGATGAATCCGAGCGTTATTTTCCTTTTGATGAAGTTGACTACTTGATTTTTGATAGCCGTAGTAGTTTTATATCAGAAAGGGTTATTACTACTTGTGTAGAAAATAATATAGGTTTGATATTTTGTGACAAAACACATACCCCTCAACTATTAATGACTAGCATATATGGGCAAAATGAAAGATTTAAGAGACAGAGTAAGCAACTTGCTATGAGCAAAAAAACTAAGGGAAGAATTTGGCAAAAGATTATTAAAACAAAAATAAATAATCAGGCAGATTGTTTAAAGTATGTTGTAAAAAATGATAAAGTGAGTGATATAGTAAGATCCATTGGTAAAACTGTAACTGAAGGTGATAAGAATAATCATGAAGCGTATGCTGCTAGAGTTTATTTTTCTAACTTATTTAGTAAAAGTTTTAAGAGAGGTCGCTATGACGATATCATAAATTCCTCTTTGAATTATGGATATGCTATTTTAAGATCAGCCATAAGAAAAGAGCTAGTAATATATGGGTTAGAGCCTTCATGGGGAATACATCATGTATCTACTGAAAATCCTTTTAACTTATCCGATGACATTATTGAAGTCTACCGGCCATTTCTAGATGCTTTAGTGGTAGAATTGCTAAATAATAATGAATCAGAAGAATTAGATATTGAATTAAAAAAAGAAATTATAAAGGTTCTTTTTGAAAAATGCATTATTGATAACAAAGTTTATAACTTATTAGATGCTATCAAGATAACTATAAAATCTTTTGTCTCTTGTGTTGATAAAAATAGTGCTACAGGACTGAAATTGCCAACTTTCATTGAGGAAGGAAGATAAGAATGATGCTATTAATATGTTTTGATTTACCAAGAAATACAAAAGAAAATAGAAGGGCTGCGGCAAAGTATCATAAAAAATTAATAGAATTGGGCTTTACAATGAAACAACTTAGTATGTATGAAAGAGAAGTGAGACAAAAATCTACTAGAGATAGAGTAATTAAAGTATTAAAAGACGAATTACCTAAGGCAGGATCAATTACTTTATACTTACTTCCTAATGAGGTAAATGATTCACAAATAACAATTTTGGGAAGAGAATCTATTAAAAAAACTGTTAGAAAACCTCAATTTATTGTAGTATAATATAACTACACTAATTGCTAGATAATAAGATTAAAAGTTTGTCTAAAATTTAACCAAACAATGCTTATTAATGTGACCTATTGCCCATTTAGGGTACCATTAAAAATGTTAGTTATTGTTGATATATCAATTAACTAATTAAAGAATGAATAAGAACATATCTCCGAATGAAGGAGACGAAAACCTGCTTAAACGTTTACTTAGCTGGATCGTCTGGTTCAATAAGAACATATCTCCGAATGAAGGAGACGAAAACTCAGTTACCTTGACAATGTCGCAACCATCTGATGTAATAAGAACATATCTCCGAATGAAGGAGACGAAAACAAAGTTGATTGTAGACCTTGTGCGATAATTTCATCGCTAATAAGAACATATCTCCGAATGAAGGAGACGAAAACCATAATCACCGCCTAATTCATATCTTTCTTTTTCTTAGAATAAGAACATATCTCCGAATGAAGGAGACGAAAACTCTTTCATCTAGTGATAATTCCATGTAGTCTATCATAAAATAAGAACATATCTCCGAATGAAGGAGACGAAAACTCAAGCGCTTCGGACGATGTTATTTTTTTGAGTTGTCTAATAAGAACATATCTCCGAATGAAGGAGACGAAAACTTGCAATTCTTCCAACGAACCAGCAAAGTGCATAACGAATAAGAACATATCTCCGAATGAAGGAGACGAAAACAATAGTTAATGTTTTCATTGCAACACTCCTTTATTCCTGATAAGAACATATCTCCGAATAAAGGAGACGAAAACTCTTCGTGTCGTGTGATTGCATTGTATTTATAACCATCAGAAGTAAGAACATATCTCCGAATAAAGGAGACGAAAACTGATTAGCACCCTCCATACTGTCTATGTTGTCATATAGTAAGAACATATCTCCGAATAAAGGAGACGAAAACTTTTTTGTTATGCAAATATTTCTTCTTTTTGTGTTAGTAAGAACATATCTCCGAATAAAGGAGACTGAATCTAATTTAATTAAAGTAGACAAGAGAAAGCGAAAATTAGAAAAAATAATATATAATATAGATAACTAATTAGAAAGTGGTGTAATTATGACAACATTAATATCGTGTATTGGTGATACAGATCCTATAAGAAATAGACACGATGGAGCTTTATTACATTTAGTAAGGGTATTTCGTCCCCAAAAAATATTATTAATATATTCTGAGCGTGCTTTATCAAAAGAGACTAATATTTTGTTAGCATTGAATTCTATAGATGGATATAATCCTATGATCGAAAAAAGTGATGAAGTCATTTCTGATAGTGAAGTATTTATTTTTGATAAAATGTATGAAGTACTAAATGGAATAATTTCAAAATATTCTAAAGAAGATGAAGATCTAATTTTGAATTTGTCTAGCGGTACGCCACAAATGAAGTCAGCGCTATTTACTATTAATAGATTGAAAGATATCAATGTTAAGGCTTACCAAGTCGTAACTCCTAGTCATTCTTCAAATGAAGGTATAAAGCATGATAATAATTTAGATATAGATTATTTAATTTCAACGAATCTTGATAATAGAGATGATTTTAAGAAGAGAATTTTAGAAGACAAAGCTGAAAAATTTCAACAAACTCTTATAAAGAGAACAATGAAAGATTTATTAAATAGTTTTGATTATGAATCTTTGTATAATTTATCTACAGGTCAACACAGGGTAATGAGTAAAACTAAGACCAGAAAGTTAAACTCATCGTTACAAGACTTAACGGAAGCTGTAAAATATCAAAAATTATTAAAAGTTGTCAGTCAGACAAAATATTCCGAAAAGGAAAAAAAGTTAATTAACTCATATTTGATTATATTGTTACAAGCAAATAGGGAATTGGTTAGTGAAGTATTGATAAGATCTAAAAATATTGGTGAATATGCTTGTGAATTATATTTAGAAAAAAATTACCCAGACTTGATTTTATGGGATAAAGGTAGACCATACCTTAATTCAATAAATTATCCAGATATAGAAGATAAATTGTTAAATAATGAAGATATTCATTATAGAAAAGAACAATATTTAAACATTCATTTCTATATTCAAATTCTAAAAGAATTAAATGAGAATGAAGAGTTAATTGAAGACTTGCTCAAGCTAAGTGGATATAATCAACAAAGAAATAAAGTTGCGCATGGACTAAGTGAGATACCTTCTAGTCAAGTAAAAGTACAAAAGATAATCAATTTATGTTATCAAGTTATAGGTAAGTGTATTGACTTAAAAGAAGATTGGAGTAAATTTTACGATCAATTTAATAATGATATTAGTACAATATTGGATGAATAAGAAATACAGAACAGTTGGATTTGCTTCAACTGTTTTTTTATATATTAAAATCAATAACTTACTTGTAGATTATGGAGAATACGAGTAAACTTGAATTAGTTTTTATTATTATTTTGAAGTTATTTTAATTATTAAAAATAAAGGTGAGGTTAGTATGACAAGACTTTTTTTTGTACGCCATGGAAAAACAGAATGGAATTTAGAAGGTAGATACCAAGGGGCACATGGAGATTCGCCATTATTACCTCAAAGTTTAGAAGAAATAAAGCAATTGTCAGAGTATTTAAAAACATATCGTTTTGCGAAAATATACTCTAGTCCAATAAAGAGAGCATTAGTAACTGCTCAAAAAATAAAAGAAAACCTACCTTATAATGTACGTTTAGAAGCAGATGCTGCATTTTCTGAGTTTAATTTAGGTAAAATGGAAGGTATGAAATTTACTGAAGTAGCAGAAAAATATCCAGCTGAATTAGATGCTTTTAGAAATCATCCTGATAAGTATGATCCAACGACAATAGAGGGTGAATCATTTCCTGAATTGTTTGCAAGAATGACTCCGAAAATTAGAGATATAGTTAAAAGATATCCTAATGATGATATTTTGATTGTTAGTCATGGTGCGGCTTTATGTGCTGAAATTCGTTATCTCCAGGGAATACCATTAGAAAAGATTCGTGCAAAAGGTGGATTGGCTAATACAAGTACAACGATTTTACAAACTGTAGATGACAACCAAAAATTCAAATGCTTAGTATGGAATAAAACTGATTATCTAAAGAGAGACTTAGATGCAACTGATGTAGTATAAAGTGGTGGTGAAATAGTGGATAAAAATATTAAAAATAAGGCTGAAGAATTAATTAAAGATCTTATACAGAAAATAGATAATAATCCTTATGATGCGCAAGCGTATTATAATTTAGGAGTAGCTCTTAATGATGCTCATTCTTCTGAACAAGCAGAAGAACTATTTAAGAAAGCATTGAATATATTTGTTAATAGCAAAGAAAAATCATCACTTATGCATTATGGATTGGGAAATGTATATTATACTAATTCGATGTATGATAAAGCTATAGTGGAGTTTAAGAAAGTTCAATCTGAAAAGTTAAAACAAGATTCAATGTTAATGATGGCACAGGCATATTACGCTCAAGAAAATTATCCTCAAGCTATGATGTATGCATTAACAGTTTCTGAAAATACAAAACATAATGTAGATGCGATTTCTTTATTAGCATCATGTTTTATGGCTACAGGTGATTTGATTAATGCAAGAAAATACTATTTAAAGGCTTTAGAATATGACAAAGATAGTGCAGAAGTATTGTTTCAATTAGGAGTAATAGAACTTAGTTTGTCAGGAGAAGCAGATAAGTATTTTAATCGAGTTAAGAATTTGGATGATGAATATTACAAAAAAATGCAACAACGTTTGGCAGATGTTCAACGTTTCTTAATGACGCAAAAGAAAGGAAAATCTGATGAGTGAGGAATTAGATCTTTTTGACCAAGAAAGTAATGGTAAGTATCTTATAGGAACAGTAAATGCTGTCTATTTCGAGGCTTCTGATAGTTTTTATAAAGTTTTACAAATCTTGATTAAAGAAACTAATTTCGACTGGGATGATCAGAAAATAACCGTTACTGGAAGTTTTGCTAATATCCAAACAGATTCTTTATATCGATTTGAGGGAAATGTTGTAGAGCATCAACGTTATGGAAAACAATTCCAAGCTGAAAGTTACCAAATAGAATTACCTTCTACAAAAGATGGTGTAATTGCATATCTTTCGAGTGATGAGTTTGTTGGTATAGGTAAAAAGACAGCTGAAAAAATAGTAAAAAAATTAGGTATAGATGCTATTGACGTTTTAAACAATGATATGGATAAATTAGAAGAACTTGGATTATCTGAAAAGCAAAAGGATAGTATAAAAAAAGTTTTAAAGGAAAATTATGGAATTGATAAAATCATAATTGAACTTAATAGTTTAGGTTTTACTAGTACAATGGCTGGAAGGATTTATAATAACTATACAAATAGTACCTTGGAAATAATCCATGAAGATCCATACAGGTTATCCGTAGATATTGACGGAATTAGTTTTACTAAAGCAGATCAAATAGCACAACAATTTGGCTTTGCTAGTGATTCCCCTGGTAGAATTCGTGGAGCTATTTTTCAATCATTATATGATCTGACTTATGCTACAGGAGATACTTATGTTGAGTTAAAACCCTTAGTAACTGAAACCTTAAAGCTTCTTGAAAGTAATCGCAATGAAGCAATTGATCCACAATTAGTTGCAGATCAGTTAATTAAGCTTGCTGAAGAAGATAAAATTAAGTCTGATGATAATAAAGTATACAGTAGGACCTTTTTCAATGCTGAGTGGAATATAGCAGAGAATTTATATCGACTATTGAGATCGGGCAACAGTGATTTACCAAATAATGATACGTTATTAGATAAACTCTTAATAAAAGCTGAGGATCAATTGGGAATAGATTATGATAGTGAACAAAAAAGGGCGATAAAAGATGCAATTAAATCACCAGTTTTTCTGTTAACAGGTGGTCCAGGTACTGGTAAGACAACAATTATTAATGGAATTGTTGCAGTATATGCTTTATTAAACGACATAGATTTAGATATTGGTAAGTACGATAAAGATAATCCATTTCCAATATTGTTAGCTGCACCAACGGGACGAGCTGCTAAAAGAATGGCAGAATCGACGGGATTACCAGCTTCTACAATTCATAGAATGTTAGGAATAAATGCTCATGATGATAAGTTACCTGAAGATATTCAAGAACTTGAAGGTGCATTGTTAATTGTCGATGAAACATCTATGGTAGATACACTTATCATGGATTTATTGTTAAATAGTATTCCTAGTCATATGCAAGTTATTTTTGTGGGAGATAGAAATCAACTTCCATCAGTACAACCAGGACAAGTATTTTCTGATTTATTAGTTAGTGATACCTTACCTAAAAAAGAATTAACGAAAATCTATAGACAAGGTGAAGGTTCCTCAATAATTAATTTGGCACATTCAATAAAAAATGGAGAACTGCCGGTAGACTTCACTAAAGCACAATCTGACAGAGCATTTATTCCATGTGAAGCTGGGCAATTAACTTCTGCGGTTGAGCAAGTGGTAAAAGCTGCCTTGAATAAGGGAAATAGTAAAGATGATATTCAAGTATTAGCTCCAATGTATCGTGGTAATGCAGGAATTAATAAGTTAAATACTATTTTACAAGAATTATTGAATCCAGCTAAACCTCGACAAAAAGAAGTTATTTTTAATGAGCAAGTATTTAGAATTGGAGATAGAGTTCTTCATTTAGTGAATGATCCTGAAAACAACGTCTTCAATGGTGATATTGGAAAGATTGTGGGAATAAATATACCTAAAACTAAAAAAGATAAAAAGGGTGAACAGATAATAGCAGACTTCGATGGAAATGAAGTGACTTTTGATAAAAAGGATTGGATTAATTTGACGTTAGCTTACTGTATGTCCATCCATAAATCCCAAGGTAGTGAGTTTCCAATTGTAGTATTAGCAATGTTGCCACAATATCAAAGAATGTTTGCTAGAAACTTGTTATATACAGGAATAACTAGAGCTAAGCAAAAATTAGTTCTTTTAGGAAATATTTCTTCATTTAGACAAAGTGCAGAGATTATCTCTCTTAATAGAAAGACTGGATTATTGAAACGTATAAGAATGGAATTCGGAGTAGAAGAAAAACCAGTAGAAAAAACTGATAATGAAGAAGTTGCCGTGAATAATGACGAAAAACAAGATGCCACTGTTGAAGAAAAGGATGAACCGTTCATTTATAATGATGGTGTATTGACCATGGATATTATTGTTAATAACAAAGTTGATGCAATGATAGGTATGGATGATATAACACCTTATGATTTTATGAGATAATAAATATTGTTCGAAATGCTAAAAGCCTAGATTTTCAGATGAGTTTTAGAAAATAGTAGCACCAAAAACTGCTAGAAATTAGCGAGGTTAGTGACGTAGTTTCTAACAATTTTTAAGTTTTGAGACTTTTTAGTCAATTATTTAATGCTACAAACACATTGTATTATAATATGATGTAATGAAAGTATCTAATATCTTATAAAGAATGTAGGGTCTGCCTTATTGGCAGGCTCTTTTATCTTATAAAATGAATAATATGTGTGCAAAATGCGTGCAGACTTTTTTAAAATGTACTAAAACATATGAAAACTAAAAAAACACTTACAAACGTTATTAAGACAAGGTTTATAAGTGTTTTTAAAATTATTTAAATATTGTTCATAAAAAGGAGAGTACAGGATTTGAACCTGCGCACCAGTATAAACTGGCTCGCCGGATTTCGAGTCCGGTGCATTACCACTCTGCCAACTCTCCACAACAGGAATAGTATAGCAAAAAATTATTATTTAAGCAATACTTATCAATTTTAAGAAAAATTATCAATAAAGTCAAAAATAAAATGATATAATCTTCTCAAAGAGGTGTTTATATATGGGAATACTATTTTTAATACTTGGTATATGGATAGCGTGGAAGATTTTAAAAGTTGCAGGGAAATTATTTTATTGGATATTCTGTATTGCACTTTTCGTATGGCTAGTTTCACATATATGGTTACTTGGGCTTATTTTTATTGCAGCTATCGGTGGAATATACTCTCTGGCCAAAAGCTAATTTCTATGAGAAACTAATTCCCAACGAATACTAATATAATTTCCTAAAAAGTCGCCATGTTCTAGTTCAGGTAAAATTTCTGCCAATGAAACGTCGTAATTGACAGGAATTGGATTGACATCATAACGAGGACGACCGTACTTCTCAACGAAATCAGGATTGTTATAAAATTTCATTTCATGTTTAGTGATTGAATAACTATCCGAATTTTTTAATAGGTCTAATTTAAAACGAGGTCTAGGTATTAAACTATTAGGAATAATATTTAAGTAAACGAAAAATTCTGAAAAATCACCATTTTCAATTTTAAACTGGACAGGACTAATGATAGTTTGTAAAGCTGGTGACTTTGCAGGAATCGAAGGCATGTTTTGATCAGGTAAGTATGCATATGATGGATACGAAATATGAATTATATAAATGTATTCGTCGCTTTCGTCAGATACTAAAGCTCCATCAATAACTAATCTGTATAATTGCATCATCAAAACTCCTTAGTATTAATTAATTGTGATAATGATACGATAATTTTTAGAATATTTCAACTTAACAACCTTGTCGACAATATTAATTCATTCTATAATCTAATAGACAAATATATTAGAGGATGTGTAAATAATTGGAAATAACATCAACAAGTAATAGTAGAGTAAAAGAATGGAAGAAATTAAATACTAAAAAGGGAAGAAAAAAACAAAATAAGTATATTCTTGATGGTTTACATTTAGTGAAAGAAGCACTAAAAGCAAATAAGAAAGTTGAAGAATTGTTAATAACTTCTAAATTTGAGCATCTAAATGAAATAGAAATACCAGATGAAACTAAAGTGATTATGATTTCTAAGGAAGTTTCGAAAAGTATTTCAGAAACTCAAACGCCACAAGGAATTTTTGGAATTGTATCTATTGAAGAAGAAAAGATCACATATCCTCAAAAGGACGTAGGTGCTTGGTTAATGTTAGATGGTGTTCAAGATCCAGGAAATATTGGAACAATGGTACGTACTGCAGATGCTGCTGGTTTCTCTGGAGTAATCTTAGGAGAAGGGTCGGCAGATTTATATAATCCTAAAGTCGTAAGAGCAATGCAAGGGAGTCAATTTCATATTAAAGTTATTAATGATAATCTCTCTGGTTGGATTAGACATTTTAAAGATATGAAGGTCCCTGTTTTTGGAAGTGAACTTAACGAACATGCTAGAGAGTATACTAATGTCGGACAACATACTGATTTTGCTTTAGTTATGGGAAACGAAGGAAATGGAATAAGTAAAGAAATTCTAGAGATGACTTCAATTAATTTGTATATTCCAATAACTAATGCTGAATCACTAAATGTAGCGGTGGCTGCAGGCATATTAATGTTTGCTTTGAAGAAATAAATAAAAAAGTGTTAAGGTGTGCTAAGAATTATTGATTTTTCATAAAAAATCTGTATTATTATCTAGTAGTAGAGTACGAATAGATAATTAGTGAGGTAACGATACTATATGAAAGATAATATTTGGCGTAATGATGAAGAATATATGAGTTATGTCGGGAGCTTGTTGGAAACTAAAGAAGTTCAAAAACTTGCTAATTATACCCAACATCATTTTTCTACTCGTTTAGAGCATGTGATAACTGTTTCTTATGTAAGTTATCGAATTGCTAAGACATTAGGTTGGAATGCTAAAGCTGTAGCTCGTGCAGGTTTATTACATGATTTGTTCTATTATGATTGGAGAACTACAAAATTTGACCGTGGCACACATGCTTGGATTCATCCTAGAATAGCAGTTAGAAATGCAGAAAAATTAACAAAATTAAGTGATTTAGAAAAAGATATTATTATTAAACACATGTGGGGAGCTACATTGTGCCCTCCAAAGTATAAAGAAGGTTATATTGTAACTATTGTAGATAAGTACTCTGCTACAGCAGAATATTCAGAGCACTTAGTACAAAAAGTTGAAAAACTATTTAGAGGAAGAAAAAATAGTACAGCGTTTGACTTTGAAAAAGTAAGTAAATAGTGTAAAATGTCCTTAGGGCAGTATTAGTGGCCTTTGCTATAATGCAAAGGTTATTTTGTTAGATTTATTTACTTCTAGTAACAAATTAGATTTGACTAGTAAAGTATTGATTCAAAAATATATTTGGAAGGAGTGAACTTTATGCCAGTGGATACTGAAAATAAATACACACTTTGTCCTAAATTTACAAAGACTTTTGGAATCTTGGGAAGAAAATGGAACGGTTTGATTATTGAAGTTTTATTAGAAAAAGGCCCTCAAAGATTCAGAAATTTAGCTGATAGCGTTGATAAATGTAGTGACAGAGTGATGGTAGAAAGACTAAAAGAACTTGAAGACGAAGGTTTAGTAGAAAGAATGGCACAACCAGGTAGTACACGTGTCTTATATAGATTGACTCCCCAAGGTGAAGACTTGAAAGAAATTATGTCTGATATTCATAAATGGTCTGATAAATGGTATTCTGTCGAAGATTGTGCTAATAGTTAATTTTATTTCATTGATAAGCCCTTGACTAAAATCAGTAATATAGTTTAAACTAAAAAGCATAATATTAAAGATGTAGATGGAAAAGAGTAAGATAAGGTAATATTTTAAGAGAGAAATTAGTTTTGGTGAGATAATTTCAATATTTTTTATCTGAAGTTCACTTCCGGAATCGCTATCGGAATACGATTTAAGTTGAAAGATAGAACGTTGATGCTACGTTAAAGGCATATTAGAGTGTTGTTGTACAATTTTGTATAACAAAACAAGGGTGGTACCGCGAGCCTCGTCCCTTTTGGTAGGGATGAGGCTTTTTTATTTGAAAAAGTCAAAGAAAGGAACATAGCAATGAATCTTAAAGAAAAGCTTGCTGAGCTAAAAGAACAAGGATTAGCGGAAATAAAAGAAGCAAAAGACTTAAAGAAAATTAATGACATTCGTGTAAGTTTGTTAGGTAAGAAAGGTCCAATCACTGAAGTTTTACGTGGAATGCGTGATTTGAGTGCAGAGGAACGTCCAAAAGTGGGACAATTTGCCAATGCAATCAGAGATGAATTGACTCAAGCATTGGCTGATAAGAAAGATGAAATTGAAGTTATAAAAATGGCTAAAAAACTGGAAAAAGAAACAATTGATGTAACTTTACCAGGTGTGCCAGTAACTACAGGTAACACACATATTATTACACAAATAATTGATCAAATAGAAAAATTATTCTTGGGAATGGGATTTCAAGTTGTTGATGGTCCTGAAGTAGAAGAAGATCATTATAACTTTGAAATGCTTAACTTACCTCAAGATCATCCAGCACGTGATATGCAAGATACTTTCTATATTACTGAAAAGATTTTAATGAGAACTCAAACATCTCCTGTCCAAGCTCGTACAATGGAAAAACATGACTTTAGCAAGGGACCACTTAAAATGATTTCTCCAGGTAAGGTTTACCGTAGAGATACTGACGATGCAACTCATTCTCATCAATTCCATCAAGTAGAAGGACTTGTTATAGATAAGCATATTACTATGGCTGATTTAAAGGGTACTTTGCAATTAATTGCACGTACTATTTTCGGTGAAGATAGAGAAATCAGAATGCGTCCAAGTTATTTCCCATTTACAGAACCATCTGCTGAAATTGATGTTTCATGTTTTAAGTGTAATGGTAAAGGTTGTTCTGTATGTAAATACACTGGATGGATCGAAGTTCTAGGTGCTGGAATGGTACATCCTAACGTATTGGAAATGGCAGGAGTAGATTCCAATGTTTATGGCGGATTTGCATTCGGTTTAGGACCAGATAGATTTGCAATGTTGAAATATGGTGTAGACGATATCAGAGAGTTCTATCTAAATGATGTTCGTTTCTTAAGTCAATTTTCACAGAAGGGATAGTATAAAATGAAAGTTTCTACAAAATGGTTAAACGATTATGTAAAAGTAGATGATTTAGCTGTTGAAGAATTAGCTGAAAAAATTGAAAGAACAGCAGTTGAAGTGGATGAAACATACAGACTTGAAGAAGGATTAAAAAAGATTGTTGTCGGTAAAACTTTAGAAGTTGTAAAGCATCCAGATTCCGATCACTTAAATATTTGTCAAGTTGATGTAGGTGAAGATGAACCAATTCAAATTATATGTGGAGCTCCTAATATTGCTGCTAATCAAAAAGTTATCGTAGCACTTTCAGGTGCAAGAATTGCCGGGAATGTTAAAATTAAGCGCGGTAAAATGAGAGGTCAAGTATCTAATGGTATGATTTGTGCTTTACAAGAAATTGGCTTTTCAGAAAGTGTTGTTCCTAAAGAATATGCTGACGGAATTTATGTATTACCAGAATCTGCTGTTCCTGGAGAACCTGTATATAATTATCTAGGAATGGACGAAGATATAATTGACGTTGACGTAACACCTAACCGTGGTGATATGTTAAGTATGCGTGGAGTTGCACGAGATGTAGCTGCTGTTTATGGTAGAGAATTAACTTTACCAGTGGGAACTGTTAACGAAGATGATGGATTACATATTAAAGACTATTTGTCAGTAAAGGCAGATAAAGAATTAGCTCCAGCTTATAAACTACGAGTTATTGATAATGTTACTGTTAAACCTAGTCCTATGTGGTTACAAAAACGCTTATGGAATGCTGGTGTAAGACCTATTAATAATGTTGTTGATGTTACTAACTACATTTTGATGGATTATGGTCAACCACTTCATTCTTTTGATTACAACAAGATTAATTCAAAAGAATTAGTAGTAAGATTAGCTGAACAAGGAGAAAAAATCACAACTCTAGACGATCAAGAACGTGAATTACAATCTGGAGATATTGTTATTACTAACGGTAAGGATCCAATTGCTTTAGCTGGTGTGATGGGTGGAGCTAATACAGAAGTTGATGACAATACTACAACCGTAGTACTTGAATCTGCAATGTTTGATTCATCAAGCATCAGAAAAACTTCTCGTCGCGAAAATATTCATTCCGAAGCATCAATGCGTTTTGAAAGAGGGATTAATCGTGGAACAATCGAAGAAGCATTAGATTATGCTGCTAATTTGATTGCGGAATTAGGCGATGGTAAGGTAGCTACTGGAATTGCGCAAGAACAAGATATAGATGTTCAAGATACTACGGTAGAAATTTCATTAGAAAAAATAAATAATGTCTTAGGAACAGATTTATCAGTTGCAGATGTGACAGATATTTTTGAACGTTTAGGATTTAAGGTTGAAGAAAATGCTGGCGAATTTGTTGTAAATGTGCCTCCATTTAGATGGGATATTAGCATTCCTGCAGATTTAATAGAAGAAGTAGCACGTATTTATGGTTATGATAATATTCCAGCTACTTTACCAGTAGGTCCAACTACTCCAGGACACTATACTTACGAACAACAAGTAATTCGTAATACACGCGCAATTCTTGAGGCTTCTGGATTAACACAAGCTATTTCTTATGGGCTTACAACTAAAGTTAAAGCTGAGAGATTTGCTTTTGAACCAGCAATGAAGTCAACAGAATTAGATTTCCCAATGAGTTCTGATCATACAACAGTTCGAATGAACCTAATTTCTGGATTATTAGATGATGTTTCATACAATAAGGCTAGAAAAGTTGAAAATGTAGCTCTCTACGAACAAGGGAGAGTATTCTTCAGAGATGAAGATTCAGAACGACCAAGAGAAGTGGAACATGTTGCTGCAGCTATGACTGGATTAATTGAAGATGCAACTTGGCATGATAAGAAACGTCCGGTTGACTTCTATGTAATTAAAGGAATTGTTCAAAATCTATTGGATAAAGTAGGGGTTGGTTCTAGAGTTGTTTATACAGCTACGGCAGAACATGAGGAAATGCATCCAGGACGTACAGCAAATATTTATATTGATGGTGAATTTATTGGATTTGTTGGTGAAGTTCATCCAACTTTAGCTAAAGAATACAATTTAGATAGAGTTTATGTATTTGAATTAGACTTACAAAAAGTTATGGAACTTTCTAAAGATCTTGAAGTTTATGAACCAGTATCTAAATTCCCTGCAATTAAGCGTGATATTGCTTTACTAGTTGCTGAAGATATTCAAAACAGTGATATCATTAAAACAATCAAAGAAAATGGCGGGGCTAACTTAGCATCTGTAAATATCTTTGATGTTTATGCTGGTGAAAAGATTGACTTAGGATTCAAGTCTTTAGCTTATACTTTAACTTTCGAAAATAAAGAACGTACATTAACGGATGATGAAGTAAATAAAGCATTTGATAAAGTAGTTAATAAATTACAAGAAAATTATAAAGCTGTAATTCGTTAAGATTAAGTACAGAGTGTCGTTGAATCAAGAATAGATTTGACGACATTTTTTGAGAGTTTAATAATAAGACAAAATTCTAAATATAGATGAAAAAACGTATTAATTTTAGTATAATCATTAAGTAAGACTGTATAGTCTAAGGAGGAAAAACCTTGAAAAATGATAATACGAATTATCCAAGCCGTTCTGAAAAATTGAAAAAGCAACGTGGAATAGTTGGTAAAATTGTTTCATGGATTGTTGGAATTTTAGTGGTATTAGTAGTTTTGATGGGAGTGATGGGATATCAGTATATTCATTCTTCTTTACAACCATTGAATGCTAATAGTACTAAAAAAGTAGAAGTGAAAATTCCAATAGGAAGTTCCAATAAGCAAATTGGAGATATTTTAGAGAAAAATAATATTATTAAGAGTGGTATTGTTTTTGATTATTATGTAAAGACTAACAAAGTAGGTAATTTCAAAGCTGGATATTATCAATTAAGTCCGTCAATGACTTTGGATGAAATTGCAAAGAAATTACAACAAGGTGGTCAAAGTAATCCCCATTCTAATGGTACAATTCTAATTAAAGAAGGTGCTAGCATAGATCAAGTTGCTGATGTAGTTCAAAAGAATACTAAGTTTAAAAAGCAAGACTTTCTAAAGCTAATGAATGATGCAAACTTTTTGAATGAGTTAAAGAACAAATATCCGCAATTGCTATCTTCTGCTGTTGATGCTAAAGATACAAGATATAAGTTGGAAGGATATTTGTATCCTGCAACGTATACAGTTGGAAAGCATGATAATTTGAAAGCAGTAGTTGAACAAATGGTAGCTAAGACTAATATGGAAATGAAACCATATTTTGATAAAATTTCAAAATCAAAATATTCAGTTCAACAAGTTTTAACATTGGCATCGCTAGTAGAAAAAGAATATGGTAGTGCTGATGATAGAGGTAAAATTGCTGGAGTATTTGAAAATCGTTTAGAACAAGATATGCCGTTACAATCTGATGTAGCTATCCATTATGCTTTAAATAACAGTAAATCAACTGTATCATATGATGATTTAGAAGTTGATTCTCCATATAATCTCTATAAAAATAAGGGATTAGGCCCAGGACCATTTAATAATCCAAGTATTGATTCTGTAAAGGCTGTTTTAAACCCTGTTGATAAAGACAAAGGATATTTATATTTCGTAGCGAATATTAAGACAAAGAAAGTATATTTCTCTAAGACATATGCTGAACATCAAAAGAATGTTAAAAAGTTGCAAAAAGCAAATGGATATGAAAATTAATTAGTAGAGGGAGAGAATAATAATGGCAAATAGGGAAAACAAACCAGTAATAATAGGTGTAACAGGTGGATCAGGTTCTGGTAAGACAACAGTTAGTCGAGCAATTTTTGAACAACTACATGGTCACTCATTATTGATGTTACAAGAAGATTCTTACTATAATGATCAAAGTGACATGCCTTTTGAAGAACGCATAAAAACAAACTATGATCATCCTAATGCATTTGATACTGAGTTGTTAGTTAAGCAATTAAAAGATTTATTAGATTGGAAAACCATTGAAAAACCTATTTATGATTATACAGAGCATACTAGAAGTTCAGAGGTTGAAAAGGTTGAGCCTAAGGAAGTAATCATTCTAGAAGGTATTCTAGTATTGAATGATCCAGCTTTGAGAGACTTGATGGATATTAAAATTTTTGTAGATACTGACGATGATATCCGTATTATCAGACGTATTCAAAGAGATATCGAAGAACGTGGTCGCTCATTGCAATCAGTTATTGATCAATATAAATCAACTGTAAAACCAATGTACCATCAATTTATCGAACCAACTAAGCGTTATGCTGATATTATTGTCCCTGAAGGTGGAGAAAACCAAGTTGCTATTGACTTGTTAGTTACTAAAGTTAGAGATATTTTAAGAAAACGAGAAAAATAATTTTGAGGTGAATAAAATGGCAGAAAAAACATTTCCTATGACTTTAGAAGGTAAAGAAAAATTAGAACAAGAATTAGAAGAATTACGTACTACTAAACGTGCAGAAATTATTGAACGTATTAAGATAGCTCGTTCATTCGGTGACTTATCTGAAAACTCAGAATATGAATCTGCAAAAGATGAACAAGCATTTATGGAAGCTAGAATTAAAGAAATTCAAAATATGCTAAACCATGCAGAAATTATCGACAATAAGTCAATTGATGAAAATGAAGTTGCAGTAGGTAAGACAGTTACATTCCAAGAAGATGATGATGAACCAGAAACATATCAAATCGTAGGTGCTGCAGAAGCAGATCCATTTGAAGGTAAAATTTCAAACGAATCTCCAATTGCAAGTGGTTTAATTGGACATAAGTTAGGCGATGTAGTATCCATCGACACACCAGGTGGAACTATGCAAGTAAAAATTATTGATGTTAAATAATAACAAGTAAAGAATTATGAAAATCATAGCCTCTATCAATTTTTAATAGATGGTTATGATTTTTATTTTATATAGAAAAAAATAAAGCCCAAGTATATCTTAATTAATATACTCTGGGCTTTATCACTTTTCTTATAGTAAGGAAAGTATCCAGCAAGAAATAACACTGACCAAAATACTAAGTGACATTAGAATTAAATTTTCTTTTACAGTACCGATACTTCTTTGAATGTTATGTATGAATAGTACTAAAAAGAATAAACTAGAAAATAGAAATAAAAAATAAATAAATTGTAAAGAAGCAAAATAAATTAATATACAAAATGATACTAATAAAATAATATTTCTAGCGTTTTTATACCAAGACAAACTTCCAAAAAAAGCTACCTGATATGAAAATGTAGGAGTCTGAGCCAAACTATTAATTTTTAGCAGTGTTATTAAGAGCCAAAAAATGTATAAAGCTAAGCCGAGAAATACCAAGTCTAGCCCTCCTTAATAAGTTATTAATTAGCTTCTGCAAATAATTTAGTTAATTTTTCCATGAATTCATCTAAAAACTTATCTTTGTTAACACCAATTGCGGCTTTACTTATAGGATTTGGGTTGTTTACTTTAGTTTCATCCCCAATTGTTCTTCCTGCATAAGGGCCTTCAGTATCAACCTTCATATCTAAAGCAAGTGTTGTAACTAAAGATGGTTCGACGGCTACACCTACAGCTAAAGGATCATGAAGAGCACAACCACCAAGGTGTGGACTTGTTACTTTATATGCGTCAATGTAGTAGTCGACGATATCAGCATATTTTTGACCAGCAAATGTACCTAAGTCACGCCATTTTTGAGTTTCTTTTGTAGTTAACAAGGTACGAGTTGTAACGTCTAAACCAACCATAGTAAGAGGAATACCACTTCTAAATACAAAATCTGCTGCTTCAGGATCTTGATTAATGTTAGCTTCAGTAACAGGGTTAACATTACCAGGAACTGTTAAAGCACCACCCATGAGTGTTACGCGACCAACTAAATTAATAATTTCAGGATCCTTTTTGATAGCTGCTGCTAGATTAGTTAATGGACCAGTTGGAACAATTAAAAGCTTTTTACCATATTTGTGAGCTGCTTCAATAAAGAAGTCAGGACCATTCATAGTTTCAACTTTTCTTTTAGCAGTAGGAATTTCAACTTCTCCAATACCATTTTTACCGTGGATTTGAGCACTAATTGGCATAACATCGAAATGATCAGTAGTTGATGAATGAGATAGTCCTTGATAAACAGGAACTTCAGTATGTCCCAACATTTCAAGTAAATCTAAACTATTTTGTACACCTTGTTCAACTAAGATATTTCCGTATGATCCAACAATACCAATTAAGTCACTTTCAGGTGTTGCTAAAGCATATGCGATTGCTAGTGCATCATCAATACCGGTATCTAAATCTAAAATCATTTTATATTCAGCCATAAATAAGACTCCTTAAATATTTATTATGTTAATATTCGTTTTATTGTTATATTATATCATTTTTATACTTCATAATACTATGCTTAATTACAGGTTTTGTAAGGAAAATAAAGGAAATTAAAATTTAAAAACGAAAATTAATAGTAAAAATAAGAAAAATATAGAGATAAAGCTTAGTAAAATACGAATAATACAATAAAAGTTGGATAATGATAATATTATAATGTATTATAGAAAGTAAATATAAATAGGGTATGGGGGAAGTAAAATTGGTAGAAGCAGCGGATTTAAATTCTTTCTTAAAAGAAACAGTGAAAACACTAGATTTTGACGGTGATATATTCGTTAATTGGAATAAGAAAGATAGACAATTTGAAATAGAACTAACTTTTTATGCTGAAAATAAAGAGGCAGCTTTATTAACTGATACTTTAGGTGTGGAGTCAACTGAGCCAGTAGTTACTTTTGTAGATGAAATATTAATCTATGATAAAAATCGTGAGAAAAATTTTGATGCAGATGACTATTTGGTATGTTTGCCTTATGATGGTAAGAATGGTTGGTCTTTAGCAGAAGCAAAAGCCTTTGTATCATATTTACAAATAGTATTGGATAATGGTGAGTCAGATTTATTAGATTTCCTAACAGATGATGAAAAAGAAATTTTTGAATTGGTCTGGTCTGAAGATGAGTATAAAAAGATTATTGATTCAAATATGCTAAGTTTACCTAATCCAAATAATAGGATTAAATACCCTAAGTTTTAGAAAGGATGAGCTGACGTTGGAATGGAACGAGTTAAATGTAACTACAACTAATGAAGCAATTGACGCAGTAGTTAACATATTAATGGAAAATGGTGCTGGTGGCGTTCAAATTGATGATAGTGAAGGCTTAGAAAAAGTAAAGGTAATTACTTATTTTCCTAGTAAATTAGGCTTAGTTGAATTAATTCCAGAATTAGAAGAAAAGATAAAGAAATTAAATAACTTTGGTCTGAATCCAGGAGAAGCCAAAGTGTCATTGACTAATTTACAAGATGATGCTTGGGTAGATTTATGGAAGAAATATTATCATCCGGTTAGATTGACTAAGTATCTAACAATTGTACCAAGCTGGGAAGAATATCAAAAAGAACAAGAAGATGAGATCTTAATAAGACTAGATCCAGGTAGAGCATTTGGAACAGGTACACATCCTACTACTCAACTGGCTTTACAGGCATTGGAAACATCTGTACGAGGTAATGAGAGTATGATTGATGTAGGAACAGGATCTGGTGTCTTAAGTATAGCAGCAAGACATTTTGGTGTTGATAAGGTATATGCTTATGATATTGATGATAATGCTGTCACAGCTGCTAAAGAAAATTTTGCACTAAATCCAGTTAGCAATAATATTGAAATTAAACCTAATAATTTATTAGAAGGTGTACATAAGAATGTAGATTTAATAGTAGCTAATATTCTAGCAGAAATTATAGTTCCATTAATTCCTCAAGCTAAGTCAAATCTTAAAGATGGTGGTATCTTCATTACATCTGGTATTATAAATGATAAGAAAGAATTAATCTTAACAGAATTAGAACAAAATGGTTTTGTTGTAGATGAAATTTTGAATAAAAAAGATTGGTACTCAATTATTGCACATAAACCAGTTAAGGGGGATATTTAATGCAACGATATTTTGCTGATTCTAAGATTACAACTGAATATCAACTCACACCGGAAATTTATAAACATGCAATTAAGGTTTTGAGAATGAAAGTTGGAGATATTTTTGAATTAGTTGATGATGTAGAAGTTGTTCATAAGATGGAAATTACAAAAATTGAAGATGGAAAAGCAAAAGCAACTTCAGTCGAGGTTATTCCGTCAGATGTAGAACTTCCAGCAGATGTTACTATCGCTTGTGGAATATCTAAAAATGATAAAGCTGATTGGATAGTACAAAAGGGTACTGAAATGGGTGCTACTAAATTTATCTTTTTTGTAGGTGATTATTCTGTTGCAAAATGGGATAAAAAAAGAAGTAGCAAGAAAGTACAAAGGTTACAAAAAATTGCAAGAAGTGCAGCTGAACAGTCTCATAGGACGAAAATTCCTGAAGTAACTTTTGTAGAAAAGTTGAAAGATATAGATTTTGAAAAAAATGATGCTAGAATTGTTGCATATGAAGAATCAGCTAAAAAAGGTGAAAGTGGAAACTTGTTTAAGATTTTAAATAAGAAACCTAGCAATATCATTGCTATTTTTGGTCCTGAAGGTGGAATTTCTCCAAAAGAGATAGAATTTTTAGAAGCAAATAGTTTTATTTTAGCTGGTTTAGGTCCAAGAATTATGCGAGCAGAAACTGCACCATTATATTTTTTAGCAAGTTTATCATTTGCTTTGGAGTTAAGTTGAGATTAGTTGAAAAAATTATTGGGTGTTGAGGTGAGATTTATGAAAAAAGAAACAATTTGGTCAGCTCAAGATGTAATTGATATGTGCAAAGGGTACATGAATGAAAATCATGTTAAATTTGTTGAAAAAGCGTGTGAATTTGCCACTTATGTTCATAGTGAGCAAGTTAGAAAATCTGGTGAACCTTATATAATCCATCCAATTCAAGTTGCCGGAATTTTAGCAAACTTAAAAATGGATCCAGAAACTGTTAGTGCTGGTTTCTTACACGATGTTGTTGAAGACACAAAGGTTACACTAGGAGATATTGGTGAATTATTTGGAAAAGATGTAGAAGTTATTGTAGATGGTGTAACAAAGTTAAGTAAAATAAGATATAAATCTCATCAAGAACAGTTAGCTGAAAATCATCGTAAATTATTGTTGGCGATGTCTAAAGATTTACGTGTAATTATTGTCAAACTAGCTGACAGGTTACATAATATGCGAACTTTGAGTCATTTAAGACCAGATAAGCAAAGAAGAATAGCAAATGAAACCCTTGAAATTTATGCTCCATTAGCTGATAGATTAGGTATTAGTACAATTAAATGGGAATTACAAGATATGTCTTTGCGTTATCTAAATCCTCAACAATATTATCGTATTGTACATTTGATGAACTCTAAACGTGAAGAAAGAGTTCATTATATTGATGAAGTGATTGTTGAAATTAAGAAAGCAATCGCAGAATTGAATATTGAATATGATATATATGGTAGACCTAAGCACATATATTCAATTTACCGAAAGATGAGAGATCAACATAAGCAATTCAGTCAAATATATGATCTTTCTGCAGTACGTGTAATTGTAAAGAGCATTAAAGATTGTTATGCAGTTTTAGGAGCTATCCATACTCGTTGGAAACCAATGCCAGGTCGTTTTAAAGACTATATTGCTATGCCTAAAGCTAATATGTATCAATCTTTGCATACAACAGTCATCGGCCCTAATGGTAGACCTTTTGAAGTTCAAATAAGAACTGAAGAAATGCATCGCGTGGCTGAATATGGTATTGCTGCACATTGGGCATATAAAGAAGGACGTAAAGATGCAGTTCCTCAAACAACTACTGGAACGAAATTGAACTTGTTTAAAGAAATTCTAGAATTACAAAAAGAGTCAAACGATGCTTCCGAATTTATGGAAAGTGTTAAAGGTGACTTGTTTAGTGATCGAGTTTATGTCTTTACTCCTAAAGGTGATGTATTTGAATTACCAAAAGGCTCAGGCCCATTGGATATGGCATATAGTATCCATACTGAAATTGGTGCTCATACAACTGGAGCAAAGGTCAATGGTAAGATTCGACCTCTTGACTATCAATTGAAGAACGGGGATATTGTAGACATTTTAACTTCACAAAATTCTGCAGGTCCTAGTCAAGACTGGTTAGATTTAGTACACACAAGCAAGGCTAGAAATAAAATTAAACACTTTTTCAAGAAACGCGATCGTGAAGAAAATATTGAAAAAGGTAGAGAAATACTAATTCAAGAATTAACCAATGCAGGATATAATGCTAAAGATGTTTTAATTGATAATATGGCTAAATGCTTAGAGAAAAAGCAATTTAAGAAAGCCGACGATTTGTATGCTTCCATTGGTTCTGGTGATACTGCACCAGTTGGAATTGTTAATATTTTAACAGCAGATCTTAGAAAGAAAGCCGACGATGATAGAAAACGCCAAGAAGAAAAGGCATTATTGGAAAATCATCAAGAAATTAATAATGATACAAAGGAAAATAAGAAGCCTAAGCAAGAAAGTGGTATCTTAATTGAAGGTATTGATAATTTACTTGTTAGATTAAGTCATTGTTGTAATCCAGTTCCAGGTGATGATATTGTTGGATATATTACTAAGGGTCGTGGAGTTTCTGTTCATCGAGTTGAATGTCCTAATGTGAAAGCAGCCGAAAGCCAAGGAACTAGATTAATAGATGTTTCTTGGAATATCTTACCTGACGATAGAGCTTACTATAATGCTGATTTAGAAGTTCAAGGATATAATAGAGATGGCTTGTTAAATGATATACTTCAAGCAATCAACAATAACACTAAGAGTCTGAATTCTGTAAATGGACGAATTGATCATAATAAGATGGCAAATATTTCTGCTACGATTGGTGTTAAAGATAAGGAACATCTCCAAAGAATTATTGATAGAATAAAGAATATTCCGGATGTTTATATGGTTAAACGTCCAATACATTAGAGGGTGTTGTTTAAATGAGAGTATTATTGCAAAGAGTAAAGCAAGCATCGGTTGAAATAGATGGAAACGTAAATGGTGAAATCGGACAAGGATTATTGTTATTAGTAGGTTTTACTGAAAATGATGGCGATAAGGAAATTGAATATTTAGCAAGAAAAGTTTTAAACGCTAGAATATTTAGTGATGCTGATGATAAGATGAATTTAAACTTACAGCAAGTATCAGGTAGTATTTTGTCTATTTCGCAATTTACTTTATATGCACAAACTCGTAAAGGAAACCGACCTAGCTTTACAAGAGCCCAAAATCCAGATATAGCTAGCAAGAATTATGATAAGTTTAACGAAAAGTTACGCGAATCAGGTGTACAAGTTGAAACTGGAATTTTTGGAGCTGATATGCAGGTATCATTAGTTAATGATGGACCTGTAACAATTATGTATGATACTGATGAGGAATAAGAGTATGGAGTATAAGAATTATTTTTGGGATTTTGATGGAACTTTATACAACAGCTATCCTGGTATGGTTCGAGCATTTGTAGAAACTTTGAAAACTCAAGAAATAGAGTTAGATAGTAAAGAAGTCTATAAAATTATGCGCGAAGCTTCTGTTAGAAAAGCTTTTAAGTTATATGGCGAAAATCTAGACATACCAAAGCTACGTCAAATGTATCATTCTTTTGAAGAACAATATCAAGATAAAATGCGTCTCTTTGATGATGCTGCAGATGTTTGTCGTAAGATAAAAGAAAATGGTGGTAGAAACTTTCTATTAACACATCGTGACAGTAGTGCCTTGAATATTTTAAAAAGAGATAATCTTTGGTCTTATTTTGATGATTTTGTAACTGCAGATAATGATTTTGCTCGTAAGCCAGATCCAGAATCTTTGTTATACTTGGTTAGTAAGTATAATTTAAAAGTTGAAGAATCAGTGATGGTTGGAGATAGAGAACTTGATATCGCAGCAGGCCATAATGCTGGAATGTCGGGAATTCTATTTGATCCGGATAAGCTACTTCATCAAGATTATAATGCAGATAGATTGGTATACAGTTTATCGGATATATTGAAGTAAATTAACTTGAGTCATATTACTTAGAGGTTATATGACTCATTTTTGATAGGAAAGGTGTAATCTACAATGTGGTTATATATACCGATGATTATTATTTTGATTATTGCAGACCAGGGTCTAAAGTTCTGGATTTCTGCAAATATTAAATTAGGAACCAGCCAAGTAATTTTACCTAATGTTTTAGCTTTAACAAATGTTAGAAATGATGGAGCTGCTTGGAGTGTTCTAAGTGGACAACAATGGTTCTTTACAGTCATTACAATAGTTGCTCTAGGTTTGATGGGATATTTCTTCTGGAAATTGAAAAATGATAATTTATATATGTTGGCAATTTCATTATTAATTGCTGGTACGTTGGGCAATTTTATTGATAGAATTCGTTTAGGTTACGTTGTTGATATGTTTGAAACATTATTTATGAATTTTCCAATTTTTAATGTAGCAGATATGTGTCTAACGTTTGGTGTAATTATAGTAATAATAGCATTAATAAAGGATGAAAAAGATGAGTGATTATAAAGTATTAGCAGATAAGACTGGTAGATTAGATAAAGTTGTTACTAATATTTTTACAGATTATACTCGATCTCAATTAAAAAAGATGATTGACGATGGAAATATCAAGGTAAATGGAGATGTGAAAAAAGCTAATTATAAAGTCAATTTAGGCGATGAAATAACTTTTGATAAGCCAGAAGTAAAGAAATTATCTTTAGAACCTGAAAATATTCCGTTAGATATTGTTTATGAAGATGATGATGTAATTGTTGTAAATAAGCCTCAAGGAATGGTTGTGCATCCATCTCCTGGACATTTTGAACATACTCTAGTAAATGCATTACTATACCATTCACCATTATCTACTATTAACGGTACTTATCGTCCAGGTATTGTTCATAGAATAGATAAGGATACTTCAGGATTATTGATGGTCGCTAAAAATGATATGGCACATCAAAGCTTAGCGAAGCAATTAAAAGATAAGACTAATACACGTGAGTATGTAGCTTTAGTTCACGGAAATATCAAAGAAGATAGTGGTACTATTGATGCACCGTTAGGAAGAAGTAAAGTTGATCGTAAGAAACAAGCAGTAGTTAAGGATGGAAGAAATGCAGTAACCCACTTTGAAGTTTTGAAACGTTATGGAGATTATACTTTAGTTAAATGTGTCTTAGAAACTGGACGAACACATCAGATTAGAGTTCATATGAAATATATAGGGCATCCTTTAGTTGGAGATCAATTGTATGGTCCAAGAAAGACATTAGGAAATAGTGGCCAATTTTTACATGCTGAGAAACTAGGCTTTATTCATCCAAGAACAAATGAATACTTAGAATTCACAGCACCACTACCAGAAAACTTCAAAAAGCTATTAGAATTGCTTGACAAACGGTAGCTTTTACAGTATCTTAGTTTAAGAAGAATAGAGTCCTTTAAACTAGTCCCGTGAGGCTGAAAAGGTATAATGCTTATTTAAGCTTATAGTGTATATTAATATAAAAATGAAATTAATACGCGGACTAGGACTAATTTGTTCTAGTCCTTTTATTTTTTCAGCTAAGCAATAGTTAATGGCTCGAATATTTAAGGAGGATGATTTTAATGGCAAAACAAATTTATGATTCAATGGCGATGAAGCGTGCGCTAACTAGAATGACTTATGAAATCATTGAAAAAAATAAAGGAATTGATGATTTAGTTCTAGTAGGGATCAAGACAAGAGGTGTTTATCTAGCACAAAGAATAGCTGATAGATTGAAACAATTGGAAAATGCTGAAGTTCCTGTTGGACAATTAGATATTACACTTTACCGTGATGATAGACATGATGCATCACTAGCACAAGATCCAGTAGTAAATGAAGCAGACTTAGGTTTTGATATTAAAGATAAACATGTAATTTTGGTCGATGATGTGTTATTTACAGGAAGAACAATTAGAGCTGCTTTAGATGCTTTAATGGATATTGGTAGACCTAAGAAGATCAATTTAGCTGTATTAGTAGATAGAGGACATCGTGAATTACCAATTAGAGCAGATTTTGTTGGTAAGAATATTCCAACTGCTATGGATGAACAAGTAGCAGTTTATGTAGACGAAGTTGATGGAAAAGATGGAATCGAATTAAAGAAACTATAAAATAAAGATATGAGGCTAATTTAATCATGAAAAACGAGAAATTCAGAAACCCTGAGGCAATTCTTGACGTTCAAGATAAACCAACTTTTCCTCAGTGGTTACTTCTATCAGTCCAACATTTATTTACAATGTTTGGTTCAACCGTTTTAGTACCTTTATTAATTGGTATGAATCCAAGTATCGCTTTGTTTAGTTCAGGGGTAGGTACTTTGGTATATATTCTTTGTACAAGAGCTAAGATTCCGGCATACTTAGGATCAAGTTTTGCCTTTATTATGACAATGCAGGCTTTGATGAAATCTGAAGGATATCCTGCAGTAGGTCAAGGTGCAATTGCAGCAGGTTTAGTTTATGTTATTGTTTCCTTGATTATAGGAAAGTTTGGTTCACAATGGGTAGATAAGGTTTTACCACCAGTTGTTGTAGGTCCTATCGTTATAGTTATTGGATTATCATTAGCTACAACTGCAGCTAACGATGCAATGTTCAATAATAACCATTATGATCTTAAATACTTTGGAGTAGCAATTTTCACTTTAGTTGCAACAATTATCTTTAACATGTTCTTACGTGGATTTTCAAGTATGATTCCGGTACTTTTAGGTATAATTGTAGGTTACATTTTCGCTGTTTTCATGGGAATTGTTGATTTATCTGGTGTGGCAGCAGCAAAATGGTTCTCTCTACCTGCATTTGACGTAATGTTTGTTAATTATGACTTTAAGTGGTATCCAGGAGCAATCATTGGAATGGCACCAATTGCCTTTGTTACTATGACTGAGCACATGGGACACGTTATGGTTTTGAATAAATTAACTAAGCGTAATTTCTTCAAGAATCCAGGATTACACCGTACATTGTTAGGTGACGGTTTATCTAGTGTAATTGCTGGTTTTGTTGGTGGTCCTCCAACAACATCTTACGGCGAAAACATTGGTGTGTTAGCTATGACAAAGATTCATAGTGTTTGGGTGCTTGCAGGAGCTGCTTTCTTCGCTATTTTATTCAGTTTCTGTGGTAAAATTGCTGCTTTGATTCAATCTATTCCAACTCCTGTAATTGGTGGTATTTCATTCCTATTATTCGGTATGATTGCTGCAAATGGATTACGAATTTTAGTTGATAATAAAATAAACTTTGAAGCAAAAAGAAATTTGATTATTACAGCTGTTATCTTGGTTGTCGGAATTGGTGGTACTTATTTGAAGTTAGGTAATTTCCAACTTACAAGTATTGCTTTATCAACAATCTTTGGAATTGTTTTAAACTTAATTTTACCAAAGAAAGCAGCTAGTGAAGCTGAACATGAGAAAAAGATAAGAATGGATATTTAACCTTTTTTATCGATACGCTATAATAATAGTTGTGAATAATATCATGTTGGGAGTGAGGCTTTTGAAACGATTACTTATTCTAGAAGATGGTAGTACATTTTTAGGAGAAGGTTTTGGTTCACAAATAAATTCAACTGGTGAGGTGGTATTAACCACTGCAATGACTGGTTATCAAAAGGTTGTCACATCCCCAACGTATGCAAATCAAATAATTGTTTTTACGACACCTGTACTGGGAACATATGGGACAAACATTGATGATTTAGAATCATTGCAACCAGTCTGTAAAGGTGTCGTTTGTCATACATACACTGATAGCATGAATGTGTCGAGTCCGCAGTCATTTTCAGATTACTTAAAGAATCAAGATATTCCTGGAATTTATGGCATTGATACACGAAAATTAGTAAGAATTTTATCAAAACATAATGGAATAACGAAAGGAAGTATTATTGATGCTGAAAACGATCTAGAACATGCTTTTGATCAATTACATGCAACTGTATTAACTGACCAATTAGTAGATATGGTTTCTACCAGTAAACCATATCCTAATCCTGATACCGGAAGAAATATAGTCTTAGTTGATTATGGAGTAAAACATAGTGTATTGCGTCAATTATCACGTATGAATTGCAATACAATTATTGTTCCATACACTGCGACATTTCAAGAAATTAAAAATCTTTGTCCGGATGGTGTGCTATTATCCAATGGACCTGGGAACCCATATACTTTAGAAGATTCATTTGAAACAATTAGACAAATTCAGGCTAATTATCCGACATTTGCAATAGGATTGGGACATCAATTATTGGCTATTGCAAATGGAGCTAAAGTAAAGGAATTACCACGTGCACATCGAGGATTGAATTTTCCAGTTATTGAAATTGCAACTGGTAGAATTATAACAGTTGCACAAAATCATAGTTACATAGTCGATGAAAGTTCCTTACCTAAAGATAACTTAATTGTAACTCACAAAGATTTAAATAGTGGGTGGATTGAAGGTATTAAGCATCGAAAATATCCAACTTTTTCTGTTCAATTTGAACCAGAAGGAGCTCCAGGTCCTAGTGATGGAACAGATGTATTCTATGATTTTATGCATTTAATTGACATAAGGAAGGATAAGATAAATGCTATTAGAGAGTCAAAATAAAAAAATTATTGTCTTAGGCTCATATAATAGTGGAGCTTTAAGTGCAATTTATACACTAAGCAAACAAGGATACAAACCGATTCTGGTTGCTCCTAGAATTAATGAAAGTCAGATGTCAGAACTATTAGATGAATTCTATAGTATGAAAATGACAGCTGATAATTTAGCAGACATAGTTACTAAAACTAGACCAGATGCTATTATTCCGATTTTTGGTGGGCAAACAGGAATAAATGCATGTATAAAGCTAGCAAAGGATGGTTTGCTAAGTGCCTTAAATGTGAAAATTTTAGGAACAGATTTAGCATCATTAAGTAGTATGTTTGATAGAGAAAAATTTAGTAATTTACTTAATGAGGAAAGAATTCCAACACCAATTTCTAAGAAAATAACAAATATAGAAGAAGCAATTGATTTTGCTAGTGAATATAATTATCCAGTAATTGTCAGAGCCTCAGCAACGACTAATAAACCTGGTGGAGATTTGTGTAATAATAGAAGAGAACTAATAGTTAATGTAAACCGTGCATTTGAAGAATCACCAATAAGTAATTGTTTGATAGAAGCAAGTGTAACTGGGTATAAGGAATTAGAATTAGAGGTTGTCAGGGATAGTTATGATAACTGTATCTTGGTTGGGGCATTTGAAAATATTGACGCTGTTGGGATACATTCAGCTGACTCAATGGTAGTAGCACCAATCCAAACATTAGATGATCAGGAATTTCAGAAGCTTCGAACTGTTTCATTGCGATTAGCAAGAATGTTTAATATAGTCGGAAGTTGCAATATTCGAATAGCGTTTGATTCATTGAGAGATACGTATTACATATTAGAAATGAACCCATCTTTTAACAGATCTTCAGTTTTGATCTCGGCGATTACAGCATATCCATTAGCTGATATTATTACTAAAATCTCACTTGGAATACGCTTAGATGCAATTAGAAGAACTGGATTTTCAAATCTTACAGCTGCTAGTGAACCAATAATGGATTATTTAGCCGTTAAGGTTCCAAATTGGTCCAAAGGTCAAGCTAAGAGATTAGGGACTAGAAGACAAGCAAAGGGACAAATAGTTGCTTTCGGTAGATCATTGGAAAGTGCACTAATGAAAGCTATTGAGTCAATGACTAACGAAAAAATTGATAGTATGCTAACCCAGTTTTTGAATATTGATGATTTTCAATTAGAAGAAAACTTAGTTCACCCTCAAGCAAATCGTTTATTCATAATTGCAGAAGCTTTTAGACGTGGATATACAATTGATGAAATTAGTGAGTTAACCAAGATTGATGCACAGTTCTTATATACAATATACAAATTAATTGATTTCATAGAAAATATAAAAAATGCTGAACCAAGTGAGAAAAGCATTCGACAAGCAAAGGAACTTGGAATCAGTGATAAAATGTTAGCTAAATTATGGAATATTCAGGTAGATAAAGTAGAACAAATTCGCAATGATTTGGCGATAAGACCAACATATAAGAAGATAGATGGAGTCGCAGGTACGCTAGATGCTAATGTGTCATACTTTTATGCAACATACGAAGAAGAGGATGAGTTGGAGAAAAGTAAAGCAGATATTTTACTAATTGATGGAATTGAAAGCTTATCCAATCGAAGTTTTGCCAATAATCAGCAACTATTGATATTAGCAAATTCTGGATTAGACGTAAGTTTAATTTCAAATTCTCCAGATACATTGGCTTTTAGTCTATCTTTGCCAATTACAACTTTCTTTGAACCGTTGTCATATGAAGTTATAACTGAAATTACAAGAAAATGTAATCCTGAAACTCTATGTCTGAAAAAACCAGAAGAATTATCTGAGGACTTAAAATCTGAATTAAACAATTTGAATATAAAAATAACAGAATGGAATTATACAGGAGGAAAATTATGAAATACGATAGACCAATAATAGCTTTGGATTTTCCGGATAAAGAGAAAACTTTTGAATTTTTGAAAAAGTTTCCTGAAGACGAAAAGTTATTTGTAAAAGTGGGGATGGAACTTTTCTATAGTGAAGGTTCTGATATGGTTAAAGAATTAATCAGTGAAGGACATGATGTATTTCTAGATTTGAAATTACATGATATTCCAAATACTGTTAAGCAAGCAATGAAAGTTATCGGAAAACTTGGTGTCAAACTTACAACAGTTCATATTTCTGGTGGTAGTGAAATGTTAATTGCTGCTAAAGAAGGATTGTTAGATGGAGCTAACGGTGATACTAATACTAAGATATTAGGTATTACACAATTAACTTCTACTGATGAAGAAATGGTAAAGAATGAACAAAAATTATCAATCTCACTTAAAGAAAGTGTAAAAAACTATGCTAAGATTGCTCAAAAATCTGGCCTAGATGGAGTTGTTTGTTCAGCAGAAGAATCTGATATGATCTATAAGTTAACAGGCGATGATTTCTTGAGAATAACTCCAGGAATTAGATTGGCAGGTGGCGATGTTGGTGATCAAAAACGTGTAATGACACCAGATGCTGCTGCACGTAATCATTCAAGTGGTATTGTTGTAGGACGTGCAATTACTAAAGCTGAAAATCCTTTAGATAGTTATAGATTAGTTACAAAATTATGGAGGGAAAAATAATGAAACAAGTAGCAAAAGATTTATTAAGTATTAAGGCTGTAACTTTATCACCAGAAGAACCTTTTACATGGGCAAGTGGAATTAAATCTCCAATCTATTGTGATAACAGATTAACGATTAGCTATCCAGAAGTAAGAAAGAGAATTGCTAAAGGAATTGCTGATATTATTAGAGAAAAATATCCAGAAACAGAAGTTATTGCAGGAACTGCAACTGCTGGTATTCCTCATGCTGCATGGATTGCTGAAGAATTAAATTTACCTATGATTTATGTACGTTCTAAGCCAAAGGATCATGGACGTGGGAAGCAAATTGAAGGTGTTTTAGCTGAAGGTCAAAAAGTAGTGTTAATTGACGATTTATTATCAACAGGTGGAAGTGTGTTAAAAGCAGTTGATGCAGCTAAAAACGAAGGTGCAGCTGTATTGGGAGTATGTGGTATTTTCAGTTATCAATTAGGTAAATTAGATGATAACTTTAAGGCATATAATTTATCATATGCTACATTGACAAATTATACAGAACTAATTGAAGTTGCAGAAGAAAATGACTACATTGAAGAAAAACAAAAAGAAATTTTGCATGCATGGAGAAAAGATCCTGAAAATTGGTTAAAATAATTATCAAATTCGCAAATAAAGGACTATATTTTTTTATATTTTAATGTATAATAAGGATAGGTATTAAATTATATGTTGATAAGTCCCGTATGGATTTGCGAAAGGATAATGATATGAAAACAAAACAAGAGAATATTTTTTCTTCTAAAACATTGAGTTATTTCTTGCAACTTGCTGAGACAATGAGTTACACACAAGCAGCTCAGATATTAGGGATTACCCAACCAGCACTTACTCAACAAATTAAAAAGTTAGAAAGAGCAGTAGGTGCACCATTATTTTACTCAGTAGGTAAGAAATTACATCTCTCTGATGCGGGTTACACAATGTTGGATGCTACACATCAAATTTATGAAACATTGAACCAGGCTACTGATGAGATACAAATGTCAACAAGTGCAACACAAGGCGAAATTAATATAGGTATTTTAGCTTCAATTGAAGATAGTGTTATTAGCCAGTTTGCTACAGCTTATTACCGTGAACATAATGGTATTAAGTTAACAACACATATGCTTACACGTAAGGAAATTTGGGAAAGATTAGAGAATAATACAATTGATTTGGCAGTTATGTATTTGCCTGATGAAAGTATTAAAAATTGGAAACCTTATGAATCTAAACGTATTTGCCAAGAAGATCTAATCTTTTTACATAACGATAATAAGATTAAACAAAAGAAAATTAATCTAAAAGATACGTTACAACATCCATGGGTTACATATCCACCTGAATATTATCTAAATGAAAGCATAAGTGAAGCCTATAAAAATGCAATGTTAGATGCACCAAATAGTGTTTCTTACTTTGCAACACCAGGTCAAATTTTTAATTTTGCAGCTCAAACTGGTGTATGTACTGCTTTGCCAATGTCATTTGTAGTAGCACATAATCAAGATGGTATTATGAAGCAAGCATTATTGGAACCAGGCATTAGCTTTGATTTGTCATTTGTCTTTAGAAAAGGAAAAGATCAAATACCAAGAATTTCTAATTTCTTAAAAGAGATTGACAATTATCTACGAGAAGAAGATTATATTAGTAGGTTAACAAAGATTAACAAAAAATAATTAAGTAACAAGGAGTTCTTTATTCATGAAAGAATTAGTTTTTGGACACAAGAATCCAGATACAGATGCTATTGTAGCAGCTAAAGCATACTCATATTTACAAAATAAATTAGGTGCTGATACTGAAGCAGTTGCTTTAGGCACACCTAACGAAGAAACAAAATTTGTGTTGGATTACTTCAAGGAAGAATATCCACGTGTAATTACAACTGCAAAAAATGAAGTAGAAGCTGTAATGTTAGTTGATCATAATGAAGCACAACAAAGTGTTGATGACATTAAGGAATTAACTGTAACACATGTTGTAGATCATCACCGTATTGCAAACTTTGAAACAGCTGCACCATTGTACTACCATGCAGAACCATTGGGATGCTCAAGTACTGTAATTTACAAAGAATTCAAAGCAAATAATGTAGAAGTTCCTGCTAAATTAGCTGGTTTAATGTTATCAGCTATCATTTCTGATACATTATTATTAAAATCACCAACAACAACTGATGAAGATGTTGCTGCTGTGAAAGAATTAGCTGAAATTGCAGGTGTAAACTATGAAGAATATGGTTTGGAAATGTTAAAAGCTGGAACAAACCTTTCAAGTAAAACAGAAGAAGAATTAATTTCTGCAGATGCTAAGTCATTTGAAATGGGTGGTAAGACAGTACGTGTAGACCAAGTTAACACAGTTGACTTAGATGAAGTATTTGCTAGAGAAGCTGCTTTGCGTGCAGCAATTGAAAAGCAAAATGCAGAAGAAGGCTACGACTTATTCTTATTAATGGTAACAAACATTTTAGATTCAAATACACGTTTATTAGTAGTAGGTGAACCTAAAGATGTAGTTGAAAAAGCATTCGATAAGAAGTTGGAAGACGACAAGATGGACTTACCAGGCGTAGTTTCACGTAAGAAACAAGTTGTTCCTCCATTGGAAGCTGCATTTTAATTAAATTAGATAAAATATATTTTTTAAAGTACCTTGTAGTTATTGGTTAGAGAGCTAATAGCTATAAGGTATTTTTTATTAGAATAAATTAATTGCAAATAAAGATATATCCTTATTGTAAGGGTTTAAATTACTTAAATATAGAGTTATAATTATATTGAAATAAATTGAATGGAGCGATGAAGTTGAGCCAAGAAAAAAGAATAGAGTTGATAAAACAACTTTTAGAAGAAAGACAAGAACTCTCAACTAGAGACATTATGACCGAATTTGGGGTTTCACAAGATACAGCTAGACGAGATATAGTGTTACTGACTAAAAAGGGAGAAGTTAAACGAACTCATGGGGGAATTTTACCTCTAGATTTTGGACGCAGTGTGCCTAATTACCAAAGTAGATTATCACGTTTTACTAAATCTAAAACAAAAATCGCAATGGAAGCAGGAAAATATTTTAAGCCACATCATGTATACTTTGTAGATTCATCTACTATTTTATTAAGGACATGTCAAAGTATTAATATGCCAGTAGCCATTGTAACTCACTCTTTAGACAATTGTATTGCATTGGCTGAGAACAGTAAGGTAACAGTTAAGATTTTGAGTGGTACTTTAAATCACGAAAATAGATATTTCTATTCTAATCTTGCAATGCAAGAATTGCATGATATTGCATTTGATACAGCATTTATTGCAGCATCTGGTATTGATGAAAATGGTGCTTATTTGTTAGATCAAGGCGATGCAGAGATTGTTGGTTTGGCAGTAAGTAGAGCTAGAAAAGTAATTTTAGTTGCTGAACATCAAAAATTTGTAAATAAGTCTTATTACAGAATTTGCCCACTAGACAAGATTTCAATGTTTATTACAGATAAGGCTCTTACTCCAGAACAAAGAGCAATGTTTACAGATAAAACAGAAATCATAGTTGCTAATTAAAAATAGTTTGTAATTATGGTATAATTTTTCTAATAATTCTATAAAGTTAGGTGATTTAATTGTCAAGAAGTTTTAACAGAGAAGTTGAGAAAATTGCTGTATCAGATATCCGCCAATTTGATTCAGATGTAAGTGGAATTCCGGGAATTATTAAGTTAACATTAGGAGAACCAGATTTTAATACGCCTGAACATGTAAAAAAAGCTGCAATTAAGGCAATTGAGGATAATAAATCTCACTATACTCCTAATGCTGGTTTTATGGAATTAAGAGAAGAAACAGCTAAGTATTTTAATAAAAAATATAATTTGAATTACAGTGGGACACAAGTTGTTACTACAGTTGGCGCAACTGAAGCTATTAATGCAAGTTTACAAGCTATTTTAAATCCAGATGATACTGTGTTAGTACCAACACCTATTTTTCCACTATATTTACCAATTAGTAATTTAAATCATGGTAATTATATTTTAATGGATACAAGTGAAGATAATTTTGTCTTGACTGCCGATAAATTACGCAAGGTTATTGCAGATAATAAGGATAAAAATATTAAATGCCTTGTTTTGAACTATCCTTCTAATCCAACAGGTGTTACATACAATAGAAAACAATTAGAAGAATTAGCAGAAGTGATTAAAGAAAATGATATTTGGGTATTAAGCGATGAAATTTATGCTGAATTAACATATACGGGCAAACACGTTTCTTTAGCTGAATTAATCCCTGATAATGTAATTTTAATTAGTGGATTATCCAAATCTCATGCGATGACAGGCTGGAGAATTGGCTTTATCTTAGGGCCTCAAGACTTTATTGATCAAGTAGTAAAATCTCATCAATACATGGTAACTGCACCTACTACTAATGCACAATATGCAGCATTAGAAGCTGTTACAAATGGCTTTGATGATGCAGTGCCTATGAAAGAAGAATATTTGAAGCGTAGAGATTTCATTATAGAAGAATTACAAAAAGTGGGCTTTGAAATTGCAAGTCCTGATGGTGCATTCTATATCTTTGCTAAAATTCCAGCTAATTGTCCTCAAAACTCATGGGACTTTGTTAGAGATTTGGCTAAAGAAGCTAAAGTAGCACTTATTCCGGGTGTATCTTTTGGACCAGGTGGAGAAGGATATGTAAGAATGAGCTATGCTGCAAGTATGGAAAACTTAGTAGAAGCCGTTAAAAGAATAAAAGATTACGTTCAAACTAGAAAGTAATACATCTATGTAATTTAGCCAGAGTGTGCTAAAATTAACTAGAACTTTTTTCTAGGAAGGTAGTTAATAATGACTAATAAAAAAGATGCCCCTATTGGAGTTTTTGACTCTGGTATGGGAGGAATTTCGGTATTACGTGAATTAGTTAAAATAATGCCGAATGAAGATTATATATTCTTTGGTGATTCTGCTAATGCACCTTATGGTATTAAGACGGTAGAAGAAGTCCAAAAATTATCATTTGAGAAAGTAGAGCATTTGCTATCATATAATTGTAAAGCAATTGTTGTGGCATGTAATACTGCTACGAGTGCGGCAATTAAGGAATTGAGAGCAGCATATCCGGATTTAATTATCGTTGGACTAGAGCCAGCTCTAAAGCCAGCAGTAGAACATAAAAAAGATTCTAAAGTAGGTGTTATGGCAACACCACTAACATTAAAAGAAAAGAAATTTAATGACTTGATGAATAAATATGTTACAAAGGCAGATATTCGAAAAATTCCTGCACCAGATTTAGTAGAGTTTATTGAATCAGGTGATGTGGATTCTCCTGAATTAGAAACATATTTACAAAAATTATTAAGTCCTTATAAAGATTCAGATTCCATTGTGCTTGGCTGCACACATTTTCCATTTGCCAAAAAGGTAATTCAAAAGATTATGGGCGATGATACGTTTATTGTTGATGGTGGAGAAGGTGCAGCTAGAGAAACTAAGCATTTATTGGAAAAGAGTAACTTACTAAGTGATAAGACAGAAAAGGGTTCTGTGAAGTTTGAAAATTCCAGAAATACTAAGGGAGAATTAGAACTTAGTCAGAAACTATTTAACTTGTAAAATAAAGATCGATTAGTGTAATTAATATAATTAACGCTAATCGATCTTTTAATTATTGTAACATTAAAGGGTTTACATTACTTTTATAAAATAAATATTACAAAAAGGTTTCATTATGTAGATAAATGAGTTACAATATACTTGTAAGATATTTATTAGAATTTATCCAATTATTAACAATCGTAATATACAGAATCGAGGGATGAGCTATGAAAAAAGTAATTTATTTAGGTATCACAATGTTAAGTGCAATGGTATTAGTGGGATGCAGTAATACAAGTAGTGCTCCTAACACAACTAGTCATTCGAGCAATGTAAAGACAGAAGTTAAGAGTAGTTCTACTAGCAAAAAAGAAAAGAAGATTACTGCTAAAGCAGTTGATGAAAGTAGCGTAGTAGCAGAAAGTTCTTCTGTAGATAGCAATAATAACAATAGTGTAAGTACAAATTCAAATGTTCAAACTGCTACTAATCAAGTTGCAAGTGCAAATAGTTCTGTAGCAAAAGAGAGCAGTAGTGTTGCTACTGGTAATACTAATGTTGCAGAAAATGCAGTAGCTCCAAGTGTAGCAACAGAATCTAGCCAAAAGGTACAAGAAGTAAATGAACAACTAACACCTGCTCAAATTGCTGCTTTGGCTGCTTACTATATGGGTAATGATGCTAATTCATTAACTGTTCATAATATGGGTAATTATAACGCTGTAAGTGGTACTGACGGTAAGTTGCTATTTGCTTATAGTGCAGATGGAAACAACTTAAAAGTTGGTGGCTTTGGTGATACTCCTTGGGACAGTGTTAATGCAAACGATGTAATGCAAAAGGCACAACAACAAGGTAATAAGGATTCAATTAACCAAGTTGCAAATAACACAACATTTGAAAAAGGTTATTAAATCTAAAATTTATGTAAAATAAAGTGCAATCAACTGAAAAGTGGTTGCATTTTTATTAATGTATGGTATGATAAAAACTGTTATGAGTTGAGTTTACTAAGTAGATGAGGTGCATTTTAATGGAAAATGTAAATCTTACACCTAAAGACATTGTTAATAAACATTTTAAACAAAAAATGCGTGGGTACGATTCAATTGAAGTTGATGAGTTCTTGGATGATGTTATTCAAGATTATGAAACTTATGCAAAAGAAAATCAACGTTTACAAATGGAAAATGATCGTTTATTGAAAAAGGTAGACGAATTAACTAAGCAAGTTGCGGTAGGTAAAACAGGAACAACTGCTAGACCTGCTTCTAATGCATCTACAAATATGGATATTCTTAAACGTCTATCCAATTTGGAACGACATGTTTTTGGTGCACAGCTTAACGATGATGTAAATCGTGGAAATCGATTTTAATTAATAAATTATATATGTAAATTTCTGGTAATCGCGGTCTATGTATATAGGCTGAGGAAAGTCCAAGCTTGCACAGGCTGAGATGCCTGTAGTGATCGTACTTGCTGAAAAAATAAGGCAAGGCACTGCTTTTAGTAGTGACGGCAGACAAAAGAGCTAAGGTTTCGGCTATGCTTGAGTAGTCTTGAAAAGTGCCACAGTGACGAAGTAATATAGGAAACTGTATTAGTGGAACGCGGTAAACCCTGCGAGCAGGTAACCCAAACTTTGGTAGGGGCGCTTCATGACGGAAATGAACTAATCATGGGGGCGAGTTTTTTAACTCGGAGATAGATGATTACCACCGATTCTAATTTTCCTGAATTAGATGACGTACAGAACGTGGCTTATAGAGATTTACATATCAGGGTGGCTAGGATATTAGGTAACTTCTATCCTAGCTTTTTTATTTTAGATAAATGTAAATTGAAAGGAATAAATTATGAACTTTAAATTAATTGCAACATGTGCTGCAGGTATAGAAAGTATCGTTGGTAACGAACTAAAGCATTTAGGTTATAAAGTGAATGTTGAAAATGGTCGAGTTAGATTTGATGGCGATGTAGCTGATATTGCTAAAACAAATCTATGGTTAAGAACAGCAGATAGAATAAAGATTGTAGTTGGTGAATTTACAGCTAAAACTTTTGAAGAGCTATTCCAAGGTGTTGAAGGTTTAAACTGGGAAGATTTTCTACCTTTAGATGCTGAATTTCCAGTAGCTGGTAAGTCTCAAAAATCTACTTTACATAATGTACCAAGTGTTCAAGCAATAACTAAAAAAGCAATTGTTACTAAAATGAGTACTGTCTATCATAGAAGAACTAAGTTACCTGAAACAGGGGCATTGTATCCAATTGAAGTGGCTATTAATAAGGACAAGGTCTTAATTACATTGGATACTACCGGTAGCAGTTTATTCAAACGTGGATACAGAGTAAATAAAGGTGGAGCCCCTCTAAAAGAAAATATGGCAGCTGCATTAGTTCTATTAGCTCGCTGGTATCCTGAAATGCCATTTGTAGATCCAGTATGTGGTTCTGGAACAATTCCAATTGAAGCTGCTTTGATTGGATGTAATATTGCACCTGGTTTGAAACGTAATTTTGCCTTTGAAGACTGGGATTGGGTTGATAAAGACATTATTAAACAAGCAAGAGAACAAGCACAAGCAGCAATCAAGAAAGATATTGATTTAGATATATCTGGATATGATATTGATGGAAGTATGATTGAAATTGCTAAAGAAAATGCTGTTCAAGCTGGAGTCCAAGATGTAGTTAACTTCAAGCAAATGGCAGTAAAAGACTTCAAAACAGATAAGATCAATGGTGTTATTGTAGCTAATCCGCCATATGGTGAGCGTTTAAGTGATAAAGAACATGTACATCAACTATATCAACAAATGGGTAAACTATACCAACCATTAACATCTTGGAGTAAGTACATTTTGACAAGTGACTTACAATTTGAACAATTTTATGGAACAAAAGCTACTAAACGTAGAAAATTATATAATGGTTCCTTACGTACAGATTTCTTCCAATACTGGGGAAAGAAGATAAGAAATTAATGCTCATGTAAAGCTTGAATAGCAAGTGTATGAGCCCCAGCGTTTTCTTTATCAGAAATCCAGTTATTTATGACAATTGGAAAATTTTCTTGAAGTGCTAATAGATCTGCTAGAGTTTGAGAATAACTTTTACTATATTGTTTTTCAAGACTATCAATTAAAATCTTGCTGTCAGAATAGAAAAAGACTAGATCTTCATCTGGAAAATTTTCAATAAGATAGTTAAAACCATGAATAGCGGCAATAAATTCTGCTTCGTGGTTATCAGTGGCAGAAATGTCATATTTTAATTGAGTTTGTTGCTGGTTCTTAACGATTAAGATTCCTGCAGCGAAAGTATGATTCTTTTGGTTTGTAGCAGCGTCTGTATATATTTTTAACATTATTATCAATCCTCGAGGTGTGTTTTATGAATAAGAAATATTTTTATCAACCAGATATTCCTGTATCAATATCTTGTTGGTCATTTACATTAATGATTTTGTTATTTTCTTTATTACTATGGTTAGAAATTACAGTCTTTCAAATTTGGACTGTTATTACTTTTATTATATTTGTACTAGTAGCGTTAATACAAGTGCTTTTACGAAAGGTAGAATTAAGTGATACAGAGCTCAGTTTTAGGGCAGTGATACCTTTTAATAACTTTAAAATAAAGAAAGTAGACATTAAAAAGATTGAAGTAAGAAAATATGGCTTGTTTATTAAAACTAAGTATCGGGATTACAGGTTGATAGTTTCAAAGAGATTTGTGGAAAATGCGTATAATAATATGGTTAAATAGGTGTATAATTCGTTATATACCTATTTTTATTTGCTGTAAAATATATTTTAGAAAAAAACAATGACAAAATCTTAATTATAGTATATACTTTAATTATTATTTGAAGGAGGAATCAGAAATTGAAAGATATTGAAATAGCACAAAAAAGTGAAATGTTACCAATAACTGAAGTTGCTCAAAAGGTGGGATTAACTGCTGATGAAATAGAACAATACGGTAAGTATAAAGCAAAAATCAGCTTACCTCTTTCTGCACGTGAACAAACAAAAAGAAAGTTGGTTTTAGTTACTGCAATTAACCCTACTCCAGCAGGTGAAGGTAAATCTACTGTAACAGTTGGTTTGGGCGATGCATTTAGTTTATTAAACAAAAAGGTAATGATTGCTTTACGTGAACCATCATTAGGACCTGTTATGGGAATGAAAGGTGGAGCTACTGGTGGTGGATATTCTCAAGTTGTTCCAATGGAAGATATAAACCTTCATTTTACAGGGGATATGCATGCATTAACAACTGCTAATAATACTTTAGCAGCTTTGATTGATAACCATATTTACCAAGGAAATAAATTAAACATCGATCAAAGACGTGTTATTTGGAAACGTGTATTAGATATTAATGATCGTGCATTACGTCATGTAGTAATCGGCTTAGGTGGAGCTACTCAAGGTATTCCAAGAGAAGATGGATTCGATATCACTGTAGCTTCAGAATTAATGGCTATTCTATGTCTTTCTAAAGATATTTCTGATTTAAAGAAACGTATCGGTCAAATTGTTATAGGATACAATTTTGATAAAGAACCAGTAACTGTAGATCAACTTGGAGTTACAGGTGCTATTACATTGTTATTAAAGGATGCTTGCAAGCCAAACTTGGTTCAAACACTAGCACATACTCCTGCAATTGTGCATGGTGGACCATTTGCTAATATTGCACATGGATGTAATAGTGTTCTTGCTACTCAAACAGCTTTGAATTTAGCTGATTACACAATTACAGAAGCAGGATTCGGTGCTGACTTAGGTGCTGAAAAATTCCTTGATATTAAAACTCCAGTGTTAGGAAAAACACCTGATACAATCGTAATTGTGGCAACTGCTCGTGCTTTGAAGATGAATGGTGGAGTAGCTAAGGATAATTTAGATGAAGAAAATGTTGCTGCAGTTGAACAAGGTTTTGCAAACTTGAAGAACCATATCCAAAGTATGAAACGTTATAATGTTCCTGTTGTAGTGGCAATTAATAAATTCACTCAAGATACTGATGCTGAATTAGCTAAGATTGTTGAACTTTGTGAACAAAATGATACTAGAGCAATTGTTGCTGACGTTTGGGCTAAAGGTGGAGAAGGTGCTACAGAATTAGCTAAAGCAGTTATTGAATCTTGTGATAATGATCAAGAATTTACAAGACTTTACAATAGCGATGATTCTGTTGAAGAAAAGATCAACAAGATTGTTACTGAAATTTACGGTGGCGATGGGGTTGAATTTAGTGCTAAAGCTAAGCGTCAATTAAGACAATTTGAAAAATTAGGTTGGAACCATCTACCTGTATGTATGGCTAAGACACAATATTCATTGTCTGATAATGCTAAAGTTTTAGGTGCTCCAAAAGGATTTAAGATTCATGTGCGTGAATTTGTACCAAAATTAGGTGCACAATTCCTTGTAGCATTAACAGGAAATATCTTAACTATGCCAGGTCTACCTAAAGTTCCAGCTGCAGATGGCATGGATGTTGATGAAAATGGAAAGATTAGTGGTTTATACTAATCAATCATTCGAATAAATTTGAAAATAATTTATAAAAGAGCTAGATGTTCGTTCTCAGCTCTTTTTTTATGTGATATAATAAAAACTGGGAAGATAATTGGTGCACCAAATCATCCCATATACCTCAACTACGTAAAGGCTCTGGTTGGTACATCACCAGAGCTTTTCATTTATAAAGGTGGAGTTAAATTGATTGAAAAAATTAGATTAAGAAAAAAGAAAAACGAAGTGGTTAAGGTTGGGGATGTTGTTAACTATCGTGGATCAATGTTTATTATTTTGAACGTCTTAGCTGTTCGCGTGATGATCAATCGTAAAAATGGAGAACTAATGACGATGAGTGATTGTTTAGGGCAGCAATATCGTACTCCTGATTTGTCTTCTGATTATATAACAACACAAGCTGAAATAACCTATGAACCAGAAGAATTTAGAAAAATATCGGTTGTTGGTGAATATATCTATGATCAAGAGACTGGAATTTGGGTTCAAATTAAAGCAATATTGGGCTATCACTTTGAAGGAAGAAACTTGGTGGTCAAGTATGAATTTGAACCGGTAATGGAACTACCAGCAGATGAAGTAGAAAAAGCCATAACTAAAAAGAGAAAATCTATTATGAAATTAGTAAAAAAGAATAGTTAATAATCCTGTTAGTTAGAGAACTAAGAGGATTTTTTATTTGGTCAAATAATAATTAAAATATAGAAAAATATTGACATAAATGCGAAAGAAAAGGTAAAATTAGCTTGTGAATAGTAGTAAAAAAGTGTTTATTGGAGTGGAAAATTTGAGAAAAGAAATTTTTGCAGCGGCAATATTAGCTGGAATTATTTTGACAGGTGCTAGGAGTCAAAGTGTTCAAGCTGAGGTGCTTTCAACTGATAGTAACAATGTAACCGAAGTTGAGACTTCAAAGGTAGCTAATAACAAGCAACTTACCCCAAATATAAGTATGTCTAAAGAAAATCAGACTCATGATTCAAGTAGCATGGTAAGTGCTGGGGAAACTTCTGATGTAAATGAAGTTCAAGAAAATAAGAGTGAAACTACATCAGATGATACATCTAATTTACGAGTACAATTAACTAGTTTATATGTTGATTTACAACCTAAACAAATGGCACTTAAAACAGTTGCTGCTACTAATGATACGCAAAGTATATTAGTTAGTACTAAATCAACCAAACAACAAGCTAAAAAAATCTTAGATGATAAGAAAAAAGACCTAGATACAGCAAAGCGTAACTTAGATAAAACAAATAAAGCTTTGGCTAATACTCAAATCAAGGTAACTGTTAATCAAGAAGTAGCTAAAAATGCACAAAAAGAATTGGATAGCTTGAATACTGATTTAACAGCAAAGCAAGCTGACTATGATAAAGCAGATAAAAAGCTGATGCTAAAGTTAATTACCAGGTAAAGAAAGCTATTCTAGCTAGCGCTAAGGAAGATAAAAGCAAGTTAAAAAAGGAACTAGCAAATGCTGAAGAGAAGCAAACTAGTGCCAAAAAAGTTTTTAAAACTTCTAAAAAGAAACTAACATCACTTAAAGAAAAAGTAGCACAAGCAAAAGAAGACTTAGATAAGGTATAAACTAAATTAGCTAAAGATCAAAAAAATGAACAAAAAGCTAAGGAAAACATAGCGAAATTAGAGGCAGATATTAAAACTAAACAGGCCGATTACGATAAAGCAAAACAAGAAATATCTATAAAACAAGAGGCTTTGAAGAAAGCACAAACTGAATTAGCGGAACAGAAAAAAGGTTAAAGCGCATGCCAAAAAGGTTTTAGATAAAGCTAATAAGGAATTGATTAAGGTTCAGGCAACAGTGCAAGATAAACAGGCTAAATTGAAGGAGTTACAAGATCAGTTTGGAAATTATGTGGGCGATGATGAGGAGCTAGCTGATACTAAAAAAGTATTAACCGAGGCTCAAACTAAATTGACCCAAGCTCAAAAAAATCAAGCAGATGCACAAAAAGATTATGACAAAACACAAGCTGATTATGAAACGAAAATAACTCAAAATAAGGAAGCTAAAGAAGCGTTAGCTGAATTTGTTACTCAAGAACAAGAGAAAAAGGCTGATAATGTCTAGAAGTCAATATTGAAATCTTAATTATTATTTTCAAACTATCAGATCCAATTCTAGTAGTTTTTTATTTGCTCAAAACCCATTACTATCAATATTTTTAAATGTTAAAAATGTTGACGGAAATATAGCGGGGGGGGGGGAGGTAGAATTAATTTGTAGTTAGTAATAAAAATTTAATTCGGGGTGAGAGAAAATGAAAAAGACAATCAAAACTATTGCTACAGCCACAGCAGTTGTTTCTGCTACAGCGTTAACAGTGAATGAAAAAGCTAAGGAAAATTAAGAAACTAAAGTTGCACAAGCAGAAAATGATGCTCAAGTAGCTCAACAAACTGCACAAAATGCTGTTAACCAAAAACAAAGTGAAGTTGATAAATTGAACAGTCAATTATCTAGTGTTAATACAATTACTTTGCCAGTAGGTTATGCAGATGCTATTAAAGCATAAAGCATATAGTAATTCACAAAATCCTGACGAATGGGCTACATTAAAAAATAAGATTCAACAAGTTGCTAATCCAGGTATGGAAATTAACACATACAAACATAATGAAAATGATGCAAAAATCCAAGTGGATTACAAGAACTTAACTCTAGAATAAAGAAAAGAATTGAGCTTATTTGTAGCAGACTTAATTAATCAAATTCGTCAACAATTTGGAACTCAAAAAACAATTATCACACCAAAATCATTAGAATATGCTAATAAAATAGTAGCAGGTTATAATGAAGAAAATTGGGATGCTTTTGGGGAACATATGACAGATGGTAAAAGTCATGATGATAATCTTATCGATAAAGTCGATAATAATATGCATACTTCTGGATTAGAAAATTTAGGTGGCTCATTGCAAGTATGGACATGGGACGATGATGGTAATTTATATAAGCTACCAATAGAAAAACAAACAATGGATTCAATGAAGAATAGCATTTATGAAACTATTTTAGCAATGATGTTTGATGATGCTTATTCAGGATGGGGACATGCACAAACGTTTATTGGCTATGGTGTGTATAATTTGGGGAAAACAAGTGTCGGTGTAGATTTTGTCATATTAACTATTAGGGAGCATTTGTTAGGGATTTTTATCTTATCTTTACTATGTGCCATAAATTCTCATTTAATGAGTAATAGTCGATACTTTAAAAAATATTTTGAAAAGTACTTTAAATAATTTTTCAAGAGAAGTATGTAAAAGTGCTTCTCTTTTTTATATAAATTACACGCTTACAAGTTATCCAATAATATACATTAGATATGAATAATTTTTATTTAAGTAAAACCTAACTGTACATCTTAATATTTTCTTAATAATTACGGAAATTACCTTATATAAAGGTAATATTGTATATAGAAACTTATTTTATAAAATTAAAAATAATGCTAGAAATTTGCAATAGTTTTAGAAATCATGATACGGTAGATATACAGAATTGCTCGAGTAAAATGAAAACAGCTGTAACTTTAGATGTTAAATTTACATCTAAAGAAACAAGGAGGAATCGGAAAGACATACTCGTACACTATGTCTTATATTTAATTTATGAAATATATCAAAAAAGAATTACAAAGTAAAAAGGATTACAAGAAGGCACCATTTTCAGATGTTCACTGGCGTGTCTACATTTCAATCTTGTTAGGACAGATTGCTTGTGGATATGCACTTGGAATAAGTGGTATTGCTTTAGATCAAGCAGGATCATATTTACCATTGACTAACTTTTGGACTGGTTTGATCGGTGCTGGTGGTCTTATTGGGTTATTCGGTAGTATTTTTATGGGACGTTTAGCTGATAAAGTCGGAAGAAAAGGGCTTTTGATGTTGAACATGTACATTTTTACAATCCTATCGTTAGCACACCTATTTGTAACAAATTTATTTTTAATTTTTCTTTTGCGATTAGGTTTAGGATTAATGATGGCTATTGATTATACAGTGGGTAATGCGTTGTTAATTGAATGGTTACCAACTGGTGAAAGTGGTAAAAAGCAAAGTAGATTATTAATTTACTGGTCAATAGGTTTCATTTTAGCGTACTTGATAGGTTCTTATTTAGGTGGATTTTCTCAAGGTTGGAAGTATAGTTTTGCCTCATCATTTATTTTTGGATTAATAGCTGCTGTATTCCGCTCATTTGCAAAGATTCCAGCTTCTCCAAGTTGGTTAGCAAGTCGTGGTAAAAATGCTAAAGCTCAAAAAGTAATTCAACGTAATTTAGGAAGTAAATGGGGATTATCAGAAAGACTTCTATCCATTAAAGTTAAAAACATTTCATGGCTACATCTTTTTAGTAAGAACTATCGTCGTCAAACATTAGTTGGTGGATTATTCTATGCTAGTCAGGCATTCTCATTTTTTGGTATAAGTATTTTCTTACCAATCTTGCTAAAGAGTATGGGAGTTACTAATGCCGATATGTCAGGTATTCTTTATAACGGAAGTATGTTAATTGGTGTAGTTATTGGGATCTGGATTTTTAACAAAATTAGTCGTCGCTCATTTTTAGTTGTCAGCTTTTTAAGTTCAGCGATTGCTTTAGCTGCAATGGTATTCTTAGATATATCAATGTGGGCTAAATTAGGTATCTTTTCTCTGTTTTCTGTGATCTTATCTTCATCATTGGTATTGGATTATCCATATCCTTCAGAGTTATTTGATGTTAAGGTTCGTGCAACAGGGATGGGTATCTGTATAGCTATCAGTCGAATTGGAGCTGCATGTGGTACATTCTTATTACCTATTTTAACTGATATGGGTGGCTCTCAATTAGCGATGTTAGTATGTGCTCTAGTCCTACTTATAGGAAGTATGATTTGTTTAGTATGGGCACCAGAAACATCACCTAAGTTTATGAAAAAGAATGAAATTCTTGAAAATGAAGTAACAGAATAAATTCAGAAGATTTGGCAATTCAACTGCCAAGTCTTTTTTTGTTGTAAAAAGCAAGAAAATATCAGTAAGTATAGATATATCTTTTTAAAGCCGGTATACTTAATATATAGAATTTAGATTAAGGGGTATCGTATGGACGGAAATAAATTATCATATCGTTTACAAAAAGTGGCAGAATATGTCCCTGCAGATAGTAGATTAGCGGACATCGGTTCTGATCATGCTTATTTACCAGCATATCTAGCATTAAAAGGTAAAATTAACTTTGGAATTGCTGGTGAAGTTGTTAAGGGACCTTTTCAAAATGCTCAAAATGAAATTAAAAAAGAAAACTTACAAGAGATAGTAGATGTTCGTTTGGCTGACGGATTAGCTGCAGTTGAACTTTCAGATGAGATTAACGTAGTTACAATCTGTGGTATGGGTGGTCCGTTAATTTGTCAGATTCTAGAAGAAGGAAAGGCTAAGTTAGCTAATCATCCTCGTTTAGTTTTACAACCTAATGTAGGTGAGAAAAATGTCAGAGAATGGTTAATAGCTAACAACTATCAAATAATTGCCGAAGATGTTTTAGAAGAAGACAGACATATCTATGAAATTATCGTAGCGGAATTTGTTGATGCAAAGGCCGAGTTGACAGCTAAAGAATTAGAATTTGGGCCTTACTTAATGAAAGAAAAGAACGAAGTCTTTAAGCATAAATGGCAAAAAGAATTGGATAAGATTGAAACAGTTAAAGTTCAGCTGGAAAAAGCCAAGGAAAAGCCAGTTGCTAAGTTAGAATATCTAGACGAACAAGTAAAACTAATAGAAGGTGTATTAAATGACTAAAGTTATAGATATTGTAAATAAATTTGAAGAATTTGCGCCTAAAAGAATCGCTGAAGATGGCGATCCAATTGGCTTGCAATTAGGTTCTTTACATAATGATGTACATAAAATGATGGTGACTTTAGATGTAAGACCTGAAACTGTCGATGAAGCTATTGAAAATAATGTTGATTTTATTTTTGCACATCATCCTGCAATGTTCGTTCCAGTTAAGAAATTTGATTTAGATGTTCCACAAAACGCGATGTATGCTAAGTTAATCAAACATGATATTACAGTGTATGGTGCGCATACAAACTTGGATAATGCTAATGGTGGAATGAATGATTGGTTAGCTGAACAATTAGGATTAGAAAATACAGAATTCTTACTACCTACTAAGGTAGATCCTGTTTCAAACGAAAAATATTCTATGGGCCGCGTAGGAGAGTTAAAAGATAGTTTAACAGCTATGGAATTTGCAGAATATTGCAAGAAAGTATTAAATTTACGTGGCTTACGTTTAATAGCAGCAGACAACCAAAAGCCAGTTAAACGTGTAGCAGTCCTTGGTGGTAGTGGTGGTCGGTTCTTTAACGCTGCTTTACTACATAAGGCGGATGCATACGTTACAGGTGATATCTCATACCATACAGGTCATGATATGATTGCTGCGGGCTTAACAGTGGTTGATGCAGGGCATCATATTGAATCTATTTGCAAACCAAAGTTGACAGATAAATTCAAAAAGTGGAATAATGAGAATGATTGGGAAATCGATATTTATCAATCCAAATTAAATACTGATCCATTTCAGTTCATTTAAGCGAAAGGTGTGTCGAAAATGGCAAAATATGAAAATTTAGTTACTAGATTTTTGAAATATGTAAAAACAGAAACTCGTTCAAATGAGGATTCAACAACAATCCCTTCAACTCAAACACAAGTTGAATTTATTAAGGAACTTGCTAATGAGCTTAAAGGATTAGGACTACAAAATGTTCATATTTCTGATGAAAGTGGATATGTATTTGCTACTTTACCAAGTAATCTAGAAGATGATGCTAATACTAAAGTAGTAGGTTTCATTTCTCATGTTGATACAGCAGACTTTAATGCACATAATGTTCAACCCCAAATAGTAGAAAATTACGATGGAGAATCTGATATTAAGTTAGATGAAGCAGGTAATTTTGTGCTAACAACAGCAGAATTTCCTAACCTAAAGAATTATAAAGGTCATGATTTGATAACAACAGATGGTTCAACTTTATTGGGTGCTGACGATAAATCTGGTGTAGCCGAAATTATGTCTGCAATGGAATATTTGCAAGCACATCCAGAAATTAAACACGGCGAAATTAAAGTTGGTTTTGGTCCTGATGAAGAAATTGGTACAGGTGCTGATAATTTCAATGTTGAAGACTTCGGTGCTGATATTGCCTACACAGTAGACGGTGGTCCTTTGGGTGAATTAGAATATGAAACTTTCAATGCTGCTCAAGCTAAGTTGACATTCAAAGGAAAAGATGTGCACACAGGTACTGCTAAGAATGTAATGGTAAATGCTATTCAATTAGCAATTAATTACCAAAATTCACTTCCAGCAGATGAAGTTCCAGAAAAGACTGAAGGTAGAGAAGGATTCTTCCATTTATTTAAATTTGATGGATCTGTTGAAGAAGCACATACAACTTACATCATTCGTGATCATGATAGAAAGCATTTTGAAGAACGTAAGCAATTGATGTTAGACATTGCCGAAAGAATGAATACTGAACTAGGTGAAGAACGTGTAGTTATTGATTTACAAGACCAATACTACAATATGCGTGAAGTATTAGAAAAAGACATGACAGCAGTTGACATTGCTAAGGAAGCTATGGAAGATTTAGGAATAACTCCTGAAATTTATCCAGTTCGTGGTGGTACAGATGGTTCCAAGATTTCATTCATGGGATTGCCAACACCAAATCTTTTTGCTGGTGGCGAAAATATGCATGGACGTTATGAATATGTATCTACACAAGTAATGGAAAAAGCTACAGATGTAATTTTAGAAATCGTTAAGTTGTTAGCAAAATAATTGAGTATGAATCTATCAGATTTCGGTCTGGTAGATTTTTTTAAGGAGAAAAATCATGGCAAGTGTTCAATGGGTTGAAAATGAATTTGAAAAACATAGAAATCTAGATAATGCTTTACATATGGCAAAATACATGCGCAACCAATTTGATTTTTATGGGATAAAAACACCTGAGCGTAGGAGTATATATAAGGATATTATAAGAGAAGCAAAGAAAGCTGAAAGTGTAGATTGGCAATTGTTAAATGAATGCTGGAATAATGATTATCGAGAATTCCAATATTTTGTGTGTGATTACCTTAAAGCGTTGCAAAAGTTTTTAGTTTTTGATGATATCGATAAAATTAGACCTTTTATTGAAACTAAACAGTGGTGGGACACGATAGATAGTTTAGATACTGTTATCGGCAATATTAATGATTCAAGGGTTAATGACTTAATGCTTAAATGGTCTGTGAGCGATGATATTTGGTTTAGAAGAATTGCAATTAATCATCAACGAGGTAGAAAAGATAAAACCGATACTGTACTTCTAGAGAAGATATTAATTAATAACTTAAATAATAATGAGTTTTTTATTAATAAATCAATAGGTTGGGCATTAAGAGATTATTCTAAGACAAATACGGATTGGGTTAAGAATTTCATTACTAAACATAAGTCAGGATTAAGTACTTTAAGCATTAGAGAAGCTAGTAAATACCTTAAATGAATGATAAAAAAGTTAATACAATTAGAGAAATATAATTGAAAAATATAAGTTTCTTACTATATAATTAATTAGTTATAACAATTTATGAGGTGATTATTTTATGAAGTCTTCATCAAAAGTTATGAAGGGTATCTTCTGGTCAGCTGTCGCTTCAGCAACATGGGGTATTTCAGGGACCACAATCCAATTTATCTCACAGAATCAACATATTCCGACAGATTGGTTTCTTTCGACACGTACATTAGGTTCAGGAACCATTCTTCTAATAATTAGTTTTATTTTATATGGTAAGAAAACATTTAATGTATTTTCAACATGGAAAAGTTTTGGTCACTTGTTTGCTTATGCAACTTTAGGATTAATGGCAAACTTATTGACATTCTACTTAGCAATTCAAAGTGGTAATGCTTCTGCAGCAACAATCTTACAATATTTAAGTCCACTTTTCATAGTTCTAGGTGGTATTTTTATTAAACATCAAAGACCTTTATCAACAGACTTGATAGCATTTATCATTTCACTGTTAGGTGTTTTACTGGCAATTACAAAGGGTGATTTAACCCAAATGTCTATCCCAATGAATTCATTTTTATGGGGACTAGGTTCAGGCATTACTGCTGCTTTCTATGTTGTTTTACCTAGACCAATTGCTCAAGACAATCCACCATTGGTAGTATTGGGCTGGGGTACATTCATCGCTGGAGTGTTATTCAATATATACCATCCAGTTTGGATAAACACACCACACATTACATCAACTGTGGTCTTATCTATTTCCACTGTTATTTTAGTAGGAACAATCATTCCATTTGGATTACTTTTATATAGTTCTAGATTTGCTCCTTCTGATGTTATTAGTATTATGGATGCCTTACAACCAGTAACAACTTCAATCTTGAGTGTGATTTTCTTAGGATTAGAAATGAACTGGGTAGAAATAGTAGGTATTATCTTGGTAATTGTTGCGATTTATATTTTGCAACGTGGCCGTCGAAATATGGAAAAAATCAATTATCGTGAAGATGAATTTTAAAGTGTAGAGTAAATCTACACTTTTTTTATAGGATTTATGCTATAATTTTATTCGACAATTTTGAAAGGGGTACGTGTATTAATGACTTATGCTGAAAAGGTATTAGATGAAATTGAAAAAGGAAATTATGAAGAAGCACGTAAACATTTTGGCTGGTCTTTAAGAAAAGATTCAGATGATATGATATATAGTTTGGCAGAAGAATTATATTCTTTGGGATTTTCTAATATGGCCAAACGTGCCTACCAAACCTTATTGGAACGTTATCCTGACGAAGATAGTTTGAAAACAGCTTTGGCAGACATTGCCATTAGTGAAGGTGAAGATGATGAAGCTTTAGAATATCTAAGCAGTATTACACCAGACTCTGAAGCATATCTTCAAGCTTTATTAGTTTCAGCAGATTTATATCAAACACAAGGAATGTTTGAAGTAAGTGAACAAAAATTATTGCAAGCATTAGATCTAGCTCCAGATGAAGAAATTATACGTTTTGCCTTAGCAGAATTGTACTACAATATCAAACAATATAAACAAGCAATTCCTATTTACCTAGATCTTATCAAACAAGGTAATTTCTCAATTTCGCAAGTAAATCTGGTACAAAGATTGGGAATGTCATATGCTTTATCAGGACAATTTGAAAAAGCTTTGGCATACTTGGAACAAATTCATAGTGAAGAAAGAGACGATGATACACAGTTCCAATTAGGAATTACTCAATATGAATTGGGACATATTGAAGATGCAATCAGTAGTTTTGAAAAGTTAAGGGATACTTCTCCAGATTATGCTACAACTTACTCATATTTAGCAGTGGCTTATGAAAAAGAAGGACAACTTCAAAAGGCATTAACAACCTTACAAGAAGGAATTGCAGTAGATGAATACAATATTAAGTTGTATCAAAAGGCTAGTGAGTTAGCTGCTAAATTAGGTCAACGTGATGAAGCTGAGCGTTATTTACTAATAGCTTTAGATCAAGAACCTGATAATTTGACAATTGTAATTATGTTGAGTAATTTACTCATTGAGTACGGAAAATTCGAACAAAATATTGAATTACTAACAGATTATCTAGATCAAGATGAAATCGACCCTCAACTATATTGGAACTTAGGTCGTTCATATGCTAATTTAGATAACTATGATGATGCTATTAAGTATTATGATGCGGCTTCTGAACAAATTTCATCGTTAGAATTCTTAAAAGATGCTGCTATTTTTTATCGTAATGCTGGCGATAGACAAAAAGCTAAGATGTTCGTTGATGAATATCTAGCAAGTCAACCTAATGATAGTGAAATGTTAGAATTACAAGATGAACTGTTATATTAGGTAAAGTTTTGTACTAACGATTATGATTTTAGGATATAAAAGTCATTGTTTCTATGTTATAATATACCGGTATTAATTAATAATTATGACTATAGATATTGACAAAATTAATTTTTGTCAGTATTCTCTAATTTAGATTTAAAGCCGAATGAAAGAAGAGTATCTAAACAATTGTTGACAGAGAATGGATGATTGGTGAAAATTCCAGCTATGATTTTTAGAGAAAGACACTTTTTAGGTATATATGTAATGTATATCGTTAGCCGCGTTAACGCTAGAGAGCATAAAATCAAGGTGGTACCGTGCAACTAGCACCCTTGTTGTCTATCAAACTAGGTAGATAACAGGGGTGCTTTTCGGTTTAATAAGGGAGGAAATTTTAATGAAGTATCAACGTCCTAAAGGAACAGCTGATATTTTGCCAAGTGAATCTGCAAAATGGCAATATGTAGAAGAAAAAGCTCGAGAATTGTTTAAAAAATATCGCTATGAAGAAATGAGAACACCAATTTTCGAAAGCTTCGAAGTTTTTTCACGCACATCTGGTGAAACTTCAGATATCGTTACTAAAGAAATGTATGATTTCTACGATAAAGGTGATCGTCATATAACTCTACGTCCAGAAGGAACAGCTGGGGTTGTAAGAAGTTTTGTAGAAAATAAATTATATGGTCCAGAAGTTCAAAAACCATTCAAAACTTATTATATGGGACCTATGTTCCGTTATGAACGTCCACAATCTGGTCGTTTACGTGAATTCCATCAAATCGGTGTAGAAGCATTTGGTGTTGATAATCCAACATTAGATGTTGAAGTTATGGCAATGGCAGTAGATTTACTAAAGAGTTTTGGCTTAAATAGTTTACGTGTAGCTGTAAACACATTAGGAGATCTTGAAACTCGTAACAACTATCGTCAAGCTTTAATTGACTATCTAGAACCATTTGAAGCTGAATTATCAGACGATTCCAAGGAAAGATTACATAAGAATCCTTTACGTGTACTAGATAGTAAAGATGAAAAGGATAAAGAAATTGTTGCTAATGCACCTTCTATTTTAGATTACTTAACAGAAGATGCACAAAAACATTTTGAAACTGTAAAGAGTCTATTGAATGATTTAGGTATTGAATACGTAATCGATAGTAACATGGTACGTGGTTTAGACTACTACAACCATACTATTTTTGAAATTATGAGTGACTCCAAAGCATTCAATGGTAAATGGACTACAGTTTGTGCTGGTGGTCATTACAGTGGCTTAGTAGAACAATTAGGTGGCCCACAAACACCAGGTGTCGGTTTTGGATTAGGTGTTGAAAGATTACTATTAATCTTAGATGCAGAAGAAGATGCTTTACCAATTGAAAATCCACTAGATGTTTATGTAGTAGGAATTGGTGATGTAACTAATGCAGTAACTTTGAAATTAGTTCAAAATCTTCGCCATCAAGGATTTACAGCAGACAGAGATTACCTTAATCGAAAACCTAAAGGACAATTTAAGTCTGCAAACCGTTTAAATGCAAGATTCACTTTAACTATCGGTGAAACTGAGCTTCAAGAACAAGAAGCAAATCTCAAATTTATGGAAAATGGTAATGAAATTTCTGTAAAACTTGAGGATGTAGAAAATGATTTTGCAAGTCTAGAAAAATTAGCAGTAGAAGGGGAATAAGAATGAGAAGAACAACTTATGCAGGATTAGTTGATGAAAAATATCTTGATCAAGAAGTTTGCCTAAAAGGTTGGGTACAAAAGCGTAGAAATTTAGGTAACTTAATTTTTATTGACTTACGTGATATTGAAGGGATTGTTCAATTAGTATTTAGCCAAGAATTCAATCCTGAAGCTTTAAAGGTTGCTGAACAATTACGTAGTGAATATGTCATTGAAGTTAAGGGTAAAGTAGTGGCTAGAGGAGAAAAAGCTATTAACCCTAACATGAGAACAGGTAAAGTTGAAGTTGAAGTTTCAGATATTGAAATTTTAAACAAGGCTAAGACAACGCCGTTTGATATTGCAGATGATATTAATGCATCAGATGATTTACGTTTACAATATCGTTATCTTGATTTACGTCGTCCGGAAATGCAAAAAGCTTTGATGATACGTAATCGTATTACTCAAACTGTTCATAGCTACTTGGATGAAAATCACTTTTTAGATATTGAAACACCATACTTGACACGTTCAACTCCAGAAGGTGCACGTGATTACCTTGTACCTTCACGTGTATATCCAGGTCATTTCTATGCTTTACCACAATCACCACAATTGTTCAAGCAATTATTAATGGGTGCAGGTTATGATCGTTATTACCAAATTGCACGTTGCTTCCGCGATGAAGATTTACGTGGTGACCGTCAACCTGAATTTACACAAATTGATATTGAAACTTCCTTTATGTCTGCTGAAGAAATTCAAGAAATGACAGAAGGATTATTGAAGCGTGTTATGAAGGAAACTTTAGATGTTGATATCAAGACACCAATTCAAAGAATTACTTGGAATGAAGCAATGGACAGATTTGGTTCTGACAAGCCAGATATTAGATTTGGTATGGAATTAAAAGATATGTCTGGTGCAGTTCAAAATGCTGGTTTCAAAGTCTTTGATATGACACTTGAAAATGGTGGTCAAGTAAAAGCTATCACTGTTCCAGGTGGTGCTGATAAGTATTCACGTAAACAAATTGAAGAAAAGCAAGAATACATTAAGCGTTTTGGAGCTAAAGGATTAGCTTGGGTAAAAGTTACTGATGATGGATTAACTGGACCAATTGCTAAATTCTTTACTGAAAGAGCTGAAGACATTAAAGCAGCAGCAGAAGCTAAGAGTGGAGACTTAATTTTATTCGTAGCATCTAACCGTAAAGTAGTAGCAGATTCTTTAGGTTACTTGCGTGTAGCAATTGCTAAAGAAATGGATATGATTAATAAAGATGAATTTGCATTTATCTGGGTTGTAGACTGGCCATTATTTGAATATAGTGAAGAGTTTGATAGATATATCGCTGCACACCATCCATTTACAATGCCTAATGAAGAAGATTTAGATTTATTAGAAACTGATCCTCACAAATGCCATGCTCAAAGTTATGATATTGTACTTAATGGTTATGAATTGGGTGGTGGATCAATCCGTATCCACAGACGTGATATTCAAGAAGCGATGTTTAAGGCTTTAGGATTCACAAAAGAAAAAGCAGAAGAACAATTTGGTTGGTTCATGGATGCATTAGACTTTGGTTTCCCTCCACATGGTGGTTTAGCTTTAGGTTTAGATAGATTTGCGATGTTACTTGCAGGTAAAGATAATATTCGTGAAGTTATCGCATTCCCTAAGAATTCCAAGGCTTCTGAACCATTGACACATGCCCCAAGTACTGTAGCTCCAAAACAATTGGATGAACTATACTTGAAGACAGATGTTCCTGAAGAAGATGAATAATTAATTAAGAGTATGAATTTGACGATGTTCAGATTCATACTCTTTTTTCAATAATTACTTGTAGTAAACATAATAGTAAGGTAATATTATCAAGTATGGTATTTAGATATATAAAAAGATGAGGTGAGAGAATGATAACGCGTCAAGAAATAAATGGAAAGTCACCATTAAATTATAGTTGGTACGATATTAAAAATATTGATGATAATGATATTATAAAATTGAAGAAAAGGTTTCATTTTACGCCGACTATTATTTCATATGTTGCCGATAGAAACGAACGTCCTCACTATGATCACGATAGCTTAACTCATAGTGAATTAATAGTATACGATGTTCCTGTTTGGCCAGAAGAAAAATCTGATCATTTTACGACTCGTCCTCTAATTTTTCTATTACAAGGAACTACAGTATATACTTTTCACACTAATGCTACTGAGGATATATTTGAAGAGTTTAAAGAAGAACGCGCTCATGAAGCACAAGATGCTACGGAATTTATCATGCTATTCTTACTTCATGTAACTCAATATTTCCAACGAGCTCTAACACAATTAAATCATCAATTAAATGAGTTAGATAGAAGATTGAATACTAAAATTAAAAATAAAGATTTATTGGAATTAGCACAAATGGAAAGAAGTTTAGTTTTTGTTTCAAGTAGTGCTAGAACTAATTTGATGATGTTAGAAGATTTGAAGAACACACCGATGTCTTGGCAAATTACTAAGTCAGCTCAAGAAAGATTAGATGATGTTTTGATTGAAGCTGAGCAGGCCTCAAGAACGGTTGAAATTTCTAATGAAGTGACAGAAAAAATTTCTAAGACATCAAATAATATCTTGAATAATAACTTGAACGATACAATGAAGTTCTTAACAGTGTGGTCCTTGATTTTAACTATTCCAACCATTATTACAGGTTTCTTTGGAATGAACGTTAAATTACCAATTTTAAACAACGGATTTGACTGGATTTTAGTAGTTTTCGTTAACTTTTTATTGATGGGTGGATTATATCTCTACTTGAAAAAGAATGATTTTATTTAAAAAATATTTGACAAGAAATTTATCTATGTTAAACTAACTTTATCTTATTAATGATTTAATTAGACTTTAATCTGGGTGTCAGAAAGCTAATGGGTGATGCGAATTAGTCAGGATTAAATGTTCGAAATACATATAAGTTCGGTTAGTAGGACCGTTATTGCCTACATGGAGTGGAACTTTAACAGTTCAATGTGGGTGGTACCACGGTTATTTAGATCGTCCCAGTTATACATTATTGTATGACTGGGATTTTTTTATGGAAGGATTGATCGAAATGGGCAACAAAAATTGCGGAGGCATTATCCGATATTGGAAGCTAGATTAATAATTTAATTTAGTTACTAATGGAGGAATGTAAAATGAAAAAATTTAGTTTAAAAGAGTCAGTAGGAATTTTACTATTATTACTAATTATTTTAGCAGGTGGAGTAAATCAAGGCCTATCTCCAGAAACTCCTGTATTAACAGTTATTGCAATTTTAATTTTAATCGCTAAACTACATGGTGCTGACTGGGAAAAAATTCACAAAGGAATTAAAGAAGGCATCAGTACTGCATTAATCCCAATCTTTATCTTTATACTAATTGGGATCCTAATAGCTGTGTGGATTAAAGCAGGAATTATCCCAGCATTAATGGTTGTTGGTTTTAAATTAATAAGCGTTAAGTTCTTTGTGCCTTCTGTTTTTCTTGTATGTGCTTTAGTTGGTGCTTCAATTGGGAGTGGGTTTACAACGATTTCTACAATTGGAATTGCTCTTTTTGGAATGGGAATCACAATGAACATGAACCCAGCATTAGTTGCAGGAGCAATTTTATCTGGTGCGATATTCGGTGATAAGACATCGCCATTATCTGACTCAACTAACTTAGCTTCAGCAATTTCTGGAACAGATTTATTTGCTCATATCAAAAATTTAATGTGGACTACGATTCCAGCTTTATTAATTTCTTTAGTAGTTTTTGTATTTATTGGTCAAGGAAAAACAGAACCTGACTTTGCTAAAATAGATGCAACTATGAAAATTCTTAGTCAAAACTTCTCAATTTCATGGGTTGCTGCTATCCCTGTAATCTTAATGTTTTTATGTGCATGGTTTAAAATCCCAGCAATTCCAACTTTATTTATAAATATTGCTGTTTCAACCGGAATTATTTTAGTAAATGATCCTCATATCTCACTAAAAGGTTTAGCTGCTTTAATGGAAACAGGATATGTAGCTCATACTAAGAATGAAGCAGTAAATGCATTGCTGACTAGAGGTGGAATCTCTAATATGATGGGAACTGTTTCTTTGATTATAACAACATTAGCACTTGGTGGTTTACTAATGGAATTAGGAATCATTCAAACTGCGATGGAACCACTAATTCAAAGATTAAATAGACCAGGGAAATTGGTTCTAAGTACTATCTTTGCAGGAATTGGAATAAATCTTTTTGTTGGGGAACAATACTTATCTGTTATTCTTCCAGGTAGAGCATTCAAGGATGCATTTGATAGGGTAGGTTTAGCCCCATTAGCACTTGGACGTGTCTTGGAAGATGGTGGTAGTGTAATCAACTACCTTATTCCTTGGGGTGTTGCAGGATCTTTTGCAGCCTCAACCTTAGGTGTTCCAGTACTAGAATTTTTACCGTTTACTTTATTTGCATTACTATCACCAATTCTTTCAGTAATTAGTGGATATACTGGAATTGGTTTAAAGATGAAGAAAGAAAATTAATTTTATATAATTCTGATAGCCGTCTATAGTTAGTTTCAAACTAATAATAGATGGTTTTTCTTTCGCAAATTAACGTAAAGTCTGGTATGATAAACTTAAAATGCACATTTTATGGAGGAAAGTAGAATGGAAATGCTTAAAGTACATGGTTCTGGTAATGATTTTTTCATTCTTGATGAAGATAATCTTGAAGAGCCTTTAACAGAAGAAGAACTTATCCAATTAGCACAAAAGGTTTGTGATCGCGATACAGGATTACATGGTGGTGCTGACGGTGTCTTATATGTCCAAGCTGGTCATGAAGGCACAGATGGCAGAATGCGTGTTATAAATGCTGATGGTAGTGAAGCAAGTATGTGTGGAAATGGTATTAGAACTGTTGCTCGCTACTTAAGCGAAAAGAAAAATTTAGCAGAATTTAAAATTCAAACGATGCATGCTGATCTTGAAGTGAAGAAAGCTGATAAACTAGCAGAAAAGGTTCCAGCATTTGATGCGGAAATTTCCCCAGTTAGTTTCGATGCACAAGATTTACTAATGCACGTAGGTAAAGAAAAATTAATTGATGATTATATTCCAGAGTTATCAAAAGCAATTAAATTTTCTGCAGTAGCAGTTCCTAATCCACATTTGATTGCATTTGTTGATCATGAAACATTGATGGGTGAAGAATTAGGAAGAATTGCTAGTTATTTAAATAACGGAAATAATCCAATTTTCCCTGATGGCGTAAATGTAAGTTTTGTTGAAATTCTAGAACCAGGTAAGATCTTTGTTCGTACATTCGAACGTGGGGTAGGTTTCACAAATGCGTGTGGTACGGCGATGTCAGCTTCAAGTTTGATGTACGTCCTACTACATTCTGACCAAATTGACTTTGAAAAGTTGATTACAGTTATTAATCCTGGTGGTATGGTAAGAACAATGGTTCACAAACGTGAAAATGGTGACTATTGGATGTCATTGATTGGTAATGCGACAGAAGTGGCTAAGGTTAATATTTCTCAAGCAGATGCAATCAATGGTAACTTTGATAATTTCACATGGAATGAAACTGGTGAGCAAGCGGCTTATGAAGCATTTATTGCTCAACTTCACAGATAGAAGGAAAAATTATGGAATTTGAAGAAAAAGTAAAAAAAGTAGAACATGTTTTTGATGGTAAAATAATTGATTTAGATATTGAAACGATAGAACTTCCAAATGGTAAAGAAGCCAAACGAGAAATTATCCGTCATCAAGGTGCGGTTGCTATTATTGCAATTACTGACGAAAATAAAATGGTATTCATCAAACAATGGCGAGCACCTTTAGGCCAGGTAACTCTGGAAGTACCTGCTGGTAAAATAGAACCTGGTGAGGATCCAAATGTAACGGCAGTTAGAGAATTAAATGAAGAAACCCGCTTTGAAGCTGATAAACTAGAATTTATCAATACTTTCTATACATCGCCAGGTTTTGCAGATGAAAAGATGTACATGTATCATGCTGTAAATCTAAAACCAGTTAAGGATGAACTACCACAAGATAGTGATGAATTTCTTGAATTAGTAGAATTATCACTACCTGAAGTAGAACAAGCAATTGCGAAAGGCTTAATCTGTGACAGTAAAACATTAATTGCAGTTATGTACTGGAAATTAATGCAATAGAGGTGGAAAATGGACGAAAAGCCACAATTAAGGCGTAGTAATAAAGTAGATGATGTTCGGGAAGATTCTGAATTAGAAGGTCTAAGTCGAACAGGTTCTAGGAAACTACGCGAATCAAATGAAGAAAATTATAAGAAAAACCGATTAAAAGCAAGACTAAATATGATAATTGCGGGGTTAATTTTGGCAATTATTATAGTATACTTGATAATGTTTTTCGTTAATTTTTAGTAAAGGAATGAATTTTTTTAATGAAGTATGGAATAATTTGTGCAATGGAAGAAGAAATAAAATCTTTAGTGGCACAATTAGAAGATAAAAAACAAGATACAATTGGTGGAATTGATTTTTACAGTGGTACGATCAACGGAAAAGAAGTAGTACTTACTCGCTCCGGAATTGGTAAGGTTCAAGCTGGTGTGACAACTGGTTTGTTAATTGCTAATTATAAAGTAGATGCTGTTATCAATTCTGGTTCTGCTGGTGGTATTGGCGAAGGATTACATGTTGGTGATGTAGTTCTTTCTACAGGTGCTGCTTATCATGATGCAGATGCAACTGCTTTTGGTTATAAACCAGGACAATTACCACAACAACCTCAAATTTATACTGCAGATAAAGATTTATTAGAAGCAATATCTAAAGCAGCCAAAGAATCTAATTTGGTGGCTAAAGAAGGTTTAATTGTTACTGGTGATCAATTTGTATCTTCTAGCGAAAAAATTACAGCAATTAAAGAAATTTATCCGGAAGCTTTGTCTTGTGAAATGGAAGGAGCAGCAATCGCTCAGGTTGCTTATCAATTCTCAGTACCATTCTTAATTATTCGTGCGATGTCTGATGTTGGCGATGAAGATGCTGGGCAAAGCTTTGATGAATTTATCATAGAAGCTGGTAAAAAGTCAGCAAATATGATTTTAAACTTTTTAAAAAAATAATGTAAGGTGAGAAAGTTGAAGTATATTTACTTAGATAATGCAGGCACAACTCCAATGGCTACAAAAGTTATTGAGAAGATGACTGAAACTATGACCAATACTTTCGGCAACGCTTCTGCCGTAAATTATTATGGTCGTCAAGCACGTGCTATCTTAGATAATAGTCGTCACGTAATAGCTGAGTCGATTAACGCTAAAAATGACAATGAAATTGTATTTACTAGTGGCGGTACAGAAAGTGACAACACTGCTATTATCCAAACAGCGATGGCTAGAAAAAATGAAGGTCGTCATTTGATTACTACAGCAATTGAACATGAAGCAGTTCTAAAACCAATGGCATATTTAGAACAAGAAGGCTTTGAAGTTACTTATCTTCCAGTTGATGAGTATGGTCAAATTAATTTAGATGATCTAAAACAAGCTATTAGATCAGATACAATTTTAGTATCTATTATGATGGGAAATAATGAAGTTGGAAGTCATCTCCCTATTAAAGAAATAGGTGAAATTGTAGCCCCAACTAATGCTTGGTTCCATACAGATTCAGTTCAAACTTATGGTGCACTTGATATAGATGTTCAAGATTTAAAAGTTGATTTATTATCAGTGTCTGCACATAAATTGAATGGCCCTAAAATGTTAGGATTTCTATATCGCAGAGATGGAATTAATTTCCCATCCTTAATCAAAGGTGGCGATCAAGAATTAAAGCGTCGTGCAGGAACTGAGAATGTACCAGCAATTACAGGTTTTGCAGAAGCTGTTAGTTTATTACCAGCAGAAGTAAAAGAAGAACATCGCCAAAAATACTTATCTTTTAAACATCAATTGGTGGATGGATTAAAGGAAAATGGAATTGACTTTGAGATTAATGGGCATCTTGAAGAAAATCAATTACCTCAAATTATTAGTATCTGGTTTAAAGGCTTTGCTAGTGATAGTTTACTAACTAACCTTGATTTAAGTGGGATTTCAGCAGCTGCTGGTTCAGCATGTACAGCTGGCTCATTGGAACCTTCTCATGTTTTGGCAGCAATGTATGGTGAAGATAGTCCAAGAGTTGCTGAATCCTTACGTTTTAGTTTTGGAATCAATAATACTAGTGAGGACATTGATTACTTGATTAAGACGTTAGTAAAAATTGTTAAGAAATAGAGGGGATTTATTATGGCATATGGCACAACAGCAAAAATATTAGGAGATACAAAGACATACAAACTTTCTACTAATGTTAAGAGATTTCCACTACGCGATGCAGGCTTTATAGAGTCTAAGGGTGGTAAATTTCAATTAGAACGTTCATTAGATCCATATTCTCCTTTCAATCAAGGATATAAATTAAAAGTCGCAATTCAAGCTGACATGAAGAACTTTAAGATGGTTACTTTAACAGCTAATGGAATGCGCGAAGTAAATATTTTTAAAGGTAATGACAACCAAGGTAATATTGAACAATTAGAATTTATCATTAATGATTTAAAGGAAAGGAAAATCCTAGAAGAAGTTTAGGATGTATTTATGCTTGATATTAATGGTAATAATAGCTATAATGTAGCTTACTGAACAAAAACGACCTTCAAATCGTGAAATTCAGAATATATTGAAATGATGGTGATTTTTTGTGAAAGACAAGAGTCAAATTCGTGTCGTTGTGGGAATGAGTGGTGGAGTTGATTCTTCAGTTTCTGCTTACTTATTGAAACAACAAGGATATGACGTTGTTGGTGTATTTATGAAGAACTGGGATGATAAGAATGATAGTGGTGTCTGTACAGTAACAGAAGACTATCAAGACGTAGCTAAAGTTGCTAGTCAAATTGGTATTCCTTATTACTCAGTTAACTTTGAAAAGGAATATTGGGATAGAGTATTCACATATTTCCTTGATGAATATAAAGATGGACGTACTCCAAATCCTGATATTATGTGTAACAAAGAAGTTAAGTTTAAAGCTTTCTTAGATTACGCAATGTCTATTGATGCAGATTATATTGCAATGGGACACTATGCACAATTGCGTCGTGATGAAGATGGTAGAGTGCATTTACTACGTGGAGCAGATGATAACAAGGATCAAACTTATTTCTTGAGTCAGCTTTCACAAGAACAATTACAAAAAGTAATGTTCCCAATTGGACACTTACAAAAATCAGAAGTAAGAAGAATTGCTGAAGAAGCAGGTTTAGCAACTGCTAAAAAGAAAGATTCAACTGGAATTTGCTTTATCGGTGAACGTAACTTTAGTAAATTCTTAGGTGAGTTCTTACCTGCACAACCAGGTGAAATGGTAACTCTTGATGGTGAAGTAAAGGGAAATCATTTTGGCTTAATGAACTATACTATTGGTCAACGCAAAGGCTTAGGTATTGGTGGCGATGGTAAGAGTAATGAACCATGGTTTGTTATCGGTAAAGATTTGAAGACAAATACTTTATTAGTAGGACAAGGCTACCACAATGAACATTTATATGCTAATAGTTTAGATGCTTCAAAGTTAAGTTTTGTTGACGATATTTCTGATCGCGGTGATGAATTCCATTGTACAGCTAAGTTCCGTTATCGCCAAAAGGACACAGGCGTTACAGTTAAATTTAATGAAGATCGTACAAAGGTTGAAGTTATTTTTGACGAACCTGTACGTGCTATTACTCCTGGACAAGAAGTTGTATTTTATGATGGTGAAGAATGTCTAGGTAGTGGAACTATTGACCACGCATATAAGGAAAGTAAATTATTACAATACGTATAATTTTGATAAAGAGGATTGCTATTAAGTGATCCTCTTTATTTTTAAATAAAAGGTCAAACTTAGTCAAAGTTTAAAAAAGATGATATAATATAGGAGATGAAATATATTATAAGGACTGATAAGTATGGATAACGAAAATTATACAACTGAAGTTCAAAAAAGTTTGGCAGAAGCGCAAAAGGTAGCAATTAATCGAAAGCATCAAGAAATTGGAATTAATGAATTATTTAAAGTGTTAGTCCAACCTGGAGAAATAGCTGCCGAGATTTATAAAAAAGCAGGTTTAGACATACAGGCCTTCGAAAACTTTATTGATGGCGAATTAGATAAAGTTAGTGTTGTTGAAGGTGGTAATGTTCAATATGGACAATCAATAAGTCAGCAACTTTTTTCATTATTGCAAAAAGCACAAGAAATAGCTAAAGGCAATCAAGATACTTATGTGTCTGTAGATACCTTAATGTTAGCTTTAATGGAATTAGAGTATAATCCTCTAACAGAATATTTAAAGCAAACTGGATTAACAAAAGATCAGTTAGGCAAAATTGTAGCTGATTATCGAGGAGGAGAAAGAGTGACAAGTCAAGATCAGGAAAAAGGCTATAAATCACTTGAAAAGTACGGAGTAAATTTAAACAAAGAAGTTAGAAATGGTAATCAAGATCCTATTATTGGACGTGATGAAGAAATTCGCGATGTTATTCGAATTTTATCAAGAAAAGCTAAGAATAATCCAGTTTTGATAGGTGAACCTGGTGTTGGTAAAACTGCCATTGTTGAAGGGTTAGCACAGAGAATTGTTCGAAATGACGTTCCAGATAACTTAAAAGATAAGACTATAATTTCTTTGGACATGGGTTCCTTAATTGCTGGAGCTAAATATCGTGGAGAATTTGAAGAACGATTAAAGAATGTATTAAAAGAAGTGAAGAAAAGCGAAGGAAAGATCCTACTTTTCATTGATGAAATTCATAATATAGTTGGAGCAGGTAAGACTGAAGGTTCGATGGATGCTGGAAACTTATTGAAGCCAATGTTAGCTAGAGGCGAATTACATTTAATTGGTGCCACTACTTTAGATGAGTATCGAGAATACATTGAAAAAGATAAAGCTCTTGAAAGACGTTTCCAAAAAGTACTTGTTAAAGAGCCAACTGTTGAAGATACCATTTCAATTTTGCGTGGTTTAAAAGAACGTTATGAAATTCATCACGGAGTTCGTATTCATGATAATGCTTTAGTAGCAGCAGCAACTTTATCCAATCGCTATATTACGGATAGATTCTTACCAGATAAAGCCCTTGATTTAATTGATGAGGCTTGTGCTGAAATACGTGTAGAAATGAATTCTGTTCCTAATGAATTAGATCAAGTAACTCGCGAGTTAATGCGTGAAGAAGTTGAAGAAGCTGCTTTGAAGAAAGAGACAGATGCTGCATCTAAGAAACGTTTAGAGGAGTTACAAGCCGAATTATCCAATTTACGTGAAAAAGCTAATAAACTTCGTCAACGTTGGGAAGATGAAAAGCTAGACATCCAAAAAGTATCTGATAAGAAATCTGAATTAGATAAAGCTCGTCACCAATTAGAAGAAGCTGAAAATAATTACGATTTAGAAAAAGCCGCTAAGTTACAACATGCAACGATTCCACAACTAGAAAAAGAACTACAACAATTGGAAAATAGTGAACGTCCTAAAGAATGGATGGTTGAAGAGTCTGTCACTGATAAGGAAATTGCAGAAGTAATTAGTAGAATGACTGGTATTCCAATTAGTAAATTGGTTGAAGGAGAACGTGAAAAGCTTTTACATTTAGCAGACAATTTGCATAAGCGTGTAATAGGACAAGATGAAGCTGTAGATGCAGTCTCTGATGCGGTCTTAAGATCTAGAGCTGGTTTACAAAATCCTAACAAGCCATTGGGATCTTTCTTGTTCTTGGGGCCAACAGGTGTCGGTAAAACAGAACTAGCTAAGGCTTTAGCAGAGAATTTATTTGATTCTGAAAGTCATATGGTAAGAATAGATATGTCAGAATATATGGAAAAATATTCAGTTTCAAGATTAGTTGGTGCTGCTCCTGGTTATGTAGGATACGAAGAAGGTGGACAACTTACAGAAGCTGTTCGTCGCAACCCTTATACTATTATTTTATTAGATGAAGTTGAAAAAGCTCATCCAGATGTTTTCAACATTTTATTACAGGTTCTAGATGATGGACGTTTAACTGATGGTCAAGGAAGGACAGTTAACTTTAAGAACACAATTTTAATCATGACATCTAATTTAGGTTCAGAGTTCTTGCTAGAAAATGATTCTACAGATGGTACAATTTCTCCTGAAATAAAGAAGAAAGTCATGCAACTAACACAGGCGCACTTCAAACCAGAATTCTTAAACCGTATTGATGATATTTTGATGTTTACACCATTAACAATGGATTCTGTACAAAAGATTGTTGAAAAATTCATTCATCAATTGTCAGATAGATTAGAAAGTCAAGAGATTACGTTAGGTATTGATGAAGATGCTCAGAAGTGGATTGCTAAAGAAGGATATAACCCAGCTTATGGTGCAAGACCACTGCAAAGATTTATAACTAATAACGTTGAAACGCCGCTAGCTAAGGAAATCATTGCTGGGAAAATTCTACCTCATTCTAAAGTGACGGTAACTTTAGTAGATAACCAATTAAAATTTATAACTCAAGCATAATAAAAAAGTGTGTGAATTTTACGTTCACACACTTTTTGTTTGATATAAACTATTTTGAAGCTTTTTTATCGCTGATAAAGTAGTTCAAGCAGTTAATACCGATTAAACCACCAATCATGCAAATTACACCACTTGCTAACCAGTCAAATTGAACACCAGTTAAAGCAGAAATGATATAACCAATAACTTCACCATAGATAAAGCCCCAAAATAGGACTGTAAGTTGTTTACCCATTTTCAACACCTCATATCTATACTAAGTTATTCTATCACAATTTTAAAGAACTTACATGTAATATTTGTGTATCTTATCTATAATTTTGTAAAGTTGATATCTTTTAAGTATAATGAAATTGTATTTTGTAGGAAAGGAGAGATATTATATGTATGCTCCCTTACAAGTTTTAAGTTCATATAGTTTGTTGCAAAGTCCATTGAGAATTTCAGAGTATGTAAAGTTAGGAAAAGAATTGGGATACAGTGCTCTGGTATTGACAGATATAAATTCAATGTATGGCGTTTTGGACTTCTATCATGAATGTGTTAAAGCAGGAATTAAGCCAATTATTGGTATTACATTACAATCTAGCGATGATGAGTATATTTTTATTGCTAAGAACAGTAATGGTTATCAAAATTTGATGAATATTTCTTCAAAGAGACTAACTGCAGTAGATGAGAACTATAAAAATATTTTTAAATTAACAGATATTACAGAGTATTTACAGGATGTAATTGTTGTATTGAATCCATCGTATCTAACGGTAAATGACATAATAAGTGATCAAGTGACAGAATTACAAACATTAGTGTCAGCTGCCGAGACAATTTATTATGGTGTTAACCCTAATGATAGAGATGCTATAAATAATGATTTAATGGCTGCTGAGAAGTTACAATTAGAGACGATTTTATTAACACCAGTTAAATACTTAAAAGAACGTGATTATTTTAGTACTAAGGTATTACAAGCCATAGGAACTGGTGAAAATGTTAATCCGAATTGGAATTTTAAAAATGATGGAAATTATCTACATACACCTGAGGAATATGAGCGCTTAGGTACAGATTATTTAAGTAGTGCATATCAAAATGCAATTAATGTGATTGCTCAATGTAACTTAACATTAAACTTTCCTAAAACACAGTTACCCCATTTTAAAGAAACTAATGGCTTAAATTCAGAAGATTTCTTAAGAAAATTATGTCAAGAAGGATTAGCTAAAAGAATAGCGGAAGAAAATATAAAGAACCAAGAAGAATATCAAAATAGATTAGATTATGAATTATCAGTTATTCATCGCATGGGATTTGATGATTACTTCTTAATTGTTTGGGACGTGACAAATTTTGCTCATGAAAATAATATTTTAACCGGTCCAGGTAGAGGATCAGCAGCTGGTTCTTTAGTTTCATATACCTTATATATTACTGATATTGATCCTATTAAGTATGACTTGATTTTTGAACGTTTTTTGAATGAAGAACGTGCTCAAATGCCAGATATTGACTTAGATATTCCTGATATAAAAAGAGATACTATCATTGAATACTTACATCAGAAATATGGGCAGCAACATATGGCACAGATCATAACCTTTGGAACATTAAAAACAAAACAGGTATTGCGCGATGTTGCCAGGGTATTTGATTTAAAAACTTATGAAGCAGATGCGTGGAGTAAGGCGATACCTAAAGAATATGGAATTACTCTAAAAGAAGCGTATGCTAGTAGCCAATCTTTGAAGAACTTAGTTGCAGATAACTCTAAGAATCGACTATTATTCGAAACAGCCATTGCACTTGAAGGACTACCACGACATTATTCTACACATGCAGCTGGGATTATCTTAAGTGATGATGATTTAGTAGATCACGTACCAGTTCAGATTGGTGGCGATGGTATTTTAATGAGTCAATTTGCTAAAAATCAAGTTGAAGAAGTTGGATTGTTAAAAATGGATTTTCTAGGATTGAGAAATTTATCAATTTTGGAAAATACAATTACACTAATAAAAAAGGGTTATCATATTGATTTTGATATAAGAAAAATTAATTTGGATGATCCTGAAACTTTAAAGATCTATCAAAATGCAGAAACAAGTGGTATTTTTCAATTTGAATCAGCTGGTATCAGAGGGGTACTAACAAAATTAAAGCCTACTTCATTTGAAGATGTAGCAGCGGTAAATGCCTTATATCGTCCAGGACCTATTCAAAATATTGACGAATTCATTGCAAGAAAGCATGGTGAAAGACCAATAACTTATCCTTCAAAAGAACTGGAAGGTATTTTGAAGCAAACTTATGGAATTATGGTTTACCAAGAACAAGTTATGCAAGTTGCTTCTACTATGGGAGGCTTTACTTTAGGACAAGCGGATTCGCTTAGAAGAGCGATGAGTAAAAAGAAACATGATATCATTTCGCGAATGGAAGTTATGTTTATTAATGGTGCGATGAAAAAAGGATACACGCATGAAGTTGCTAAAAAAGTGTATGCTTACATCATGGAATTTGGAGATTATGGTTTTAACCGGTCACATGCAGTTGCTTATTCAAAAATGTCATTTGAATTAGCATATATAAAAGCACATTATCCAGCAGCTTTCTTTGCAGCTTTATTAAATTCAGTAATTGGAAATCCACGTAAAACTAAAGATTATGTTTTAGAAGCTAAGAATAAGGGAGTAAAAGTTCATCATCCAGACATCAATATTAGCCAATCTCTATATATCTTACGTAATGGGGAAATCTACTTTGGTTTAAGTTGTATTAAGTCATTGAGAAAGAACTTTCTTCAAGATATTTTGCAAGAAAGAAAACGAAGTGGTATTTTCAAAAACATGGAGGATTTCTTGCAAAGAATCAATAAAAGATACTTAAAAAGAGAATTAATAGAGATTTTAATTTATTCAGGTGTCTTTGATACATTTGGTCAATCTAGAAAAGAATTGTTGGCGATGTTACCACGCTTACTAAGCAATATTGAACTTAGTGGAAATAATGTTGAACTATTTTCAATATTAGCACCCAAGAAAACGACTGTAGAAAAGATAGAGATTTCAAATGATGAACTCTTAGAAAAAGAAAATTATTATCTAGGAGCTTATTTATCAGGTCATCCAGTCGAAAAATATGTAGAGTTAATCTATTTAACCAATTCAACTAGAGTTTCTCAAATAAACGAGTCTAATAAAGATAAGTATGTTTCAATGATTTTGCAGATAAAAGTTATAAAAATCATTAGAACTAAAAATGGTTCTCAAATGGCGTTTGTAACTGCAGCTGATCAAACTGGAAACATGGATTTAACGTTTTTCCCTAATGCATATAAGAGATTTTCATCAGTTTTGGAAGACGGAAATATTATCTTAATTGAAGGTAGAGTTGATACAACAAGAGGATTGGCCATAACAATTAGTAAAGCGATGTTAGCAAACGATGTAAGAATAAAAACTTATTATCTACGCTTATCAAAAGCCTTCGATACAAGTAAAAGAAGAAATCTTGAAAAGTTAATGCTCCAAAACAGTGGTAATGTACCTGTTATTATAGTTGATGAAAAATCGGGGAAAAAGAAACTTCTTAATAAAAAATTATGGCTATCACAGGATAAAATAGTTTACAATAGACTTGTAGAGTTGTTAGGAGTTGAAAATGTAGTTTTGAAATAAATTAAGTTACTTTTTCAAAAAAATTATTGGTTTTGACGGCTTTTTTACAAAAAAATCAGAATTTTTACTTAATTTTTCATATTTTTACAAGACAATTGCTTATAAAAGTGGTAATATTACTTGTGGAGAATGTAGTTCTACTGAAATATATACTTGAGGTGAAAAAATGAAACGCATTGGTATTTTAACTAGTGGTGGCGATGCAGCTGGTATGAACGCAGCTGTACGTGCGATTGCTCGTTCTGCAATGAATGCAGGTCTTGAAGCTTACGGTATCAACTACGGATATAAAGGACTTGTAGAAGGTAACATCTTTAAGATGGAATCTACAAAACTTGATGAAATTATCAATCGTGGTGGTACTATCTTATATTCTGCACGTTTCCCAGAATTTGCAGAAACAGAAACACAATTGAAAGGTATCGAACAATTAAAGAAATTTGGTATTGAAGCATTGGTTGTTATCGGTGGCGATGGTTCATACCATGGTGCAGAAAAATTAACTATGCACGGATACAATTCAATTGGTGTACCAGGAACTATTGATAATGACATTCCAGGTACAGACTTTACAATTGGTTTCGATACTGCTGCTAATGTTGCAATGGAAGCATTAGATCGTATCAACGATACTGCAACTTCACACCAACGTGTATTCGTTGTTGAAGTTATGGGTCGTGGCGCAGGTGATATTGCATTATGGTCTGGTATTGCTACTGGTGCAGATGCAATTGTTATTCCTGAACGTGAATACGATATTGAAGCTATCGCAAATAAAATTTCCGAAAACCGTAAGAACGGTAAAGATCATGGCTTAATTGTTTTAGCAGAAGGTGTAATGGGCGCTGCTGAATTCAAAGAAAAGCTTGATCAATACGGTGATTTTGATAGTCGTGCTATTACTTTGGGACATATCCAACGTGGTGGTAACCCAACTGTTAAAGATCGTGTTTTAGCTACAAGACTTGGTGATTATGCTATTCGCTTGTTACTTGAAGGTAAAGGTGGTTTAGCTATTGGTATTCATGATAATCAATTGGTTGCAACTGATATCATTGATACACTTGAAAATCACAAACATCAAACAGATGTATCATTACAAGATTTGAATGATCGTGTTCGTTTCTAATTTTGTATCGATAAAGTATTTATTTTAACTTTCGGCAAAGATAGACATGAAAGTCATCTTTTAATATTTTCAAAGGAGAGGTTTTATTCATGAAAAAGACCAAGATCGTAAGTACCCTTGGACCAGCTAGTTCTGACCTAGATACAATTGTTAAGTTAATCGAAGCAGGTGCAAATGTTTTCCGTTTTAATTTCTCACACGGTGATCATGAAGAACACTTAGGCCGCATGAATTTAGTTCATGAAGCTGAAAAAATTACTGGTAAAACAGTAGGTTTCTTATTAGATACAAAGGGTGCAGAAATCCGTACAACTGTTCAAAAAGAAGGCAAGATTCATTTTGCAATCGGTGATGAAGTACGTATTTCTATGGACGATTCTATTGAAGGTACAAAAGAAAAAATCGCTGTAACATACCCTGGTTTATACGATGACGTTCACGAAGGTGGACATGTATTGTTTGACGACGGTTTGATTGATATGCAAATCGAAAAGAAAGACGATGCAAACAAAGAACTTGTATGTAAAGTATTAAACGAAGGTACACTTGGTTCTCGTAAAGGTGTTAATGCTCCTGGTGTTTCTATCAACTTACCTGGTATTACAGAAAAAGACTCTGATGATATCCGCTTTGGTTTAGACCAAGACATTAACTACATTGCTGCTTCCTTCGTACGTAAGCCACAAGATATCTTAGATATCCGTGAATTACTTGAAGAAAAGCACATGGAACATGTACAAATCTTCCCTAAGATTGAATCTCAAGAAGGTATCAACAACTTTGATGAAATCTTGAAAGTTTCTGATGGTTTGATGATTGCTCGTGGTGACATGGGTGTTGAAATCCCAGCTGAAAATGTTCCATTGGTACAAAAATCATTAATCAAGAAGTGTAACTTAGCTGGTAAGCCAGTTATTACAGCTACACAAATGCTTGATTCTATGCAAGAAAACCCACGTCCTACACGTGCTGAAGCTTCTGACGTTGCTAACGCTGTATTTGATGGTACAGATGCAACAATGCTTTCTGGTGAATCTGCAAATGGTGACTACCCTGTAGAATCTGTTGCTACAATGGCACGTATCGACATCAAGTCTGAAAATGCATTACGTCAACACAAAGCATTGACATTAGATGCATTTGATAAGACAGATGTTACAGAAGCAATTGGTCGTTCAGTTGCTGAAACAGCAGAAAACTTGAACATTAAGACAATTGTTGCTGCTACAAAATCTGGTCATACAGCACGTATGATTTCTAAGTACCGTCCAAATGCTGACATTTTAGCTGTTACATTTGATGACCGTACACGTCGTGGTTTAACAGTTAACTGGGGTGTACAACCTGTATTGGCTGATGCTCCTTCATCAACTGATGAAATGTTCCAATTAGCTACAGAAGAAGCTAAGAAGGCTGGTTTAGCTAAGGAAGGCGACTTGATCTTAATCGTTGCTGGTGTTCCTGTAGGTGAAAAGGGTACTACAAACATCATGAAGATCCAATTAATTGGTTCTAAGTTAGTTTCAGGTCAAGGTGTTGGTGATGAAACTGTTATCGGTAAGACAGTTGTTGCAACATCTGCTGATGAAGCAAACAAGAACGCTGTTGAAGGTGGAATCCTTGTAACAAAGACAACTGACAAAGATTACTTACCAGCTATTGAAAAATCATCTGCTTTAATCGTTGAAAATGGTGGTTTAACATCTCATGCAGCTGTAGTAGGTATCTCTATGGGTATTCCTGTAGTTGTTGGTGCTAAGGATGCAACATCATTGATCAAGAGCGGTGAAGTTGTAACAGTTGATAGCCGTCGTGGTATTGTATACCATGGTGCATCAAACGCTCTTTAATCCTGTTACGATAAGATTTTAGAGTTTCGCAACTTGTGAGATTTTATTAAAAATATAATTGAGTAGCTCATTTCGTTTTTACGAAATGGGCTACTTTTTATTTTTATCAAAAAACAAGGTACAACAGTTGTATTTCGATATTATAATGTACTTAAGAAAGAAATGAAATGAGGTATAAGTAGTATGGAATATAGCAAGAAAGAAACAGAAGAGTGGCTTCGTGGAGGAGAATTACCTGATAAAAGTACTAAACTGGGTATAAAGGAATATATTTTCGATGATGTGACGCTAACTTTAGATAAAAATCTACATCCAACAATTAAAAGTAGTAAGAGTATTAAATTAAAGTTGTTAGAATTTAAATATGAATATCACTCTTCGAAGGGAGAAAATGTAGTATTGTTGAGGTTATCTTATCAACAAGGAAAAGAAGTTGTCAGAGTAACAAAGGAAATAATTGAGAAATAATTGTATGAATTTCAAAGTAGATATTAAAATAAAAAGATGCTGTAGTTTACGATTTGAATTAGTAAGCTGCAGCATTTTTTTGTTGAAAATGTATTATTTAAAAATAATTAATGATAATAAAGCTAATATTGCTGGTGTACCTTGTAAAAGCAAAATTTTGATGTTTTTAGCACTAAGCCATCCATAAATTGCGGCAATAATAACAAAGATAACAAACATTGTAGTACCTATAAATTGAGAATTTACAGGGAAAAAGAAACGAGAGAATAGCAAACCAACACCAATAAAACCATTGTATAGACCTTGATTTTTCATTGAAACTCTAGCTTCTTCCATTGATAAGTATTCTTTACTTAATCCAAAGACATTTTCTAATTTTTCTTTAGAAGCAAACATTTCTAACTGCATGATATATAAAGCTTCTAAAGCAACTAAAGAGGCTAAGATAGTAGAAAAAATACTCATTAAATTTTCCTCCTTTAAAATTATGTAGCGTTACTAGTATAGCGAAAAAAATGATATTATTGCAAATTAAAAACCTTTGGAAATAAAGATTTTTAATCCCAAAGGTTTATTTTGTATTTTTTTGTCGTCTTCGATATCCTAAACCGAAAGGAACCATATTTTCAGTTCCGTTTTTAATTCTTTCGATATTTTTCCAATGTCTAGCAAAAACGAATATAGTTAACACAATGGCTACGATAGTTAAAACTCGATCATTGAAAAATAAGGAAATGATAGAAACAAGTGTGAAGCCTAACATACTAGCAACACTTACCATACTACTAATATATAAAGTAATGATAAAAATGGCCCATGCAATTGTGAAGAATAAAGGATTATATACAAGTAATACGCCTACACTTGTAGCAACCGCCTTACCACCTCTAAAGCCAGCAAAAATAGGAAATACATGCCCTAAAATTGCAGATAATCCAATCAATAGCACACTAACATTTACGTGGAAAATAAATGGTAAACAAGCTGTTATAGTTCCTTTTAACATGTCCATTAATAATACAACGATACCAGCTTTCTTTCCCAGAACTCTAAAAGTATTAGTAGTACCCATGTTACCACTACCATAGTTACGAATATCTTTATTATAAAATATCTTTCCTATCCAAACACCAGATGGAATAGATCCTAAAAGGTATCCTATAATAAGCATTAAGATAATTTTTATATCCACTAAAAAATTCCTCCTAAAGTAGTCACTCATACACTATATTAACATTAAAGAAACTATTTTTCATTAATTAAAATTAAAATTTATCCATATAATTGCTTGATATGAGATAGAAAAATGCGATATGATATTAAAGACGTGACTTTTAAAGTCAGAAAGGAGAAGAGCATGCCAAAGAATAATTATAATGATGACTCAATTCAAGTTCTAAAAGGCCTAGAAGCTGTTAGAAAGCGTCCTGGGATGTACATAGGTTCTACAGATTCACGTGGATTACATCACTTAGTATATGAAATATTTGATAACGCAGTTGATGAAGCACTATCTGGTTATGGCAAAGAAATTAACGTTATTATTCATAAAGATGATTCAATAACAGTAGTCGATAACGGACGTGGAATGCCAGTTGGAATGCATTCAATGGGAATTCCAACAGTAGAAGTAATTTTTACTGTTTTACATGCAGGTGGTAAATTTGGCCAAGGCGACTATAAAACTTCAGGCGGATTACACGGCGTTGGTGCTTCCGTCGTTAACGCACTCTCCTCAAAGTTAACTGTAAATACTGTTCGAGATGGCATTGAATATGAAGAAGATTTTGTTAACGGTGGGCAACCTGTAGGAACTTTACGTAAAATTGGTAAAGCTAAACGTAAAAGTGGTACAAAAGTAACTTTTAAACCTGATGCTAATATTTTTTCAACAACAAAATATAATTTTAATACTTTAGCAGAAAGATTAAGAGAATCTGCTTTCTTATTAAAGGGTGTAAAGATTACTTTAACAGATGAAAGAACCGATCCATATACTGAAGAAGAATTCTTATATGCGGAAGGAATTAAAGAATTCGTAGAATATTTAAATGAAGATAAAGATGTATTAGGTCCTGTCATGTACTTTGAAGGTAAAAAAGATGGTATCGAAGTTGAAGTTGCGGGCCAATATAATGATGGATATTCTGAAACTATAATGTCATTTGTTAATAATGTCCGTACTAAAGATGGTGGAACACACGAAGCTGGAATGAAAGCTGCATGGACTAAGGCTTTTAATGAGTATGCTAGAAAAATTAACCTTCTTAAAGACAAAGATAAGAATCTTGAAGGTAGTGACGTTCGTGAAGGACTTTCAGCAGTTGTTTCTGTTCGCATTCCTGAAGAATTACTACAGTTTGAAGGACAAACTAAAGGAAAATTAGGAACTCCTGAAGCTCGTCAAATTGTTGATAGTGTTGTTAATGAGCAATTAGGTTATTTCTTAATGGAAAATGGTGATTTTGCTCAAGAGTTAGTTCGAAAATCTATTAAGGCACGCGAAGCACGTGAAGCAGCACGTAAAGCACGTGATGAAAGTAGAAATGGCAAAAAGAGACGTAAAAGCGAACGCCTATTATCAGGTAAGTTAACTCCTGCGCAATCTAAGAATGCTAAGCGTAATGAATTGTTCCTAGTCGAAGGTGATTCTGCTGGTGGTTCAGCAAAACAAGGAAGAGATAGAAAATTCCAAGCAATCCTACCATTACGAGGAAAAGTATTAAATACACAAAAAGCCAAATTACAAGATATCATGAAAAATGAAGAAATCAATACCATGATTTATACTATTGGTGCTGGAGTAGGTGCAGAATTTAACATCGATGATGCAAATTATGATAAGGTTATTATCATGACTGATGCTGATACTGATGGTGCACATATCCAGACATTGTTATTAACGTTCTTCTATAAGTATATGCGACCAATGATTAATGCAGGGAGAGTATACATCGCATTACCACCATTATATAAGATTGAAAAAACTGTTAAGAAAAAGCGCGTTATTAAGTATGCATGGACTGATGCTGAATTAGAAAGTGCTACTAAAGAACTAAAAAAAGGATACACTTTACAAAGATATAAAGGGTTAGGAGAAATGAACGCTGATCAGCTTTGGGAAACAACTATGAATCCGGAAACAAGAACGTTGGTTCGTGTGAGAATAGATGATGATACAATAGCTGAAAAACGTGTTACAACTCTAATGGGGGATAAAGTAGAACCTCGTCGTAAGTGGATTGAAAAAAATGTTAAATTTACTTTAGAAGAAGATGGAAGCTTGTTAGATACAGTTGTCGCTGAAGGAGCTCATGGCGAAATTTCTGACGATAAGTTAAAGGATACAGAGGCTTTATTTGATAAAAATGATTATTAAAAACGGTAAGGAGCGTGGTAATTAATGCCGACTGAAAGAAAAATTCAAGAATTATCACTAGAAGCTGTTATGGGAGAGCGTTTTGGTAGATATTCTAAATATATTATTCAGGAACGTGCTTTACCTGATATTCGTGACGGACTAAAACCTGTTCAAAGACGTATTTTATTTGCAATGAACGAAGACGGAAATACCTATGATAAAGCATTTAGAAAATCTGCTAAGTCTGTAGGTAATGTTATGGGTAATTTCCACCCTCATGGTGATACCTCTATTTATGAAGCTATGGTTCGTTTGAGTCAAAGTTGGAAATTACGTGAACCGTTAATTGAAATGCACGGGAATAACGGTTCTATGGACGGAGATTCTCCAGCTGCTATGCGTTATACAGAAGCTAGATTATCTCAAATTGCTTCTGAAATGTTGCAAGATATTGATAAAAAGACTGTTGATATGGTACTTAATTTTGATGATACAGAGTATGAACCAACCGTCTTGCCAGCACGTTTCCCTAATTTATTAGTAAATGGGGCTACAGGAATTTCTGCTGGTTACGCAACTGAAATTCCTCCTCATAATTTGAGCGAAACAATTGAAGCTGCAATTTATTTGATAAATCATCCTAATGCTAGTTTAGACGATTTGATGCAATTTATTAAAGGACCGGATTTCCCAACCGGCGGTATTTTGCAAGGGATAGATGGAATTAAGAAAGCTTATGAAACAGGACGTGGTAGAGCGGTTTTACGTTCAAAAACTAAGATTGAAGATATCAGAGGTAATAAGCAACAAATTATTGTTACTGAAATTCCATATGAAGTTAATAAATCAGCTTTAGTCAAACGAATTGATGAATTGAGAATATTGAAAAAAGTAGAAGGCATTTCTGAAGTAAGGGACGAAAGTGATAGAGAAGGTCTTCGAGTAGTAATTGAGTTAAAGAAAAATGCCAATGCACAAGGTATTCTAAACTATCTATTTAAGAATACAGATTTACAAGTTTCCTATAACTTTAATATGGTAGCAATCAATAATAAGCGACCTGAACATGTAGGACTAAAAACAATTTTAGAAGCTTATTTAGAACATCAACGTGAAGTAACAACTAGAAGAACAAAATTCGATTTGGAAAAAGCTAAAGCTAGAGAACATATAGTTAAAGGATTAATTAAGGCTTTATCTATTCTAGATGATGTTATTAAAACAATTCGTGCATCTAAGAATAAGTCTGATGCTAAAAAGAATTTGGTATCTGAATTTTCATTTACTGAAGCTCAAGCAGAAGCAATTGTTTCTTTGCAATTATACAGATTAACAAATACTGATGTTACTGCACTTCAAAAAGAAGCAGAAGAATTGCAAAAAGCTATTGCTAATTTTGAGAATATCCTTGCTAATCCAAAAGAACTTGATAAAGTAATTCGTAAGGAATTAAATGCTATTAATAAAAAATATGGTTCAGAACGCTTAACTGTTATTCAAGATGAAATTTCATCATTAAAGATCGAAACTGAAGTAATGGTTGCTCAAGAAGATGTAATGCTACTTGTTTCTCATGATGGTTATGTTAAACGTTCATCGCTTCGATCATTCAATGCATCTGATAATGATGAGAACGGTTTGAAAGATGAAGACTATCCAATTTTACAAAGTGTTGTTAATACTTTATCACATCTGTTTATTTTCACTAATAAAGGTAACCTAATTTATCGTCCTATTCACGAAGTTATAGAATCTCGTTGGAAAGATACAGGGGAACATTTATCTCAAACTGTAGGTCTAGGAAATGATGAGTATGTTTTAAATGCTTTTGTTTTTGAAAGTATAGATCAAGATGCAAAGTTCTTAATAGCTACAAAAGAGGGCTATATAAAACAAGTAAAATTGGCTGATTTAAAACCAGGACGAACATATAAGACACGTGCTAGTCGATATGTTAAATTAAAGACTGATGCTGATGAAGTGATTTCAGTATCTCAAGTTGAATCTGATAAATCTCAAGTCTTTTGTGCATCATATACAGGGTATGGATTGAGATATAGTCTAGATGAAGTCCCTACTAATGGAGCTTTAGCTGCTGGTGTAAAATGTATGGATTTAAGAGATGATACATTAGCAAATGTTATTTTAGTATCTGAAAGTGACGAAGTTTCTATCTTAACTCAACGCGGTAGTTATAAAAAGATGAAAGTAGCTGACGTACCATTGACTACAAGAGCAAGACGTGGTGTTCAAATTTTAAGAGAATTAAAGACTAAGCCACATCGTATAATTTTTGCTGAATTAGTTCAAACAAACCAAGAGTTAGTATTATTATTGTCAGATGGTAAGCAAGAAACTGTAAAACCTGAAGATCACCAATTAAATGACAGATATTCCAATGGATCATTTATAGTTGATGCTGAAACTGACACAATTGAAAATATCTATACTAAAATTATTGAAGACTAAAAAAGTAGGATTATTATCCCAATTAGAATTTTGGAATAATAATTCCTACTTTTTATTTTGTCTAAATTCCAATACAAAGTCTTCGGTTGGCGTAACAGTCAACGTTTTTTGACCTTCATAAATAACAAACCCAGGTTTACTTCCATTAGGTTTACGAATATTTTTAACTTGAACATAGTCGATAGGAACATTAGCAGAACTTCTAAATTTAGAAAAGTACGCTGCTAACATCGCTGCCTCAAATAAAGTTTCATCGCTAGGATTATTAGATTTTATAATAACATGAGAGCCAGGAATATTTTTTGCATGTAACCAAATATCAGTCTTCTTAGCAGTATGCAAGGTAAGTTTTTCATTTTGTAAATTATTTTTACCAACTAGAATCTCAGTTCCATCGCTTGCTATAAAAGTTTCAGGCTTATTAATTTTTACTCTACTACTACGCTTACTTTTTTGTTGCTTTTTCTTAATATAACCTTCTTGTTGTAACTCTGTTTTAATATCATCTAAATCAGCAGGGGTTGCTAATTCAATTTGAGTTTGTATTTCTTCTAGATAAGCAACTTCTTTTTTAGTAAGCTCTATTTGCTCATTAACAAAAGTAACAGCAATTTTAAGTTTTTGATACTTTTTGAAGTACTTTTGTGCATTTTGAGAAGGGGACAGTTGGTTAGATAACGAGATTGTAATTTCTTTATTATTATCATAAAAATTAGGAAGAGTTATTTTAGTCATACCACGTTTAATTTGATACAAATATGTTGTTAAAACTTCTCCTTTAATACGATACTCATCAGCGTTTTCTGTAGCTTTTAATTCATTAGAGAGTTTCTTTAACTTTTTCTTGTTTCGCTGCAAATTTTTTCTAATAACGTGTAGTAGTTGTCCACCTTGTTGCTGTACTCTATCTCTATTAGCTTTAGTATGATAGAAAACATCCAACATTTCACTTAAAGTAGAAAATTTTTTATCGTTAGGATTATCAGTGAAAATTGAGAAGTTATTACTATTCATTGTAGGAATAGGATTTTCTGTCATTGCAAGAAAATCATTGAAAGTTTGGACATAATTATTTGAAGCATGCAATTTATCTGCTAAAGCAAGTGCATTATCTCTAGAAATACCTTGATATTGCTTTAATAAGTTGTCAGCTAAAACTTCGCGATTAGGGTATTTTTGTATAAGTTCTTCAAATGTATTTGAATCTTGTTCAAAAGGATTCTCTTTATTTTGGGTAGGTGGTTGACGATAAGTAGCACCTGGTAATAAAGTTCGATATCTATTTTGATCCATTCCAACATGTTTGATAGTATCAATAATCTTGTTTGTTGATTGATTGATTAAAATAACATTGCTATATCTCCCCATGATTTCAGCACTTAATAATAAAGGAAGTTTATCTCCTAATTCATTACGAGTTAGAAATTCAAAATATACAACTCTATCATTATCTAATTGCTTAATTTCTAGCAATTTTGCACTTTCCAAGTATTTTCTTAACATCATAGTAAAATTAGTTGGAACTGCTGGATTAGTATAAGGGATTTGTGTAATTTGAAATCTAGCATAACGAGGATTAGCAGATAGTAGCACAGGATAATTAGTCCTATTAGCTCTAATTGTTAAAATTACCTCATTTGGATAAGGTTGAGATATTTTAGTAACTCTACCATTTTGTAAAGTTTGATTTAATTCATGAATCATTGCATGAGTGAATAAACCATCAAAAGTCAATGATATCAGCTCCGTTCTAATTTGGTATTCACACTAATATTGATATTATACCAGATATTCATTTTTTGCATGTACTTTGCATTTTATATTTTCAAATATTTTTTGATAGTACCAAAAAACATTTGAAATTTACTGATCTATGTAGCATAATATTTTACAGGATTACTGTGAAGTGAGGTTAGGACTATGAAAAGTACAAAAGAGAACCTTTTGATAGTAAGTAAAAGTTATCAAGCTTTATTACAAAAAAGAGCTAAACAAGTTAATTTAACGGTAGCTGAATGGCAACTATTAAGATTAATTGTTGAAGGCTACAATACACAACAACTTTTAGCTGAAAATACTAATTTAGATGTATCTACATTGAGTCGACAATTATCTAGACTTGATGCCAAGCGTTTAATTAAAAAAGAAGTAATAAGAACAGAAGAAAAGATTCGTTCTCGTCCAGCATCCTCATATTCACTAAATGAGGCAGGACAAGCAAGTTTAGATAAAATGAATCAAAAATTTGAAGAATTAAATCAACAAATTTTTGAACATTGGACAGATGAAGAAGATAACTTGCTAAAAATCTTACTAAATAGATTAGCAACACGCTTACAACAAATTAATTAGTTAGGTATTTTTAAAATTTATCTTATCCTAGATAGTAAGTAGATATAATCTATGGTATGATAATAAATGTTATTATAAAAAAAGTAGGTGTACACTTTATGAAAATCGCTGTTGTTACTGATAGTACAGCTTATTTAGAACCTGAAGTGGCAGAACAATATGGAATTAAAGTTGTTCCTATTCCATTTATTATAGATAACAAGGTTTATAATGAAGGTATTGATATTACCACAGAAGAATTTTACAGCAAGTTAAAAACTACAGAATCATTTCCAAGTACATCTCAACCTGCAATCGGAGAACTTATTAATTTATATACATCATTAGGAAATGAAGGTTATGATGCTGTAATTAGTATTCATTTAGCCGGAACAATTTCTGGCTTGGTTCAAACAATTGAAAATATCAGAGAGCAAGTTACGAATATTGATGTAATACCATTTGATTCGAAAATTACAGTTCGTTTGATGGGAAATCTTGCTATTGCTGCTGCTAAGATGGCACAAGCTGGAAAAGATGTTGATGAAATTATTTCAACTTTAGAATCACTATGAAGTACCATTAAAGAATATTTTGTTGTTGATGATTTACAAAACTTGGTTCGTGGTGGACGTTTATCAAATGCTTCAGCTTTTATTGGTAGTGTTTTAAAAATAAAACCAATCTTAACTTTTGATGATGAATCAGATAAAATTGTAGCTTTTGATAAAGTTCGCTCAACTAAGCGTGCTTTAAAGCGTGTAGAGGACTTATTTGAAGAAAATATCAAAGATCGTTCTTATCCTTTGAGACTAATAGTTTTTCATGCTAATAACGAAGAAATGGCTATGGAATGGAAAGCTAAATTACAAGAGAAATATCCGGATTATCCAATTGACGTTAGTTACTTTGGACCAGTTATCGGAACTCATTTAGGTGAAAAGGCGCTTGCTTTAGGTTGGATGAAAGATATTGAAAAATTAGATTTTTAATATTCGAAAGCTAGGGCAGATGCTTTAGCTTTTTTATATATCATAAAAAGGTTAAATTATGTTTTAAGTTATATGAACTTTTTTATTAATACGATATACTATATACTCTAGGTATCAGATTAACGTTAAAACAGAAAGGTGAGTTAGAAGTGAAAATATTGAAAGGTTGGGTTCTTCCCATCGCAATCGGCTTATTAGTTGGATTACTAATAAAAACTTTTGTATTTACAGTTGTTCGAGTAGACGGTATCTCGATGTTTCCTAATTTACAAGACAAAGAATTAGTTATGGAAATTCATCATGCTAAAATAAAACGAGATTCAGTGATTGTATTTGATGCGTATGGGGTAGATAAACGTCCAGATGTTGCTAAAAACGCACGTTATGTTAAAAGAGTTATTGCTTTACCTGGAGATAAGGTAGAATACAAGAATGACGGTACATTATATGTAAATGGTAAAAAAGAATCTCAAAGCTACATATCTAAGAAACAGCAAAAACAAGGTACATTAAACATTCAAGAAGCTGCTGTTGAAGAACAAGGTGTAGCATTGGGTACAGGAAAAATAATTATAGTTCCTAAAAATTCATATTTTGTCTTAGGCGATAATCGAGCTGTTTCAAATGACAGTCGTTATTATGGATTTGTTCCTAAAGATAAAGTTAATGGTGTTGCAAAAGTTCCGTTTTGGAATGACAAAAAAGATTTGATAAATTCGTATGATAAAAATGATTAATTTTATGGATAACGATTTTCTAGTTTGAAAATCGTTATTTTTTATCTGGGGCGGTTTCGGGGGACCTTTTTTCTTTTAATTACACTTTTGATAATGTATATTATGTAAACTAGATAAATAAAAAAATAACAGGGAGCCCCCTATTATTATGTAATTATTTGATTTCAAGTATTTGGTGATATTACGCTAAAAATAGCGTTAATTAAGCAAAATTAACAGCATAATTTTATTTTATGAGTTCAAAAACTTCACAAACAATTGGCGAAGAATCTGTAAAAACTTTGTTAGCAGATTTAAATTCTGCATTAAAAAACTTAACATGTGCATTATGCCAATATTCATATGAACGATTTCCTTCGCCTTCATGATATGCGTGTTCAACCATAATTTGATTAAATGGTACAATTTCAACAACTTTAGTCTGTGTGACGCAAATTGGTAAATTTTGGCTATCAAGAATTACATTATAATCACCAACTTGTGGGATTCGTTCATTTTCTTCATATAATTCTAAAGCTGAAGATGTTGCTGTTTTTATGCCATTTTTGACTAAATCAGCTATATAATCTGCTGATTCTGGATCACCAAAGCTATATGCTTCATAATGACTAGATTTGCTAATACCATGATTATTACAGAAATCTGTCCAAAACTTTTCTATTAAACTACTATTCATAGTTTTTCTCCTTATAAATAAAGATGTACATTGGAATAACGTACATCTCTTTAATTAATTATCTAATTGAATCTTCAGCATAAATTGGATGTGCATCTGTCAATTCTTTAACTTGACGTTTTACATCAGCTAAAACTTGTTCATCATCTTTATTTGCAAGAACTGTAAGAATTAATTTAGCAACTTGATATGAATCTTCCTCATTAAAGCCACGACTAGTAATTGCTGGTGTACCGATACGAATACCACTTGTTTTAAATGGACTAAGTGTTTCGAAAGGAATTGAATTTTTATTAACTGTAATATTTACTTGATCAAGTAATTTTTCAGCTTCTTTACCATTTAAACCAAAGTTTCTAACATCTAATAGTAAAAGATGATTATCTGAACCATTAGATACTAAACGAGCTTTTTCATTATCAGCAAAGCATAGTGCCATTTCTTGAGTATTTCTGATAATTTGTTCACCATATTCTTTGAATTCAGGTGTTAAAGCTTCACCAAAAGCAGCTGCTTTACCGGCTATAACGTGTTCTAATGGCCCTCCTTGAGTTCCTGGGAAAACATTGCTGTTTATTTTTTTAGCTAAATTTTCATCATTAGTTAAAATCATTCCTCCACGTGGACCACGGAGTGTCTTATGTGTAGTAGTTGTTGTAATATCAGCATAAGGAACAGGATTTGGATGAAGACCAACCGCAACTAAACCGGCAATATGAGCCATATCAACCATCAATTTTGCCCCTACTTCATCAGCAATTTCTCTGAATTTAGAAAAATCAATAATTCGAGAATAAGCACTGGCTCCTGCAACAATTAATTTAGGCTGATGTTCACGTGCTAATCTAGCTATTTCATCGTAGTCTAGCATTTCAGTTTTTTTATCGACACCATAACTAACAAAGTTATATGTCTTTCCACTAAAGTTAACTGGAGAACCATGAGTTAAATGACCACCAGCAGCTAAGTCCATGCCCATGATGGTATCGCCAGGCTCTACCAAACTCATATAAGCAGCAGCGTTTGCTTGAGAACCTGAATGAGGTTGAACATTGACATATTTAGCACCAAAAAGTTGTTTCGCACGATCGGTTGCTAAATTTTCTACAACATCAATAAACTGGCATCCGCCATAATAACGGCGTCCAGGATAACCTTCAGCATATTTATTAGTCAATACACTTCCTTGAGCGTCTAAAACGTTCTTTGAAACAATATTTTCAGAAGCAATTAACTCTATGTTGTTTTGTTGACGTTGTTCTTCGTTTGCAATGGCTTGCCATAATTCAGGGTCTAATTTCTTAAAATCCATGTGGCAATCCCCCTTCTTAACTTGATAAGTTAATTTTAGCATAAAAATTATATATTATCATTTGCTTTTTATCTAAATTACACCTATAATCTAGCTATTATTCAAATAGGAGAATGCTAATTATGAAAATTGCAATTTCTAGTGATAACCATTTAGATGTAAATCGACAAGATCCTGATGAAATTGTGTCCTTACAAGCTAATTATTTAAATAAACAGAATGTGGAATATTATCTTTTTGCTGGAGATATGTTTAATGATTTTCAAAAGACAAAGAATTATCTTGAAAAACTAAATACCTTAATTACTGGGAAAGTTTATTTTATTGCTGGTAATCATGATATGCTGAAAAATATAACTTTTACAGAACTAGAAAATAATAATATCTCTGATTTTTATCTGCATAATGCTTACATTGACATTCCTAATACTGATTGGCGTATCATTGGAAACAATGGATGGTATGATTATAGTTTCTCCCCTACTTTGACTGAGGATGAGATTAAGCGTTGGAAAAATACTTATTGGATTGATGCTGGTATAAAACAACCAATGTCGGATAATGAACGTGAGCAATTAGCTTTACAGCAATCCAAGCAACAATTTGATTTAGCAAAACAAGCTAAAAAGAAAGTGATATTTGTAACGCATTTTGTACCTAATAGTAAAGCTTTATGGTCAAAACCTGCTACTTTAAAGAGTGACAAAGAAATTCGTATTTTTGAAATGGTAAATGCTCTTTTAGGTAGTCGACATTTAGGCAAGTTAATTCAAGATTATCCTGAAATTAAATATGTATTTTATGGACATGTACACGGTTGGCATGAACCTTTCCAAATAGCAGGTACGTCTTATCTTAACCAAGCTGTTGGTGTAAGAAAGAAAAAACGCAAATATCATGAATGGCAAAAAGATACTTTTATGGATCAATGGAAGTATCGGATGAACATTATTAATATCTAAAATAATGATGAACTAGTGAAAGTATTTTGAGATACTAATTTATATTTGAAATAATATTTAGTTAATTGAATTTTAATTGTTTATTCAAGTATTTTCCGTGTATAATAAGTGAGTATGTTTTTAGGAAGGAAATTTTTATCCATGGAAAATAAAAAAAAGTTTTGGACGATAATGATTATTATTTCCTGTACTTTCTGGGGAATATCTGGAATTTTTGCTAAATTCATTTTTAACCTGGATAGAAGTAATACACCTATATTTGTAAGTCAAATAAGAATGATTATAAGTGGTTTAGTGATACTATTTTTCAGTTGGTTAAATAAGGATAAGCCTATGGAAATTTGGAAAACTAAAAAAAGTAGTTTTACAATTATTATGTTTGGACTATTAGGTTTAATTCCAGTTCAATACTGTTATTTTGAAGCAATAAAATATGGTGATGCTTCAATAGCTACTATTCTTCAATTTATAGGTCCTTTTTTTATACTGTTTTACTTAACAATTGTAAAACGTCAAGCACCTAGAAGAATTGAAGTTATTTGTACGATTATTGCATTTATTGGTGTATTTATTCTTGCTACACATGGAAATATAAATCATTTAGCAATAACTCCACAAGTTTTGTTTTGGGGGCTTTTGTCAGCGATTGGAGTAGCTACTAATACTCTGATTCCCAAGTCATTAATTCATGAATTTTCTCCAACTGCCGTCACAGGCTGGGGATTACTAATTGCAGGAGTTGGATTGTTTATTATCCATCCTCACGTTAGTGCTAGCATTTTAGCACCACAAGCTATTGTGCCATTATTATGTGTATTAGTAATTGGAACAATTATTCCATTTCAATTATTTACTAGTGCTTTACGCTATGTTAAGGCAACAACTGCAAGTATGTTAGATGCCTTTGAACCTATTTCAGCCACAATTGGTTCTATTTTAGTTTTTAATATGCATTTCTATTTAGCTGATATGATAGGTTCAGTTCTAATAATTTTGGCTGTTATCTTATTAAACTGGCAACCAAAAGGAAAAATCCAGTAAAAAAGACATTTTCTTTTTATCGAAAATGTCTTTTTTTTACTATTTAAATTTCAATCCCCGTCTAAAATTCTTCCAGATTCCTACATCATCACTTTGAAGAATCAATCCAAAATATATTTTACTAATATAACTAGTCATTAGAGCTGTTGTAGCAAATAGAATTGCTAAAGAAATGCTGATTTCTATAATAGATACACTATTATCAATTACTCTAATTGGCATAAAGAATGATGATAGGAATGGTACATAAGATAATACTTTTACGATCATACTTGAAGGATTATTAATAAATACCATTGAACTCAAGAAAGATGCGATGATTAGGATAGTAATTGGTTGAATTGCCTTACTTGTGTCCTCAACTCTAACTACTAAAGCACCAAAGAATGCAGCTAAGATAGTATAGATAACAATTCCTAAAACAACATATATGAGATTGACAGAAACAAGATTTAATAAAATATCTCCAATCATATCTTTGAACTTAGATACCATGTCTAAATTGATAATAAATGGGTAGATAGCTATTCCACCAAGTAAGTAAATTCCTATATGAGTTAAAATAACTCCTAAAATACCTAAAATTTTACCATAGAAGTATTTAGTTGCTGACATACTTGAAAAAATAACTTCCATAATTTTGGTTCCCTTCTCAGCAGCGATCTCTTGAGCTGTAGTTGCTGCATAAGTAAGGATAACTATGTACATTAAAAAACTCAGTATCATATATGAAATAGATTGAACTGTTTTTTTATCAACTGCTTTTTTTGCTATGTGTTTCTTATATTGAGGCTGAATACTTAGCTGTTGAAGTTGCTGCTTATCAAGTCCAGCATTAATAATGTTTAAAGTAGCTTGTTTACTTTGAAGAATCTGCCTAATTTTAACTTCATCAGTAGAAGACATTTCATCATTTCCGTAGTAATTGGCAGAAATTTTCTGGCTATCAGATTTAATATAAACGTAGCCAACTATTTTGTCATCTTTCATAGCTTTCTTAGCGTCATCAACTGACTTATATTTCCAAGTAAACGTGTCATGATGTTTTAATTGAGACTGTATCGTTTTATCAGTGGAAACAATAGCAATTTGATCATCAGGTGTCATCTTTGCGCCAAAGTAGCTAATAGTTGCTGATAAACCAATAAAAATGAATGGAGACAATACTAAGAATAAAAACGACCATGATTTAACTTGACGAATATAAGTTTCTTTAGCTACTAATAATAATTTATGCAATAGTCTCACCTACTTTCATTTTAAAAATTTCATCTAAAGTAGGTGCTTCTTGATTGAAAGTTCTAATGTATTCACCTTTAGTTAATAAAGAATACAATTCTTTTCCTGCTTGTTCATCATCAATTACTAAACGATAACTTCCATTTTTGGTTAGATTTACGGAAATAACATGTGGTAGATTTGCTAATTCTGTTTCAGTCATTGGAGTTCGTACGAAAATTCTCGTTAATCCAAAACTTTCTCTAACATCTTGAATCGATCCATCTAGAACTTTAAGGCCATTATTTATCATAATTACGTTATCGCAAAGTTCTTCAACGTTATTCATAGAATGATCAGAAAAAATAATTGTTGCTCCGCGCTCTTGTTCAGCAAGAATTACTTGCTTTAACAAATCTGTATTAACTGGATCTAAGCCACTGAATGGTTCATCTAGAATAATTAGCTTGGGTTTATGTATTAATGTTGCAATTAACTGAATTTTTTGTTGGTTTCCTTTTGATAAACTTTTAATTTTATCGTTCATTTTACCAACTACTTGAAGTCTATCTAACCATTTTGGTAGTTCAGATTTTACTTCAGCAGTAGACATACCCTTCAAATTTGCCAAATATTTAACCTGGGAATAAACCGTTAATTTAGGAATTAGGCTACGTTCTTCCGGTAAATATCCGATATTAGCATAACTATTTTCATCAATACGTTTATTATTGAAAGTAATATTACCACTGTAATCTATAAAATTTAGAATAGAATGGAAGGTTGTCGTTTTTCCTGAACCGTTTTTGCCAATAAATCCAGTTATCTTACCAGCAGGAGCAGAAAATGAAATGTTTTTTAGTACATTTTTGCTACCAAAACTTTTATTAAGATTAGTGATTTTAAGCATATTTTAATACCTCCTTAAGTTAAATTTTACTCTAAAAATAGATATAAATAAATAAAAAAAGCTTTCTAATCAAAGAAAACTTTTTAAATATATTATACATTACCATAGATGAAGAAAGTCACAGGCTTATGATCTTTTATTGCATAAAAACAAGATGATTTCTTCATAGCTTTTCGTTTTAATCCTTTATGTTCATAAAATTTATATGCACAACCAGTATCTGTATGCAAAAAGAAGGATTTTAAATGTTGCTTCTTCAAGTATATTTCAAACTGACGATATAACTTGCTACCTATACCATATCCACGAAATTCTGGACTGACAACAAATAAATTCAATTCAGCGTCATAATCTTTGGGAAGTTTTTCTTCAAGTGTTTGTAAAATTTGCTCTTCACCTTCCCAATTTTGTGCAACTTCTTCTTGAGAAATAAAAAATTGCTTCATTTTTAGCCAGATACTACGCATAATTACGTTCCAATTGCGATGTTCTTCTTGTAAATTTGCTGCTATAAGAACTCCAGCAACCTTTCCATCAACTGTAGCAACACGAGCGTAACTTGCATTAGTCATACATTCTAGAAAATACATTCTACTTTCTAGTAGTTCATCATTCTCGCCATCAAAATTCCAAGTCTTATTCAATATCTGGGCTATATCACCTTCATCAGACTCATTTAATGGACGAATTTTTATCATTATAAATCTCTCCTTACCCTTGAATAATATTACTCTAACATTGATAACGTTTTTAATTCAAGAATAAGAAATACTTTTATTTAATTTCTTTAGGAATTCTTTTAATTTTGACTATACTTTGTTTACAATTTTTATGTATGCTATACTTATAGCAAGAAAGGGATGATTAATATGCTACTTAATTTATTAGGCTTTGTATTATTACTTATGACTAGTGTCGTTTTAGGAATTTTGGTATGGAATACTCGTATAAATCAACCAAGTCAAGTGACTGTGCGCATTAAGGATAATAATTATGATTCTAAAAAGTAAATATTATATAAAAAAACAGGTAATGAGTTAAAAATCATTACCTGTTTCTTATTTAATCTTATTTAACAGCGTCTTTCAAAGATTTACCTGGCTTAAATGCAGGAACTTTGCTTGCTGGAATTTCGATTTCTTCTCCTGTTTGTGGGTTGCGACCCTTACGAGCTGCACGTTCACGTACTTCGAAGTTACCAAAACCGATTAATTGTACTTTTTCACCGTCAACTAATGCGTCTTGAATTGTTTCAAAAACTGCGTCAACAGCAACTGTTGCATCTTTCTTAGTTAAACCTGTCTTTTCTGCAACGCGTTCAATCAATGCTGCTTTGTTTGCCATGTATTCCACCTCCTCAGAGAATGTCATACTCAAATCACAAAATGTAATTTAGTATCCTTTACTAGGATAGCATAGAAAGCCTATGATATCAATGTTTTCGAATTATTTGTATAATAATAATTATTTTCTTCTGCGTTCAATGATATGAATTGGAGTACCTTCAAAGTCAAAAGCTTCACGAATTTGATTTTCTAAGAATCGTTCATATGAAAAATGCATTAATTCTGGATCATTTACGAAAATTACAAATGTAGGTGGCTTAATTGCTACTTGAGTTGCATAGTAAATTCTTAATCTCTTACCATTATCTGTTGGTGTTGGATTATGTGCAATTGCATCCATTACAACATCATTTAGGACAGCAGATGAGATACGTTGTTCATGATTATCATTTACACGCTTAATTAACTCAGGAAGTTTATCAAGTCGTTGCTTTGTTTTAGCAGATACAAAAACAATTGGAGCATAACTTAGGTATTGGAATTCTTGTCTAATAAGATTTTCAAAGTCAGACATTGTTTTGTTGTCTTTCTTCAAAGTATCCCATTTATTAACAACAATAACAATTGCTCGTCCAGCTTCATGAGCATATCCAGCTACGTGTTTATCTTGTTCACGAATACCTTCTTCAGCATTTAATACCACACATACCACATCAGATCTATCAATAGCACGCATAGCACGTAAAACTGAATATTTTTCAGTATTTTCGTAAACTTTACCTTTCTTTCGAATACCAGCTGTATCAATCATAGTATACTTTGTACCATCTTCAGTTTCAAAGCGAGTGTCAATTGCATCTCGAGTTGTACCTTCAATGTTTGAAACAATAACTCGATTTTCACCTAAAATGGCATTAACTAATGAAGATTTACCAACATTTGGACGTCCAATAAAACTAAATTTAATGGAATCATCTTCTTCATTAGTTGCATCTTTAGGAAATTCTTTAATAATTTTATCAAGTAAATCACCAGTACCAATACCGTGAGTACCAGCAACTGGAATTGGTTCACCAAAACCAAGTGAGTAAAAATCGTAGATATCAGCTCTTAATTCAGGATTATCTACCTTATTAACGGCTAGAACTACTGGTTTATCGGTACGATATAAAATCCTTGCAACCTTTTCGTCTGCATCTGTAACTCCTTCTTTAACACTAACTACAAAGATAATTACATCAGCTTCTTCGATTGCGATTTCTGCTTGCTCAGTAATTTGAGTTAAAAATGGTTCATCACCAATATCGATACCACCTGTATCAATTAAGTTGAAAGGATGTCCCAACCATTCAGTGCGAGCATAAATTCTATCTCTTGTAACACCAGGTGTATCTTCAACAATAGAAATTCTTTCCCCGGCTAATCGATTAAAAATTGTTGATTTCCCAACGTTAGGTCTACCAACAATTGCTACTACTGGATTTGCCATCTAATTCGCCTCCTATATTCTATAATCATTAAAAAAGAGCGGAAAGTAATTCCACTCTCTAAGTTAAAAGTTAATTTTTAACAAATTATTGTTCGTCTTTTAATTGGTCACCAACAATGTCACCCAAAGTAAATCCTGTATCTTCTTCAGGAATTTCTACTTTTTCTTCCTTCTTAGGAGCTGCTTCTTTCTTTTCAACTGCTGGTTTTTCTTGTAATGCTTTAATAGATAAAGCTAGACGATGATCTGCTGCGTCAACGCTCAATACTTTAACTTGAACTTTTTCGCCAGAAGTTAATACTTCGTTAGGTGTAGCAATGTGCTTGTGTGAGATTTGAGAAATGTGTACTAAACCTTCAACACCTGGTAATACTTCAACAAATGCACCGAAACTTGTAAGACGCTTAACTGTACCTTCAAGAACATCACCTTCAGCAACTTGTTCAGGAACTTGTTCCCATGGTTCAGGTAATGTTTGTTTGATAGATAGAGAAATTCTACCTTTTTCTGCGTCTACAGAAAGAACCTTAACTTTAACTTCTTGTCCAACTTTCAATGCATCAGCAGGTTTGTTTACACGTTCGTAAGAAATTTCAGAAACGTGAACTAAACCATCAACACCACCAAGGTCAATAAATGCACCAAAGTTTGTTAAACGAGCTACCTTACCTTCAACTACGTCACCAGCAACAAGTTTTTCCATAACAGCTTGACGCTTAGCTTCACGTTCAGCTTGTACTAATTCTTTACGAGATAAGATTAAGCGGTTATCACTTGGTTCGATTTCAACAATCTTAAGTTCAAGTTCTTGACCTTTGAATTGGTTTAAATCTTCAACAAAGTGGTCAGATACCATTGATGCAGGTACAAAACCACGAACACCAGCATCAACAACTAAACCACCCTTTACAACTTGTGTAACAGGAGCCTTGATAGTTTCGCCAGCTTTGAACTTATCTTCAATTTCGTTCCACACTCTACGTGCTTCTAAACGACGTTGAGACAATAAGTAGCTTCCACCTTCTTTATCTGACCCAATGCGAGCAATAACAACTAAATCTAACATGTCACCAGCTTTGTATGTGTCAGCAACTTTATCAGCATTTACGCTTAATTCACGTACAGGTACAACACCTTCTACACCAGTGTTTTCGATACCAACGATAACTTGGTTAGATTCATCAATTGTTAATACTTCACCTTTAACAACGTCTCCAACTTTAACTTCTTTAACGCTGTTCAAAGCTTCTTCTAATAAGTTTGCTTCTGTTTCACTCATGGACAATGTCCTCCTTAACGACTATAACTATACATGTTATTTTAACTTAAATTAATAGTAAATTCCAGTCAAAATACACGATTTGTGACGTTTTGTTACCCCAAAACATCTTTACTTATTATTATATCACTATCTTGTAATTTGAAAAATATAAAATTTAATAATTTTAAAACAAAATTGATACATTAGATTATTAATTAATATCAGTTATATCTTTGTAAAAATTTCACACATTGAGTATATACAATCTGTTATTATTTAACTAAAAAATTCATTTTTGGAAATTCTTTCTGATAAATTAAGTATATTATCATGGATAAGGTGGATTGTTTTTAGAAATTCAGCATCCTCTTTACCAGTAGGATCATCTAGTCCCCAATCTTCCCTGTATTTGCATGGTATTACGGGACAATTAACATTGCAGCCCATTGTAATTATTATATCTACTTGTGGTAGTTCAGATAATAACTTGGAAGACTGTGTTTCTTCCATATTAATTTGATATATTTCCTTTATTAAACGAACTGCATCCTGGTTAATTTGAGGTACTGTCTCAGTTCCAGCAGAAAAACTTTCAAAAACATCTGCAGCGAGATATTTACCTAAAGCTTCTGCTATTTGACTACGACAAGAATTATGAACACATATAAATGCTACTTTAGGTTTCTTCATAGTAAATACCACCTTTCAATAATATTTTACAATAAAAAATAGAGAACTTGAAATAGTTTATTCAAGTCCTCCAATTTTTATTATTTAATAATATTGTTTAATTCTTGACCTTCAGCTTTTTGCCATTGATCACTGTAGAAATAGTTATTAATTTTGTAATTATTATTCTTATTAACTTTATCTTTGCCATCTAAAAATGGTTTAACTGATTTATCCACGGTTAACCAACCATGCCAACCTAAGTGGATAGTATCTTGCATAAAGTATGGCTTGCCGCCATCATTACTTAAATCAAGGATATTATTAAATCCTTGTTCACGTAATTGGTAAGTAACTTTCTTATCAAATTGACGAAGCATACTCTTTGATAATCCTGTATAGTTAGACCATTTTTCATTAACTGGTGGGATTATAAAGAGAACATCATTATTATTTTCAGCGAATTGGTTCAATACCAATTGGAAATCTCCAAATTCTGGTGAAGATACGTAGTCAAAGTTACTTTGTTCACCCTTTAAACGTTTATACTTATCTTTTAGCTCTCGATTCCAAAACTTATTAGAAATACCAAAATCATTGTTAGTAGTTGCTTTCTCACCTAACTTAGTTGCTAAAGATTCAAGCTCTGCGTTGTCTTCTTTAGCTGGTAGTTTCTTACTAGCTTTCTTAATTTTCTTAACCCTATTTTTTAAAGAAAGAGTTGAGAAAAATTGATCTTCATGAGTTAACTGATTATATTTCAAATCAAGATAAGTTTTTTGAGTAGCTGAAAGTTTTTTACCATTAGCAATTTGTTCAATACAATCTTTCAAAAAAGAATCTGAATGATTTTTTTGTATTTTTAACAATCTTTGCGCAGCATATCTATCCATTTTAGAATTATTTGCTTGTCTTAACCAAGTAACAGCTTCTAAATTTGAATAGTACATAGAGAAAGCAGCAGGATTTATTCCTTGCTTAACAAACCATTGTGGAGAAATAATGAAAACAACTTTTTTATTTTTTAATTCATTATTAACACCTTGCATTCCCCAGAATTGTGTTAATGATTGTGAACCAGCTGCTCCCAGTAAAAATGGTTGATAATCTCGATGATATCTCAAAGCCATTGATGCTGGATGGAAGGCATCCATACGGGATAACTCTGAAGAACCCATAAAAGGTACATAATTTTGTTCAAAGGCTGCTTTTTTTACAGCAGTTCCTTTGAAAATATTATTTGATTGTGACAAAGAAGCTTCATGAATTTCTTCAGAATCTGGTTTGGTAAAGTTAAATGGTGTTACTAAAACTACTGCCAATAAGACTGCTGCTAATACTAGTGGTCCAAATATTAGAAATAGTTTTTTCTTCATGATTAGTTATTTTCAACCTTTGCAATAATTTTATTAGGTGTATCCCATTCGCTACGTTCAAATTCAGAAACAGGTACATCAACACCTAATTGTGTTTGCAATTCTAACAACAATTGAACAGTTGCCATTGAATCTAATAAACCTGTTTCAAACAAGTTTACATCTAAGTCTTTCTTTACTTCGTTACTACCTGTTAAGTCTTCTAAAATATCTAAAACTGTATCTTTCATTTTTAAAAACCTCTTTCAAATTATTTATTCATAAAAAATAGTTCATTTAAAAATCCTGAGAAAATCAAGAAACTAAAACAAACAACATTGAATGTTAAGAACGTTGCAAAGTATTCAGTGAATTTATTACTTGGAATTAACTTGCGATGTTTCTTTTTAAATCTTAGCCAAGCATCATTAATAATGATTGCACACGCATGGAAAATACCATAAACAATATAGTACCAAGTTACACCATGCCAGAATCCCATAATTAAGAATAAAGTTAAGTAGCCAATGTTAGCCATTGCTATTCTACTTTTAACAAGTTTATTCTTCATCATGAAGAAAACTAGTCTCATATAAATGTAATCACGGAACCAAAATGATAAAGTCATATGCCATCTATTCCAGAAATCTTTAATATTCTTAGATTTAAATGGTTGATTAAAGTTCATTGGAGTCTCGTATCCCATGATGTAACTTGTACCAACTGCAAATAAACTGTATCCTGCAAAGTCAAAGAATAAGTCCATGGAATATACATAAGTATAAGCAACTAACCACCAAGAAATGCCACCATGTCCTAAAGCGTGAATTCTTACTATTGGTAATAAGTATGATCCCCAGAAATAAGCTAACAAGAATTTATATAGGAATCCTAAAAAGATATAATGCACACCTTTTTCTAAAAGTGATAGGTATTTATCTCTTTCTGGAACGGCATCGTAATCCTTTTTAAATCTTCTAAAACGATCAATAGGACCTGAAGAGATTGTTGGGAAAAATAAAAGAAAATGCAATGTTTCCCATAACCCTAATTCTTTGATAATTCCATCTCTGATTTCCATAATCATACCAACAGTTTTAAAGGTTAAGTAACTAATACCTAAAAATCCAATGATCGATTCCTTACCTGCATCTATTGCAGGTGTTATTTTTACAATAACTAATGGCAAAATAGATAAAATAACTGCTAAAACAAAGATAACACCACTATTTTTCTTTTTTCGATAATTGAAATAACCAAAAGTTAGTATCATTTCATAAATGATGTAACAGATCAACATTAACCCTTGCCACCATTTATCACCGCCAAAGGTTAATACTAGAAAAGCAAGTGTTACCAGAGTTTCATACCATCTAAAGCGACGACCATATAATATGCCTATCATTATTGGTAATAAAGCAACTGCTAAGTAACCAAAATAAGTTGGATTTTGATATGGTTGCAAATTTAACATTATTTATTGACCTCTTTCATTAAAGACTTACGATCGATTTTACCATTATTTGTTAATGGCAATGAATCTACATAGATAAATCTTTGAGGCATCATATAGCTCATCATTGTTTCATTTAATTCTTTTTTGATTGCTTGAGTTAATTTGAATTCATCTTCAAAATTATTTTCTTTAGCTACGACATAAGCAATCAATTGTTGAACTTTATGATTTTTATCGTATTTTGGAACAGTTGTTGCTTGAGAGACCAAGCTAACTCTATCGAGATGATGATCAACATCTTCAAGTTCGATACGGAATCCATGTAACTTAACTTGGAAATCAATACGACCCTTGTATAACAATTGACCATTATCATCAAATTGTCCTAAATCTCCAGTGCGATAAGCTTTTTGACCTTGGAAGTCAATAAATGCTGCTTGAGTTTTTTCAGGATTATTGATATATCCTTTAGATACACTTGGTCCTAAAATAACAATTTCTCCAGCTTCTCCTGCAGCAACTTCTTTTAAGTTATCATCTAGCAATACAATTTTTGTATCATCTTTTGTTATACCAATTGGTAAACGTGGATAATCATTTAAAACTTGTTCTGTTATCTCAACTTGTGTAACAGCGACTGTAGTTTCAGTTGGCCCATAAGTATTAAAGATATGCCCCTTAGGGAAACGTGTATGCAAATTTTGTGCTGTTTGATGTGTTAATTCTTCACCACAGAATAAAAAGTGTGTTAGTTCTGGTAAATTTTCTTCATTAAATGCTGGATTTAACAAGCATAGATCCATGAAAGAAGGTGTTGAAACCCATTCATTAGCATGCAACTTTGGTAAAGTAGCAAATAATTCTTTAAAATTATCGGTTGTTTCTTTAGGAAGGACTGATAATTTTCCACCTCTAGTAAGAGTTGGATATAAGTCCATTACTGATAAATCAAAGGAATATGGAGGTTGAGAAATACAATTTACATCTTCTTTAATTCCAAAATCTTTTTCCATCCAATCTAAGAAACTTAACAAATTATCATGACTAATTTGTACACCCTTAGGTACACCAGTTGTTCCAGATGTGAAGATAATATAGAAATTATCATCTCCACTAACATATTTATCTTCATTTATTATTACGTCGCCATTTGAAAAGATATCTTCTAACTTAGCTCGATCTACAATAGGTAAGCTTTCAAGACCGTTAAAACCTTCAGGAAGTTCTTCAACAGCAATACATGCAGCTGGTTTGGCGATGTCATTGATAACATTTAGTCTTTCTACTGGTGAATGTGTATCAACAGGAATATAAGCATAACCAGCTTTAACAATTCCTAAAAATGTAGCAATCATATTAAAGTCTTGTCCACCAAAAACCATAATTGGATTTTTAGTATCTAAGTTTAACTGATTTAAATATGTAGCTAATTTATCAGAATAATTTTTTAAATCAGCATAAGTATTTGTAGTGCCTAGATAGTCATAGGCGATTTTATTGGGAGAGGTAGTTCCCCAATTATCAATCTTTTTAATAATATTCATTAATATATCTCCTAACTAAAATTCGTTATAGATGAAGTGTGGTTGATCGATACCACTATAACTGTATAGGTAAACTAATGCTGCTAAAATTAAAAAGTAAAAGATGGTTCTACCTACAAATTTAACTGCATCTTTTTGCATCAGCTCTCCTAATCTCTCTCGCATTCCCCTCATACCTCCCTAGAATTAAAGATAAGACAAATTTTGACTTTTGTCTTTTCAACTAATAAGATTACAACTTTTACAGAAATATTACAATACTATAATTCTTAAAATTATATTATGTTTATAGGATAGTATTTATAATATTGACAATCAATTAATAATTGTTAACTTAATCTTTTTTCAATAAATTATTCTCGACTTTTGTCATTTTATCAATGAAACTTCGTGCTTTTACATAGATACCTACTTGGTTATCATAAATCTCATTTAATGTTAATTTTAACCTTTTTTTAGTATCTGCATTAACTTTAATTGAGTTAAGATAGTTTAAATCTACAATACTAAATTTGCGTAAATAATACATTGTCCTTTGATCTAAATTTAACCTGTTCTTATCCATATACCAGTGTTTTCGGCATAGAATACCACCATAACTTTCAGAATAATCAAACTGGCTCTGAGTCTCTCCGCAAATAACGCAAGATCGCCAATTAGGTTGCACACCAAATTTCCCTAATAATTGAACTTCTATAATATTAGTAATAATTTGAGCATCAAATCCATCATTGATTAAACTTAAAGCTTTCAATACTTTCTCAAACCATAAAGTGTTGGTTACATCAATAGAATCTTCAAAAGCAGCTTTAACAAGTTCTAAAATATAAGTTGCATAGGCATTTAAAATAATATCCTGGTTAATACTTTGAAATTGATCAATACCCTTTGTTGCTGTTATAAAAGATAGTCCTTCACTATTAATACTTCCTATATATGTTCCATGAGTAAATGGCAAAATTGCTGCTCCCAATTTAAATCCACGCTTCCTAACGCCTCTAACAAAGAAAGTTTTGAATCCATACTTATCGGTAAACATGGTAACAAGCATATCCCGTTCGCGATAATTTTTTCTTTTAGTAACAATTGCCGAAAATTCCACATTCTTGTAAATCATATTTTCATGCACCTACTTACAAAAAAAGCGAAGAAGATTTTCTTCAACGCTTTATTATGTTAATTATTAATAATCATCTTGTTTATAGCCAAGTGCTTGTAAATCTACTTGTCTATCTTTCCAGTTGGGTTGTACTTTAACCCATAATTCTAAATAGACTTTATCACCAAGCATTAATTCAATATCTTTACGTGCTTTAACACCAATTTGTTTAAGCATCTTGCCACCTTTTCCGATGATAATACCCTTTTGACTGTTTCTTTCTACTACAATTGTAGCTTGAACTAAAACTTTCTCATCATCTTCGCGATGGATTCTATCTACAACAACAGCTACTGAGTGAGGTACTTCTTCACGTGTCAATTCTAAGACTTTTTCACGAATCAATTCACCAGCGATAAATCTTTCAGGATGATCAGTAATTTGATCAGCAGGATAGTACTGTGGACCTTCAGGCAAAGTATTTACCAAAGATTCAATTAATTCTGGACAGTTATTTCCTTCCAAAGCAGAAATAGGAAATACTTCTGCATAGTCCAAAGTATTGCGATAATCATCCATTATCTGTAATAACTTATCTGGATGAATTTGATCAATCTTATTTATTACTAAATAAATAGGTTTTTTAACATTCCTCAAACGTTCAATGATGAAATCATCACCACGACCACGTTTTTGAGTTGCATTTACCATAAATAATACCGCATCAACTTCATTTAAAGTGGATAATGCAGATTCTACCATGAAATCACCTAAACGACTGTGTGGCTTATGAATACCAGGTGTATCAATGAAAACGATTTGTGCATCGTCTTCTGTATAGATTCCTTGAATTTTATTTCTAGTTGTTTGAGCTTTATCACTCATAATTGCAATCTTTTGCCCAACTACTCGATTTAAAAAGGTAGATTTACCAACATTAGGTCTACCTAAAATTGCTACAAAGCCAGAATGAAAATTATTTTGCATTAATTAAAAGTCCTTTCAAAATGTTAATATCCAAAAATATATTCGCGGTAGAAAGATCATAGCTGCTACTAAAGTCGCAAAAATAGCTATTATCAAAACAGCTGCTGCTCCCATATCCTTAGCTTTTTTGGCTAACTTATTGGGTTTTAGATCAGTAGCTAAATCTACTACATTTTCAATCGCAGAATTAATAATTTCTGCTGTCAAAACTAGAGTGGCGCTAAGTAGTAACCACAACCACTCTACAATTGAAACTTTGAAAAACAAGCCTCCAATAATAACCATACATAAAGCAAAAACATCAAATCTGAAGTTACGTTCTTCATTAAAGACGGTTTGAACCCCTTTAATGGCATAAGTTAGTGATTTGATAAAACGACGATTCTTCCATTTAGTTACGTATTTCTTTTTATCTTTTGAGACCATAGGCATCTAAAATATCTCTCTGTAATTTGAACATAACTTTTTCGTCTTCAGCTTTCATATGATCATATCCATTTAAATGGAGGAAACCATGGACAGTTAAGAAACCAAGTTCACGATCTTCTGAATGATCTAAATATTCAGCTTGTTCTTTCACTTTATCCATTGAGATCATCATATCACCGATGTTTTTAGGCTCTTCAAAATCTACATCGTCTGGTAAAATAATTGGAAGTTCATCAGGATCATCTTCCTCGATTGCAAAACTAATTACGTCTGTTGCTTTATCTACACCACGATATTTTAGATTTATCTCATGAATTTGTTCATTATTCATAAGAGTTACAGACATTTCTGTATCTTCTGGAAGTTCAAGATATTTTCCAGAAAACTCTAAAACATCCTTAACCAACTGAATTTTTTCAGCAGGTACACTATTAGTATCATCAAAAATTTCTAAATCCATTTATACCTTCCTTAGTTAATTATTGTTTTCATATGCACGGATAATTTCGGACACTACTGGGTGACGAACAACGTCATTAGCGTCAAAATTAACAAAAGCGATATGTGGTAAACCTTTTAAGCGATTCTCTGCATCTACTAAACCACTTTGACTATGTCCCTTTGGTAAATCGATTTGAGAAGCATCACCATTGACAATCATTTTAGAACCAAAACCTAAACGTGTTAAGAACATTTTCATTTGTGCTCTAGTAGTATTTTGAGCTTCGTCTAAAATTACAAATGCTTTATCTAAAGTACGACCACGCATGTAAGCTAGGGGTGCAATTTCAATAACGCCTCTTTCTATAAGACGTTCAACATGTTCTGCACCTAAAATTGAATTCAACGCATCATATATTGGGCGAAGATAAGGATCAACTTTTTCTTTTAAATCTCCAGGCAAGAAACCGAGTGATTCTCCTGCTTCCACAGCTGGTCTAGTTAAAATTAACCTATCTACTTCACGACGTTTTAATGCTGCTACTGCCATTACAACAGCTAAGTAAGTTTTACCAGTTCCGGCTGGTCCAATACCAAAGGTTAAATCATTATTTTTAATCATTTGTACATACTGACGTTGACTATAATTCTTTACCCTAATAGGTCGTCCAGAACGATCTTTCAATAGTGTATTACTATATAAATCTTGGAAATATTCTAATGTTCCTTTTTCAGCCATTTTTACTGCAGAAACAATATCAGCTTCACTTAGATTTATCCCTTGATTTAATAATTTCACTAGCTCACTTAATATTTCTTGAGTTTCAATAACATCTTCTTGATTACCAGAAATTTTTATATAATCACCAAACGGGTTAATGGTTACATTTTTACTTTCTTCAAGGAGTTTTAAATAGCTATCATTTATCCCAAATAAAGCAGGTGCAATATTGGCATTTTTAAGATAAAAATCTTTTTCTACAACTTGTGATTCAGCCAAGCCAAATCCCCCTTATAAAAAACATATATATCGTTAATATAGCATACATTAAAGATTAGGGCTAGATATTTATTCTTATAAAATTTTACTAAAGATAGACTATGTATTTATTATTTTTAACTAATCTGTAATTTATCATTGTCCAATCTTATCGTATAATTACTAACATACGAAACTTTATGGGAGTTAATGAACTATGAAAGATTATAAAAAAATTCTATTATCTCGAATAGATTTAAAAATCCTATACCTTATAATTATTATCCTATTTTCAATATTAACATTCAGAACTGTTCACTATATTCGTCAGGTACCGTTGATTAATAAAGCAATTATATATCAATCTTATAACACGTCTAGCAAAAACCTAGGTACTTTAAATATGGGCGATCGTGTTACAGTTCTTTCAACTAAATATCATTGGAAAAAGGTCAAAACTTCAGAGGGAGAAGTTGGTTGGATTCAAGATTGGAACTTTCGACAACAAAATAAAATTACTAGTTTATCAGATGCTACTATCGTAATCGATGCTGGACATGGTGGCTCTGATTCGGGTGCCCTATCTCGTACAAATAAAAATGAAAAGACATATACGCTTATCTATGCTAAAAAATTAGCAGAAAGATTGAGAAAGGCTGGAGCGATGGTCTATATGACTCGAGATGATGATAGCTTTGTGAGTTTAAATAGTCGACCACAACTAGCAGAAAATCTACATGCGGATGCTTTTATTAGTATTCATTTTGACTCTGCACCTGAAAATAACATGGGGTCAGGATATACCACTTACTATTACCATAAGAAGACATCTTTAAGATTAGCACAAGACATCAACAGTAAGTTAAAATACTTAAAATTAGAAAATCGTGGGGTTGAATTTGGTGATTTTCTTGTAATTCGTGAAAATACTGTACCAGCAGTTTTACTTGAAATGGGATATATTAATTCAGATAGAGATTTCGAAAGAATTACTTCTACTAGTTATCAAGATAGTGTTGCTGATGATATTAAACAAGGATTAGATACATATTTTAATCAAAACTAAAAAGTCAAAGAATATCAAAATTGGTATTCTTTGACTTTTATTTTTACATTATTAATGATTACGTTCTTCAATAATATTCATAATTTCATTAACAACTTCATCAATTGTTAATGGTGTTGTGTCAACCTTAACAGCATCTTTAGCTTGAACTAATGGAGAAATCTTGCGATGAGAATCCTTATAATCTCTTTCAGCAATTTCTTTTTCAAGCACTTCTAACGGTGTATCAATACCTTTAGCGATGTTTTCTTTATATCTTCTTAATGCTCTTTGTTCAACACTAGCAACTAAGAAGATTTTTACTTCAGCATTTGGTAATACTGTTGTACCAATATCACGACCGTCCATAACAATACCGCCGTTATCGGCAATTTCTTGTTGGCGATGTGTCAAATCTTGTCTAACGCTTGGTTGTGCCGAAACTAATGATACATTATTAGTAATGTCTGGAGTACGAATAATTTGTGTAACTTCTTCTCCATTAACAAAGACTTTTTGTTCAGGTTCAGCTGGTACAAATTCCAATTTGAAATCTTGTAATAAATTCTTTAAAGCTTCGTCATCATCTAATGAAATATTTGCTTTTAATGCAGCATAAGTCACAGCACGATACATAGCTCCAGTATCACAATAAATATATCCTAATTTCTTAGCTACTAATTTAGCTACAGTACTCTTACCAGCAGAGGCAGGCCCATCAATTGCTATTTGTAGTTTCTTAACCACTTAATTCCAACTCCAATATTTGTTCTTTTTATTATTTAACACGTACTTGTTGTCCAGGGTTTAAATTTGAACCCATGCCTGGATTTAATTGTAATAATTGATCAACAGTTAGACCATTATTAACAGCTACTCGATAAATTCCTTGTCCAGAAGAAACTGTTACGTATTTAGCTTCGCTATTGCTAGAGCTAGAAGAACTACTAGATTCACTAACAGTACCTTCTTGACTATCAGTAGTAGTTGTATCTTCAGTTGCATCTACGCTTTTAACAGATGATTTATCTTTGGTATTACTTTTCTTTTTCTTACTAGTAGCAGTTTTTTCTTTCACACTAGCCTTTTTACTTGTAACCACTGTATTAATTTGAGAGCTACTAGCAGGCTTAGATTCAGATTTCTGTGATATAAAATACAATGCAATTGTTCCAACAATTATCACTATAAAAATGATTAGAAGTGACGTTGTTAACATTGTATTATTTTTGGCATTTCTACGATTTGCTGTTCGTGAATAGTTACCCTGTTCATCACGATCTTCTTCAAATGTCTTTTCCCAAGGTTTTTCATCATTTTTATTATTCATTCATCCCGCCTCCTCACATATACCAACAATCATTTTACCATAACTTATCAATAAAAATGCTTTAAGTTCTAAAAATTTCATCAATTATTTTATAAAATTCTTCAATCTTTAGAGATTTTTGTTCATTTTCATCAAAAATTAACCCTAGTTCTTTTAATGGTAAATCATCATTTAGTTTTTGGCAACATAATTCATGATGGTCAATTTTTTTATTATCTTCAAAATAATCTAAAATATACTGCCTTCTACATTTATTAGTATCAACATACTGTAGCATTTGCTGCAATGAATTAAATTTTTGTCGTTTCCTTTGCAAGAAAAAAGATTGTAATTCTTCTTTAGATGAATATAAGTTACTTATTTTATTAAGTAATTGGATGCTTTCATTATCTGTTTCAGCAAATTGCTGTTTATTATTTATGTAATAATCTATCATTTGATTATCTGGAATATTATTAAGGGATAATTGTTGTTGAATCCCTTCGTCTCCTTTTTGATAGAGCAAAATAGCTATACTTTGTTTACCATCTCGTCCTGCTCTACCAATTTCTTGAATATACGATTCTAGTTCTCCTGGCAAGTGATAATGAATAACATATCTGATATTTTCCTTATTTATCCCCATCCCAAAAGCACTAGTTGCACAAATCAAATCTAACTTATTATCCAAAAATTGATGTTGAATAATGAATCTATCATTCATATCTAAATCAGCATGATATGCTGCTACTTTTAATGAAGTTTTCGCTTTTATCTTTTCAGTTATCTCATTGGCTTTCTTTTTACTAGAAAAATAGATCAATCCTGGACCTTTTATCGTATTTAATAAATCAAATAACTTCTCTAACTTATCTTGTTCATTATTAAATTTAAAAGCACTTAAAAAAATATTTTCCCTATCTACAGACTTTCGAACAACTTTAGTTGCTGATTGATCCAACTCTAGTCCTGACATGATTGCATTAATTGTTTGTTGCGATGCTGTTGCTGTTAAAGCTAATGTCAGTGGATTACCTAATTTTTCACGTATCTTACCTAACTCTAAATAATCTGGCCTAAAGTCTGGCCCCCATTGTGAAATACAGTGAGCTTCGTCAACTACAAACAAACTGATCTTTTGTTGTTGTAATCTTGCTAGTACTTCATTATTTTGAAGCATTTCTGGAGCCAAATAAATGTACTTATATGTATGCAAATTCTGTAAAGCGTAATTTTTTTCAGAATAGGTTAAATTAGAAGTTAAAGCTAAGACTCTACGTTCACCTTGAAATCGTAATTGCTCTACTTGATCTTGGATTAATGAAAGTAACGGTGAAACAATTATAACTGTTCCATCAAGAAGTTTCCCTGTTAATTGATAACACATTGATTTACCAGTTCCAGTAGGTAAAATGGCAACTGCATCTTTTTGATCAATTAAAGCTTTAATAACTTCTTCTTGTCCTTCTTTAAAGGAAGAATATCCAAAATATTTCTTTAAATAAAATTTTAAATCATGTTCTATCATTATTTAATTTGCTCCGTTGCACTTGATATATACGAAATTTATAAAAAGGCATTTGGTGCCCTGACAATTCTAAATCCTGATATTTCCAATCATCAAGATCATCATCAGAATATATGTTTTGTAAAATACGATAGTCTTCAGAGGTAAGTACTTGATGATAATCAAAATTATGCGACAAGATTGAGGCAATGATTAAATGTTCTTGTATAGTACTTTCCTTAAGTCGTCTTATTTGCTTTATTTTTTCTACAGTAAAGCCCTTTTGTAATAGAGTGTAAGTCTCCTCTACACTAGTCGGCAATCCCTGAGACCTTGCTACCAGATTGACAATTTTTGAAAAATTACCACCTTTTTGATTAAGGTAGTCAGCGAATTTTAAGGATAGATCAGCGATGACAATTTGAATATCAGCAGTTGCTAGCCCTGTAAATTCACTTAATTGTTCAATAGTATATCCTGGTAATCCATGTCCAACAAAGGAATTCATGAAAATATCACTTTTATCTTTAGGTTGAGATTCCAAAAAATCTAATAAGTATTCTTTAAATTGTGGTATTAATACTTTCTTTTTTTCTTGGTAGAGCCACTTTTTAATGTAAAATTGAGCCTTTAAATTCTGAGATACTACATAATATCGGCGATTTTCAAAACTTAATTCTGATAAAACTTGTATCATAAGTCGTAGAATTTCTTTCCATAGTTTCAAATCATATTTATTAAACAATTGCGGCTTATCAATAAAATAGTGTTGTTGCTTAAATTCATCTAAAGCATGTTGTCCTTTAATGGTTAAAAGTAATTTGTTATCTTTTTTACTTAGATAATTTTCTTCTATTAACTGTGCAATTGCTCGATCATAGTTTTTTTCATCTAATTCAGGAAAAACATTTAGATAGGATAAATAATTATATCTCAATCCCCAGTATATTGAAGAACTTGTTACTTTATTTTTAAGAATCTGGCGTAATACTGCCTGTCTCCTGGGTTGATCGATTGAAAAGAAATCCAATAATCGTAATTCTACCATCTAAAAATCACCCCTCGTATTAATATAATACGCTAAATTTTAAAATTTCCCAACTAAAATGAAAATTAGTAAATTCCATTTACAATAATAAAAGTTAAGGTAGACCTAAAAATATCTTTTAAAGTGTAAAAAAATGGTGTATACTACCATTGTAATGAAAAGAAAGGTGGTTTTTCACTGTGGTAAACAATGAAAATAATCATAAAAAGCATAAGATGATTCAATATGCTAACGGTAAATCACTTGAAGAAGTCAATGGTACCGTAGAAATTCCTAAAGGCAAGGGTTTCTGGAAAACTTTATTTGCATATTCCGGACCTGGTGCCTTAGTCGCTGTAGGTTATATGGATCCAGGTAACTGGTCAACATCTATTACTGGTGGTCAAAACTTTCAATATCTATTGATGTCTGTTATCTTACTATCAAGTTTAATTGCCATGTTGTTACAATATATGGCTGCTAAACTGGGTATTGTAAGCCAAATGGACTTGGCCCAAGCTATTCGTGCTAGAACTAGTAAAGCATTAGGTATTGTACTTTGGATTTTAACTGAGTTGGCTATCATGGCTACTGATATTGCTGAAGTTATCGGTGCGGCAATTGCCTTGTATTTATTATTTGATATTCCGTTAATTATTGCCGTATTTATTACTGTTTTTGACGTATTACTCCTTTTATTACTTACTAAAGTCGGATTTAGAAAAATCGAAGCTATTGTTGTTTGTTTGATTTTTGTTATTCTTTTTGTTTTTGTTTATCAAGTTGCTTTATCAAATCCTGACTGGGGTGGCGTATTTAAAGGATTAATTCCAACATCTGAAACTTTTGCTAAACATCCAGTTGTACATGACATGTCTCCATTAAATGGTGCTTTAGGTATTATCGGAGCAACAGTTATGCCTCATAACTTATATCTTCACTCTGCAATTTCTCAAACACGTAAGTTTGATCGTAATAATGAAGATGACATTGCTAACGCTGTTCGTTTTACAGCTTGGGATTCCAACATTCAATTAGGTTTAGCTTTTGTTGTAAATTCCCTTCTTCTTATCATGGGGGTTGCTGTTTTCAAATCTGGTGCTGTTGAAGATCCTTCATTCTTTGGATTATATCAAGCATTATCCGATACAAGCGTTATGAGTAATGGCCTTTTAGCTGCTGCTGCTAGAACTGGTATTTTATCTACTTTATTCGCAGTTGCCTTATTAGCTTCAGGTCAAAACTCCACTATTACTGGTACTTTAACTGGACAAGTTATTATGGAAGGATTTATCCATTTGAGAATGCCACTTTGGGCTAGAAGATTAATTACTCGTTTATTATCTGTAATCCCAGTACTTATCTGTGTAGCCTTAACTAGTGGTAAGAGTACAATTGAAGAACATGAAGCATTAAATAATTTAATGAACAACTCACAAGTATTCTTAGCCTTTGCCCTTCCATTCTCAATGTTACCTCTTGTTATTATGACCGGTAGTAAAGTTGAAATGGGTGAAAGATTTAAGAATAGATTATGGATCAATATCCTTGGTTGGATTTCAGTTATTTCTCTAACTTACTTAAATATGATTGGTTTGCCACAAAACCTTGAACCTTTCTTCCCAGCTGACAAAGTTGGCTTAGCACACACAGTAGCTTACATATTAATTGTGCTTATTATTGCTTTACTAATTTGGACATTAGTTGAATTACATTTAGGTAATAAACGCTTTGCAGCTGAACAAGCTAAAAAACATAATAAATAGAATCAATTAAATTAAAAGGAACCTCCAATCTCAACTCGAAATTGGAGGTTCCTTTTTACTATATTATTCATTATTTACTACATAAAAACGTGTTGGTGATTCACCTATTTCTAATTGATGTAAGTAACAATTAATTTCATGCAATTGTAGATTTATTTCATCAAAGAAATAATCCCCTAAATTTTCTAGAGAAGGATTTGTTTTATCAAATGGAGCAAGTGTATTCAAAAATTGATTTTGTAATGGCTCAATAATCTTTTGAATTTGATCTTCAATGTCATTAAATCTAATAAAATGATTTTGCTCTTTCTTCATAACTTGGCAAATGATTTCCCAAGTATGCGGATGTTCTTCTCCGATTTGATCACTCCACCGCATAGCGTGAGTAGCATTTAAATAAAATTTTAGTCGATAACTATAAATTTTTCCCATTAGTACGCTTTCCTCTCTTTAGATCTTGTTTAATAACTTTTTTAGCGGCTAAATATTCAGATTTAAAATTATCTGTTTGCCATTTTCCAGATTTTAGCATGGTATTAATAACGCCCATAACTCTAAAGAAACTAACAATAAGGTTGTAAATAGGCATCATAAACGTTACCCACCAATGATTTCTGAAATATTTTCTTTCAATAGGATCAAATTTCAAATAATGCATAACATTAGTGAAATTTAAAAAGCCGATGAATAAGTATAACAGATACATTAACAATAGCGACATTACAATTAAAATTGGTGAATAGCCAAATGGAATTAAAACGAAGATTGCAAATAGCCAGATTACTTTCAGAAAAGCTACGGTATGATCAACTAAAAGTCTTCGAACAATGAAATTACTCCAAATTCTTTTTAAATTAAGCTTTTCACTCAAAAAAGTACGGATAACTTCAATTTCTCCGCGTTGCCATCTTTGACGTTGGACGTATAACTCGTCCCAGTCTGAAATAGGTTCAACATAGAAAATAGCATTAGGACATAACATAACTCTTCCCTTTAAATAATAACGTATTTGGAAGGTCATATCTGTATCTTCACCAACAGTTTCTACATTATACAAGCGTGATTGCATTAAAGCAGAACGCCTAAAAGCTGAAAATGCTCCAGACATTGTAAAAATTTGATCATCTTTAGATTCTACTGTTCTCCCTGCTAAAAATGCGATTGCATATTCATAATATTCTTCTAGGCGAAGGAGACGATGCTTTTTAGAATTTTTGATTAATTCATTATTACTCAAGATTGTCCCCGTTTGTGCCATAACTTCTGGATGTTTATTGAAGTTAACAGCCATATTAAGTAATGCATCTTTGGAAAGAGTACCATCACTATCAATGGTAAAAACATAATCCCCTGTACTGCCATAAATTGCAGTATTTAAGGCCTTAGCTTTCCCTTGATTTGCTTCAAGCCACTGCATACGAACATTTCTAAAATCCATTTGAGCTTGTTTGTATACTTCAAAACTATTATCTGTACTTTTATTATTTGCACAAATAATACTAATTAAATGCTTAGGATAATTTGATTCAGCAATAGATTTTAAACAATCATATAAGGTGTCCCCAGAATTATATATAGGTACAATAACTGTTAATTGTGGCATTCTTCCAGGATGGTATTCTTGCTTTGAGGAAATTTTACTGAAATGATTTCTAAAAAAAGCAACAATTGCTGGTGATAATTCGAATATTGCCGGTATCACTAGCCAGGCTGTCCAAAATCCCATTTGAATTACTACTTGATTAAACATTAATTTCGACCCCCATAATTAAATCTAGCCGTTCCTTTTTCTTCAAGTTGGGAGCGAGTAAATACATTATAGTAAAGAATAATTACAAGAACATAGAAAATAATTCTTCCTAAAATTGAGTGGACCCAGAAAAATGCACCACTTCCGGTATAATAAATAATTGTTGAAATCAATGATAAACGGAAAACATTAGACATGAAAATCCAAGCTATTCCAATGAAAGTTAACCTTATTTTTTCCATCTTCTGATACATAGGATAGAACCACAATAAACTTAGATAAGCTAAAGTTTCGATAATACCAGAACATTCGTAATCTACAAATAACATAATTAAGCCATGAGAATTATGAATGCTGATTAAATTATTAATATAGGAACTACTATATAAACCTGTTAAAGTCCCCCACCAACCAGTTACTTGTGTAATACATGCTGATAAAAACCAGACGAAATAAGCTCGACTAATAAAAGCCATAATCGCAAATAGTCCTACACTTCCCACCCAAAAGTGAAATCCAATTAAATTTGCACGATTAAGTACAGATAGAAGATATAGCCATAAAATTATGCCAATAATTATTGGTCCATTAAGCATTTTGCGACACCTCCATCTTCTTTAATCCTGTAGCTAGTAATATTTTGGCAATAGTTTCTTTGCTAGTTTGCCATACAATCGGAATCAAAATCATGATATTAGGTAAAAATTGTATTAAATAACGACTTCTCCCACCTTCAAAAATTAAGAGAAATAGAAATCCCCCAATAAGAGAAAGACGTAATCCATCACTAACAAGATCGTGATATTTCCATCCGAAAAATAAAATTCCTATCAAGGAAATCCAGATTAATTGATTTATGAAACGAAATACAGATACATTTTTCCCAGCAGGATAGGTAAAAGTTTGAGCCCACCATTTCCAATTAGATGCCGGTGTTTTAGTAAAGATAAACGTACCTTCACCTAGCCAACCAAATGTTCCATCAGCTGTATTGTATCCCTGTTTCCTAATTAAAAAGGAAATGTATCCCAAAAGTCCACGTTGTTTTAATCTCTTACGTATCATTTTCTTAGAATATGCAATTTTATCTTGTTTCTTTGGAAGTTTAGCCATCATTAGTGCATCATGTGGATTATATGCACCGGTTGTCCCTGACATTCCCATATTTACAAAATGAATTGAAGGAATTTCCAAACTTTTATCAATGGATACATACTTTTGATTAGAAATAATATTTTGTCCTAAAACAAATGTAGTAGCTCCACTTCCAAATAGAAATACTAGCAAACAAAATGCTCTTAATAAGCTTTTTTTATCTGGTTTATTACACAAATAAACTATGCCTACTATTATAAAAGCAATAGCTGGAATAATACCTGAAGGCTTGATGTAGTAAGTAATAACTGTAGCTACTCCGGCCATTACTGAAAATAATATTCTATAAATTAAATTGAAACTATGGCTACTCATACCTACAAATCCTAATAATATTAAGGAAACAGACGGTAACACCCATGTATCTGTATAAGGAATAATAATCATGGGAAAGAAAGCTAGAAAAATAATTTGTAAATACCATAATAGTCTTACTTTGTCTTTAGAAACTAGATACATTGTGACTATATTGATTAATGCAGATAAATTGACTAAAAATAGCGTCACAGAATCTATAACCAACCAAGATGTGCTGTGAAACTTAGTTAATATCCAATTTTGAAGCAATAAAATTGGCAAGTTATTATAATTTTGGCTGAAATATCCTCTAACCTTTGCTTGATTAGGATTAATCCAAGCTTGATGTAACATGTTAACATCAAATCCTATCGCTGGATGTGTCGCAACTATAAAGAATATCTGCCAAATTAATAATAATATTCCCAAAACTAACATACCTAACCAACCACTTTGGTATACAGAACGCGCAAATCTTTTAACAAAGTTGTCAGTTATCATAATGATGATTATACCCACTAATCCTAGTAGCATTACCATTGTTACCCAAGTTGTTGTTTGAGAATTTAGCAGTAAATTACTCGAAGTTAGGGTAAAATAGAAAGTCAAACCAATAAATATTGTAAATAGTATATTTATTATTGAACGACTACTTTTAAATAAATAATTAAAAAAATTCATACTAATATTGTATAAAAAATAAGCCAAACAACTTTAGCTTATTTTTATACGAACGTCCTTTCCAAGTTAATTAATTTTAACTTTTCTCAAATTCGATAAATATTTTTTGTTTTTACGTAACCCAATACCTACAAAAATTACAGCAAATACAACCGGAATTATAGCTAAAGTACTTGCTCCTTCAAAGTCAATTCCGTCACCATAATTGTCTTTTTGATTGAAGTTCCATGTAGTAGATCGATTAACATCTTCGCCATATTCTCCAAAATCATTAAATGGTACCGCAAATTCTAGATAAACCTTACCACTGTAAGGACTCTTGTAAAGATAGCCGCCATCAACAACGTAAGTATGATACTTAGTATTTTTGCTTCTTACTTCTAGAGTTACATAATGCCGTTCACCATAATCTAACCAACTAGTATCAATTGGAGAAAATAGAATTTTGTTTTTATTCTTAAATGAAGCATCTCCAATGCTAACGGAGTATTGATGTCCATTTACCGTAATGAAATAGTTTTCTGAAGGAATATATCCATTGCTATTACTTTGAACATAGCCATATGCATTTCTATCATCAACTGTAAACTTAGTTTTATAGCTATCAAAGCCTGAATACCAGTAGTTAGCTGGATAATCATTCCAATCTTGAAAGTGACTGTTACCTATTCTTATAGCATCATCTTCATTAGTTTTGAAATAATCTTCAATAGACCAACGAGCTCCATTGTTGTAGCTCCAGTCCCAATCACCGCCCTCTTTCCACCAAGGATCTGCTTGAACTGCTTGAATTGATAATACGAATAGGCAAATAAGTGCTAAAAGTGATACTGTCACTTTTTTAATATGATATTTATGTTTCAATAAATCTCCCCCCCTTGTTTACGATTTCAAGATAGACTAATTATATACCTGTCTTAAGAAAAAATGAACATATTTTTAATATTTTGTACAGTTTTTTATAAACTCTAACTAATAGATATTTAAGATATATAATTATTTTATAGATATTAATTAATAAAGTTGTTGTTGTGTTTGTATGATAGAAATATTTTATTTTTAATTAATTTATAGTTGCATTGTTTTTTTAATCTATTTTGTTATATGTTTTCCACCTTTTAACAAACAAAAACTCCCTTCAGAATAGACGACTAAGTTTGTTACATTAATGTGTCTATTCCAAAGAGAGTCTACAATTTATCTATATCTGTTATTTAGTTTTTATTCTAAGAAGTCCTTTAATTGCTTAGAACGAGATGGATGACGTAATTTTCTTAATGCTTTAGCTTCAATTTGACGGATACGTTCACGAGTAACACCAAACACTTTACCTACTTCTTCAAGTGTTCTTGTGCGTCCATCATCTAAACCAAAGCGTAGACGTAAAACATTCTCTTCTCTATCTGTTAATGTGTCTAATACACTTTCAAGTTGTTCTTTTAACAATTCATAAGCTGCATGTTCAGCTGGACTTGTTGCATCTTGATCTTCAATGAAATCTCCCAAGTGAGAATCATCCTCTTCACCAATAGGAGTTTCTAATGATACTGGTTCTTGAGCAATTTTTAGGATTTCACGTACCTTTTCAGTTGGCATGTCCATTTCAGCACCAATTTCTTCAGGCATTGGTTCACGACCCAAGTCTTGTAACATTTGGCGTTGAATTCTAATTAACTTATTGATTGTTTCAACCATGTGTACTGGAATACGAATTGTACGTGCTTGATCAGCGATAGCACGAGTAATTGCTTGTCTGATCCACCATGTTGCATATGTTGAAAATTTAAATCCTTTGCGATAATCAAACTTTTCAACAGCTTTCATAAGCCCCATGTTACCTTCTTGAATTAAATCTAAGAAGGACATACCACGACCTACATAACGCTTAGCAATAGAAACTACCAAACGTAAGTTAGCTTCTGCCAAACGTTGCTTAGCTTCTTGATCTCCTTCTTCAATCTTTAAAGCTAAAGCTACTTCTTCGTCAGCAGTCAACAAGTTTACTCGTCCAATTTCTTTTAAGTACATACGTACAGGGTCATTAATCTTAACGCCAGATGGTGCGGAAACATCTTTGTCATTTTCTGCCTTTTCTGCTTCTTTTGTAGCTGCCTTCAAACTGTGAGCACTTGGTTCACCATTTTCATCAACAACAGAAATCCCTCTATCTTCAATAGAACCAATCAATTGATCCATTTGATCTGCATTCAACTTAAATGGTGTAACTAACTTATCTGTAAGTACCTTATAATTAACTTGTTTTTGTGGCTTATATTCACGAATTAAATCACGTAAAGCTTTTGTGAATGCAGGGTTATTTTTTAAAATTTCTTTTGCCAAGATAAATTCCTCCTATATTGTTAATGACTTAGCATTTTGTTGTTCTTTTAATAAAGAAATCAAGTCCATTGTTAGCTTGGTTATTTTTGCCGTGTCATTTTGACGTTTTGCTTCTAACATTTCAGTTTGAACTTTTTCTATTTTATCCTCTAATGGTGTTTGGCTCATTATCAAACTCAAACAATCATTAATTTCTTGCTCGCTTACCTCATCAGCATAGTCACCCATCTCCAATGTAACTACAACTTGGCGTAATCCATCTTCATTGATAAAATCTAAGAAATCGGCAACCTCATACTCATCATGTGTGTCAAAATATGCCTCACTCAGATTATAGATGACTTGATAGTTTTCATGAATAAAATTGAAATCTGGTATACCATTAATTCTCAACCAAACATTTTTATCATGTAACATTCGATATAATAATAAGCGCTCTGCTTTCTCTGCCTTTGAAAAATGTTGTACTTCATTTTTCTGGATGACTGTCCTAGGTATTTGCTGAGCCTGATAACTTTGTTCTTCTTGCTTTTCAGCTCTTTGAGCAAATATTCTCTCACGAATTTGTCTAAGTTGTGAGTCTAGATTTTCTTTGGCGACGTTGAATCTTTGTGCTAAACGATTCAGATATAAATCTTGTTCCAAAGGATCTCTAACTTTTGCGATTTCTTGCAAAATATCACGAATGTATTCTAGTTGATCATTTTCATTATTTAGATTCCTATCTTGTTCGTAATAACTTAGATAAAATTCTAATGGGCTTTTACGATCATTTCGAGCTAATTCAACGAACTTTTCACTACCATACTTTTTTGTAAATTCATCAGGATCCAATTTTTCAGGAATTTTAATAACTTCTAAGCTAAATTTCCCAGTTGGTTCAATAATTTCTAGGGCGCGTTTGGTTGCATTTTGTCCTGCATTATCGCCGTCATAGCAAATTACTAAATGCGAAGTTACTCGATCTAAAGCATAGATTTGTTCATCAGTTAAGCTTGTTCCCATAGATGCTATCCCATTTTTAACACCAGATCGATAAGCTGCTATTACATCCATAAAACCTTCAAATAAAATTGCTTCTTTTTCACGTCGAATAATACCTTTTGCTTTATCAAAATTGAATAAAACTTTACGTTTATTAAAAATAGCAGTTTCTGGAGAATTCAAATATTTAGGAGCATCATCTCTTTTCTCTAACAATCTCCCTGAATAAGCAATCGTTTGTCCAGATGTATCTCGAATAGGAAACATTACCCTACCATTAAATCTTTCTACAAGCTCTGTACTTTGTCTTTCAATAAAAAGACCTGATTTTCGTAAAATCTGATAATCATATAATTTTTGCTCCTTAAAAAAGGCTTCTAAAATATCATTTTCAGGGGCAAATCCTATCTCAAATTCTTCGATTAAATCATCATTAATACCACGTTTATGCAGATATTCTAAAGCAGGTTCTCCCAACACTGTATTAACTAAAATATGGTGATATAGCTTGGTTGTTTCCTTATATAATTTCCTAATTTTACCATTTTCAGAAGTTTCATTTTGATTTTCAGAATTATCTATGGAAATTCCTAAATCATAATTTGCTAATTCAGCAACTCTTTGAACTGATTCAGGAAAAGATAATCCCTCTAATTCCATAATGAATTTAAATACATTCCCACCACGGTGACAAGAGAAACAATGAAAAATTTGCTTTTGCTCATTTACCGAGAATGATGGTGTCTTTTCTGAATGGAAAGGACAGATTCCAAACCAATTTTTACCGGATTTATGCAATTGTACATACTGACTAATAACATCTAAAATATTGACATTACTTCTTAGTTCGTCAATCGTTGCTTCTGGAATTAATCTCGCCAATCTAACTCACCTCACTTCAACAAAAAAGTGCGCACTACACCCGCTGCGTATAGTCAAGATATATAATAAACTATTTTTATGTAAATGTAAAGCAAAATACTTTCATTAATAAAAAAGTTGAAAGGCACATAAAATCCTTTCAACTCTTATATATCATATTTATGAAAATCGTTAAGTGTATTATTTTACAATTAATTTATCTAATGATCCGAAATCTTCTGTTAACTCAGCAATCTTAACTAATTGCAATAATCTATTATTCTTAACTTTTTCATCATCTGCCATAATCATAGTAGCATCAAAGTAAGCTGTAATGCTGTCTTTCAATGAACTTAAAATAGCAAATTTTTCATTCATTTCTGCATCGCCATAACCGGCTTTAACCTTAGCGAACTCATCAGCAAGAACTTTTTCAGTATCATTTTCAAACAAAGTACTGTCAATTACAGCATCGCTACCAAATTCTGGAGCTTTCTTAGCCAAACGAGTAACACGAGTTAGAGCTTCAATAACTTCTTTAAAGTTATCATCTTCTGCATGTTTACTTAAAACTTGTGCAGCTTGTAATGCTTGAATAAATGGCATATCAGCTCTGGCTACTACTGCATCTAGAATATCGCGACGGAATTTATTTCCACTTAATACTTGTGCTAATCTGTCAATTACAAATGAATCTGTTTCTGAAACATTAGTAATTGGTTGAGTATTCTTATATAAGTCTTCACGTTCAGCATAAGCATAGTTAATTGCTTCATGTAGTAATGGTAAGGAAATATCCCAACCTTTATCTAAAGCAATTCTGATAATACCTAAAGCTTGACGACGTAATGCATATGGGTCATTAGAACCACTTGGGATCATGTTAGCAGCAAAGAATGATTGAATACTGTCTAATTTGTCAGCAATTGACAATACTGCACCTACATTACTTTGAGGTAGTTCGCCTTCAGAGCTTGTTGGCATGTATTCTTCACGGATTGCAGTACTTACATTATCATCTTCACCTTGTAAACGAGCGTAAATTTCACCCATGATACCTTGAAGTTCAGAGAATTCACCAACCATACCTGTTACTAAGTCGAACTTATAAATCATAGATGCTCTGTCTAAATCTTTTAATTCAGTTTCAGATAAGCCTAACTTGTTTCCAAGGAATTTAGCTAATAGATTTACACGTTCCATCTTTTCATAGATAGTACCGATCTTATCATGGAACATAACTTTCTTTAATCTTTCAACATAGTCAGCAATTGTATGTTGTTGATCTTCTTCATAGAAGAACTTAGCATCTTCTAGACGAGCAGTTAACACTTTTTCATTGCCGGCTACAACATTTTCTAAGTAATCCTTGTTACCGTTTCTAACAGATACAAAGTTTGGCAATAAGTTACCGTCTTTATCTGTTACGTAGAAGAAACGTTGATGATCTTTCATGGAAGTAATTAAAACTTCATTTGGCACTTGCAAGTATTCTTCTTTGAATTTGCCAGCAAAAACTGTTGGATATTCTACTAAGTTGTTAACTTCTTCTAATAAGTCTTCATCAACAACAATGTTCCAATTATTTTCAGTTGCTAAAGCATCAATTTGTTTACGAATTTCTGCTTTTCTAACCCCAGCATCAGCAATTACTTTTTGTGTTTCTAATGTTTCTAAGTACTTGTCAGCTGATGGAACGTCAACTGCTTCACCTAAGAAACGATGTCCTTGAGTTGTACGACCTGTTTTAATATCTAAAATTTCAAATGGTACTACTTCATCATCTAATAAAGCTACTAACCACTTAATTGGACGAACATATTCAAAATCATTAGATCCCCAACGCATCATTGTAGGGAATTTTAAGTCCATCGCTACATCTTTCATTCCTGTTAAAACTTCGGAAACTGGCTTACCAGGAATAAATTTCTTAACATATACGTATTCTGTACCTTTTAATTCTTTAAAGAAGATATCGTCAACTGTTACGCCTTGGCCTCTAACGAAACCTTGAGCAGCTTTGGACCAATTGCCTTCATCATCCAAAGCGATTTTCTTTGAAGGTCCCTTAGCTTCTTCTTCAATGTCAGCTTGTTTATCAGCTAAGCCTGTTACTTTTACTGTCAAACGACGTGGAGTTGAATATGGGATAACTTCATCAAAATCTATTCTTTGTTCTTTTAAGAATTTTGTTGTCTTTTGTACTAATTGGTTAACACTAGGAGTAACAACATGTGCTGGTATTTCTTCTAGTCCGATTTCTAGTAAAAATGTATGAGCCATTATTTTTCCTCCTTTAGTAACTCTTGTCTTAGTTTTTCATCTTTAATTAATGGGTAACCTAGTTTCTTTCTTTCAGCTACGAATACTTTAGCTACAGATTTAGCCATATTTCTAATTCTTGATAAGTAACCCGCTCTTTCTGTTACAGATACTGCACCACGAGCATCAAGTAAGTTGAAAGTATGACTACATTTCAAAATATAATCGTAAGCTGGATGAACTAGTCCATTTGCAAGTTGCTTCTTAGCTTCTGTTTCAAATGTATCAAATAAGTTTAGTAACATTTCTTGGTTACTTTCTTCAAATGAATACTTAGAATGTTCATATTCAGGTTCTTTGAAAATATCACCGTACTTAACACCGTCTGCCCATTCTAGATCATAAACAGAATCTACGTCTTGAATATATGATGATAGACGTTCCAAACCATATGTTACTTCGGCAGCAACTGGTTTAACTTCTAAACCACCAACTTGTTGGAAGTAAGTAAATTGAGTGATTTCCATTCCATCTAACCATACTTCCCAACCAACACCGGCACAACCCATAGATGGATTTTCCCAGTTATCTTCAACGAAACGAATATCATGTTCTTTAGGTTCAATACCTAAGGCACGTAAACTATCAAGGTAAAGTTCTTGAATGTTACTTGGAGATGGCTTCATCAAAACTTGGAATTGGTGATGTTGATATAAACGGTTAGGGTTATCACCATAACGACCATCAGCAGGACGACGTGATGGTTCTACATAGGCAACATTCCATGGTTCTGGTCCAATAGCTCTTAAGAATGTATAAGGACTCATTGTTCCGGCACCTTTTTCAGTATCATATGATTGCATCAACATACAGCCTTGTTTAGCCCAAAATTGTTGCAACGTTAAAATAATATCTTGCAATGCTAATTTCTTTGTCATTACAATACTCCTTTGAATAAATGATTCGAAAGCTAATCAAACTCGTTGCATAAGAAAAAGACCGTTCCTATGCAACGCCTCTGGTTAACATAGGGACGATCTTTCGTCATCGCGGTTCCACCCTACTTCTAGTTAAACTAGCAACTTAATTCGTATAAACTCCGAAAACGCCAAACTATTCAGAATAGCATCTGCTTACACTATCCAGACTCGCTGTATCTATCCTTATGAATAGTCCCTTTTTCATCAATGTTTACTTTATTCAATGCTTAGAGTATAGCATATTTGAAATAAAATTCAATAACTTTTGTTATGCATTATTCAAAATTTGTTTTTGCTCGTTGTAATCTAGTTTGTCTTTATTTTTCAAAATCATTTAAAAAGTTATTATTTCTAAAAAAAGATAGTTATACCAGTTTTTAACCGGCATAACTATCTTTTTTTTATCTTGTTTTTGTAAGTTATCTTGTGGATTCTTTCCTTTTCGATTCATTCCTTGATTTTGATTATCAAGCATGTAACGTTCAATCAAACTTACAACTTCATCGTTTTGTGGCAAGTCAGAGTGTTCTGCATCTTCTCCTGTAACAGTTATTTCAGTAAAATGCTTAACTTGCTTTTGATAAATATATTTACCAGCTGAAACACTACTTTCCGGTACTAATCGATCAGAATCATAGGTTTCAGTCCCTGCCACCGAATAAACGGTAAGATTGGTTGGAATACTTTCTCTATTTGCAATAAAGTCTGCTAACATTTCTGTTTTATTAGAAATAGACGTTTCATCAAAATTATACGGTGTACCAATTGTCATTAGTCGTTTAATCTCAACTTGACTATACTCATTGAAATACTGTTCCAAGAAGTCAGTATATATTAATCCACCATTAGAGTGCCCAATCCCTTTAAAATTATTAAACTTATAACGAGCTTGCAACGCTGCAAATGCTTGATTAAACATGCGTGCTTGTTTCTTTATATTGCTATAACCATCTTTATTATTTTCAAATCCCACTACAATAATTGGTTCATTGTCATTAGCCCTAATTTTACCCTTATAGGTAATTTTTCCATTATTCCAAACTTTAACCTTCAACAAGCTATGTTTATTTCTAGTATGTTGATTGAGTTTTGTTACCAAAGTATCAAATCTATTCTCTGTGGCTGAACTTCCTGGAATCATAATTACCGGCGAAAGTTTAGAGTTATAGAAAGCATTTAACTCTTTGATATTACTCTTAGTCCAAAAATAAGAAGGAATTGCGAGTAGAATGATAAAAATTAAGGTCACAAATAAGATAATTCTTGTTCGTTTTTTAGTCATTTACTCGCCCTCCTTTTCTTCTTGCAAGTAAATATATTGCATTTTCAACCATATTTGTTCGTTCAGTCTAACAAAAGGAATATAGACTATAATGTCGATAAAAAAGACAATAACTCCAATTATTAGAGCTACAAAATTTCCTCCAGTACCAATAAAAGCTACTAAAGGTCCAGGTGTCCCCATTGGTACTGGATAAACAACTGGTGGCATAATATGTGCAATAATAGCTAGAGCTGCAATTACTATATTCAATATCGGAGTAAGAATAAACGGTATTAAATATAAAGGATTAAACATCACTGGGAGTCCTATCATAACAGAAGTCCCACTATTAAATAGTGTTGGTATTAGGCCAGACACACCAACGCGACGATAGCTTCCTGCCCCAGAAACAATTAAGATCGCTACAATCAGAGCTAAAATTGAGCCAATTCCACCAAAAGTTCCAAAACTGTGGTAGAGCGAATATTCTGAGAATGGATGTGGTACACCCCAAACAGAGTGATATTTCAATGCATAATTAAGATTTTCAACAGAAGTATTATCATCTACAAATGAACGATATTGATAAGGCCCACTAAATCCTAACCAGGCAAAAATTGTTGTTACAAAAGTTCCAAATAGCGTCATTGAAAAATTGCTATGTTTAAGGGAAATGTTTGTTACATAATCAGCGATTGCATCGTATATACCATATCTAAAGAATAGATATAATAATCCATTAATGACAATTGCTACTAAAAAAGAAAGTATAATTGCTAAAAGTGAATTAAATGCTTTCTCTAACACATTTGGCGAATGACTTTTAGCCTTTTTTAAATCAATGCCTCCGAACTTTCGGAAAATTTGTCCTGTTATGTAACCAACCAATAGGCCCAAAAGAATTCCGTTTGCTCCTAACATCATCGCGTCTACTGGTAAATTAATAATACCGTCTCCATTTTCAGAAATATTTACCATACATACGAATAAATAAGAGATCAAACCTGTAATACCTGCTACTTGCTGATCTTTTCGGTAAAATTCAGCCGTATATTTGGCACAATAGTATGCCGCTAGCAAAGCTAAAATGCCAATTGTAAAGGTCGCAAAGTTATTGAATAATAGCTTTACTAAACGGAAATCCGGAAACCATTTAGGCATCGCGAGAATACTGTTAATAAACCCCTTGTCTGATAAAAATGAAATTGAAACAACTCTGGCGATGCTTCCTAAAAGAGCAAAAGGAAACAAGGATAGTAAGGTTCGTTGCACTGCTCTTACAATAACACGCCGCCGAAGCCAAACTAACTTGTTGACCCATTTATTTTGGATTGCCAAAATGTCATACATTAAACCACCTACATTCATCTCTTTATGTTAAGTCTAATTATAGTTATTCGTTGGGCAATTGCAATCTAAAAAATGACAACAATAAAATAACCGTCAAAAAGACGGCCAATAATAAAGTTATACTTAGATAGTTGTGCAGATCGTACGGAAATTACTATATATGCATATAAGTTAATTTATAATTTTAATTTGCTTTATTTCACTTTCTGATATCGCTAAACCTGTTTCAAAACCAGGATCGGGCACTTCTACATCTAGCCACCATTGATTATCATCTGAATCAGCAGGAGACTCAATCCCTACTACATAACCTATCCATTTTCTATCATCAATATCAACTATTTCAACGTCTCTTCCCCAAAATTTATTAAACATCAATCAAACTCCACTTCCCAATTCGGATCATTATAAGCACGAAAACACATTTTTACCTGTTCTTCATTATTCTTAGCAAGAGCAAGATTAGGGATTTCATTTTCAGCAAAATATTCAAAACCTGTCGTCTCGATATTCTTTACAAATTCTCCACCATGAACTCGGCATAAAACGAAAATCTTGCAGACACCATATACATATTCAGGAACATTATGCTTATTTCTGTCATGTATAGCGATTATTTTCTCTGCAGTTGCCTCTAATCCTGTTTCTTCACGAATTTCTTTTATCGTATTTTCCTTTATTGATAGATTAAATTCAACCCAACCACCAGGTAAAGACCAAGTACCATCGCTCTCATGTACAAGTAATATCTTGTTATCTTTAAAAATAACCGCTCTTGTATCCACTTTAGGCGTTTGATAACCAGTTTCACCACAAAACAAATCAGTCACTTTTTCCAATGAAAGTCCAGTTTTGGCTGCCATCATTTCAGCAGTGATTTCTCTAATACGTTGATAACGTTCACGATCATAAACATCTTTACCATAAGTTAAACCAGCTTGTGCGATACTTTGTAATTCTGCAATCCAATTTACTAACTTATCATCCATATAATAAACCCCTTTCATAATTATTTACCATTATTCAAAAAAATATTACTTCCTACTATTATTTTACCATATAAGCAATTCCAAAAATTATCATGCAAACATTAAGGCCAAAATAAAAAGGATCCCAAGAAAAATTTTTTCTTAGGATCCTTAAAAATATACCCTGAATTAAATTTCTAATTTCTCATAAAAATCTTGGGATATAACGCCATATTCAACCATAACCAAGCAAGTGAGAAACTTACGCCACCTAGGACATCGCCAAAGTGATGAGCTGCAAAGTATAGTCTAGAGAATAAGATTAATACCCACAATAAGACTAACAACCAACCAACAATTCTACGAACATTTTCCTTCTTGATTAAGGGAAGAACAACGAAGATGATTGCCCAAATCAATAAAGTACTTGCTAGAGAATGTCCACTTGGGAATGAATATCCATCATCAATTGGAAGATGATGAAGTGGACGTGGACGCTTGATCAAAGCTTTTAAAACTAACCCTATAATGCCACCACTTGCTACAACATACATCAACCAAATACCTATTTTGATTTGGCGTCTTAAAATCAATACAATTCCCACTACAATTGTGATTGCAATAATTGGCTTAGTATCAAAATAAGATGCCACAAATGTCATGATATCGTTTAATAATCCACCACTATAATCCATTTTTGGCAAACCAAACATAGATTGGAAAGTAGCGGTAATATTATCTTCAAAATTAACAAATACCTTTACATTAAATATCACTAGTAATAATGTTAATAAGAAGACTGCTCCACTAATCCCAAAAGCATCGCCATACCAACGACGCACAGGAAAATCTGAGCTATTTTTTCTTGTATTCAAAATTATCTCTCCTCGAATTCTTTTTTCTTTCTATAATATGTATCTTTCATTCGTTCCCACTTTGCCTTATCGGCTTCCCCTATTTCACGAATAACTCTAGCTGGATTGCCACCAACGATTACATTGTCAGGTACATCTTTTGTAACTACCGCACCAGCAGCGACAATCGAATTTTTACCGATTGTTACTCCTGGTAGAATTACAACATTTCCACCTATCCAGACATTATTTTTTACAGTAATTGGTAATCCAAATTCTAACGCTTCATTTCTGATTTCTGCATCAGTTGGATGACCAGCTGTATAGAAACTCACTCTTGGTCCAACCATAACATTGTCACCAATTGTAATTTTATTAACATCAAGGAAAATGCAATCCAGATTACAATAAAAATTGCTGCCCACAGTGATATGCTTCCCATAATCAACATATACAGGTGGTGTTATCCAGTAATTATTATCTTTGTGTGCTACAATCTTTCCTACTAAACGCTTGATTTTCTCCCTTTCATTGCGATCAGTTTGATTAATTTGCCTTGTAATTTCACGTCCTTCGCGAGGATCACATACTTCAGCAACATCACGAGCTATGTAAAGTTCTCCAGCCAACATTTGTAAATAATCGAAGTTTTCCAAAAGCAGCACCTCTCAAAATAATTTAACATAAGCAAAAAGGCGAGCCAGATCGCTAGTCAACCTGCCCCATTCTCAAAGTATTAACGATCATTATCTGCAATACTTTAAACTATTGCTCAGGCATAATTATACTATTAAAGTTATGTATATTAAAGGTTTCAATTAATTCTTTAAAAGTTTATGCACACTTAAAGTATAATATCAAATTATTTTGTAATAGTCAAACTCATTAAATAGTCAATAAATGAGTACGTTATAATAATTGTACACTAACAGTTTCTACTATAAAGAATGATGCAAATGTTGATTTATAAGCAAAACAATCTGATAATCTATTATATAGAAAATTTTGCAATCAAAATATTAAGTTTCAAATTACAGACACAGAAAGATTCAGAAAGGATACGAAAATTATGAAAGAACAAACTATGCAAAAGGTTCACTCCCTATTTACTGGATGGGATCAAACAATAATTTGGTCATGTTTAGATGGGACTATGGGACAAATTATTGTTGATGATAATTCTAATCCTCAATCAGCATTAGCAATACTAGGCATCAATTCAGCATTTTCTTTTTTTGCTGGAAAACCTAATTTGAACCTTATTACTACTGCCGTTGACGCTTGCTCTGATTTAATTATGGTACCCCAAAATACAGAATGGGCTAACATGATTGAGAGATATTGTGGTGATCAAGTCAGAAAATTTACGCGTTATGCAACCCTCAAGGATACTAATTTTGATACACCCAAACTCCAATTAAACATTGAAAAACTATCACCAGAATTTCAAATGCACTCAATTGATGCTAGTTTATATGATCAATGTTTACAAAAAGAATGGTCAACTGACTTGGTAGGAAATTATAGTAACTATGATGAGTTTAAAAAATTAGGACTTGGTTATGTAATTATTAATGACCAAAGTATCGTTGCGGGAGCTAGTTCTTTTTCATCATATCAAAATGGAATTGAAATTGAAGTTGCCACACATCCAGATTTTCAAAGACGAGGATTAGCAACAATTGCTTGTTCTCAATTAATAATAACTTGCCTTGACCAAGGCCTATATCCAAGCTGGGATGCTCATACTGAAATATCTTTGCGTTTAGCACAAAAACTAGGATACCAATTTGCTTATAAATACTTAGCCTATGAAATAGAAGAATAGTATCTCTTGTTAATAAAGATTATTTTTAAGTAGCCTTACTCTATTATAGTAGAGCTGCTTTTTATTTATACCAAAATTACTGATAATAAAAAAATAGCCAGTAAGAAGATCTTACTAACTATACTCACATATACAAGCGGGTGACGAGAATCGAACTCGCGACAACAGCTTGGAAGGCTGTGGTTTTACCACTAAACTACACCCGCATCAACAAAGACTATTATAGCATACGTTTTTGCTGATTGAAAGATATATTTTAAAATAGTTTGCATTTTCAAGTTCTCGGTGGCCCAGTAAATCATCATCTAAATCGATTTATAATAAAATATTAGGAATTAATATTTTTAGTAACATAAATATCTAGCAATTTTTAAGTCTTGAGACTTTTTTATCCCCAAGATATTTTTTTATTATTATTTCTCGATAAGTTCTAAATAACTTATTCATTTCCAGTAAATTCAGAAAATAATTCTTAAGAAAGATTTTCAAGCTACACTATCAATTTTCTTTTCTATTATAATCTCAGTGTAGTTAAATAATCGCTTTTTGCATATACTAAGCGATATACT